>JBDHZB010000019.1:0-41433 GCA_039811645.1 Bacteroidia bacterium | reverse complement strand
CAATTATTGGCAACCGGCATGAGCACAACCATTTGCGACGGAGGCACCACAATTGTTTATCCGACCATAACAAGTCCCGGCAATGGAGGTCCTTACAATTACTCATGGAGTAATGGAGGCAGTACGGCAAGCATTACGGTGGTTGGTAATTATGCTTTGGGCAGCCAAAACATATACACCGTAAACATCAGTGATGGCTGTACCAGCCCTGACGGCATAACAACCGTAACGGTAAATGTAAACCCCAAGCCACATGGTACATTTGTCGGAGATATTGTGCAGGGTTGTGTTCCTGTGCATGTAAATTACACGGCTAACAGTAATGGTACAAACGATAGTTATGTATGGAACTTTGGCAACGGCTTAAGCAGTACAAGTAATCCTGCATCTACTAATTATACAACGGTTGGTGTGTTCAGCCCGACTTTAACAATAACAAGTCAGTATGGTTGCAAGATGGATACGGTGGCAAGCAGTTACATTCACACGTATCCTTATCCTACGGCAAACTTTGATGCCAACCCATGGGGAACAACCATAGTAGAGCCAACGATTAACTTTATTAATACATCTATTGGCGCACAAACTTATGAATGGAATTTTGGAGACCCGATGAGTGGTACTAACAACATTAGTTCTGTTATTAACCCAAGCCATGATTATGATTACAGCGGCACTTTTACGGTTAGCTTAATTGTAACCAACCAGTATGGTTGTAAGGATTACATTACTAAAGTGGTAACTGTGGATCCTGAGTTTCATGTATATGTACCCAATGTATTTACACCTGACGGCAATGGCTTAAATGACGAGTTCCAACCAAAAGGTATTGGTATAGATGAAAGTGATTATTTAATGTTGATATTTGACAGATGGGGAGAGAAAATATATGAAAGTAACAACTTCCGAAAAGGTTGGGACGGCACCGTAAAGAACGGCAGCACCAAAGCTAAAGAAGATGTGTATGTTTATAAATTATACATTAAAGACCTTAAAGGGAATTATCACGAGTTTACAGGACACGTTACTTGTTTGCCTTATATGAAAGATTATTAGACAGCAACAACCCAATAAATATTCATAGTGATAATTCAAATTACTATTTAACATAATGTAAATTATAGTGAATATGAAATTAATATGAATCATATAAAAATTCATACATTGGCAAACAAAGAATTAAAAGAAAAATGGAAGATTTTTTAGACTTTTTATCTGCTGTTCCTAATGATGTGTTTGAAAATTGTAATAATGAGAATCAATTTGGGAGAAAATGGGATATTTGTAGCGAAAATAACATCCCTGATCTTGCAAATAAAAAAATTGTAATTATTGGCGTTCCGGAACAACGAAACGCTACTATTAATAAAGGATCTCATCTTGCACCGGATTCTATTAGAAGACATCTCTACGCACTATACCCTCAAATAGCAGATTATGATGTGGCAGACTTAGGAAATGTTGTACAAGGTAATACTATAAAAGACACTTTTTTTGCCGTAAAATCTATTATAGAATATCTACTAAAAGAAAATAAAACCATAATTATACTTGGTGGAAGTAATGATATTGCATACGCACAGTATTTAGCATATCAAAACTCGGAGAAAATTATAAATATATGTAATGTAGATGCTTATGTTGATTTTTCAAAAAATATAGAGGAAGAACTGTCTAATAAAAATTATGTTGGAAAAATAATTCTACATGAACCGGGATTCTTATTTAATTATGCACACATGGCTTATCAAAGTTATTTTGTCGGGAAAGATAATATAAACTTTATGGAAGAATTATATTTTGAATATTACAGATTAGGAACACTTAGAGGTAAAATTGAAAATTCAGAGCCTATTATCAGAAATTCTGACATGATGATATTTGATATGTGCGCTGTAAAAAAATTTGAAGGCGGTATTGTAGAACATAGTTCCCCTAATGGACTTTCTGCTGATGAAGCTTGTCAAATGATGTGGTATGCAGGTATGAATGATAAACTAAGTTCGTTAGGAATTTATGAAGTAAACCCATCAATAGATAAAAAGCAAGATTCTTCACACTTAGCAGCTCAAATGATTTGGTCTTTTATAGAAGGAGTGTATAATCGCAAAAACGACATGCCTGTTAAAGATGATGAAGATTACTTGTCATATAAAGTTTTGATGCACCAAGGAAAGTATGAGATACGATTTATTAAAAGTAATAAAACAGGCAGGTGGTGGATGGAGGTTCCTTATCCTCCTCAGGTCAGCATGGGATATGAAAGACATGCTATGGTTCCTTGTTCTCAAGAAGATTATGAAACTGCCATAAAAGATGAGCTTCCTGAGCGTTGGTGGCAAACTTACATTCGATTTAGTTATCTATAACACGTTTAATATTTCGTTTTATTACAATAGGAAATGGGTATTTTTCTAATTTATTGACATCTACAGCAATAAATTCTTTAGGCATATTAGAATCTGTTTTTAACTCAACAATCCAAAATTGGATAAATAAATATTGGTGTGTAAGAATATGCTTATGCTCTCCTAACAATATAATATTTTTGATGCTAAATTGTTTTTCACGCATATATTGTAACAATGTTTTTTTAGATAAATTTTGTTTATCAGATTCTATTAAGTAAAATTCATATAACCCTTTCCATATATCACTTTTTCGCTTTTTAATCAACACCTTGTTATTTAATCTAAAAATAATATAATCAAAATATCTTTGTCTTTTTTTTAATTGCTTTGACTTGATAGGAATGACAGCAACTTTATTTTTTTGAAAAGCAATACAGTATTTATTTAAACAACAATTTAAACAATCAGGGTTAATCGGTTTACAATATGTTGCTCCAAACTCCATAATTGCCTGGTTATAATCTCCGGGGTTTTCCTTATCCAATAAATCTTGTGTTATAGTCTTAAATAATTTTTTCCCATCAGTTGTATCTATAGGCACTTCTACTCCAAAAAATCGACCGACAACCCTAAACACATTACCATCTAAAACCGCAAATGGTTTTTGAAACGCGATACTTGCAATAGCCGCCGCCGTATAATCACCAATACCTTTGAGTGATTTTATATCTCCATAACTATTAGGAAATTTTCCTTGAAATTTTTCTATAATTTGCTTTGCTGCAAAATGCAAATTTCTGGCTCTGCTATAATATCCCAACCCTTGCCATAAATGAAGTATATCGTCTTCTTTAGCAGATGCAAGTTGTTTTACATCAGGATATTTTTTAATAAATGAAAGATAATATGGAAGCCCTTGTACTACTTGTGTTTGTTGAAGTATGATTTCTGAAAGCCATATTTTGTAAGGGTCTTTTATATTTCTCCATGGCAAATCTCTTGCATTTTGATAAAAATATTTCAAAATATTTTTTTGAAAGAAATTTTTTATCTCTGTGTTAATAACAGGAACAGTTCGTTTATATTTTCCCTTCATCGGCAAAACTATAGTAAGCGTTTTGATAAATAATTAGATGATCTAATAAAGAAATATTTAGCGTACTTAACGCTTCTTTTATTCGTTTAGTTAAACTAATATCTTGCTCACTTGGTTTCAAATTCCCTGATGGATGGTTATGAGCAATAATTACTCTTGTAGCATTATTAATAATTGCATATTTGCAAAGCAACCTTATATCTACAAGTGTATTGTCAATATTTCCTTTGCTTACTTGGTAGCAATCTATCGGAATATGTGCTGTGTTCAAAAGCAATACCCAAAATTCTTCTTGTGTTTTATCCGTTAAGTACCGCATAAAGTACTTTGCGGAAATATCTGAACTTGTTATGGGGTTTTCTTTTTGTGTATATTGCTGGATATATCTTCGTTTCGAAAGTTCTAAAGCAGCTATAATATTAATAGCTCTTACTTTACCAAGCCCTTTCTGACTACTTTCAAGGGCTAATGCATTTTGACTTGCAATTTTATTTAAATCATTTTGATATTGTGCAAGTAATTTTTGTGCTAATTGAATGGCCGAATTTCCCCTTGTTCCACTGCCAATGATAATCGCAAGTAATTCTGTATCGCTAAGTTGAGAAGCTCCGTATTTTAATAGCTTTTCTCTTGGTCTATCCTCTTCTGACAGTTGTTTTATTCGGATGCTATCCATCTTCTATTGCCCTTCTTCTGTGGTTGTTGGTCCGGACACGGGCTCGTTTTGCATCAAATCTTCTTTAGAAAGATAGTTTGAAAGTTTTTTCACAAATTCATCTGATAATTGTTTTTGATTAAACTGCATTGTTAATGAAGCTAATCTTTGCATAATATCTTTACACTGTCTCATCTCTCTTGTAAATGCAATTTGATCCATTGGCTTGTATGTATTATAAACAATAAAATCGTGTTCTAAAATCTCAAATAATTGCTTTGATAATTCATTTGCTTTTTGAATATCTCCTACTTGATAATAACAAGCAGCAATTGTATAAATAGAAGGATCGTACGGAACATTTTCATTAGGCATTTTTTCTAAAATCAAATCTAATATTTTCTTTGCCTTATCTTTCTTTCCTTCTCTTATTAAAGCATTGGCTAATATCGTCATTTGCATACGTAAGTTTGTAGCCATTCTTAAGCAATTTTCATCAAGATACACTCCCTTTTTATCCATGCCACCCCACTGATATTTATTTAATACTTTTTCATACATTGCTTCTGTATTAACTCTTCCACCCACCATTGCATCTTCTTGTGATTGCAAAATAGGGACAAAGCGGTAAGCCAATCCTTCTAATTGAAAGTAATTTTGAAGACCAACGTATGCGTCAGAACCCGTTGTTACTGCAAAGTAAATGGGTCTTGACCAATTATTATGTGCTACTAAATCTAATACCATTAAATCGTTTTTTGTAATATAACTTTTACCTATTCCAAAAGAGATTTTCTTTGTGATTTTTGAAATATCCTGATTTTTTACAACCTTATTTTTTATAATTTGATTAGTATCTACATTAATATAAAAACTTTTTGTCGGAATAAAATCAATGCTTCTACCACCACCTACTTGCAACTTATTATTTGGATCATCACTTGCAACAAAGTCAATCACATCTTTTAATTCCATTTCATTTTTTGTTTGTTCTATTAAATATACCACGTCTCTGTTGCTAAATGCGTATTTATCGGGGCTCATTGTCAATGGCATAGGGTCAGAGTCATAAGCTTTTCTACGCATCTGATTAATGTACCAATCTGTTTGAAATAAACTCAAATTACAAACACGAACATCTGTTCTAATACCTTCTACTTCCTGCACATACCAAAGTGGGAAAGTATCATTATCTCCATTTGTAAATAAGATGGAATTTTTCTCACAAGATTCTAAGTAATTAAAAGCGCAATCACGTGCTAACGATCTTTTTGAACGGTCATGGTCGTCCCACTCTTGCGATGCCATAATGCCGGGTACAATTAAACTAATAGCAGTTACAGCTATTGCGGATATCTGTTGAGATGCATACTTACTAAGCAATTCCCACAGATATAATACACCAAACCCTACCCAAATAGCAAATACATAAAATGAACCTGCATAGGCATAATCTCGTTCTCTCGGTTGATACGGCTGTACATTAAGATAAATATTTATTGCTATTCCTGTAAAGAAGAAAAATAGAAACACAAGCCAAAGTATAGATCTACTTTTTTTATAGTTATAAAACATTCCAAATAGCCCTAGTAGTAATGGCAATCCAAATAATAAATTTTGTCCTTTATTGTTTTCAAGAGCTTTTGTTTTGAGGTTGCTGTAACCGCTACCGCCAAGTATAAAATCATCTATAAATTTAATTCCACTAATAGCATTCCCTTCCATTGGGTTACCGGTCATACCCTGCACATCGTTTTGTCGCCCCATAAAATTCCATAAAAAATATCTAAAATACATGTATCCTAATTGATATCTGAAAAAGAAAATCATATTGGCTTTAAAGGTTGGAATTTCAACTGTTTCAGGCTCTCCGTTCTCATTCATCTTATTAACTCTTTTACAGTTATTTACCACATCTCCCCAATAGCGATATCCGGCAACGTGGTCTGCCCTACTACTCCACATTCTTGGAAAGATTGTGCAAAATTCTTTATCGTAAGTAGGTATGGCATTTTTTCCATCGCTTATCATTTTATACTTTCCTGTTGCTTTATCTTCGGCATACACAGGGTCTATGTCTTTAAATGCATTGTTTGGTTGCGTGGGTGCATTATAATATTGTCCATACGCAATAGGCCAATCTCCATATTGTTCTCTAAGTAAATAAGACAATACATTAGGGGCATTTTCCGGGTCGTTTTCATCCATTGGTGTGTTTGCTTGCGAGCGAATAATTAAAATAAAGAAAGTTGAATACCCGATTAATAAGGCAGCAAAAGACATCATTGTTACGTTAAATGCCACAAGGTGTTCTTTTAGTTTATGAATCCCATAAACTAATGCCGAAAATCCGATGAGTCTTAAAAATATTCCACTCCCCCTCATTGCACTAAATGTGGCAAGTACAGAAAATGCAATTAAACAATACAATCCATATTGATAATATTTTTTATTGTTTTTATAGGAATAATAAATGAAAAACGTAAGAGCCGACAGCATCAATACAAAGTAGATAATGATACCATAATTAAAAGGCATTCCTAATTTATTAACAGAAAAAACTTCAACATCAGCAACTAATTTTACAATTTTTGGAATTAATATAGACTGTACAAAACCTAAAATAATAATAGAAATAATTCCTGTTACAAGGAAACTCTTCCACGTAAATTTATATTTTTTGAAATAATAAACATACACTATAGCCGGAATTACTAATAAATTCAATAAGTGTACACCTATTGACAATCCCATTAAATAACTAATTAGCACTATCCATCTCCATGCAGAAGTTGTATCCGTACTATCTCCTTCTTCCCATTTAAGTATAGCCCAAAAAACAATTGCCGTAAATAATGACGACATTGCATATACCTCGCCCTCTACCGCAGAAAACCAAAATGAATCTGAGAATGTATAAACCAAAGCTCCAATAGCTGCAGAGCCAAGTATTGCAATGGTTTGTGCTTGTGATAACTCTTTTTCGCTTTTACTTGCAACTATCTTGTATGCTAAGCGGCTAATTGTCCAAAATAAAAATAAAATACAAAATGCAGAAGACAAGGCAGACATAATGTTTACCATTTTTGCGGCTAAAGCAGGGTTTCCTCCTGCTAATAAAGTAAACAATCGTCCAAAAACCATAAAGGTTGGTGCTCCTGGAGGGTGCCCCACTTCTAATTTATAGGTACAGGCAATAAACTCGCCGCAATCCCAAAAACTTGCAGTGGGTTCAATAGTGCTGATATATGTAAAAGCGGCTACTACAAAAACTAACCAACCAACAATATTATTTAATTTTTTGAATGATGCTGTCATATTTTATCTTTTATATTTTTTTTTTTACAGAGTGGCGAATGTATGAAAAATTTTTTATGTTTAATAACGTGAAGTTTGTGTAATTATTTGCAAAAAAAATAAAAAAACCCCAAGATATCTTGGGGTTTAATTTATCTATCTTTATAAGTTTATTCTTTAATAAACTTATATGAAATATCCGGTAAGCCGGAAATAGAATTAATCATTAATAGGATATATTCTCCGGATTTTAAATCTTGTATATTAATACTTTCCATTGGAGTACTGCTTAATATCAGTTCTCTTACAATTTTACCTTGAATATCCATTACTTTGATAGCTTTATAATCGGTTTTATTCATTTGAATATTTAAAAAGTCGTTTGTTGGATTTGGGAATACAAACACAGCCGGTGTAGATGATGATATTTCCTGTACACTTACCGGTAAAGTAGCATCGTAAGCAATACTTACATTGTTTGTTGGGCTTCCCATTGCGGGTATGTTCATACTGGTATATTGCATTTGAAAGAATGGAAACTTAGTACTCGCTTTAAAAAACGTATATCCGGTAACAATTGAAGTACCTGTTAGAAGTGCTAAAGTGCCCGTTCCCGCTATTGTCATTGTATTATTGGTTGTTACTCTTAAAACATTTGAAAAAGAAAGATTAGATGGTGATGATGGAAGGATTACTGTGCCATAAGCATTGGCATTTCCTTTAATAGTTCCATTTAGATTCACAACTCCTACCGATATTGTAAAGGTGCCTGCATAAGTGTCAGTGTATGAATTGCCATAAGAAAAAGGAAACTGCATCAACTGCATTGTGTTTGTAAAAAACATTTTAGACCCATTAGCACTCATTTGTCCAACTAACTCTAATGATGTAGCTGTAGATTTTAAAAACTGACTACTGTCTGTTGCTGCAACATTCGCTCCTGCTCCGGTAAACATTGATGCACCCGGAATAGACGATGCTGTAGTATAGGTAGTTGTTGATATATTTGTATTTGTAGAAGTAGTAACAGAACTTGAGTAGTTCCACGTTTGAGATGCTCCTGATGTTTTTGTTAATAATGCCGTAGAGTCTAATTTTTTATTAGCCTGTATATCTCCCGAAGCAGGAGCGTTATTTGCTTGTGTTAATGTTGGACCTTGTGCATTCACGGCAAACGTACCAACTATTAAACCTAAAATGTAAATGTTTTTTTTCATAATTTTTATTTTGAATTTTGGTAAAAGTAGAAAATATTTTTCAATTAATATGCACGGGCAAAAAGTACTCTTTGTGAAGAGCTTTTACCTGAATACACACATACGCCGCTTTCTTGATTATTATTAATAGGGATACAACGAATTGTGGCTTTTGTTTCTTCTTTTATTTTTAATTCCGTTTCGGTGGTACCATCCCAATGTGCGTAAATAAATCCTCCTTTTTTATCTAAGGTATCTTTGAATTCCTGCCATGTATTTACATTGTAAATATTAGTGCTTAATCTATTCTTGGCTAAAGTGTATAAATTAGTTTGAATATCATTTAGAAGATTGGAGATATACTCAATAGATTTATCAAATGGAACGGTTTCTTTACTTAATTTATCACGTCTTGCAATTTCTAATTGGTTATTTTGAATATCTCGCGAACCCACAGCTATTCTTATAGGAACGCCTTTCATTTCGTATTGTGCAAATTTCCAACCTGGTCTTTGTTTATCGTCATCATCAAATTTTACAGAGATATTTTTGTCTTTTAAATTAGCAATTAATGATTGAATGTGTTTTCTGATGTTATTGAGTTCTTCTTCACTTTTATAAATGGGAACGATAACAACTTGTAAGGGTGCTATTTTTGGAGGCAATACTAAACCTAAATCATCACTATGTGTCATAATAAGAGCACCCATTAATCTAGTAGAAACGCCCCACGATGTAGCCCAAACGTAGTCTGATTGTCCGTCTTTATTAGCGAATTTTACATCAAATGCTTTGGCAAAATTTTGCCCTAAAAAGTGTGATGTTCCGGCTTGCAGTGCTTTTCCGTCTTGCATTAAGGCTTCTATACAATACGTTTCTTCTGCACCAGCAAAGCGTTCATTAGCTGTTTTTATGCCTTTTATAACAGGCATTGCCAAAGTGTTTTCGGCAAAATCTGCATATACTTCAAGCATTTTTTTGGATTCTTCTATTGCTTCTTCTTTTGTTGCGTGAGCTGTGTGTCCTTCTTGCCATAGAAATTCGGCTGTTCGTAAAAACAATCTTGTTCGCATTTCCCATCTTACAACGTTAGCCCATTGATTAACAAGTATTGGTAAGTCTCTGTAAGATTGTATCCATGTTTTGTATGTATTCCAAATAATTGTTTCTGATGTTGGTCTTACAATGAGTTCTTCTTCTAATTTTGCTTCTTCATCTACAATTATTTCTTTAGTTTGTGGATGGTTTTTTAATCTGTAGTGTGTTACCACGGCACATTCCTTTGCAAATCCTTCTACGTGAGATGCTTCTTTACTAAAAAATGATTTTGGTATAAATAACGGAAAATAGGCATTAACGTGTCCTGTATCTTTAAACATTTTGTCTAATGTTTGCTGCATTTTTTCCCAAATAGTATAGCCATAAGGTTTAATAATCATACATCCTCGCACAGCACTGTAATCTGCCATGTCGGCTTTAAGTACAATGTCGTTATACCATTGGTTATAATCTTTTTCTCTTGGTGTAATTTCTTTGCTGGTTAGCATTTTGTTCATAGTTTCTATTTTAGAAGTTTGGTTTTAAGGTATATCTGTTATAGAAATTAGCAATGTGTTTAACTACATCTTCCGGGTTATCAAGGATTACAAATAGGTCTAAATCTGATTCAGATATATTATGCTCTTTGTATAACATAGATTCTTTCATCCATGCTATTAGTCCTTTCCAATATTCAGAGCCAACTAATACGATAGGAAAATGAGCAATTTTATTTGTTTGAATAAGTGTTAATGATTCAAAAAGTTCATCCATAGTGCCCATTCCACCAGGCAGTCCAATGAATCCTTGAGAGTATTTTAAAAATATTGTTTTTCTTACAAAGAAGTAATTAAAGCTAATCAGTTTGTCATAATCAATATAGTCATTATGTTTTTGTTCAAAAGGTAGCATGATATTTAATCCAACCGATTTTCCTCCGCCTCTTTGCGCTCCTTTGTTTGCTGCTTCCATAATACCGGGACCTCCACCGGTAATAATCCCAAATCCTTCTTGCGTTAGTTTGAAAGCAATTTCTTCTGCAATACTATAATATTTATTATCGGGCTTTGTACGTGCAGAACCAAAAATAGAAACACAGGGTCCAATTTTACTCATTGTATCAAACCCATCTACAAATTCACTCATTATTTTAAATACCTGCCAACTGTCCGATGCTTTTATTTCCGGCCATTGCTTATTGGCAAAGGCTCTTCTTATTTTTTCATCATTATTAAATTGTTCTTCGTTTGTCATTGTTTGGTGTTTTGTAATTGTTTTAGGTCTAAATAGTTTTGAAGCAGGATTGTTGCTGCAATTATATCAATATTTTCT
This sequence comes from Bacteroidia bacterium, assembly GCA_039811645.1. Classification (GTDB taxonomy): domain Bacteria; phylum Bacteroidota; class Bacteroidia; order B-17B0; family Aurantibacillaceae; genus BPGX01. The sequence continues at coordinate 30,468 of JBDHZB010000019.1, read as the reverse complement.
TTCTTTTGGCGAACACTTTTTTTATACCCTGCTTCAAGCATTGATTTTTGAGCCATTACAGAAGTAAGGCGTTCGTCAAATTTTTCAATCTTTAATTGCAGAAATTTATTCTTTAGCTGTCTAATAAAATCTTCTATAATAAGTGTTGTGGATGTAATTTGCCCTCTCATACCTATTGGATAGCCAACTATAATTTCTGAAACATTATTTTGTTTAATATATAGTTCTAAAAAAGAAAAAATATCTTTAGGGTCTATTACCTTTAATCCGTTTGCTATTATTTGTAGTTCGTCGCTTACTGCAATACCGCACCGTTTTGTTCCATAATCTATTGCTATAATCCTACTCATTTCTTTTTCAGGTTTAATAAAAATTTCTCTGATGTTTTATGAATAGACTCTTTTATAGGAGTAAATGTATAGGATAATGTTTGTTTTATTAATTCGTTATTATAATAATTCTGCGTAATAGAAGATTGGACAACAGACTTTGTAACCGAAGGGTTGTAGTTTTTATTAAATGTATATTTTATATTTTCATACAGCCTTGCACACTGCAACATCCATTTTTTTGCTTCAATGGGTGGCAATGGTTTTCCTAAGGACACGTTCAGTTCTTCTAAAATTTCTTTAAATGAATAATTATTTTCTACCAAGATAAATCTTTTGCCGAATATATTTTTATTCATTAATGCAATCATTATATCGGACACATCTTCTACAGCTATGTATCCCATTGTTCCGTTGGTATAAAAAGGCATTTTATTATTAGCTTTTGTTACAAGGCTACCCCACCCTGTTTCCCAATTACCGGCTCCAATAATAATTCCGGGGTTTACAATTACAGCGTTTAGTCCTTCCTCAATTCCTCTCCATACAGAACATTCACCCATATATTTTGAATAAGCATAGGCATACTCAAACTTACCCGGATGCCAAAATGTTTTTTCAGAAATATTATTGTACTCAAATTGATTAAGAAGTGCGGCTACAGAACTTGCGTAGCACAGCTTGATATTTTTTCCTAAGCAGGCATTTACAAGGGTTTCTGTAATTAAATAATTAGTTTGAATAATCTCTTTTCTTTTTCTTTCATCAAAAGAAACCATGCCGGCGCAGTGATAAATTTCTGTTATTTCATTTTCTATTAATATGGCTTCAATATCTATGGGGTTATCAAAGTCTATTTCTATCCATTTTATTTTATTAAAGTACTCATCTGTATTAGAATAATAGTATGATAAAATTTGCTTAATATTTGTGAATGTGCTTGTTTTCCTTACACTTGCTACAATAGCGGAATTGCCTTGCAGTAATTTTGCAATAAGATGTCCACCTAAAAGCCCTGTGCCTCCTGTAACTAATATCATGGTTTAAAAATTAAAAAATGGTATGCTACCAAAAATACAATAAGATTACTCAAAAATCCAAGTGCCCACCCCGAATATACTTCTTTATTATTATGTGCTTGAGCTACTATCCTACTAAAAATTATTATGGCACTTAACCATATAGACACAATAATTTCAAACAGGTATAATCCGTTTAAAAAATAAGCTAAGAATACAAAAAATCCAACCAACGCACCGCCTCCTGATGCGTGCATACTAATTTTAAATTTCCTTGATAATAGAGCAGATATAAGCAAAATAGAAGCCATAGACATAATCAATAAAATAGCCGGTTTAAAAATATCTCGCGCATACATATCGCGTAAAACATAGCATAACAGCCAATTATAAAACCCGATAAGCATAAAGGCATATTCCCTATCTTTTACCGAATGCAAGAAAATATTATCAATTACTTTTAGCATTTTTAGAAATAACAAGATACACAGAGGAAATGCAGCCGTCAATAAAAAAAATAAAACAATCCATTTTAGCTTTAAGTCATTCGGCACAAAAACAGTATATAAATGCGGATTGTAAAAATACCAAATCATAATATATACCGGCATAAACATAGGATGAAAAATAATACTAATAAATCCTGATAAATATTTAAGCAACATTGCTATTTTAAATTACGAGTTAGTTCTTGAATTGCTTTTTGAGCACTCTTTTTGGGCGATCCAAAAATAATTTGATAAACAGCATTTGTAATAGGCATATCAACTTTATATATTTGGTTTATTTGATAAATACATTGTAGAGCATAATAACCCTCAGCAACCATGTTCATCTCTAACTGCGTTTGTTTTACTGAATATCCCTTTCCTATCATGTTTCCAAATGTTCTGTTTCTACTAAACTGAGAATAAGCCGTTACCAATAAATCTCCAAGATATGCGGAGTCGTTAATATCTCTATTAATAGGATGCACAGCATCAACAAACTTTTTTATTTCCTGAATAGCATTACTAATTAACACCGCTTGAAAATTATCACCATAGCCCAATCCATGACAAATACCCGCTGCAACCGCCATAATATTTTTTAATACTGCCGAATACTCTGTTCCATAAATATCATCACTGGCAGTAGTTTGTATAAAATGACAAGTTAAATTACGACACATTTTTTCTATCATTTCCTGATTTTGCCCCGCAATAGTTAAATAAGACAATCGTTCTAATGCAACCTCCTCTGCATGACACGGCCCGGTAATTACCCCTATTCTGTTAAATGGAACTTTATGAATTTGATTTAAATACTCACCGATTATTAAATTATATTCCGGTACTATTCCCTTAATGGCAGAAAAAACAGACTTGTCATTAAAATTAAACGATTGTATGGTATTGTGTAAAAATGCTGAAGGGTATGCTAAAACAATAGTATCGCTCTTTTCGGAAAGATTATCTAAAGACGTTGTTAACTCTATAACATCTAAGTTTAGTTCAACATCTGTTAAATATCGCGGTGAATGATGATGTGCTTGTATATAATCAATATCCTCCTGCTTTGGAAAGTACCATACTAATTGAATGTTATTATGAGATAGTATTTTTACCAATGCTGTAGCCCAACTGCCATAACCTATAATACCAATTTTCTTTGTCATATTAAATATGGCTGCAAGTTAATAAAAAAAGAGTGATGGATAGTCTTTGTATTTTTGAATAAAATATTTCTAAAAATAATATGAATGACGAATTTTTCCTTTTTATTTATGTAGAATGTTATTCTTTTCGATTTTATCTCTTAAAAAATCTTATTTATCTAAAAAACAATAGGTAAGATTAACAATAATACTTTCTTTGCAGCAAAATTTTAATCTATGAAAAAAAGTTACTCTCACTTTCTAAGTTCAATTTTAGTTGTAATTTTTACTATCAACATAAGTATTGCCGACGAGGGCATGTGGCTGCCTTTTTTAATTGGTGAAAAAACATACCAAGATATGGTAAAAAAAGGTCTGAAACTTACAAAAGAACAAATATACAGCGCAAATAAAGCCTCATTAAAAGATGCTATTATTATATTTGGAGGAGGATGCACCGGAGAAATTGTGAGTAACAATGGGCTTATTTTTACTAACCACCATTGTGGGTACGATGCTATAGCAAAATCCAGCACTGTAGAACATAACTATCTGAAAAACGGGTTTTGGGCAAAAAATTTTAATGAAGAAATTTATGTACCGGGGCTTACAGTACAGTTTTTAGAAAGAATTGATGATGTTACCGAAAAAGTAAATAAACAATTGGCAAATATCAATGAGAACAATTTATTAACCGAATTACCAAAAAAACTAAATGAATTAGCATTAGCGGAATTAAAAGATAATGAAAAAAACAATGGCTGTGAAGCAAAGATTGTTCCTATGTTTTCCGGCAATCAATATATTTTATTTATTTATAAAAGATACAAAGATGTTCGCTTTGTTGGCACGCCTCCTGAAAGTTTAGGAAAATTTGGTGGCGACACAGATAATTGGGAATGGCCAAGACATACCGCTGATTTTAGTATTTTTAGAGTATATGCCGATAAAAACGGAAACGTAGCCGATTATTCACCAAACAATGTTCCACTAAAACCAAAATACGTTGTTCCTGTGAGTTTAAAAGGCGTGCAGGACAATTCTTTTGCAATGATTGTAGGATTCCCGGGAGGAACAAATAGATTTGAAACTTCTTATGGCGTAAAACTTAAAACATCTATTGATAACCCTAATATTGTTGAATTAAGAGATACTCGTTTAAAACTAATGTTTAACGAAATGAAAAAAGATGAAGCCGTTAAATTAAAACTGGCTTCATATTACGCAAGAGTAGCCAATTACTGGAAATTCTTTGATGGAGAAAACAAACAATTACTAAAGTATCATGTATTGGAAGAAAAGCAAAGTGATGAAAAAAAATTTTTAGACTGGGCAACAAAAAATAATAAATCAGAGTATTTAAATTTAATGAAAGATTTTGAGTCTTGTTACAATCAATACACGCCCTTTGCCAAAGCAAAAATTTATTACAACGAATGTATTAATGGTTCGCAATTGATAAACTATGCTACACGATTTATTTCGGTTTACAATGCACTAAAAAATAATGATACCAAAACAATAACTACTAATAAAGAAAAGATTTTATCCGATTTTGAAAACTTTGTATCCGGAGAAGATTTGACTTCAGAAAAAAACACATTAATGTATATGTTAAGTATGTATTACACTCAAATAGATAAGAGTTTTATTCCCGAAAAATTTTATTCTAGCATCTCTGATAAAAACCTCAATCAGGCAGATACATACAAAGCATTTGTAGAAAAACTAACAAGCCAAACGATTTTTTTGAATACTGATAAGCTCAAACAATGGCTTAATAACCCTGACACCACTACTCTATCCAAAGACCCCGCATTTCAAACAGCATTAATTTTTAATCAACTATATAAAAGCAAGGTAGAACCCGAAGTTATTAAGTTTAATGCTTGTAATTTTGCTTTAATGAAAAAATATCAAAAAGGACTTTTAGAAATGTATAAAGGAAAAGATTTATATCCTGATGCAAACTTTACCATGCGATTAACATACGGAAAAGTAAGTTCATATTCTCCAAAAGACGCTGTTACTTATAAATACTATTGCACACTTAGCGGTGTATTGGATAAATATAAACCGGGTGATTATGAATTTGACTTACCAAAAGATTTTATTGAGGCAGCCAAGAAAAAAGATTTTGGAAAATATGAAGATAAAAATATTAAAGATATTGTGGTAACATTTGTAACCACCGATGATATTACCGGTGGCAATTCAGGCTCACCTGTTCTTAATGGAAATGGCGAGTTAATAGGACTTGCCTTTGATGGTAACTACGAAGCTCTTAGTCATAAAATAGCATTTGATGCTAAGTACAACAGAACTATTTGTGTTGACATAAGATACGTACTTTGGGTAGTTGATAAAATCGGACATGCGGATAATATCATTAAAGAATTAAATATTAAAATGTAATTCTTTAATCCAATCAGGTATTAACTTTTTATAATTTTTAAGCATACAAATTACTAACTTGCGCCCATATATGGGCGTTAGTAATATTATTTTAGGAATAGATCCGGGAACAAATATTCTTGGCTATGCTTTAATAAACTGTACGGGCGCTAATAAAATAGAACTATTAACCATCAGCGTACTGCGAATGGATAAGATAGACAATCATCCTGAAAAGCTTAAGCAAATTTACACCACCATATCTGCTCTTATTCAAGAATACAAACCAAATGTAATGTCTATAGAAGCTCCTTTCTATGGAAAAAATGTACAATCTATGTTGAAACTTGGCAGAGCACAAGGTGTAGCTATAGCAGCGGCTATTAATTCAGGAATTCAAATACAAGAGTATTCTCCAAAAAAAATCAAACAAAGTATTACAGGCAATGGAAATGCCAGCAAAGAACAGGTTTCTGCAATGTTACAGCAATTATTAAATTTTAACTACACAGAAAAATACTTAGATGCTACCGATGCTTTGGCCGCCGCTGTATGTTATCATTTTCAACAAAATACATTTTCTGAAAAAAAATCTTCATCATGGAAAAGTTTTATTGACAAAAACCCTCATCGTAAATTATAGTTGTGAATATAAATAAACCAGATACACAAGAATATCAAGAAGAACAAGCGTTCTATGAACATCATAATTTTACAGTAGATAAAGGACAAAGCCTGCTACGTATTGATAAGTATTTATATAACCACTTGTCTAATACTTCTCGAACAAAAATTCAAAATGCATGTAAAGCAGAATGTATTATAGTAAACAACATCTCTGTATCTGCAAACTATAAAGTAAAGCCATTTGATAAAATATCTGTTATTTTAGCAAAACCGCCGCGTGAGTTTGAATTAATTCCTGAAAATATTCCTCTTAATATTTTATACGAAGATAATCATATATTAGTAATTAATAAACCTGCCGGAATGGTTGTTCACCCCGGTGCAGGGAATTATACCGGAACTTTATCTAATGCATTGTTGTTTCACTACCAAAATTTACCAACACAAAAGCAAAAACTTTCTGAAGATTTGATATTAGACCGTCCCGGGCTTGTTCACAGAATAGACAAAAATACATCGGGATTACTTATTGTAGCAAAATCTGAATTAGCTTTACAAATTTTGGCAAAGGATTTTTATGACCGAAATATTGACCGAAGGTATCTTGCTTTGGTATGGGGAAATTTGGAACAAGATAAAGGAACTATCACAGGATTTATCGGTAGAGACCACAAGAACAGAAAAATCATGAATATATACGACTCGGAAATTTATGGTAAATGGTCGGTTACACACTATACTGTTATTGAAAGATTTAAGTATGTTACGCTTGTAGAATGCAAATTGGAAACAGGTCGTACACATCAAATCAGAGTGCATTTTAAATCTATAAAACATCCATTATTTAATGATGAAGAATATGGTGGGAAAAATATTCTTTATGGTATTAATACAGGAAAGTACAAGCAATTTATAGAAAATAGTTTTAATTTAATTCCAAGCCAAGCATTGCATGCTTACAAAATGTCCTTAACTCACCCTATTACTAAAGAGCACTTATTGTTTGAAGCTCCTTTACCAAAAGGATTTTCAGAAATCATAGAAAAATGGAAAGAGTTTTCCAAATAGATTCTTAACCTTCAAATTCCGCCCTAAGAACAGATTTCACGTGTTCAATTGTTTCTATATCTAATTCGGTTCTTTTAGCTAACTCTTCAGTATTCAATTCTATTACTGACTTAGCAGTATCATACCCTATGGCTTTTAGCTTTTCAATAATTGTTTCATCTATTTCATCAGAAAATTCAGTTAACTCAATGTCTTCAAAATCATCAGACTCCTCACGATACACGTCTATTTCGTAGTTGGTTAAGCGAGAAGCTAACTTAATATTTAATCCATTCTTCCCAATTGCCAATGAAATTTGATCAGGCTTTAGATACACTTCCGCTTTCTTATCCGCATCATTTATAACTATCTGAGAAATTTTTGCAGGAGACAATGCTCTTTGTACATACAATTGCGGATTGGTTGAATAATTAATTACATCAATATTTTCATTACGCAACTCTTTTACAATACCATGAATACGAGAGCCTTTCATACCCACACAAGCACCTACAGGGTCAATTCTTTCGTCAAAACTTTCTACGGCAATTTTAGCTCTTTCTCCGGGTTCTCTTTCTATTTTTTTGATTGTAATTACACCATCATATATTTCAGGCACTTCCTGTTCAAATAATCGCTCCAAAAACACCGGCGATGTCCTTGATAACATAATAATAGGGGTTATACCTTTCATATCTACTTTTGTAACAACAGATCTTACAATATCTCCTTTTTTGAAAAAATCATTTGGTATTTGTTCTTTTTTAGGCATAATAAGTTCTGTGCCATCTTCATCAAGAAACATAATTTCATTTTTCCATATTTGATATACTTCAGCTGATATAATTTCTCCTACTTTGTCTTTGTACTTATTATATACATCACTCTTTTCAATTTCTGTAATTTTCTGAATAAGATGCTGGCGCATTGATAATATAGAACGACGTCCGAAATCACTAAGTTTTACTTTTTCAGATACATCTTCTCCTACTTCAAAAGAATCGTCAATTTTCTTTGCATCAGTAAGACTAATATGCTTATTTATATCAAAGTCAAAAGAATCTTCTGCAAAGTCATCATCTACAATTTTTCTATTTTTCCAGATTTCAATATCTCCTTTATCCGGGTTTACAATAATATCAAAATTATTGTCTTGTCCATATTTTTTAGCAATCATATGGCGAATAACATCTTCCAAAATACTCATTAAAGATGTTTTATCAATATTTTTGAGATCTTTAAATTCTTCAAATGATTCTATTAAACTAAGTGTTTCCATAAATTTTGAGTTTAAAATTTAAGTTTGATTTTTGCTGATTTTATTTGTTGAAATGGTATTTCTTCTACTTTATTAATAATAACTTTCTTTTTTCCGTTCTTTTCTTTTATCTGATAAGCAAGCACAATTTTTTCTATATCTGCTTTTTCCAAAACACCTGCCACCTCTTTATCGTCTATGTTTCTTATCAAAAATTCCTTTCCTATATGTTTATAATACTGTCTTGGTAGTATTAATGGCTTTGCTGCATCAGGGCTGCTTACCTGCAAAGAAAAGTCTTCCTTGTCTCTATCTAAAAAAGATTCTACATAACGAGATACCTCTACACAATCATCTATACTGACATAAGAATCTCCATCTATTGTAATATCAATTTGATTTTGCGGTGATATATGCATATCAATAATAAACAACCTTCTATCATCTAAGAAAGGTAATAATTTTTCTTGTATGTATGACTTTAGTATCATCTGTATATTAATAAAAGAGGGGGATAAAACCCCCCTTTTTAAGAAATTTGAAGGCGCAAAGATAAACATATTTCTTTTATAAAAAAAATATTAAAAATTCTTAATTTTATCTAACCAAATTAAACCTTTGTCGTATATTTACATTAAAATATCTAAAACACAACTATATGAAAACTAAAATTCTAAGTATTCTGACTGTGTTGCTTGTAACTACACGAGTAAGTTTCGCAGGCAATTTTTTCGGAAATTTAAAGGAAGAACTATCAAAGCAAGAAATGAGTAAAGAAGGAATTGGCATTATGGGAGGTATTATTGCTTTTGTAGTATTGGGTTACATCGGCATTTCAATTGCAGATAAAATCCGATCAAAAAAAGAAAAAGAACTTCAAGAAAAGAACCCTCACCCAAATATCCACCACCACCATAGGCATAGACATAGACCAAAATAATAATTTTTTCTTTATTAGTTTTTTTTCCTACTTTTACCACCAAAAAAAAATTATGCGCGCATATACACTAGTTATATTATTTTCTGTTTTTACTTTTTTAACACGCTCCCAGACTATTTTTTGGCAAGAATCATTTGGAGTTGGCTGTAGCCAAGGTCAGATAGCCGCAGGAACTGTAGCTACACCAACAAATGGTGCTTGGGCAGTTACAGGTACAGGAACAAATGATGCTACCGCAAACGAGTGGTTTATTAGCGCAACAGAAGCCGGTATGGGTGCAGGCAATTGTGGTAATGGTTGTCTAAATAGTGCTGGACTTACCAACAGAACCTTACACGTTGGTAGTGTTGCAATCCCTTCTTTAGGTTTATCTGCAGACCAAGGTGCCGCATATAATGCAGGAGGTATGTGTCCTGCTATGTTCTGTGTTACTACCAATAAAAGAGCCGAATCACCAACAATTAATTGTACAGGATATAATAATATCACATTAAATTTTGTTTACATGATGAATGGGCAAGCCGGAACAGATTTCTGTAATTTATTATATTTTGACGGTGCTGTATGGAATACCGTTGTAGCCATGCCACAAAGTGCTGCCGGCGCATGTGCTCCACAGGGTATGTGGTCTAGTTATAGTGTTGTATTGCCTGCTTCCGCCAATAATAATCCTAATGTAAAAATCGGATTTAATTGGACTAATAACGATGACGGTGTTGGTACAGATCCTTCTTTTGCAGTAGATGATATTCAATTAAGCGTTACATCTTCTTTAAGTGCGACCGTTACAGTTTCAACCCCGACCTTGTGTGTTGGAAACACAGCTACTGTAACTGCTAATACAGGTACAGCAACCGTAACAGGATACACATGGTCTTCCAACCCTGCCGGCGCTACTTTTGGAACACCAAACGCATCACTTTCTACAGTTTCTTTTGGTGCAGCAGGTGTTTATTCTATTAATGTACTTGTAACTAACGGAACCAATACGGCTACAGCAACCCAAACTATTGGAGTAGCACCATCTCCTACAATTACCATTACCGCTAGTTCCAGCAATACAATATGTCCAAGTGGAAATGCTACTTTAACTGCAAGCGGAGGCGCTACAAGTTTTACATGGTCACCGGCAGGCAGTTTAAGCTCATCTTCAGGAGCATCTGTTGTTGCTTCTCCAACCATTAACACAACTTATACGGTTGTGGGAACAAATGCATTTGGGTGTCCTGCTTCATCTACAATAAATGTAATTATTGGTCCTCCTTTATCTTTAACTGTTACACCCTCATCTGCTACAACTTGTATTGGCGCATCAGGAATAAATATTACAGCAATAGGTGCTACCATCTTTAACTGGGCTCCTTCTACAGGATTAAGCACATCCTCAGGACCAATGGTTGTAGCAACACCATCTTCAAGTACAACCTATACAGTAATAGGCTCTACCGGTTCTTGCACCGCATTAGCAACTTGTTCCATTACAGTAACACCACCGCCTAATTTCACGGTTACACCTACCAATACAGTTGTTTGCAAAGGATCTTCTCAATCTTATACAGCATCAGGGGTTAATTCATATACATGGAGTCCCGCATTTACATTGAGCAGTAATACAGGCAGTGTTGTAGCTGCAAGCCCTACTGTTAACACAACTTACACTGTTATAGGGAAAGATGCAAGCGGATGTCTTGCAAACGCTCAGGTAATAACACTAACTGTATTGCCTGTGCCAACAGCTACAGCATTTTTAACTACACCCGGAGGCGGCTATACTGTTTGTCATAACTCTACTGCAACCTTAGCAGTTAATACATCTACACCACCTATGGGCTATTCTTACTCTTATACATGGACTCCTGCGACAAATGTTATTGGTTCACCATTTTTTCAAACGGTAACACTTAGTGGGTTTACTGCACCTGCTGATTCTACGGTCTTTACATATACAGCGGTGGTTGCTTATGCTACACTTTCAACTTGTATTAGTGCTCCTACTACTGTTAGTGTTGTTGTAAAAAATTGCAACCCACCCGTAGCATCATTTACAACCGTAGCTCCCAATGATACCATTTGTACCGGGCAATGTGTTACATTTATGAATACATCTACCGGTGGACAACCACAAATTGTAAAATGGAATTTCCCCGGTGCGCAACCTGACACTGCCTCAGGTACCTTTCCTACGGTTTGTTATAATGTTCCGGGTAGTTATACTGTAAGCATGGTTGTTACAAATCCTTATGGTAAAGACAGTGTAATAAAAAACAACTATATTCATGTTGTTGATACTCCCTCTACAAAAGGGATAAGAGATACGACAATTCTGTTTGGAAATTGTGTTATCTTATATGGTACACAAGCCAACTATTACAATTGGACAAGCACGGGAGGATTTAGCTGCACTGGCTGTGATACTATTCATCCATGCTTAACAGAAACAACAATGTTTTTTGTAACAGGATATAATAGCAAACATTGTAAATACACAGATACAGTTATTGTTACTGTTGATAAAGATTGCGGAGAAATGTTTATTCCGAATGCCTTTTCTCCAAATGGGGATAACTTTAATGATGTGTTGTATGTCCGAGGAAAATGTTTGGTAAACTTTACATTCCAAGTATTTAACCGATGGGGAGAAAAAGTCTTTGAAACTTCCGATCAAAAAATGGGCTGGGATGGTACACAAAATGGACAACAACTAAATACAGGCGTGTTTGTTTATAAATTAGAAGGCACCACTTATGATGGAAAAAGCTTTATTCAAAAAGGAAATATCACATTGCTCAGATAAAAACTATAACTTATGAAGAAATTAAAATTATTTTTTATACTTATTGCTACACTTTATATAAATGTTTCTGCACAAGACATTCACTTTTCACAATATGCAGAAACTCCAATATACTTAAACCCGGCACTCGCCTGTGTATCTTATGACACAAGAGCAATCGGTTATTATCGGTCTCAGTGGGCATCTGTGGATAATTCATATTTAACTTATGGTATTTCAGCAGAACAAGCATTTAAACACTTAAAGTTGAAATCAGGATATTTTGGCATGTCTCTTAATATCTTCTCTGATAATGCAGGAAATGGACTTATCAAGAATTTAATGCCAAAGCTCGGATTTGATTATGTTATTAGAACATCAGCAAGTGGAAAATTTTCATTAGGTGTTCAAATAGGAACAATATACAGAACCGTTAACTCCTCTAACTTCAAATGGGATAGTCAGTTTGATGGGCACCATTACAATCCGAATCTTCCGGGAGAAACCGTGCCATTATCCGGTATTGCCACCATTGATTTAGGATCCGGTATTAACTACCATTATGCCAAAAGCGAAAGGTATATTAGCGCTGAAGATGGTGCTAAGTTTGACATTGGAGGTTCTGTGTATCATTATACAAGCCCAAAATATTCTTTCTTTAATACAGGAGAAAAATTACAAATGAGATATGTTGGTTACTTTAGTGGTGATTTTGGTATCAAATCAGCCGGCATAGCATTGGATCCAAGCATAGTTTATATGCAACAAGGTCCATCACGAGAAATTACTTTTGGTTTTATGTTTAAATATATTTTACAAGACCAAAGCAAATACACAAACACTAAAAGAGGAATGGCTGTAGCTGTCGGCTCATATTATAGATTAAAAGATGCTATCATTCCTTCAGTTTTGTTTCAATACGATAAATGGGGAATAGGCATTGCTTATGACTTGAACATATCAGATTTAACACCTGCTACCAAAACAAAAGGTGGATTAGAAGTTTGCTTAAGATTTAATACGAGCCCTGGCTATGGTAAATCATTAGGAGGATCCTTTAATAGAAACACGCCCTCGTATTAAAGAGGCTTAATACCAACATAAATTGTAGCTGTTCCACCTGTTAAGGATACATTCCTACAATTAGAAAATCCTTTACTCTCTAATATCTTTTGAAAGTTCTCATATTGAGGGAATGCAGCCACACTCTTTGGTAAATATCCATAGGCATTTTTATCTTTAGTAAAAAGTCTTGCAATTAGAGGAAGAATGTATTTAAAATAAAAACCATATACTGATTTCATAATAAGACTTTTTGGATTAGTAAACTCTAATATTAATAATACAGCACCAGGCTTTAGTACTCTGTACATATTTTCTATGCCACGCTGATAGTTTTCAAAATTTCTGATACCAAAAGAAATAGTAACCGCATCAAACATATTATCCGGGAAAGATAAATTTTCTCCGTCCTCTACTTGAGTAGTAATAATTTTATTAAGGTTTTTATGATTAATTTTTTGTTGTGCAATCTCCAGCATTTTTTCTGCATAGTCAGATGCAATAATTTTTTCAGGGTTTAATTTGACTAAAGAAATGGCTAAGTCTCCTGTTCCGGAAGCTAAGTCCAATATATTCTTTGGGCGATAAGGTTTTAGTAAGTTCACGCATTTTTTTCTCCAATAATGATGTATGCCAAAAGAAAGCACTGTATTTAATAAATCATATTCAGTAGAAATAGTATTAAACATTTCATGAACCTGATTTTTTTTCGATTCACTTGATTGGTATGGTTTTACCACAGTCATTATCTTACAAAATCAAGATTAAGTGCCTCTTCAAGTAACTTAGATTTATTAATGGGTACCACGCCTATTTCTTCGCATACTAAACCTCCTGCTAAGTTAGATAAAGCCGCTATTAAATAAGAGTCGCATTCCATAGCTTTACAAAGTGCTGCTACACTAATTACGGTATCTCCTGCTCCACTTACATCTGCTATTGTTCTAATATGCGCGGGGACATGGATTTTATTGGAACGATTATTAATTATCATACCTCTTTCTGCAAGTGTTACAAGCAATGTATCTATCTTTTGTTTTACTCTGTAGCTGCTAATAGCTTTTTGTATTTCGTGAATAGAAAAGTCATCATCTAAATCAAGTTTTAATCCTTCTTTTAGTTCTTTTAAATTTGGCTTAAATAGGGTTACATTTTTGTAAGCATGAAAGTTTTTCTTTTTCGGATCAACACAAATTGGAATATTTTTTTGTTTTGAAAATTCTACTACTTTTTGAATAAGTTTTGGTGTAATCAATCCTTTGTTATAGTCTTCAAAAATAATAACATCAATTTTATCATGATGAATGATGTAATTAATCAACATTAATAAATTTTGTGTTTCGGTAGCAAGAATCTCATCTTCTGATTCTTCATCTATTCTTAATAAATGATGTTGATTGCCAATTACTCGTGTTTTAATGGTTGTTGGACGATTTCTAGACTTAAGAATTCCTTTTTGACTTAGTTTTTGTTTTTTAAGTAAATCTAGAAAAGCAACACCGTCTGTGTCGGCACCAATTACAGAACACAAAATAGGATTGGCGCCTAATGCTTGTATATTAAGTGCAACATTAGCTGCTCCACCTAATCGCATTTCCTTTTTATTAACCATCACAATAGGAACGGGTGCTTCTGGAGACAACCTACCTACCTTTCCCCACACATAATTATCAATCATAACATCGCCAATAATCAAAACATTCAGGTTATTAAATGATTTGAATAGTTCACGAATATGTTCTTTTTTTATTGAGTTTTTTTTCATGTGTATTTTATTGAAGTTTTAAAAGTGCTTCTTTAATTTGACTCATTGCTTTTGTAATAATACTTTCAGATGTTGCATAGGAAATTCTTAAATAATTATCATCGCCGAAAGCAGAGCCGGGAACAGTTGATACATGAGCTTGTTCTAACAAATAAAAAGATAAATCAGTTGCATTATTAATAGTATGGTTATTGTATTTTTTTCCAAAGAAATAAGTTACATCAGGAAATACATAAAAAGCACCATCGGGTATATTTGTTTTTAATCCGGGAATATCTTTAAGTAGTTGCAAAATTAATTCTCTTCTTTTATAAAAAGCATCAGTCATTGGTTTCACATATTCTTCTATACTTAATTCCATTGCTTTTTGCATTGCTTTTTGCGTGATACTGCATGTTGCCGATGTAAATTGTCCCTGCATTTTATCACAAGCCTGTGCTATCCATTTTGGAGCTGCCATTATTCCGCCTCTCCAGCCCGTCATAGCATATCCTTTTGATACACCATTAATTGTAATTACTCTCTCTTTTATTTCAGGAAATGATGCTAAGCTTGTGTGTTTTCCAACAAAATTAATATGTTCATAAATTTCATCACTGATAATAAAAACATTAGGATACTTAGCAAGTACTTGTGCCCATTGTCTTAATTCATCATAAGAGTAAACACTGCCTGTAGGGTTACAAGGTGAACTAAAAATAATTAATTTTGTTTTTGGTGTAATATGTTTTTCCAGCTCTGATGCAGATAATTTAAAGTTATTCTGAATATTAGTTTTAATTACAATAGGTTTTGCATCCACTAATTTCATTAGTTCCACATAAGTTACCCAATAAGGTGCAGGAATAATTACCTCATCGTCTTTATCGGCCAAACACAATACTGCATTTGCAATGCTTTGTTTTGCGCCTGTAGATACAACTATTTGATCGGGGGTAAAATCTATGTTATTATCTCTTTTAAATTTTTGACAAATTGCCTGACGCAACTCCAAATAACCGGAAACGGGCGTATAGTGAGAAAAATTACTATTAATTGCCTGAATAGCAGATTCTTTAATAGGTGCAGGTGTATCAAAGTCCGGTTCTCCCAAACTTAAATTAATAACCTGAATACCTTGTTGTGCCATTTCTCTGCTACGGCGAGACATCCCTATGGTTAGGGGTTCTTCAATTAACTGTGCGCGTTTAGAAAGTTGCATGCTTTTTTTTAGGGTTTAAATTAACTGAAGTTTTTTGGGTTTGTAAAATAAATTTTCGGTTAAATTCTTTCTGCGTAAATTCGTCCAAAAAAAATGATTCGTCGCCCTCGCAGAAATAGGAAAAATGCTATTATCAGAGATTTAGTAAAAGAAAATAATTTAACCATTAATGATTTTATATATCCGCTTTTTGTAAGTAGTGAAATAAAAGATAAACAGGAAATCAGCTCTATGCCCGGTATTTACAGATTTTCTGCTGAAAAAATTTTATTTGAAATTGAGGAATGCCTTAACCTTGGCTTGCGAAGTTTTGCTTTATTTCCACACATTTCAGATAAACTTAAAAACAATGAAGCCTCTGAAAGCTGTAATAGTAAAGGCTTATACTTAACTGTTATTAAAAAAATTAAAGAAAAATTCCCGGAAAGTTTTATCATTAGTGATGTTGCCATGGATCCATACAGTAACTTTGGACATGATGGTGTTGTAGAAAACAATGAAATTCTAAATGACAAAACACTCGCCATACTTGGGAAAATGGCATTGGCACAAGCGCAAGCCGGAGCTGATATGGTAGCACCAAGCGACATGATGGATGGACGAATTGGGTACATTAGGCAATTTTTAGACACACACCACTTTACCAATACTTCCATTCTTGCATATACTGCAAAATATGCCAGTGGTTTTTATGGACCATTCAGAGATGCATTAGACAGTGCGCCAAAATTTGGAGATAAAAAAACCTATCAGATGAACCCCGCAAATAGTAAAGAAGCATTGGTGGAATTAAGTTTAGATATTCAGGAAGGAGCAGATATTGTAATGGTAAAGCCTGCTTTATCTTATTTAGATATTATTACACAATTTAAACAAAATTGTAACCTACCAATAGCTGCATACAATGTAAGTGGCGAGTATGCTATGGTAAAAGCAGCGGGGCAAAAAGGATGGATAGATGAAAAACGAGTACGCGATGAAATTTTGCTAAGTATAAAACGTTCCGGCGCCGATATTATATTAAGTTATTTTGCCAAAGAATGGGCTTTAGATAATGTGTAATGAAAAAATCACACCTCAATATTTCTCTATGTGGCTTTATGGGGGCAGGAAAGAGTACAATGGGTAAATATCTATCCGACAAATTCAATAAAAAATTTATTGATTTAGACACTTACATTGAAAATAAATATCAACTTAAAATTAGTGATTTATTTGCAAAAGGAGAAGATTACTTCAGAGATTTAGAAAGTATTTGTCTCAATAAAATCTTTAATACCGAAACAAACTTCGTATTGGCACTTGGTGGCGGTACGGTTTGTTTTAATAATAATCTGCAACTCGTAAAGCATTATTCTACACTCATTTATATCCGCTGTGATATTAATACACTTACTGAAAGACTGTGGCACGAAAGACATAATCGTCCTTTAATAAAAAATATATCTACTAAAAAAGATTTAAGTACTTACATTACACAAAAATTATCTGAGAGAGAAGCCTTTTACCAACAAGCCGATATTACAAGTAATTCTATTGAAGAAGTTTTTTCAGCCATTCAAATTGGTAATTAGTTTATAGTCTAATTTGTATTTATCAAAAAACCGTAGTAAATCTGTATTATAGTCCACTTTCAGTTTATTGTCCTTCATAAAATTTACTCTTGACACATCACTTATGGTTATTGTAAATGGCAAGGATTGTGGCGATTGAGAACGAATTGTTATTTTTTGAAAATCATTAATAAACTGTGGTGTTATTTGATTTACTTGTACCCATACAGACAATACAGATTTTCGTAATAGCACATCTTCTAAGTCGTATATTTTATCTATTCTAAATTCTGTACGTTCTGTGTATTTAGACACTTCTACATTTCCTCTAACTAAAAGTGATTGCAAGCTATTGTCTTTAATTACATTAGCAAATTCTTCTCGAATATAAAGTTTTGTAGTTGCCGAGTTGTCTTCTAATGTAATAGACATAAATGGCTTACCCGTCTTTGTTTTTCCTCGTTCAACTTTAACAATCCATCCTGCCAAGGAAACTCTTTTGTCTTTGTAGCTTTCTATATTATCGTTAATTTCTGAGATGGGTATAGTTGGTATGTGTTTCAATAAGATATTATATTCATCTAATGGTATGCCACTGATGTAAAAGCCTGTAACTTGGTTTTCGTAATACAATTTTGTTTTAAAATCCCACTCAGAAATTGTTTCTACAGTAGGATATTGTTTTTGAAAAGCATCATCTGTGCTTGCTGAAACATCAAATAAGGAGGTTGTTTGAGTTGTTTTTTGTTTTTGAATAGAATCAGCATATTTAGAAAGTTTTTCGGTAAGTGTTATGCCATCTTTTCCTGCGGTTAAAAACATAGCACGTGTTGTATCCTTAAAGCAATCTAACGCTCCTGCGTATGCTAAATTCTCGATATTTTTTTTATTTAAAACCTTACTACTTAATCTTTCCGCCAATTCAAATACATGGTGAAATTCTCCATTTTTTTCTCTGTCTTCAATTACTTCATCGGCAAAATTTTCTCCAACATTCTTTATCATAGAGATTCCAAAACGAATGTTACCATTTTTCATGGCTTTGAATTTTTTATCACTTTCATTTATATCCGGTGGAAGAATTTGTATTTTCATTCGTTTGCACTCATTCAACACCTTAGATATAGACTCTGTAGAAGTTTTTGTATTTAGCGATGCGCACATAAATTCGCTTGGAAAGTGTGCTTTAAGATAAGCGGTTTGGTAAGCCAGCAAAGTATAACATACAGAATGTGATTTATTAAAAGCATAGCTGGCAAAGTCTTTCCAATCTTCCCATATTTTTTCTACTTTCTTTAAGTCAAGGTTATTTTTTTCACATCCTTCAAAAAAATCTTTTGACATTTTTTCCAACACATCTAATTTCTTTTTCCCCATTGCTTTTCTTAACTCATCTGCCTGCCCTTTGGTAAAACCTGCCAGGCGCTGGCTTAATAACATTACCTGCTCCTGATACACAGTAATACCATAAGTTTCTTTTAGTATTTCTTCCATTTCAGGGAGTTCGTATTCTATTTTTTCTACACCATGCTTTCGTTTAATATAACTATCTATGTACTTCATTGGTCCCGGTCTGTATAAGGCATTCATGGCAACTAAGTCATTAATAGCATCAGGTTTTAGATTCTTTAAGTGTTTTTTCATTCCGGGACTTTCAAATTGAAAAATCTCATCAGTATGTGCATTTTTGAATATATTATAAGTTGCTTTATCCGACAAAGAAATACTATCGATATCAATATCTAACCCTTTATTTTCTTTAATGTATTTAAGCGTTTCTGTAATAATGGATAGTGTGGTTAGCCCTAGAAAATCCATTTTTAATAAACCTGCTTTTTCTGCAACATTTACATTAAACTGCGTAATAACTTGTCCACTTTTTGTGTCTTTTGCCAAGGGAGCAATTTCAGACAGATTTTTTGGTGCAATAATTAGCCCGCACGCATGCTTAGCGGTGTGTCTAAAGCAACCATTAATGCCATTAGCATATTTTAAAATCTCTTTTGACTTGCTATCAGATTTTAAAAACTCATTATATGTTTTTTTAAATGACTCTTTTAATTGATTAGCCGACATCTGCGATGAATCTGCATAGGTTGTAAAATCAATCTTATCAGGATTGTTTAGGTCTGATAAATTATCTATTCCTAAGTCTTCCAACTTTCCGAATTCTTTTGCAATTCTGTTTATATCAGATGGCTCTATACCAAGTGTTCTTGCGGTATCTCTAATTGCAGATTTTCCGCCAAGTGTAGCAAAGGTGATAATATTTGCCACACGTTCTCTGCCGTATTTTTCAATAATATATTCAATCAGTTCTTCTCTCCTATCATCTGCAATATCAATATCAATATCGGGCATTGAAATTCTATCAGGGTTTAAAAATCTTTCAAAAAGCAAGTTATATTTGATAGGATCTACGTTTGTAATATCCAAGCAATATGCCACAATGGATCCCGCCGCACTACCCCGCCCCGGACCTATTCTTATACCAACATTTCTCCCATAAAGTAAAATATCACTAACAATTAAAAAATAACCGGGGAACCCCATTTTCTTAATTACCTCTAACTCATAGTCTAAGCGATTTTTCACTTCTTCGTCTATTTCTTGATATTTTCTTTTTGCGCCTTGGTATGCCAAGTATTTAAGATACTCACACTCTAAATCCACACCATTTAAATTAGAATGTTGTTGTGAAAAATCTTTTGGTATTTCAAATTGCGGCAACACTACAGGTTTTTCAACAGGAAAAACTTCTATTGTATCAACAAGTTGGCTTGTGTTTTCAATGCATTCCGGGAAGTTTGAAAACAACTGTTGCATTTGAAAAGGTGTTTTGAAATAAAATTCATTATTTAATAAACCATCACGCTTTCCGGAACCTTTTCCTATAGGTTTGGATTTTTGCTCACCACTTTTCACACACAGTAATACATCGTAATACTCACCATGCTCCATGTTTAAATAAAAATTATTATTTGCTGCAATGGCTTTGATATTGTGTTTTTTAGACATTCTAATCAGGAACTCATTAATGTATTTTTCATCTTCTAAGCCATGATCATTTAGTTCTAAATAAAAATTTTCAGCAAAAGCCTCCTTGTACCATAAAATTTTTTCTTCTGCTTTTTGCTCTCCTTCTTTCATTAATACCTGTGGAATTTCTCCATAAATCCAACCGCTTAAAACAATCAGGCCTTCTTTATTTTGTAATAATCTTTCTGTATCTATTCTTGGAACATAATAAAACCCATCTATAAAAGCTAACGAAGATAATTTACATAAGTTAGAGTATCCTATTGCGTTTTTTGCAAGAATTGGTGTTTGATAGTTATATCTCTTTTCATTTTTATCGAATATATTATCGCATAAGTAAAACTCGCATCCGATAATTGGTTTTATTTCTTGTTTCGCAGGATTACCTTGTTTAATCAGCTCTTCATTCTTTTTCTGAATAGATTTATTGGTACTTTTTATTGCGTCATAAAAATCCATCACGCCCGCCATGTAACCTAAATCAGTAATAGCCAGTCCCTTCATGTTGTATTCTGCAGCTTTTTTTACTAAGTCTGTTACATCAGTTGTGCTTTGTCCAACAGAGTAAACTGTGTGATTGTGTAAAGAAACAAATGGTAAGTTTGATGCTATTTGTTTTTCTATTACAATTTGAGAGTCTAATGCATTAGCTTCTTTTGTTTTTACTGCATGGAAATCTTTTTCATAATTATATAAGTCTGTTAATTCAGGGGCTTCGTATTGTATAACATTACTACTTACACCGGAAACAGTAATAATATTTCTTTTTAGCAATTCGAAAAAGGCATGTGCATTGGCTTCAACATCAAAAGCGGCATTGTGTGCTAAGTTAAATTTTTCTACAAATAATTTTTCGTAAAGTTCTTCCAGCTTTGGTAGTTTATAACCTGCACCTCTTCCTCCCGCTAATTGGCAATAATTTACTATTTCATTATTTGTACACGTGTCTATAATAATTTTACTGTCTATATCAGAAGACAAAGCAAGTCTTAATAGCTCTGCTTTAAAAACAAGAATGTCGAAACTTATGATATTGTGCCCGACCAGTACTGTTGTTTCTTTTAATGCGGCAATAAATTTATCCATTACATTATGTAAGCTTTTACCTTCTGCAACCGCTCTTTCTGTTGTTATCTTATGTACTTTTGCCGAAGCATAAGGTATTTCAAATCCTTCTGGCTTAACAATACTACTGTATTGTTCTATTAGTTTTCCTTCCTTACTATGTATCTGGAATGCTAATTGCACAATTCTTGGGAATTTAGATAAGTCGGAAAAATCTATATTCTTTCCTTCTATAAACCCTGTTGTTTCTACGTCAAATATCAAAAACATACCTTCTCTTTCTTTCACACAAATTTACACAACAGAAATGTATTTAAATTAATTGTGGATAACTTTAATGATTCTCTGCTTGTAACAACTACTAAATGTTTGAGGTAAAATTAGTCGGGCTGACTGGACTTGAACCAGCGACCCCCAGCACCCCATACTGGTACACTACCAACTGTGCTACAGCCCGAAAATTTTGTGCAAATATAATCAAGTATTCATAAAAACAATAAAGTAAACTTTAAATTAATTATTTTTGCGTCTCTTTAATTATGGCTGAAGAAAAAGAACTGACATTTTTACAACATCTTGATATATTAAGAAAACACCTTGTAAGGTGTGCAGTAGCCGTGTTGATTTGTGCTATTGCCATATTTATAAAAGCTTCATGGGTATTTGATAATGTTATTTTCGCGCCGCTTCGTTCAGATTTTTATTCCTATAAAGCAATGTGTAAGCTTTCAGCCATTACAAATATTAAAGACCTGTGTATTCAAACCGAAACACATCCTCTGCAAGCACTATCGGCATCTGAGCAATTTTTCAATCATATTTGGATTTCTATTGTGCTTGGTATTATTCTCGCATCACCTTATATTCTTTGGGAGTTATGGAGGTTTATAAGCCCTGCCCTTAAAGACAACGAATCTAATCCTGTGAAAAGTTTTATAAGTATATCTTCTGTATTATTTATTATAGGTATTTGTTTTGGGTACTTTATTTTATTTCCTATGTCTTATAATTTTTTAATTAACTATAAGATTTCAGATATGAATTTAGTACAAACCCACAATACATTAGATGATTATATATCGTTAATCAGTACAATGGTATTGGTATCGGGTATTATATTTGAATTGCCTGTAGTGGTGTATTTACTTTCTAAAATTGGAATTATATCTGCTGAATTTATGCGTAAATATCGCCGACATGCTATTGTGATAATACTTATTGCTGCTGCCATTATCACACCTTCTCCTGATGTTGCTTCTCAAATGATTGTAGCATTGCCTATTTATATTTTATATGAACTAAGTATCTTTATTGCAAAGGCGGTAAACAAAAAAAGTACTTAATACAAAATTATATTTTTATTTTTCCGTCTATCATTTCAATTTTTCTATCAGCCATATTCGCTAAATGTTCATTGTGCGTTACTATCACAAAGGTTTGACCAAACTCATCTCTTAGAGAAAAAAACAAATGATTGAGTGTTTCTGCATTATGACTATCCAGATTTCCTGTTGGTTCATCTGCGAGTATAATTTTTGGGTTATTCATAAGCGCACGTGCAACCGCAATTCTTTGCTGTTCACCACCGGATAATTCTGTTGGTTTATGATGCATTCGCTGTGCCAACCCTACCCTCTCTAGTAAGTTCTTTGCTTTTTTTTCTGCTTCATTTTGTTTTTCTCCTTTTATCAAAGCCGGTACAATAATATTTTCTATTGCTGTAAATTCCGGTAATAAATGATGAAATTGAAAAACAAAACCAATATTGGAGTTCCTAAACGATGATAGTTTTTTATCCCCTAATGCAAAAACATCTGTACCATCAATTAAAACCCTCCCTGATGTTGGCTTATCTAAGGTTCCCATTATACTTAACAATGTAGTTTTACCTGCACCGGATGGGCCTACTAAACTTACTATTTCTTTTTCCTTTACTTCCAAAGAAATATTATTTAGAATGGTTGTTTGATTTATTTTCTTATTTACATTTTGTACTATTATCATAATAATTAAAAAACAATGTAGCAATATAAAGAAACTACTATAATACTCCAAATATCTAACAACAATCCTGCTTTAAACATATCTTTTATACCCACTAAACCGCTACCAAACACTATGGTATTGGGAGGAGTAGCTACAGGGAGCATAAAGCCAACAGATGCAGATACCACACATGGTATAAGATACATTAATATATTTTTATTTGGTAAATGAACCAACATAGCAGCTATTACAGGCAAAGCTAATTGTATTGATGCAATGTTTGATGCAAACTCACTGGTAAGCGTTACCACCACTGAAATAACAATAATAATTAAAAGTGGGTGTAAGTGCTTTATAAATTCAAATTGCCCTATAAGCCATTTATCTAATCCTGATTGATTAAAACCATAAGCTAAAGCAAAACCACCACCAAATAATAATAATATATCATACTTTAAAGATTTTACATCTGTCCATACCAAAATAGCTTCTCCTTTATTTTTTTTACTTGGAATTATAAATAACAATGTTGCTCCGGCAATCGCTACTACGGCATCATCAATATAATGCGAATACTGAAAGATATTTTGCCATCCATAAACAACTGTATTACCAATATGCCAGCCTTCTCTTGTAATCCATAGTACTACACAGATTAAGAAAATAACAGCTATCCATTTCTCCTCATAAGAAATTTTATATTGTTTTTTTAGATTAAGAAAACTTGTTGCTATCTTCTTTTGTTTTATTGTTCTTAAAAATAAAAATGAAAGAATAAGATAACATCCTACAATGATAATAATACTTATTGGCGCTATTTTAATAATCCATTCCATAAAATTAATATGAACACTATTTCCAAATAGTTGTGGGTAAACTTTAAAGAAATACATATTAGGCGGTGTTCCAACCGGTGTTGCTATCCCACCAATGCTTGCCGCATAAGCAAGTCCTAACAACAAGGCAACAGCAAACTGCTTACGATGCGCAGCTTTTATATGTGGCTCTAATTCCTTATATAAAGCCATAATAGCGCCAAATAGCATTAAAGTTGTGGCGGTATTGCTAATCCAGTTACTAATTAAAAAGGCAGCAATCATAACCCCTGCTAAAATCCCCTTGAGTGAATTACCTGTAACTTTTAATATTGCAGATGCTATTCGTTGGTGCAAATCCCACTTTTCTATTGCTATAGAAAATAAAAAACCTCCGAGAAAAAGAAAAATAATGCTATCTCCGTATTCCTTAGATACGTTCTTTACATTGGCTATACCAAGTAGCGGCAATAGAATTATCGGCAATAATGATGTTACAGCTAAATGAACACATTCGGACAGCCACCAAATAGCCATCCATATTACAACTGCAAACATTTTATTAATTAAGTCGCCCGCAGGTAACGGTTGATATATAATAAAGAGTAATGCCAGCAAAGGAGCAATGAATAACCAGATTAAACGAAAGCTATTTTTTTTCACATTTAATTATTTGTGTGAATTTAGAATATCTATAGAAGATGTTTTGTACATGGTGTTTTTATTAAAATAATTATGCTGCGAAGTTAATTAGAATATTTTTTTTACACCTGTAATTAATTTTACAATAGTTTATGGTATAGCGTGATGTGTGGGAAAATATTTGTAAAAATAAAAAACTTTATGCTAATTTGTTGCCTTTCAAAAAACTGACTACTATGAGTAACAACAAAACGGCACATCCAAAAGGTCTCTATTTATTATTTTTCACGGAAATGTGGGAAAGATTTAGCTATTATGGTATGAGAGGAATTTTAATTCTATATTTAACTAAGTCTTTATTAGAAGGGGGGTTAGCTATTGATGCGAGCTCATCGTCTTTAATATATGGTTTCTTTACAGGGTTCGTATATTTTACACCTCTCATTGGCGGATGGCTTGCTGATAATTATATCGGACAAAGAAAAGCGATTACAATTGGTGGTATTACTATGATGTTTGGACAATTTGTTCTTTTTGCCATTAACACACAATTTGGGCTTTATCTTGGATTGTTTCTTTTAATTATAGGCAATGGTTTCTTTAAACCAAATATTTCCACATTAGTCGGTCGCTTATATAAAGAAGATGATCCAAAAAGAGACTCTGCTTTTTCAATATTTTATATGGGAATAAACCTTGGTGCATTCATAGCGCCATTGGTTATAGGTTATGTTTCTGATAGCCTTTTTTCTGTAAGAAATACAAACGGTGAGATTATTACTTATGGGTATAAATATGGGTTTCTTGCTTCCGGCATAGGAATGTTACTTGGTCAAATTTTATTTAATATGTTAGCACAAAAGCACTTAGGCACACTAGGCGTTAAACCGGCAAAACACGATAAACATGACGAACATACTGATCACAATAAATCGCTTACTCATATAGAGAAGCAACGTATGACTGTTATTTTTATTATTACGGCATTTGTTGTATTCTTTTGGGCAGGATTTGAGCAAGCAGGCTCATCAATCAGTTTATATACAGATAAATTTATTAATAGAACAGTAAGTGGCTTTACTATCCCTACGGCTTGGTTTCAATCAGTGAACCCGCTATTTATTGTTTTATTAGCTCCATTATTCGCATGGTTTTGGACAACGCCATTAGGAAAAAAAATGCCAACTCCCGTAAAAATGGGATTAGGTATGATTCTTTTAGGAATTGGATTCTTCTTTATGCTTGGTGCTGTTATGGAAAGAGGAGGTGATATTCAAGATCAATCTATTAAAGCAGGATTGCATTGGTTAGTTATTACTTACTTTATCCATACTATTGGCGAGCTTTGTCTTTCTCCGGTTGGGCTATCTGTTGTTACAAAACTTGCGCCTGTTAAATTTGCATCACTAATGATGGGTGTATGGTTGCTATCATCTTTCCTTGCAAATATTATTGGTGGATTTGTAGCTGCTTATGTAGAAAAATTAGGGGCTCAACACATCTTTACTATTATAGCGGGGTTTGTTATATTTATGGGACTTTTAATGATATCATTAAGCAAACCTATACTTCGCATGATGCACGGTGTTCGTTAAAACGAATTATTATCTTAATGATAAGCATTAAATATTTCAAGTGCGGTAGTTTGTGCTTGTTTTAATGCATCTGTATTAATACTTATTTCTAATTTCTTTGCTTGTATAACGTCAATTAATTTTTCTGTAGCGATATTCCCTGTTAAATCATCTTTAGCCATAGGACATCCGCCAAAGCCCATAATCGCCGAATCAAAATAAGTACATCCGCTTTTTATCGCTGCTTCTATTTTCTCTTTTGATTTATCCGGTGTGGAATGTAAATGAGCTATCCACTTTACAGATGAAAATTCTTTAATAAGATTGGTGAACAAATAAGTAATATTTTCAGTATCAGAACATCCTATTGTATCAGCCAAAGCAATGTCTTGAATACCTAATTTATTAAGTTGTTCTGCCAAAGCAACAACCTTATCCACACGCCACTCCTCATTATATGGGTTTCCAAATGCCATAGAAAGATATACTCTTAACTTTGTATTTGTTTTAACGCAAAGGTTTTGTATTTCTTCTACTCTTTGCAATGCATCTTGAATACTCGCATTGGTGTTTCTCTGTTGGAATGTTTCAGAGACAGATAAGGGGAATCCCAAATAACTTACTTTTTCATATTGAAGAGCATCTTCTGCCCCTCTGGTATTGGCTATAATTGCTAATAATTTAGAAGAGGACTTGGATATATCTAAGCCTTCCAAAACTTTACTTGTGTCCTGCATTTGCGGAATTGCTTTTGCTGAAACAAAACTACCGAAATCGAGGTAATCAAAGCCAACACTTAATAGTTGTTGTAAGTATTTAATTTTTAATTCTGTAGGGATAAATTCCTTTATACCTTGCATAGCATCTCTTGGACACTCTGTAACAAATACCTTGTTGCTCATACTTTTACTTTATTTATAATTTCTGAAATTAATTTTGGACCTTGATAAATAAATCCTGTATAAAGTTGAATAGCACACACCCCGGCGTTTATCATTTGCTGTGCCTTATCAGCGTTATCAATGCCGCCAACTCCAATAATAAGAATATCTGCCGGTAATTTTTTACGAAGGTATTTTATTACTTCAATACTTTTTTTAAATAAAGGACTACCGCTTAACCCTCCTGCTCCTATGTTTTCTATTTCTGCTTTAGAGATATTTAATCCTTCCCTAGTAATTGTAGTGTTTGTGGCGATTATACCCGTAATTTTAGTTTGCAACACTACTTCTATAATTTCATCTAACTGTTCCGTTGTTAAGTCCGGTGCTATTTTTAAGAATAATGGTTTTTTTAAAAAATTTTTTTGCTGTAATGCATTAAGAATATTCGTTAGAGGTTCTTTATCCTGCAATGCTCTTAAATTCGGTGTATTTGGTGAGCTTACATTTACCACAAAATAATCGGCTACTTCGTAAAGTTCTGTAAAACATATTACATAATCATTAATAGCGTTTTCATTGGGAGTATCTTTGTTTTTGCCAATATTTGCACCGACCACAATATCTTTTGGTTTTGTTTGTAATCTTTTTTTTATAGCATGTACGCCATCATTATTAAAGCCCATTCGATTAATAATAGCTTTGTCACCAATAATTCTGAATAAGCGTGGCTTTGGGTTTCCTGGTTGTGGACGTGGTGTTATGGTGCCAACTTCAATATGTCCAAAACCTAAGGCGTGTAAAGCTCTAAAGTATTTTGCATTTTTATCAAGCCCCGCTGCTAAGCCAATAAAATTAGGCATATTTAATGATTCAATATTTATAGGAACTTGATGGGGACTGACATTAAAAAGAGATTTAAACCATTTGATTGGCAATATTTTATGTAACAAAGACATTCCTTTCATACCAATATGATGCGCCTTTTCAGCATCTATTAAAAAAAGAACACTTCTTATCAGTTTATACATTATTTAATATTTTTATATCGTTATTAAATCTAAATCCTCTTAAAAATTCCTCTACGGTCATCGCCTTTTTTCCTTCTATCTGAAGTTTAATGATATTAATATAGCCGTTCAGCGTACTTATTTTTAAGTAATGTTTTTCATCGGTTTTTATTTCACCAATTTTTTCTATGCTTATAGTGCCTTGCTCTTTTGTACATTCTAAAATTTTACAGTAAAGTGGTTTATTATCTTTTAAAAAATAAAAATAAGCTCCGGGATAAGGCGATAAACCCCTAATGAAATTAAAAACTTTATCTGTAGGTTGTTGCCAGTTAATTCTACAAAATTCTTTGGTTATCTTAGGTGCATGTGTAAGGTTTTCGTCTGTTTGAGGAATTAATTGTAGTGAGTTGTTTAGTATTTTATCTAATGTTTTTATAATTAATTCAGCCCCCACATTCATTAGTTTATCATGAACAACTCCGGCATTATCATCGTCATTAATTAAAACTTTTTCTTGTAATGCAATACTTCCGGTATCTATTTCGTGTTTTAATTTAAAAGTTGTTACACCTGTTTCTTTTTCTCCATTTATAATAGCATGATTAATAGGTGCAGCACCTCTATACTTCGGTAAAAGTGATGCGTGTATGTTATATGTTCCTAATGGCGGCATGTTCCATACCACTTCGGGAAGCATTCTAAAAGCAACTACTACTTGAATATCTGCTTTTAAGGATTGTAATTGATTCAAAAACGCTTCATCTTTCAGTTTTTCCGGCTGTAATATCGGTAAGTTGTATTTTATTGCAGTTTGCTTTACGGCACTCATCTGAATATTCAAGCCACGCCCTGCCGGTTTATCCGGAACAGTAATAACGCCTACTATATTAAATCCATGATTTATCAATGCTTTTAAGGTCGTTTCTGCAAACGCAGGCGTCCCCATAAATACAATGCGTAAATCCTTCTTTTTCAATTATAATTGTTTTAATAAATTTTGAATACTTGTTCTTTGCTGAATGTATGTTTCAACCTGATTAAGATGAATACGTTCTTGTTTCATAGATGTTCTTTCACGCACTGTTACTGTTTCATCTTGTTGTGTTTGATTATCTATAGTAATGCAATAAGGTGTTCCTATTGCATCTTGACGTCTGTATCTGCGTCCTATAGTATCTTTATCTTCGTAAATTACCTTTCCTAAAAATTTTAAATTCTGAAATAATTTTTCTCCTATTTCCGGCAGTCCATCTTTTTTTACCAATGGTAATACAGCTGCTTTTACAGGGGCTAATGCCGGCGGAATATTCAACACTGTTCTTGTTTCATTCTCTACTTGTTCTTCCTTGTAAGCAGCAGAAAGCATCGCTAAGAAAAGTCTGTCCAAACCTACAGATGTTTCCACAACATAAGGCACATAGTTTTTATTTTCTTCAACATCAAAATACTGTAGCTTTTTTCCACTATGCTTTTCATGGCTTGATAAATCAAAATTTGTACGAGAGTGAATCCCTTCTAATTCTTTAAATCCAAAAGGAAAATTAAATTCAATATCACACGCTGCGTTTGCATAGTGAGCTAATTTTATATGGTCTTTATACCGATAGTTTTCTTTTGACAATCCTAAATTTAAATGCCATTTAAAGCGAGCCTCTTTCCAGTATTCATACCATTGCATTTCTGTTCCGGGCTTTACAAAGAATTGCATTTCCATTTGTTCAAACTCCCGCATTCTAAAAATGAATTGACGGGCAACAATTTCATTCCGAAAAGCCTTACCGGTTTGTGCAATACCAAACGGAATTTTCATTCTTGCACTTTTTTGAACATTTAAAAAATTAACAAAAAT
>JBDHZB010000018.1:0-44604 GCA_039811645.1 Bacteroidia bacterium | reverse complement strand
GTGCAAGAGACTAAAAATATGTATTTAGAGACTTTTCAAGTGCTATTGATCGAATGGTTATTGACAAAAATGGTGCTGTAGGAATAGGTATCGTTACACCTGCTGCGGGCACTAAGCTACACGTAAATGGACCTACCATGATTAGCGATGGCACACAAGGAAATGGAAAAATTTTTGTTTCTGATGCAAGCGGTATGGGTAGCTGGAAACAAGGCAGCTATATTACTACTTTTGCACTTAATACAGGACAATCGATGGTTAACATTTCTATAACACCTACACAATTTGCAACTGCACTTGGAACTTTTACTAAAAATGAAGTTAATACCAACATCGAGGTTATTCTTAATACACATATTGTGGTGGGGGATTTAGTTGGAGCTAATGGTGTTACGTTTGAACTAAGGATAGATGGAAATGCATTTCCAAATAATATGGGTAGAGTTATATATTGGCAAGATAATAATGGAACATATGGATTAAACACCTATATTAATGTCAATATTAATGCTATATGGACGGCGGGCATACCTATTGGTGCGCACCAAATTACACTATGGGTATATGCAAATGGCGGCTCTGCAACAAATGCGTATTACAATCCGGGTAATTATAATAATACATCTTTAATTATTAAAGAAACAAGATAATCTAAATATATGAGTAAAAAAATTATAATTGGCTTTATCACAGCCATATTATTGGTTGCACAAACTATCTGTGCCCAAACCTCCCCACCCTTGTCCATCAGCTATCAAGGAATTGCAAGAAATGCAAGCGGTGATATTATTCCAAACCAATTAATTGGTTTAAATTTTATTATTCATCAAGGAAGTGCTTTAGGAACACCTGTGTTTAGTGAGCCCCATACTGTTACTACTAATAGTTTAGGTTTATTCTCTCTTTCTATCGGTTCCACAAATATTACTGTTTTTCAGGGCATTAATTGGGCAAACGGTCCTTATTTTTTAGAAGTACAAATGGATCCTTCCGGCGGAACTTCTTACAACTCAGTAGGCACTCAACAATTTGTTTCTGTACCATACGCTTTATTTACACAACATGCACGGATAGCAGATTCTGCCATCGTTTCTTCTTCTGTACCAGGATGGAAACTAAAAGGGAATAATGGCACGGTTCCTCCTGCAGATTATCTTGGTACCTCTGATTATACCGATTTAATTTTTAAAACAAATGCTATAGAACGTATGCATATTTTTAAAGACGGACAAATCAATATTGGCGTTGCCCCAACAAATGTAAAGCGATTATTTACTGTTAGCGGCACACCCATCGATACAATTTTAGCTGCATTTCATGGGCTTCACTCATTTGGAACCGGTATTTTAATTACTAATCCAACTTCTTTTGCAGGACTTTTATTAAAAAGTGGACCGGATACAGCTTTTGTTGGTTTTAATAATTCAAAAAAGCAATTAGAATTATTCAGTCATAAAAAGATTGTACTTGGTGGTAATGATACTACCTTTATATTTAGTAATACCAATACAAGCATAGGCAGTAAACATAATATCAATCTATTTACAACTGATACAGTAAAAATAGCTGCCGAAACCCAAATAGGATATACTGCCACGTTACCATCTAGTGCATTACAAATCAATTATGGGAATAGCTCATCTGCTGTTGGAAATAGTGCCGGTATATGGCTAAATCATACTTCCGCATCATCTCAGCCATCTCATGGTATATATATTAATAATCAAAACGCAGGTGCCGGTGGACCTATAGTTGGTATTGGTAGTTATGCCGCCTTTAATTTCGGCGACAAAAGAGGGTTGGAATCTTATATGAATGGAGGCGGAACCAATATTGCCGCATTTTTAGATGCCAGCGGAGGTACTAATTCTCTTAATGGCTATTCCGACTGGGCAATTTATTCCAACAATGGTAATGTATTAATAAATAACGGACACTTAGTATTCCAGGGCTCCATGCCTCTTGCTGTTACTTCTTATAGTATGACATCAGTAAGCGTAGCTACTAACTCTACCGATAATAAAGGGAATTTTGCTTTAAACAACATGTTACCAAGTTACCCTTTTATAGTAGATATTACATTTAATAAACCTTATGCCAACCCACCCATTGTTATTTTATCTATAGTTGATAATGCCAATAATGATGGGCAGTACATTAAATACATTATTAAAAATACCACCACCACAGGGTTTACCGTAGGATTAAATAATACAGCTTCGTGGAATATATCCGGTGTTAGTTTCAATTATATAGTAGTAGAATAAAAAATATGTGTATGAAAAAAACAATATTCATTTTAATACTTGCATATCTTCCGATTGCAGTATTCTCACAAAGCATACAGCCATTTGTTATAAACTCTGCGGGTGGAGAAGGTTCTGTTGGAGGAACACAACTTTATTTTAATGTTGGTGAACCTGTTATCAGTACAATTTCTAATAGCAGTAATATTATTACGCAAGGTTTCTTACAACCCGCATATAGTCAATTTAACTTATTAGCAACCTATACTGTAAATAATGTTTCTTGTATTGGTAAAAATGATGGCAGTATTATTATTCAAAAAGCACACACAGGTATTTCTCCTCAGAATTTAAGTTATCAACTTTTTTGGAGTGATACTCTATGCCCCGCACATGATTGTGACATGCTCAATAATTTACCTCCCGGCACTTACAGCGTAATGATTATTGCTTATAATGGCTCTACACCTATCGATACCTTTAATGTTACTAACCTTACTATATCTCCAAGTACAGAGCCTTGCAAGGTTCATGTCTTTAATTACTTAACACCAAACGGAGACGGGCAAAATGATATTTTTTATCTTGAAAACATTGAGCAATATCCCGATAATGTCGTTTATATATTTAATAGATGGGGGCAAACAATTACTACCATTAAAGGGTATGATAATCAAAAAAATGCATGGGGTAGCGACAAATATCCAATTAATCTATCATCGGGGACTTATTTTTATCTTATTGATTTAGATGGAAAAAACACTAACCTTATTAAGGGATTTATTGAAGTAATTAAAAACTAAAAATTTATATGAAAAAATATATATTATATATCATCGGAGTTTTACTATTGTTTGGGCAAGCAGGAAAAATATCGGCACAACAAGATGCCATATATAACATGTACTTGCTTAATCAATTTGTAATTAACCCTGCTTATGCAGGAGCCAGGGATGCCATTGCTATTGTTGGAGATATGAGAAATCAATGGGTAAGTTTTCCGGGTGCTCCAAAAACATCTTTTATTTCTGTACATGCTCCTATAAAACGTTATAACCTTGGATACGGATTATCTGCACTTTCTGATGCCATTGGTGCAAAAAATAATTCTGCTGTATATGGAACCGTATCTTACATCTTAAAAATTTCTTCTAATTGGAAATTATCATTTGGCTTACGTGCAGGCATAACGAATTATAAATTTGATTTAAGTAAAACAAGTTATAAAGATGCTACTGACAATAGTTTTCTAATGCTGAACAATTATAATAAAACTGTATTTGATATGGATGCCGGTATTTATTTAAGAAGTAGAGGATTTTATACAGGCTTAAGCATTACACACATCAATCAAGCGAAAGTTGTGAATGGCACATTCAATACAAATACAGGCACAAGCGATTTAGTATATACACTTGTTCCGCATACATTTTTCATTATTGGAAAATCATTTTTTATCAATAACAACTTTTTATTGAACGTAAATTATTTACACCGCATTACACAGGGGTCCAGCGGCGGTGATTTATCACTCAATACATTATTGTATAACCGTGTATGGCTTGGTGTATTTGGCAGAAGTGATTACGGCGGTGGAGCGCTTATTCAGTTAATTGTTACAAAATCGCTACGCATTGGCTACTCCTACGATGTAGGAGGTGGTATTAAAAAAGCATTAGGACCTACTCATGAAATTATGATTGGTTGGGATATCAGAGCAAAAAATAACACATCTGTTATTTCACCAAGATTTTTATAACTAATTTATTCTAAACATAATTGCTAAGACTATGATAAAACAAAAAATAATACTGATTTTACTGTGTATCTTTACATTTAACCGCACATGGGGTTACTCTCAGGAGCCTAAGGGCGATCAGTATTTTGAGAAAAAGCTTTATGCACAAGCCATTAAATCTTATGAAAAATCACTAAAGAAAGAAAAGAACAATGCTGATGTGTTGTATAAAGCTGCAATGTGCTATTACAAAATAGGAAACTATGACAGGTCTTATGATTATTTTGAAAAAGCAAAGAAAATAAAAGCCACTCCCTCTAATCCGGAATTTTTATTTTACTATGGTAATGTTCTAAAAATAAAAGAAAAATATCAAGATGCCATAAATATATTTTATTCTTTTTTAGAAACAAATCCAAATAATACGCTTACAAAAAATGCCCTCAAAACATGTGCTGAAATACGAAACATACTCAGTAAGCCGAAAGAATATGATGTAAAACCGGTTGATGGAATTAATACTGATAAAATAGAATTTGTCAGTGGTTGTAATAGCAATCAAATTTATTTTGTACAAGAAACAAAAATTCCGGAAATGTTTGATGAAATAAACAGTCCTTATGATAATCGTTACTTTTTTGACATTTATACTTATGATGTAAAGAAAAATGCAAGTGCAAAATTCAGTAAAAAAATTAATGATGATTATTCTTATGATGGACCAATTTCTTTTAGCCCGGACGGCAATGAAATTGTGTTTACCCGTACTGCATTTGACCCATCTAAAAAAATAAATACCGCTAAACTTTACTTTGCCGATTTTAAAAATAAAAAAATAAAAAACATTCGCCCATTTGAATACAATAGTAACGACTACTCCACCGCCCATGCTTGCTATAGTGCAGATGGGAACATGCTCTTTTTTGCATCTGACATGCCCGGTAGTTTTGGTCAAACAGATATTTGGGTAAGTAAAAAAGAAAACGGACATTGGAGTAAGCCTGCTAATCTTGGCGGAGACATTAACACCAGCGGAAAGGAGTGCTTCCCTTATATGAAAAAAGATGGCAAATTATTCTTTTCCTCAGATGGGCTCCCCGGATTAGGTGGGTTAGATATTTTTTCTGCAAAAGTAAAAGATGGCATTTGGCTTTTAGATAGAATGGAGAGCTTAAACCTTAACAGTAGCTATGATGATTTTGGTGTTGTTTTTAGCACTGATAGCACAGGCTATTTTAGCTCCAACAGAATAGGCGGAAAGGGCGGAGATGACATTTATGAATTTAAATACAGGAATCTATCAATGAAGTTAGATGGTAAAGTTTTATTAACCGAAAACATTAACAACCCCGCTCCCAACACAAAAGTTTACTTATTAGATGCATCGGGACATAAAGTAGATTCTACAAAAACAGATGCCAATGGTAATTTTGAATTTCAATATCTTGACTTTAGTAAATCTTATTTAGTACAAGTAGATGAAAGCGATCCTCAATTCAAAGGAAAAGCGAGGTTTTATTTAGCTAAAGACAATAAAATTATTCGTATTAGTAAAAAAGTAAAAGATGAGAAATTTGTATTTACCATGCTTCCTTTTGAAAAATACAACATCTATGATTTAAAAAGCGATGGAGAGTTAACCTTAGCCGGTAATTTATTAGTAGGAGGTAATAGTTCGTTACCGCTAAAAAATGCTAAAGTCATTATCAAAAACCCTTCCGGAGATATTGTAGATACCACAACAACCAATGAGTTTGGCGCATTTACATTTAAGTATTTGGATTATGACCAAAACTATATTATTTCATTTGATGATAAAGAGTTAACTCTTGCGCCAAATACCAAAATTGTTTTAACCAACAAAAATGGGAAAGAAATAAAATCCTTTACTTATAACCCTAATGAACCGTTTAAATTTGATTTACTACAAACAGAAAAAGTTACCTTTCAAGATTTATCCTTAGGAGATGACCAATTAACTTTTAATCTAAAAGGCTATTTAAAAGATCCAAA
Source organism: Bacteroidia bacterium (assembly GCA_039811645.1). Taxonomy (GTDB): domain Bacteria; phylum Bacteroidota; class Bacteroidia; order B-17B0; family Aurantibacillaceae; genus BPGX01. Next base: position 38,607 of record JBDHZB010000018.1, on the reverse strand, counting down.
ACTTAATTCTTTATCTAACGTAAAAGTATCTATCTTAAATGAGAATGCTGTTATTCAAACCATTAATACCGATGATAAAGGAATGTTTGCCATTGAAAACATGAAATTTAAAGATGGCATATCTTTTGGTGTAGATGAAACAGACGAAAAAATTAAAAAATTAGATGTCATCTTAATTACAGACTATAAAAATAGAGTGATTAAACGCTTGGTAAGAGGGCTTGGCGGTTCCTTTAAAATTGAAATGTTAGAACTGGAAAAAACAACGCTCTCTGAATATAGCGTAGATGATCCTTGGCTAAAAGTATTACAGCTTAAAAATGCCAAGAAAAAAGACAGTATTACAGTTATTGAAAATATCAACTATCCATTAAATGAATATAAATTTGATGCATCCGGGCAAAGAATATTGGATAAAGTATTACAGATATTAAAAAGTAATCCCGACTTATACGTGGAAATTAGTTCTCATACTGACAGTCGCGCTGATGACAAATACAATTTAACTTTATCTCAAAAAAGAGCAAAATTCGTAGTTGATTATTTAATCTTAAATGGTGTAGATAAAAAACGACTAAAAGCAATTGGTTATGGAGAAACAAAATTATTGAATAATTGTGGAAATAACGCTAATTGCACCGAAGAAGAACATGCAAAAAATAGAAGAACTGAATTTAAAATTGCAGACAAAACAAAACAATAGTAAATTTGCCTTATTATTTAGGGTAACATGGTGTTATATCAAAAATTTACTAATAGAAATGTTCTGATAAAGAAGTTGTTTTTCTTCCCCCTTCTATTTCTGTTATCCCCTCTTTTTATCGTAAAAGCACAATATAATTTAGATTCTTTAATGCTAATTATTAAAAAATCTAAAACAGAAGATACTAATTACGTTAATACCTTGCTTTTAGTTAGTAAGGTACACTTTTATGGTTCTAATATAGAACAATGTAGAATGTATGCTAATAAAGCAAAATTGATAGCAGAAAAATTACATTACAAAAAAGGAATGGGCGAGTTGTGGCACCTTTATGGCAATATTTATCACTATATGGGTAATATAGACACTGCCTTGTCGCTATATCAAAAAGCAGTAAAAATCAGAATAGATTTAGGGCTGAAAGAAAAGTGTGCAGATAGCTATAACAATATAGCATTAATATATTTTGACAAAGGGGACTATACGGAAGCCTTAAAGATAAACTTTATGGCTTTAAGTATTTATAAAGAACTAAATAATAGGTCAGGGATTGGTTATTCATATAATAATATTGGTAATATCTTTCAAGAACAGGGCACTTTAAATGAAGCTCTTAAATATCATCAAAAAGCACTTGATATTAGATTACAAATTAATGATGTATATCTGATAGGAAGTTCATATAATAATATTGCCAATATTCAAATGTCTATGGGCGAATACCCAAAAGCACTAAAGAGCTTATATACCGCTCTAAGGTATGAAGAAAAGGTAAATCACAAGCAAGAAATAGCACAAGTTTACAACAATATTGCATATATTTATGATAAACAGAAAGACTATGTAAAAGCCTTAAAATACTTCATGATTACAAGAAAGATACGAGAAGAAATTAAGGATTCTTTTAATCTTGCATACTCCTACCTTAATGTCGGTAAGGTTCAAAACGATTTAGAGAATACCTCTCAGGCATTATTATCTTATGAACAAGCATTATTCCTCTTTAATAAAATAGGATTAAAAGTCGGAGCAGCAAAAACATATAATAATATTGCCTCGTTTTACCTTGATAAAAAGGACTTTGACAAGGCTATTGAAAATACTAAAAAAGCTATAGCTTGTGGTCAAGAAATAGGAAGCAAAGATATCCTGATTAGCAGTTATCAAAATTTAGCAATGATTATGGCTGAAAAAAAACAGATTCTAAAAGCAAAAGAATTTCTTAATAAGGCATTACTTAATGCTAGAGAAATACATAGTACAGAAAAATTAATTGATATCTATAATACCCTTAATAAATTAGACTCTGCTCTTGGTAATTATAAATCAGCATACACCTACCTAAAAACAATGTATCATTATAGAGACAGCGTTTATAATGAGGAAAATACAAAAAAGCTTGTTGAAACAGAACTATCTTATAATTTTGAAAAAAAAGAAGCTGAAATAAAATTAGAACAAGCTAAAAAAGAGGCAGTAGCACAAGCTTTTCAGCATAAACAGAAAATTGTTATTATTAGTATATCTCTTGGATTATTCATACTGCTTGTATTTTCTTTTTTTATTTACAAAGCATTACAAACTACAAAAACACAACGAAACACTATTGCCCAGCAAAAAGAACTTGTTGAATATCAGAAATACTTAGTAGAAGAGCAAAAAGCAGAATTAGGACAGCAGAAGCATTTAGTTGAGGCGAAGCAGAAAGAGATTATTGATAGTATTACTTATGCTAAACGATTACAAGATGCCATTTTAGTGCCAATAGATTATATTCGTAATACTTGTAATAAGAATATATTTATTTTATATCTTCCAAAAGATATTGTTGCCGGTGATTTTTATTTTTATGAAATTACAAAAGAAGCAATATTTATAGCTGCCGTAGATTGCACAGGGCACGGTGTTCCCGGCGCTATGGTAAGTTTAGTATGCAGTAACGCGCTAAAAAGAGCCGTTCATGAGTTTGGATTAAAAACACCTTCTGCAATCTTAGATAAAGCAAAAGAAATTATTATTGATACATTTAAAATGAGTAGTAGCGAAATAAAAGATGGTATGGATATTTCTCTATGTAAAATTACTAATCATAATACCGATATAGAATGGGCAGGAGCACACAATCCGCTTTGGATTTATCATAAAAATAAAAAGCAATTAGTAGAGGTTAAAGCTGATAAACAGCCGGTTGGGCTTTCTGATTCTATCAAAAATTTTACTAATCATGTTATTGGTCTGGAGAAAGGAGACATTGTATATTTATTTACAGATGGGCTTCAGGATCAATTTGGTGGCGAAAGAAATAAAAAGCTAAAATCTACAGGAATGAAAGAAATAATCAATACTTTAGCAACATCTACTCTAGATTCACAAAAAGAAAAATTAAATACTGCTTTTGAAAACTGGAGAATAAATACGGAACAAACGGATGATGTTTGTATGATTGGAATTGAAATGTAGTTTATGAATAATAAATATTGTATATCCTTAATGGCTCTATTTTCTGTGCTTTTTGCTTTTTATTCCAAAGCACAAAACAATCTTATTTTTTTTACAAATAATGGCACACTTTTCACTGTTCAAATAAAAAACAAATTTAATTATAGCGTACCGCAAGCAGATGTGAAAATAACCAACTTAGACAGCTCTCGTTATAAAGTAAAAATTCAATTTACAGATTCTAATCTTAACCCTATTGACACTACCCTTGCATTGTTTTATCCTACAAAACCTATAAAAAATCAAGATATTATTTATCTTGTTAATACTTTGCCCAAAACCTCTGTTAGATATTTAGCAACGTTACCATCTTCTGATGTTAAACTCGTTATTCCGGAACCGGATACTTCCATACAGGTTAAAACAAGACATGAAAGAACTGTTCAGCAAATTATTTTTCTAAATGATACAAATAGTTTATGTGCTTCTATTATTGATTCAACTTCTTTTGCAACAGCAATACAGCATATAACAAGCACTGTAAATGCCGATAGAAAAATTGTTTTAACTGAGGAATTTATTAAACATAATTGTTTTTCGAGTAGCCAAGCATCTGTTATTATTGAGTTGATACCTTTTGAAGTAGAAAAATTAAAAATTATGAAAGCTCTGTTAAAAAAATTAGATAATGTTTTTGTTGCGTCAGATTGGGCTGATTACCTAAAATATGAAGCTTCTCAAAAAATATATAAAATATATTACGACAACTATATTAAAATGTTATCATTTCACAATGGAGTAGATTCTATCGAGTATAGTAAAAAAATTATTCAAATCAAATCAGAAACAGATGAGTTTAGAAAAAGCAAGATAATGTTTTACATCGCTTCTCATTATAGCTTAAAAGCAGTACAAGTTAGGGAGTTGATGTCTTTGCTTAATCATGATAAAAATAAAGAATCTTTTATCAAAGCAGCTTACTTTGCCACTACAGATAAGAAAAATTTATACCATTGCTTATCTGTTATTCAATTTTCAGAAGTACAAACAAGAATAAAAATATGGTTAGACAATCAACAATAAAAAAACAGCTTCTTATTACAGCAACATGTGGTGTGCTTGGAATTCTGTTAGGCGCATTCTCAGCACATGGATTAGAAACAAAAGTACAAGAGTCCATTATCACACAACATCAATTAGATGTTTTTGAAAAAGGAGTTCGGTATCAAATGTACCATGTTTTTTTTATGTTAAGTATTGTTTTATTCAATTTATACAAACAACAATGTGAGCTTTATAAATCTTTTTGGTTTGCTTTGGCCGGTATCATGCTATTTTCAGGTTCCTTATATTGGATTGCATTGCAAAACATCATCCATATCCCATTTCCAAAATTTTTATTTTTTATTACGCCATTAGGTGGTTTGTGCTTTATTGCAGCGTGGATATTTTTATTTAAGGATGCTGCCAAAATACCAAATAGACAATAGTTTTTCTATTTTATGAAATAATTTCTGCCATATTAATTTTTATTACTCTATATTACATAGAATATGCTCTGCTGGTTAATTCCTTTGACTTGTAAGTAAGGTTACCCCTAGATTTTTTCTATGTTGTCTATTTATTATAAGTGGGACGTTTTACATTTTTAGTTTATTTTACTATTTTTCACTCCTAAATTTATTACTTACCCAAAATATTTTCTTTTGCAAGGATAATTAAAGAAGAAATAAAAGAGAATTTTTATTCATATTATTAAGTGTTGTTTTTATGTCTAAATTTACCCCAATAAATAAATCATGAGGATTATAACCAGCATCTTTATTATTTTAACCTATGGTGTACTGAATGCACAAACTACAACTGTATATAATTTACAACAATGCATAGATATTGCTGTGCAAAATAATATTAACCTAAAAATGTCAGAAGTATCCGCAGATATTACAAAAAATAATACCCTACAGTCTAAAGCCCAAGCCCTTCCTTCTTTAAATGCCGGGGGGAATCACATCTATCAATATGGGCGAACAATAGACCGATATACCAACACATTTGCAAACACACAAGTATTGTCACAGAACTTTTATCTAACTGCACAGTGGACTATTTGGGCGGGATTGACACAATATCATACCATTCAGTCTAACAAAATGAATTTACTTTCTGCAAAAGAAAATGTGAATCAACAAAAAAATGATTTAATAGTCAATGTTGCCACAGCATATATTAATGTATTGCTTTCCGAAGATGTACTTACTGTAAATAAAACACAATATGCTATTACACAGCAACAATACGAGCGTACTAAAATCCTTGTAGAGCAAGGCAGTTCCGCTATTTCAGCATTAAAAGATATAGAAGCCCAATTAGCCAACGATGAAGTAAATGTAATTACTGCCCAAAATAATTATGACATGAATCTATTGGCACTTAAACAAATCATGAATATTAATCCTGAACAAGATATTAAAATTGTAAAACCCGACATTTCTATTCAATCAGATGTTATTACACAATACTCTGTAGATGATGTTTATAAAATAGCCCAAAAAACACAGCCAATGGTAAAAAAAGCTGAATACAATATATTGGCAAATGAGTATTTATTAAAAGCAAACCGAGGAAAAATCAGTCCTACTTTTAATGTAAGTGCATCTTTAGCCACAGGTTATTCCGGACTTGCGAAAAGGGTTATCGGTTATCAATCTAGGACAGACACACTTGGCACTATTCCCGGCTATGGACCACTTGTTTATACGCAACAAAATCCGATATTAGAAAAAACACCTTTTATGCATCAGTATAGCGATAACTTTAATAAAACACTCGGTTTTTCTCTTAATATTCCGTTCTTTAATTCTTTAATGACCTATACATCTATTCAAAATGCTAAACTGAATATTCTAAATGCTAAGTATAACTTTGATGCTACCAATCAAACACTTTATAAAACTATTTTTCAGGCGTACACTAATGTAAAATCTGCTTTACAAAAACATCAGGCTACCATTAAAGCATTTGATGCTTCAAAAATTTCTTATGATGCAAACGATGTAAAATATAAAAGTGGTGCTGTTTCTTTCTTTGATTATTCTACTGCTAAAAACAGATTAACTTCCGCTGAAATTAATATGCTGCAAGCAAAGTATGATTTGTTTTTTAAAATAAAGATTCTTGAATTTTATGCCGGTAAATCATTTAATTTTTAATTTATGAATAAATTTCTTACCATATTTTTGTTATTGTGTATTGCTTGTGTTATTAAGGCACAAACACATATATCTTCAGATTCTGTTGGGAATAAAACTACCTCAGAAAACATCTATATTAAAAATATAGCACACGATTCTCTTTCATCCGGATTTATAATTATTATTAAAAAAGAAGTAAAATTACACAAACACTTATATCACAGTGAGCACATAGTTGTGTTAGAAGGTGAAGGGAAAATGAATGTAGGTGATAAAGAATTTATATTAAAAAAGAATGATATTGTGTTTATTCCAAAAAACACTCCTCACAGCGTTGTTACAACATCAAAAGCACCTTTAAAAGTTATTAGCGTTCAAGCTCCGTTTTTTGATGGAAAAGACAGGGTTTTAATTAGCAACTAAACAAATTTATACAGATGAAAAAATATTTTACATTATTTCTTTTAATTTCAGCAATAGCTCACAGCCAAATTATTTATCAAGAGAATTTTAATACTTACACGCTTTCTACTTACACTACTTTATATACTTCTACACAATACACAAATGTTGGTAACGGCTTTGTTGTAATAAATGATGGACTAAAAAATAACAAAGGCTCTGCACTACACCCTAATGCACCTTTTCACACTGATAGTATAAAAAATAATGGATGGGGAATATTATATAATTCCACCTTGCAGGACACTTTTATGGTAGCAACATCATGGTTAGACACTACAGCAACATCTCATAGATGGGTTGTATTGCCTGTTATCAGTGGTATTAGTTTAAATTCAGTATTACATTGGGACGCAATGTCTCCTGATCCAAACTATGCCGATGGATATGCCGTATATATTACAACCAACACATCTGCTCCCGTTGACACATCTTTATTTACAAATACCAACAAAGTATTTAGCATTGCAGATAATAATACCGCAGGTCTTGGTGAAAAAAGCCAATGGACAAGGCGAAGCATTTCTCTTGCAGCGTACATGGGACAAAGTATTCGCATTGCTTTTAAAGAAAACTCTAAAAACAGATATCAACTTTGGATAGACAATATTACTGTTGAAAATTTATCCAACACAAACGATGCTGCTATTCAAAATAACGGTAATACAAAATACGTTCTTAAAAATACTCCATTTACACTTAAAGCAAGAATTTCTAATCAAGGATACAACGCAATTACTAATATTAATTTAGCTTATTCTGTTCAGGGTGTTACAAGTAATAATCAAAGTTTTGCATTAACCTCTACCCTATCACCGCTTAGTAGCGTTGATGTCGCTTTCACTAATACGCTGTCTGTTCCAAGCTCCGGCATGTACTTAATAAAAATTTATGTCAATCAAGTTAATGGGACTGTTGATAACAATCATTTTAATGATACTATATCATACTACTTAACAGCATTAAATTCAGCACCACCTAAATTAATATTATTAGAACAAACAACCGATGTATCGTATGATGTCGCACCATCTGTTCAAGACACTCTTAAAAGCATACTTTCCTCTGATACAAGCCTGATAGTAGTACAAATGCATACCCACGATTCTTTAGCCACGCCCCTTACAAATACCTTAATGAAAAATTTCAATACTTTAAATAACAAACCTATTGCTTTACTAAATAGAACTTATAATGGGTCTATTAATAGGAACTATTTTTTTAATAACGAAGTACGAACATATCTACAAACTGAAAAAACAAAAATTACACCTTGCTCTGTATATTGTTCTAATTTTAATGTAGATACCAATGCACGAACTATTCAGGCAAATGTTAATACTTATTTTTATGAAAACGCCAAAGGCGATTATAGAGTCAATGTTTATTTAATAGAAAATAATGTGTATGGAAATCCTTTAGATACTACATTTAATCAATTTAATCAATTATCAGCTTATTATTTCACACCATATTCTGCTTACTATCATCAAGGATATTATTTAAACTCATTTGGCACATTTTTATTAAATGCATATCAATACAAACATCAATTTGCATTGGAACAAAGCACTAATGGAATTTATGGTGATGCAGGCATTATACCTAATACAGGTAATACAGCAGGCAACACATATACAAAAACATTTACAATGAATATTCCTATGACTATTGGAAGTCAGCAAAAAAATATATTTAGGAATTTATATCTGATTGCGTTTGTATATGAACACGATACGCTTATTGAGAATAGAAAAATTCTAAACGCTATTTTGTACAAAGTAACAAGCAATTCAGAAGTAATATCTGTCCATCAATTCTCTAACAAATATATTTCACAAATATTTCCTAACCCCGCTTCTCAGCAGTTTTTCATACATACTTCTTACAACATGCGTGAAATCAGTATTTTTAACATGCTTGGGCAAGAGGTTTCTCATCAATTTTCTAATAGTGATATAGAATCCATTAACGTATCTGAGTGGGCAGAAGGACTATATATTATAAAAATTTCCGGAGAAAATATTATAGAAACTAAGAAACTTTTAATTGAAAAATAACCATGTACATTTCTGTTGTACCATGCTCTGATAAAGATTTTGAAACAGTAAAGAAGGGTATTCAGAAAATGGAATTGGATAATAGAGCGTTATCTTCAGAACAATTTATCATCGCAAAAGATAATAGCAACAATGTGCTTGGTTTTGGGCGGGAACGAGTGTTTGACCAATATTCCGAGTTATGTACTATTGGTGTTTTTTCTAATTATAGAAATCGGGGTATTGGCAAGGCTATTACCAACTCATTAATAAATTATTCAGCAAGTAAAAAACTATATGTCGTTACAATTATTCCGAAGTATTTTGAATATTTCGGATTTAGTATTACCCATCAATCGCCTCAAAACATACAAGACAAACTTTATTATTGCCTGCACAGCTTACCTGTAGCACAGCCCTATTATATAATGGAGAGGTAACTCATCTTTCTATACAATCAGATCTTTAAATTTATTTATAGAATTATTGTGGCACAAAACTATTGCTTACCTTTGCCATAAAATATTTTATTATGAAATTTTTTATTGACACAGCAAATTTAGATGAAATAAAAGAAGCCGCTTCTCTTGGTATTTTAGATGGTGTTACAACTAATCCATCACTCATGGCAAAGGTTGGTATTAAAGGAAAAGATGCCGTAAAAAATCATTACAAAACCATTTGTGAAATAGTAAATGGAGATATCAGTGCAGAGGTAGTTGCTACCGATTATGCGGGCATTATTAAAGAGGGCAAAGAACTTGCAGAGTTGCACCCTAATATTGTTGTAAAGGTCCCAATGATAAAAGATGGCATTAAAGCAATCCGTTATTTTACAGATAATGGAATTAAAACAAATTGCACACTAGTATTTTCACCGGGGCAAGCATTATTAGCGGCAAAAGCAGGTGCAACTTATGTATCACCATTTTTAGGAAGATTAGACGATGTATCAACAGATGGATTACAACTTATCAGCGATATTGTTACAATCTATAATAACTATTATTTTGAAACAGAAGTACTTGCCGCATCTATTCGCCACCCCATGCATATTATTGAATGTGCCAAACGTGGTGCTGATGTAATTACTGCTCCACTAAGTGCTATTGCGGCCTTGTTTAATCATCCTTTAACCGATAAAGGCTTGGAGATTTTTCTAAAAGACGCTGCTAAATGGAATTAATCTGAAAGTTTTTTGAATGCTTTCTCAAATCCTTCTATTGTTTTTGTAATATCGTTTTGAGAATGAGCAGCACTCATAAAACCAACTTCATACCCGGAAGGACCTAAGTAAACGCCTTGTTCTAATAAAGCATGGTATAACTTATTGAACCATTGCATGCTTTCAGATTTAATTTCGGAAGCTGCATGAATTTGATTATTGTCTGTAAATGCCATCCAAAAAATAGAAGCAACAGAAAACATTTTAAATGGAATATGCTTAGGCGCAACACTTAGAACACCTTGTACTAATTGTTGTGTTTTTCTTTCTAAATCCTCGTAAAACCCTTTTTCTAAACAAACAGACAATTGTGCTCTACCGGCAGCCATTGCAACAGGATTTCCGCTGAGTGTTCCTGCCTGATACATTGGTCCATCAGGAGAAACATAAGACATAATTGCTTTTGAAGAAGCGTACGCACCAACAGGAAAGCCTCCTCCAATAATTTTCCCGAATGTAATAATATCCGGCTTTATCTGATAATAGCCCGCAGCCCCACTAAACCCGACTCTAAAGCCATTAATAACTTCATCAAAAATTAGCAATGCATTGTATCGTGTACAAATATCTCGTAAAAAGTTAAGGTACTCTTTAGTCTGTAACAACAGTCCATTATTAGCAGGGATAGGCTCTATAATAACAGCCGCTATGTCATTACCATAATCTTGAAAAACCTTATGTAAGGCTTCTGTATCGTTTAACTGAATAACAATAGTATCTTGTACTACTGAGCTTGGTACACCTGCTGAAGAGCTTTGCCCAAATGTTACAAGCCCGGAGCCTGCTTTTACCAGTAAAGCATCTGAGTGCCCATGAAAACAGCCATCAAATTTAACTATCTTATTTTTATTGGTTACTGCTCTTGCCAAACGAATAGCACTCATTACAGCCTCTGTGCCGCTACTTACAAATCTTAGTTTTTCAATATATGGATGGTTGGTTAAAATAAGTTCCGCCAATTCATTCTCTAATTTTGTTGGCGCACCAAATGAGCTTCCTTTTTTCATAGCATTGTATGCAGCTTCTAAAACTATGGGATGAGCGTGCCCTAAAATAAGTGGTCCCCAACTGCAACAATAATCTATGTATTCATTTCCATCAACATCATATATTTTAGAACCCATTCCTTTATCTATAAATAGTGGAGTTCCACCAACGCTTTTAAATGCACGTACCGGGGAATTAACACCACCGGGGAAATATCTTTTTGCTTGTTCAAATAGTTCTTGAGAATGTATCTTTTTCATAGTTCTTAGTGAATATGGCTTAATTTCATCATATTAGTCCTTCCTTTTTCTCTCATAGGCATACTGGCAATATTGACAACTAAGTCATCGGTTTTAACATATTTGTTTTCTTTTAAGAAGTTTTTCAAATCATTAATCGTTTGATCTGTACTTTCGTATTTATCATAGTAAAATCCAATAACACCCCACACTAAACTTAGTGTGGTAAGTAAAGAGATATTTTCAGTAAAAACATATATACCTGCTTTTGGTCTGTGGCTTGATAATTTAAAAGCACTATAGCCGCTGTTTGTCATAGTAATCAAGGCTTTTACGGTAGCTTCTTGCGCTAATAAACAAGCTGTATAACAAATAGTATCTGTAATATAAGTTGTGTTTCTTACTTCGGGTGCATGATGACGATAATAAATTGTATCTAAATCTTCTACTTGTGAAACTATTTTTCTCATTATTTCAATAACTCTTACAGGATACTTTCCTACTGATGTTTCTGCACTTAACATTACAGCATCTGCGCCATCCATCACTGCATTGGCAACATCGTTTACTTCTGCGCGTGTTGGAGAAAAGTTTTCTATCATACTCTCCATCATTTGTGTTGCAATAATAACGGGTTTAGATGCTTTAATACATTTTTCTACTATTTTTTTCTGCAACAATGGAACTTGTTCCATTGGCAATTCAACTCCCAAATCTCCACGTGCTACCATAATGGCATCTGCAACTTCTATTATTTTATCAATGTCTTTAATCGCTTCCGGCTTTTCTATTTTTGCAACAACACGAGTTTCTTTACCTTTGTTTCTAATAATTTCTTTTAGTTCAACGATATCTGTTACAGAACGCACAAAGGACAATCCTATCCATTCAAAATTATTTTCCAAAGCAAAGTCCAAATCTCGCAGGTCTTTCATAGTAAGTGATGGTAATGATATTTTGGTATTAGGTAAGTTCACACCTTTTTTAGAAGATAAGTTTCCACCGGCTATAACTTTACATCGTACATTTTCTTTTTCATCGGTATCAATTACTTCAAATTGTATTTTTCCATCATCTAACAATACTCTTTCTCCCTTTTTTACATCTTTTGGAAACTGCGGATAAGTAATATAAAGTACTTGTTCGTTACCTTCACATTCTTTAGTGGTTAATATAATTTCTTGATTTTTTTCAAGATGCACAGAATTATTTTTTACTACTCCTATTCGCAACTTTGGACCTTGCAAATCACCAAGTATTCCAATGTATGTATGATTTTCTTTATTGATATCTCTAATTGTATCTACTAATTGTTTTACCGCGCCGTAATCACCATGAGAAAAATTAATTCTGCATACATCTAATCCTTCATTAATCATCGCTTCTAGTATTTCACGCTGTTGGGTAGAAGGTCCCATAGTTGCAATGATTTTTGTTTTATTAAAATTCTTATTCATATATTTTTATTGTGTGATAAAGTGTATCTCTTTCAACGGGTATTTTTTTACTCTGCTGAATCAACCCTACAAGTTCTTCGGTTGATATTGTTGGTTTTTGTTCTTCTGCTCCTGCCATAGAGTATATTTTTGTGGTATCATCTATTGTGCCATCTAAATCATCTGCTCCAAAGTGTAAGGCAAGTTGAGCATTATATCTTCCAAGCATAGCCCAATATGCTTTAATGTGCTGAAAATTATCTAAATAAATTCTGGCAACTGCATAGTTTTTCATATCTTCGGTAGTAGGCACTTCTTTTACATGGCTCATTTCATTATCTTTATTTCTGAACTTGAGTGGAATGAACGCCTGAAAGCCGTTTGTTTCATCTTGAATGTCTCTGAGTATTTGCATGTGCTCTATGCGGTGTTGGTAAGTTTCAATGTGACCATACAACATAGTGGCATTTGAGAACATACCCATTTTATGCCATATTTTATGAATCTCTACCCATTGTTCGGTAGTGCATTTATCACCTGCTATTTCATTACGAATATCTTTATTGAATATTTCTGCTCCACCACCGGGCATACTTCCAAGCCCGTTTTCTTTTAATTGTAACAAAGCATCTTGATAAGAAATTTTTGCTTTCTTTGATATATAATGAATTTCTACCGGTGTTAGTGCTTTTACATGAATATTTTCTCTATGTTTTTTCAATTCGCTAAAAAGCTCTTTATAGAACTCTAAATCTTGCTGAGGAATAACACCGCCGGTAATGTGCACCTCTGTAATCGGTTGTTCATCATACTTTCTAAAGATGTCTAACATATCAGAAACGGTGTGTTGCCACCCTTCTTCTTTTTGCTTAATAAGCCGTGAATAAGAACAAAACTTGCAAGAATATACACAAAGATTAGTTGGTTCCATGTGAATATTTCTATTAAAATATACTTTATTATGATTCTTTATGAGGTTTACATAATCTGCTAATAAAGATAAATAGGAAAGGTCGTGTAGTTCGTATAAAACAAGAGCCTCTGTATTAGATATTCTTTGAAGATTAAGTATTTTATCAACTAGTCCCTTATGTTGATGATAGAGCGTATTCCTCTTAATCAGGTCAAGTTTTGTATCTGTTAATGTATTAATATTGTTTATAGTGTCTGTTTTCATAATATAAAACGGACAAATTTAATCAATATAATATGCGTATTCAAATGATATTATTTTTTATTTTTCTACATTTGCAAAATGATTTTTTTAAAAAAAAGGTATTTCATAGTCCTTTTAATTCTTTGTTATTCTTTTGCTAATGCGCAAATACAAGACAGCACAAGAAGACAAAAAATATCTTTCATTGAATTTATTACTAAACGAAGAAATTTTTTAATTGCACCGCAATTTGACAGAAACCCAGAAACGGGCTTTGTAACAGGTTTATACTATTTACAATTATTTAAACATAAAAAAGATACCTCGTCTCGCACTTCTAATATTGAAACTTTTTTATCCGTAACAGAACGTAAACAGTATATTTTAGAATTAAATGAAACAATATTATTTAGCAAAGAAAGGTTCTATCTAAAAGGATATTCTATCGTTAATAAATATAATGAGTTTTTTTATGGTGTTGGAAATAATATTAATCCCCATTTAAGGAATCTGATTTCGTTTAAATCTACTTACACCATACAGAAATTTATGTACGCTCTGCAAGACCACTACTTTGCCGGTATACAATATCAGTTTAATCACGTTTTTAATATAAGATACGATAGCGGAAGTACATTTGACAGAGCTGCTGTAGTAGGGAAACAGGGGAGCATAACGTCCGGATTTGGTCCCGTTTTTTTATATGACAGCCGAGATAATGTGATTAATTCCAGAAAAGGATTTTACTTAGATATATCCGGAACCTTTTATGAGCGCTTTATGGGAGGTAATTATTTTTTCAGGAATTTTATGCTTGATACAAGAAAATTTATACGGTTACACAATAATATTATTTTGTGTATGCAGGGGCTTGTAAATTTTAACTGGGGGCACGTTCCATTCAGACAATTAGCACAAATGGGCGGAGACATGATAATGCGAGGATATTACTTAGGGACATATAGAGGTAAATTCATGCTTTGTTATCAATCAGAAGTAAGAATACCTATTTGGAAGTTTATTGGCATCGTTGTATTTGGTGGGTTGGGAGAAGTACAGCATAACTTCTCAGATTTTAATTTAACTGATATAAAATATACCTACGGCGCGGGGTTAAGATTCATGCTCGTTAAACATGAAAGAGTTAATTTAGGAGGAGATGTGGGATTTAGTAAAAACACCCAAGCTTTGTATATTGGCTCCGGCGAAGCGTTTTAAGTTTTAACTAAACTAATTTTCAAATTCGTAATACTATTCTTATTTTAGCCACTAAAAATAAGTTTTTATGGCTTGTGCAGGATGCTCCAGCGGACGAGGATGCAATACGATGGAATCGAAAACAGATGGTAGTTGTAACAACTGTTCAAGCGGATCGTGTAATAAATTAAATGTATTTAATTGGTTAGGAAACATTACCGAAATACTTCCTAATGGCGTTTTTTCTATAGTAGAAGTGCGATTTAAAAATTCAAGGAAAGAATATTTTATAAATGTTAATAAATTATCACTTTATACCGGAGAAGTAGTGGTTACTGAATCTGAAACCGGCTATGATATTGGAACAATTTCTGCTATCGGAGAAATTGTTAAACTTCAACTTAAAAAGAAAAATATAACAGATACTAAATCCTTAAAAAAAATTCTAAGAAAGGCGAAACAACCGGAAATTCAAAAATGGCAAGAGGCACAAAAGCTGGAATACCCAACCATGCATAAGGCTCGTGAAATTGCATTGTCATTAAAATTAGAAATGAAAATTATTGATGTAGAATATCAGGGCGATAAAGTTAAAGCAACATTCTACTACACGGCAGATGGAAGAGTTGATTTTAGAGAGTTAATTAAAAAACTTGCTGAAACATTTAGAGTAAGAATAGAAATGAGGCAAATTGGTGCTAGGCAGGAAGCCGCAAGGTTAGGAGGAATAGGTGTATGCGGAAGGGAACTATGCTGCAGTACTTGGCTTAATGATTTTAGGTCTGTTAACACCTCTGCAATGAGGTATCAGCAATTGTCTATCAATCCAACAAAATTAGCAGGACAATGCGGTAAGTTAAAATGCTGCTTAAACTATGAATTAGACACATACGTAGATGCTTTAAAAGAATTTCCTGATGTAAACAACAAACTTCTTAAAACTAAAAAAGGTCAGGCAAAATTTATTAAACATGATTTATTTAAAAAGAAAATGTGGTGGGCATACGAGCATGAATCTGGTAATTTTATCGCTGTTTCTATTCAGCGGGTTAATGAAATTCTTGAAATGAATGTCAATAATATTTTACCGGAAGATTTAAATATAGCCCCTATTGCAGAAGCAACTAATACAAACCCTATTAAACAAAATAATCAAGAAGAATCTCTCAACAGATTTGATGATAAATTCAAAAAAAATAAGAATCATTTTCACAGACATAAAAAAAATATCCGAAAAAAATGAAATATTATATCTTAATCGTTTTATTAATTATACTATATTCATGCAGCACCAGTACTGTATATAGTAAATATTATTATTTTGAAAAAGAAGAATGGGCAGCGTCAGATACTGCAAAATTTGATATTCATATTATTGATACAACCAGCTTAAATGACATTAATGTAAAAATTCGTCATGGAGAACTTTATCCTTTTAGCAACCTCTACGTTTTCTTAACAACAGAATACCCTAACCACACTACTAAAACAGATACATTAGAATGTATTCTTGCCGACAGTAAAGGTAAATGGCATGGCAGCGGATTGGGAGATATGTACGATTTAACACTACCGCTTAAACGTAATATAAGATTTGCTAAAAGTGGAAAATATAAGTTCTATTTTGTACAAGCCATGCGTATCAATCCTTTACCAAATATTTCGGAATTTGGATTTGAAATTATCAGAACTTCAAAAAACAAGTAATTCATCTTCTCAATTTTTTTAATTGAAACATCTTTTAATCCTTGATAATTACGATAGTTTTACTTATAACCTTTATCATCTTATTGAAAAATTTTTTGATGGAAAAATCGCTGTTATTCGGAACGATAAAATAAACATATCTGAAATCGAAAATTTTGATGCAATTGTGTTTTCGCCGGGTCCAAAGCTCCCAAAAGATGCGGGTTTCATGATGGATATCATTCATCATTATCATACAACAATCCCAATGCTTGGTATTTGTCTTGGTATGCAGGCAATAGCGCAATATTTCAATAGCACACTCTCTCAACTACCGGTGCCCATACATGGGCAAAGCACAGATATTACAATTATAAGAAACGATATTGTTTTTCTAAACTGTCCAAAAGAATTTAAAATAGGGAGATATCATTCATGGGGCGTAATACTTGATAATCTAAATAGTAACCTAGCTGCATTAGCAATTGATAAAAATAATTTAGTAATGGCTTGTAAGCATATACAATATAATATTTATGGTATTCAATATCACCCGGAATCTATTTTAAGTGAATATGGAGATGTGATAATAAGTAACTGGATTAATCAAATCAACAAATAATAACTGCCAATAAATTTTTATCCATTTACTATTTGGAATTTCAAGCATGAGGGGCGCTTGTACGATGTGTTAGGTTATAAATAAATCACCTTTACTTTAATTGTCTTATTTTGATTTAATTCAAAACTTGCTTTTTTAAAATTCGGTCGGTTGGTTAGCCCGATTGATGAATAATTTGAAAATCCAATGCCTTCTTTAGGTAAAATAAATCCCCTATCAATCTTACCATTTTTATTCTCATCATGAAGTATATTTATGGCATAATTACCTTTAGGCAAGTTTGAAAATGTATATTCTGCTTTTCCGTTATTGATGATTACTTTCTCCATTTTGTAATAATCTTTGTAATGTTCATCAGGAATAGAGCCCTCTTTGTTGTATAAAGTTATTTGTACGAAGCCTTTCGAGTTTCGCAAGTTTTCAACTTCAATGGTTAAATTGTAATTGTCCTTGTTAATGAATTTAAATGAGGTCAAAAAAAAGACCATTAAAATCATTGCTAATATTGTTTTAAGCACAAACTCATCATTTTTAATTTTTAATTCTCAACTTCTCTTTCATACTATCCACTACATCATACACCATAGGAACAACATATACAGTTAGTGCTAATGAAGAAAGCAAGCCTCCGATGATTACCCAGGCTAATCCGTTTTTCCATTCTGAAGCAGTTCCACTGGCTAATGCAATAGGCAACATACCAATGGCCATAGATAGCGTAGTCATTAATATCGGGCGCATACGTTCTTTTCCTGCCGTAATTAATGCTTCTTTATAATGTTTGCCATCTGCTTTTAGTTGATTGGTAAAATCTACAATTAAGATAGAGTTTTTAGTTACTAATCCCATCAGCATAATAAGACCTAATAAAGCAAACAAACTCAGGTTACTCAATGATAAGTTTAAGGCTAAAAATGCTCCAATTGCTGCAAGTGGTATGGCAAACAAAGCTACAAAGGGATAAATGAAACTATCATACAGAGCAACCATAATTAAATAAATCAAAATAAAAGAAATAAGTAATACCGAACCTAAAGCCCCAAAACTATCGTTCTGTCTTTTAATATCACTACCCCAGGTCATTTGTATGCCTTCGGGCAAAGGGTTGTTTTTTATATATGCCACAACTTCATCAGCTACTGTTCCAGATGGTTTTCCTAAGGCATCGGCTGTAAGTGTGATTGCCGGCTGGCGATCTTTTCGTTCTAAGAGTGAAGGAGAATTATCTCTTTCAATGTTGGCAATCTGTGATACTTCAACAGGTATGCCCATTGGATTAACAAGATAGAGTTGCTTTATATCGTCTTCATTTTTTCGGTTGAATTTATTTAAGTAAATTCTGACCGGGTATTCTGTTCCGTTTTCTGTTAAAGTCGCATCGTCATTTCCTGTAAATGCGGTTCGTAAATTCACACCTACAAAAGCTGTGTTTAAGCCAAGACGTTGCATCTTATCTTTATCTGGTATTACCTTGAACTCAGGGCTTCCTGCCTCTACTGACAAACGCACATTGTCTGCTCCGGGAATTTTTTCAATTACTGATTTTAGATGAGCACCTGTTTGCATCACCTGATTTAAGTTGCTTCCGCTTAGGGTAATTTCAATTGGTGCAGAACGAGGAATTAAACCCAATGCTGCAATTGAAAAGTTAATTCCGGGATAACCTTGTTGTAAATGATCTCTCAGTTTCCGCATAAACACTTCTGTAGAAAGATGATTTATTTCTTTTTTGGGTTTTAGCTGAATTGTAAACTCCGTTTTGTTTGCCATCCCTACACCCAAACTTCCAATGCCTGTACTTGGCCCGCCTATGTTACTAAAAACACTTGCCACTTCGGACTGTTGTAAAATATAGTTTTCAATTTTTTCAGAAATCAAATTATTTTGCTGAATAGAAATACTCTTATCAAATTCCATGGCAAGTCTGAATTTCCCTTGATCGCCGGTAGAGATTAATTCTTTACCAATAATGCCTTGTTTCATCATCACTGCTGTTCCAACAAAAAGCAGTAGTACAAATCCTGTAAATAATAATTTGTGATGCAATACCCAATTTAGTGTTTCTCCATACCAATGAATGAATTTATCTAACTGCTTTTCAAACCAAAGTAAAAATCGATTAAAGAAATTAGTGGCTTGCAAATCTTCTTTCTTCCCAATTCGAGAGGACATCCATGGAGTTAGTGTAAATCCTACTAATAAACTTGTGAGTGTAGAGGTAATAACAACAACCGAGAATTGTTTGAGCATATCGGCAACAAACACCTGTAAAAATAAAATGGGTAAAAATACAACCACATCAACCAATGTAATGGATAAGGCTGAAAATCCGATTTCCATACGACCATCTAAAGAAGCTTTTCTTTTTTCTTTTCCCATATCCAAATGACGCTGGATGTTTTCTAATACAACAGTGGCATCATCTACTAAAATTCCGATGATTAAAGACATAGCAAGGAGTGTCATTAAATTTAAAGTATATCCCAAAAGCCACATCACAGCAAATGCGGTAATTAATGAAGTAGGGATAGCCACCAAAACAATTAATGAATTTCGGAAGCTTCGTAAAAATAAAAGCATAACCAGAGAAACCAAAATAACCGCTAAAATTAAATCGAATACTACCGAATTAACTGCAGCAATAGTATTGTCGGTGCTATCATCGGTAATTACAAACTTCACAGTTGATGAAGTGTTTTGTTGTTCGATAGTTTTAAACTTTTCCCGAATTAATTTTGATACTTCTACTGCATTGGCATCGCCTTGCTTTTTTATCATTAAGCCAATACCTGATTTGCCATTAAAACGGCTATACGAAGTAATTTCTTTAATTCCATCTGTTACTACAGCTACATCTTTTACATAAACCGGGCTGCCCGGAAATGGCATTGCTACTTGCACATTCTGAATGTCATTAACAATGTTGAATTTTCCAACCAAGCGAACAGAATTATTTTCGGTATCCGTTTGTAATTTTCCTGCAGGCAAATCAATTCCAGAGCGATTAACGGCTTCCACAATTTGATATAAAGAAAGCTTATATAGTTTTAGTTTATCCTTATCTACTTTAATTTGAATCTCTCGCTCTTCTCCGCCCAATATAGTAATCTCTGCAACACCTTTTAATTGTTGAATTTGAGGCAGGTAATCATCTTTCATTTTTTGATAAAACTCGGTTGCTTTTAAGTTGCTCGTAGCACTTACTGACATAATCGGCAAATCATTCGGTGACACCTTACTCATCACGGGACTTAAAATATCTTTAGGTAAATCTTTTCGGATATTATCAATATAACGTTGTGCATCTTGCATGGTCTTATCCAAATCGGTACCATATTTCAGGTTAACAATAATAATGGAAGCATTAGGCAAGGATTTTGTTACAAGGAAATCTACACCCTCTAAATTAGAAAGCGCATCTTCTATTTTACGAGAAACAGAAGTTTCTACCTCGTTAGGCTCTGCTCCCGGATAAGCCGTTCGAATAACAACAACAGGCTGATTAAAGTCCGGCATTAATTCGTAACTTAAATTTTTATAGCCGATAATTCCTAAAAGAGCAAACACACTGAAAAGCACGATAATCAGTGAAGGTCTTTTTATTGATATTTCTGTGATGTTCATAATTGGCTGATTTTATTTAATAATGACATTTGCACTGTCAAACAGATTGATAAAACCATTTGTTACAATTAAATCTTTTTCATTCAAACCACTTGATACAATCGTTTTATTTCCTATATTTTTTGAAGTTGTAATTGTGTGTAAAATTGCTTTGCCATTTTTTACAATATATACTTGTGATTTCCCTGCCTCGTCAATAATAGCAGACGTAGGGATAAGAATTCCTTTTTCTATCGCTTGAGTTTCCTGGCTTACTTTTCCAAACATCCCTGATTTAATACTTAATTGCTTGGTATTATTTACTTGAAATTGTATAGGGAAATTATTAGCCATATTAGCCTTGCTTCCAATCATAATTAATTTTCCAAAAAGAGGAATATCAGGAAGCGCATCGGCACTGATAGTATAATTTTTATTCTCTTGAAATTGACTAAACTCGGGCTCCGGAACATATATTGTAAATTTCAATGTAGTGATATCTGTAATTTGTAATAAAGGAACTCCGGGCGCAGCAAAAGAACCCACTTCGCTTAATTTAGCTGTAACAATTCCATCAAACGAAGCTCTAATTATTGTTTTATTAATTTGCTCTTCTATGGTTGCTTTTTGAATCTTTGCAGATTTTAATCCTAATTTTGCTTTCTCTAATTGTACACCCTGAATGGCATCTGCCTGCGCAAGAATAGTATAGCGGTTGACATCATCTTGTAAACCTTCAATTTGTGTTTCAACCGTCTGTAATTGTAATTTTAAAAGTGTATTATCTAACTCAATAAGCGTTTGCCCCTTTTGAACATAATCTCCTACATCGACTATAACAGTATTGATTTTTCCCTGTATTTCTGCGCTGATTTTAGTTTCTTTATTTGGCTCAAACGTTCCTGTATATTTATTTTCTTCTGCCAAAGATTTAAGTCGAATAGTATCTACCTTTACTGTAATAGGCTTGTCTTTATCGTATTGATATACTTTACTTTCAGTTGTTTTTTTATTATTTATTAGTTTAAATACCATCAAACCGGTAATAATACCTCCTATTATTATCCATATTATTTTTTTCATACTATTTAGTTTTAAGATTCTTAATTTTTAATTGTTCCTGTTAGTTTTTTCAATTCTAAATCTGCCTTTAAATAATCTATTATTGCAGCTAAATAATTCTGTTGTGTCTCTCGTAAGGTATTATCAGCCAATAATACATCTGTAAGATTTGCTATTTCTTGCTTTTGTTGTAATATAACCTGTTCATAGATAGTTTGAGCTTGTGTAATTTGTTTTTCAGCATGATAAATCATAAGTAGGGCAATTTTTTTTTGATTAGAAGTATTTATAATCTCTATTTCATTTTTTTCGAGCGTGATTTGAGTTTGTAGCTCATTGTTTTTTAGCTCTAATTTCTTCTGATTGATTTTTCGTTGAGTGGTGGTTCCATTAAATAAGGTATAATTTAGCTGTAAACCCGCAAAAGAAACAGGATAGAATTTTAAAAAATTGTTTGGTTTTTTATCGTATCCAAATCCAGTTGTGCCATAAGAACCAATTAAATTAAATGAGGGGATGAATCGAGAGTAACTTAATGAATGCAATTCAATATGAATAATTTTTTGCTGTATTTGTATTAATTGATAATCAATATTGTTTTTTATCTTACTATCTTCTTTTTGAGTAAAAACAATTTCATCAGAGGCTATAATATTTCTCTTATAAGAAATCCCGATACTCAATTTAAGAGCATTTAAAATTTGTATATATTTATATTGTAGTTGCTCTTTTTGGGCTTGTAGTTGCTCCGCTTGTAAGTTCACTTTGGTTACATCACTTATTTTAGCCATTTGTTGTTTATGTAGCAACTGAACTGTTTGTAATAATCGATATGTATTTGAGATATTGCTATCAATAAAGATTAATTGTTTTTTTATAATCTGGGCATTGTAATAAAGTGTAGTAATATCTATTACAACCTGTTCTTCTGTTTTCTGAAGCTGTAATTCAGCCAATTCTTTTGCTGTCTTAGTTTGCTGTATTCCACTATAAATTTGAGTATTATATAAAGGAATGACTAATTGCAGCCCAACATTAATATTGTGTGAAACACCAAATTGCACATCTTTGAACTGCCATTCTTGAGCCTTTGGATTAAATGTATTTAAAGGCATTAATTGATGTGGCAGTTCTGCAAAATATTTATAATCTGCATTAGCCGAAAGTTTTGGAACTAAGTTTGCTGTAGCTTCTTTTTCTTTTTGCTGACTAATAGCAATATTGTTGCGATAAATTTGTAGTTGCTTATTATACGCTTGCGCACTATCTAAACATTGTTGCAATGTCCACGCTTCTTGAGCAGTCATATTATTTACCATAAATAGTAATATAATATTAAAAATATGTTTGTAAGTATTTACTAACTTCATAGAATAAAATTTTTTAAGTATTATGTTTTTTTGTAAAAAAGTAAGAGATTATAGTAAGTAATAATGTAATAGTAATTCTAAGTATCATTGCACCAATTGTTTTTACTTCATAAGCTCCTCCTCCTTTAATGTGCAGCAGTAATCCTATAAATGCAAGAATTAAAATTGTGCTTGCTATACTTAAAGTCTTCGTAATCCATTGCCGATATTTTATCAACCCATATGCCGAAAAAAGATAAAGGATACTACAAATAAAGTTTGCCCACACAATAAACAACACATAATGTCCTTCTTTTGCTCTTATTTCAAATAAATCGAATATAATAGATGAACTCAGGAATAAAGTAAGAAGCCCAAAACTGAGTAAGACGATCGATATAATATAAATAAAAATCTTTTTCATTTTTCTATCATTTTTAGAAGTCCGGTTAATATATTATTGCCATCTTTTACTAAATTAGATTTATTGCCTGAAAGCTTCCATTTTAAAACCACCATGCGCATACTTCCCATAATAATAGTTGTTATGTGTTCTGCATTTAATAGTTTTCCATATAAACCCTCCTTCTGACCTTTTGTTACAATAGTATTAATATGTTGTTGCATCAGCGTCATCATTGCAGAAACTTTTTCTTTTAATTCTTTATTAAACTGAAATATCCCTTCTGAAAAAATCACACTTACTATAGCCGGTTTCTCTGTAAAAGCATTTAGCTGTGATGTAAAAACCTGCCTTAATATACCTGATGGAGATTCTGCTTTATTTAAAACAATTTTATCTATTCTTTGCTCCATTTCTATGATAAAATAATTTAACAGCCCTAGTAGTATTTCATTCTTACTTTTAAAGTGTCTATACAGCGCAGCCTCTGATAAATCCAAATCAGATGATAAATTCTTAATCGTTAATTCCTGAATTCCAAATTTATCAATACGAAGAGTAGCCGCTTCCATTATTTCTATTTGTCTCGAAGTAAATTCTTTATTTTTCATTATTTAATTTTAATTGAATGAATGCAAACCCTAACCATAATACGGATACAATCATGGCTATAGATCCAATTATAACCAAAATAGGAGATATCCCAAAGTAAACCTCTGATAAAATACCCAGTGGCATTAGTAACCCTGTCAAGGCTATCCATGAAATAAATTTTACATGCTTAATGTTATCTCTAAATTGTATTAAAAGATATCCTATGAGAATATTTAAAAATGCAAAGAGATTACCATGTACATGGGCTAATCTTGATTCAAAATGTTTTCCGTTACCATAAGAACTAATCCATTCTGCCTTATTTGGTGAAAAATCTCTAAGGTAAATCAATAAGAATCCATATATCATAAACCCTCCCATTATTAAAAATCCTATTGCAATGTTGTTTTTTCCATTCATAATATACATGTTAGTAAGTATTCGCTCACAAAAGTATAGAATATATTCTTATTAGACAAATTATTTTTATTTTTTATGCTTATTTGTACTCTTTTAACGAATCTGCTTATTTTTTCTCACAAGCATCTATTACTGCAACCAACTCGTTGATAATCGTTTGCCCCTTATCTTTTGCATACCATAGATGTAAGGATTTTTCAAAATCTTCCCACGTAATTGTATCTTGATTATTTTTCCAGTTCAGCATGATGTCTTGTGCGGGCTTTGGTCTTGGTCCCCATGTTGTAAGTGGTTCTTCGTAAAGTTTCTCTAAGATTAAAAGTCGTGGAATTGATTTAGAACCGTTTGGATTATATTTTTCAACCAGCCCCGCATGTGTATCTCTTGATACAATTTTTAGTATGATTTTGTCGGGTACACTTTCTGCAATTTTGTTAATGACCGGAATTATTTGGGCACAATCGCCACACCATGCGTCTCCAATAAGTAACCATTTATAGCTTTTAGTACTTTGGCTTAATTTTGATATTGTTTCCTGGGATAATTGAACAGTTTTATCAATCCTATTCATTCTTTGGATGTTTAATTTCGTAAACTCAAGCAGCCTGTCGTTTTGCGTGTCTCCCGTTGTTTTGCCTTCAGCAACTAATTTATCAACCAACGCTCTGTATTCTTGATATGAGTATGCTGTAGCAAAAATGTTCTCTAAGTTCATATATTATAATTTTTGGCAAAGGTACATTTTCTTTTGTTCCATAGTACAATCGCATTTCTCTCTGTATGATTATACTGCTGCCAAAATATATTTTTGTACCCGGAGCCGGAGTCGTCCCGATGCATCGGGACGGCAAGAGCCCTAATCTGATTGTATTGCTGCTTTTAGCTTATTTACAGTTTCTTTGTCTTCTATTAATTGCTGAATATATTTTCTGCTTTTCATACGTTTTATATAGCGTTCCATTTTAATTGCTTCACTAATACTTAGTGTGTCTATTAATAACTTCACTTCCCAATCATCTGCTTGAACTGTGTAACTACCTTTATAAAATTTGTTTTGGTGCTGATGCACACGCACTGCTATATCCTTTGTGTAACCTACATAATACCTGTCTATTCTTATTGAATATAATATATATACTGCTGCCAAAATATATTTTTGTACCCGGAGCCGGAGTCGAACCGGCAAGAGTGTGAACTCACTGGTTTTTGAGACCAGCGCGTCTACCAATTCCGCCATCCGGGCAATATCAATGTGCGATAAAAACGGTGCAATTATACAAAAACTTTTATTCGTTTGCTACTTACCAATAATTTTAAACTCCGTTCTTCTATTCTTTGCTTTGTTTTCCGGCGTATCATTTGGTACCTTAGGTTTGGTATCAGCATATCCTTTGTATTTTAATCTACTTTCTTGAATACTTCCATTTTTTATTAAATAATCATACACCGCTTTTGCCCTATTATTAGATAGTGTTTGATTAAATTTTTTATCTCCGGAATTATCAGTGTGTCCGCCAATTTCAACTTTTACATTTTGATTTTGTTTTAGAAACAAAATAAGTTTTTCTAATTCTGCTTTGCTTTCCGGTTTTAAATCCCATTTATTCACATCAAAAAATATATTTTTTAATTCTGTAATAGCACCTGTATCAATTGGTTGAAGTGGAATATCCAACAGGTAGGGTTTATCAAAAGAGGTTTCAGTATTTTGTAAGGAAAAGTTATCGCTGTAAAATAAATATCCTTTTTGTTCAACATTAATCATGTAATTTTTTCCGGCAGTAAGTGTTATTAAAAAATTTCCTTTTTCATCGGCATAAGAATTAGCGATATTGTTCTGTGTAAATAAATCATACATCTCAAATTTTGCTGCAATTGCTTTTTTTGTTTTTGCATCAAACACTTTTCCCTTTACATAAGTAATTTTTTCCGGTCTTATATTTTGTGGCAATTCAAATTGATAAATATCCAACCCGCCATACCCATCTTTTCTATCACTGGCAAAATATGCAAGGTTACCGGCAGGATCTACCAACAAACTATTTTCATCATTGTGTGTGTTTATCGGATATCCAAGGTTAATGGGCTTTCCCCATTTTCCATCGGGCTGCTTTTTACTCATATACAAATCAAGTCCTCCCATTCCAATATGTCCATCACTTGAAAAATAAAGCGTTTGGTTATCGGGATGGATATACACAGACTCCTCTACTCCTTTAGTATTAATCGTCGAATCAAGTTTTACCGGCTCTGAAAATTTTCCATTAGGCAGAAGTGTTGCTACATATATGTCTTGTTGTTTTATGTCTCCACGGGAAATAATGCCTCGTATAAAATACAATGTTTTTCCATCTGATGAAAATGATGGTTGCGTTTCCCAGTTTTGAGTATTAATAGGTGGACCTACATTCATAGGTTTTGTCCATTTACCATTTACTTTTTCAGAATAAAAAATATCACAGCTACCATATCCCTTTCTATCAGGCGCTCCATAGTTGCCTTCAATATTAATGCAAGACGCAAAAAACATAAAGTTACCATCAGCAGAAATACTTGGAGCACCTTCATTGCCATAAGAATTAATTTCTGTAATTGGAAAAGCCGTTGTCCACTTTGAATTAACTTTTGTTGAAATATAAAAGTCTTCATTAGTTCCTACTTGTCTTGTAAATAATAGTTGATTACCATCTGCGGTAATAGACGGGAAGTACTCGTTATTAGCGGTGTTAATGCCCGTACCAACATTGATGGGCTTGAAAGGTTGCGGATTTTTTATGGCATTTATTCCAAATTCTGCATTTTTAATTTGTTTTTGAGCTTCTTCTTTCAAAGCAGGGTCTATTCTTTGATAAGATAAAAATTTCTTATAAGCTTGATAGGCTATATCATAGTTTCCTATTTGCATGGCTGCTGTGCCTAACATAAAATAATTGCCTGTATAAAAATCCGGATTAATGGCGATTGCTTTTTGAATTTGAGCAATGCCTTCCTCCCAACGTTTTTGTGTAAACAAAAGCTGCGCATAGGCAGCGTGCGCTTCTATAAAATTATCATCTTTCTCTATTGCTTTCTTAATGGACTCTTCAGCTTCTTTATCTTTGTATTGTTGAAAGTAAATTTTACTTTCTTCGTAATACTTAATAGCTTTTTGATTAGTAGTAGAATATGTTTTAGGATTTTTTTGGGCGAAATAAAATGAACTTACAAAAAGTAATAGCCATAAAAGATAATTTCTTTGCATAACAAAATTTGCTTTCAAATTACTGAAAAATACAGTAAGGGTTCAATAAAAAAAATAAATATATCCGTTAAATATCTCTAACTATTTTGTAGAGACATTCATGAACATAAAATAGATTTAATTTATTATTTTTAATTATCAATAGAAAAATACTATACATAATCACCTTTATTCTTTTTATTCAATACCTTAAATTAGGTATATTTGCACAAAAAACGAATTTAGAATAAATCTAAATAACAAATGGAACGCCCTATAAACAAAGTAATAGCAGAAATACTCCCCTTAAAAGCAGTAACCTGCCCAATTATTAGTTTGTGTATCGGGTTAAAGGCAATTTGTAATTTTCTATTATGAGCAACGATATTATACATGAAAGAATAAATAAAGATTATGAATGGGGTTGGAGTTTTAACATTGAAGCCGACTCTGCTCCAAAAGGTTTAAATGAAGAAATTATACGTTTTATATCTTATAAGAAAAATGAACCCGAATGGTTATTAGATTTTCGATTAAAAGCGTTTAAGTATTGGAAAGAAATGGAACATCCCAGTTGGGCGCATGTTAATTTTCCTACACCGAATTTTCAGGACATTATCTATTACTCTGCTCCAAAAAAGAAAACTGTTAATAGTTTGGAAGAAGTAGATCCTGACGTTCTTAAAATGTTTGAACGGCTTGGCATTCCGTTAGAAGAACAAAAAGTTTTAGCAGGAGTAACACCCAATATTGCGATTGATGCTGTGCTTGACAGTGTATCTGTAAAAACAACATTCAGAGAAGTGCTTGCAGAAAAAGGAATTATCTTTTGTTCTTTTAGCGAGGCTGTTCAAAACCATCCCGAATTAGTAAAAAAATATTTAGGAACAGTTGTACCTTATACCGATAACTTTTATGCGGCACTCAATTCTGCTGTATTCTCAGATGGTTCTTTTTGCTACATTCCAAAGGGTGTGCGCTGCCCTATGGAACTCTCAACATATTTTCGTATTAATGCCGCAGGCACAGGTCAATTTGAACGTACATTAATTATTGCCGATGAAGACAGCTATGCCAGCTACTTAGAAGGATGCACTGCTCCAAAAAGAGATGAAAATCAATTGCACGCTGCTATTGTAGAAATTATTACACATCAAAATGCAGAAATCAAGTACAGCACTGTGCAAAATTGGTATCCGGGAGACAAAAACGGCAATGGCGGTGTATTTAACTTTGTTACCAAAAGAGGTATTTGCTTAGGTGACAATGCTAAAATCAGTTGGACACAAGTAGAAACAGGATCCGCGGTTACATGGAAATATCCTTCTGTTATTTTAAAAGGGAATAATAGTGTGGGAGAGTTTTACTCTATTGCATTAACGAATAACTTTCAGCAAGCAGATACTGGCACAAAAATGATTCATATAGGAAAAAATACCCGTTCAACTATTATATCAAAAGGTATTTCGGCAGGCAAAAGTGAAAACAATTATAGAGGATTGGTACAGGTCCGTAAAGGCGCCAAAAACGCCAGAAATTTTAGCCAATGTGATAGTTTACTTTTAAGTGATACCTGCGGAGCGCATACATTTCCTTATATAGAAGTAAAAGAACCAACGAGCATTATAGAGCATGAAGCCACAACAGGAAAAATAAGTGAAGAACAAATTTTTTATTGTATGCAAAGAGGTATTGATAAAGAAAAAGCCATTTCATTAATTGTAAACGGATATTGCAAAGATATATTAAACAAACTACCTATGGAATTTGCCGTAGAAGCACAAAAGCTTTTAGAAGTAAGTTTAGAAGGAAGTGTCGGATAAAAAAATAAAAATTATGTCATTATTATCTATTAAAAATCTTCATGTTTCAGTAAATGGAAACGAAATTTTAAAAGGAATCAACTTAGAAATAAACAAAGGTGAAGTACATGCTATTATGGGACCTAATGGCTCCGGAAAATCAACACTCTCTTATGTTTTAGCAGGAAAAGAAGGTTATGAAGTTACAGACGGAGATGTACTTTTTAATGGCAATAGTATTTTAGGGTTAAGCCCTGACCAAAGAGCTGCAGAAGGCATCTTTCTGTCCTTTCAGTACCCTGTAGAAATACCCGGTGTAAGTAATATGCAGTTCTTAAAAGCAGCATTAAACAGTATTAGAAAGTATAAAGGACAAGCCCCTATTGATGCCTCTGAATTTTTAAAAATGATTAAAGAAAAACAAAAGATGCTGGATTTACCTGCGACACTTCTAACACGTGCGCTTAATGAAGGTTTTAGTGGAGGAGAAAAAAAGAAAAACGAGATTTTTCAACTCTCCGTATTAAATCCTTTGTTGGCAATTCTTGATGAAACCGATTCCGGACTTGATGTTGACGCTTTAAAAATTGTTTCTACGGGTGTTAATGCCTATAAAACAAAAGAAAACGCCGTAATGGTAATTACACACTATCAAAGGTTGCTTGATTATATTATTCCTGATTTTGTACATATTTTATATAAAGGAAAAATTATTAAAAGCGGCGATAAGACACTCGCTTTAGATGTAGAAAAAAGAGGGTACGATGAATTTAAACAAGAAGAATCTGTAAAATCTTAAAGCAATGAGTCTAACTTTGGTTAATAAATCTTCTTTTCTTAACGATTGGTTAAATCAAATGAACGAGAAGGTTACTTATGTTAATGATAAAGCATTGGTATCATCTTTAAAATATATTGAAGAACATGGCATACCGGATTTAAAAAGTGAATCTTATAAATACTTAAATATAGAAAGTACTATAAAAAGGAATTTTCGTTCCTTAACATCTGCACCTGCAAGCACAGTAAACTCACAAGTATTAGAGCAATATGCAAACAAAAACTTTTTTACCATTTTACTACATGGTAAGAATATTCTACACGATATAAAAACAGATACCGTTACTATTTATAACAATCCTCAAAAATTACCTACCAACCTAAGCGGATATCTCAACCAATCCAATCTGCATCAAAAAGATTTTTTTGCTGCATTAAACACAGCCTATTGTTCTGATATTTTAATAATACACATCACTAAAACACCTGAAAAGCCCATACAGATTGTTCACTCTTTTGAGCATCAGAAAAATAATTTTCATCAACAAAGAATTTTAGTAGTTACTGAACAAAAGGTGCAAGCTACTATTTATGAAAAATTTATTTGTAATAACAATCATTCCGTATTAAGCAATTTATTTACCGAAGTACATGCAGACAAATACTCTACTATTAATTGGATTAGTTGTCAAAATGATTTAAGTAATAATTTGTTTTGCTTTAATAACTTTGCTGTTAATGCACAACACAGCACCAATATCAATCATCATCTTGTGTCGCTGCATGGTAATCTTTGGAAAAATAATTTACACTTTTTTTTACAAGATGAACAGATTAAATGCTCTCTAAACGGATTGGCATACGCCAAAAACCAAACAATCATTAGTAATAATACATCTATTTATCATCAAAAACCAAATTCAGAAAGCCATCAACAATATAAAAACATTGCAGACGATAAAAGCACCATCGTTTTCAATGGATTTATTTTAGTAGAACAATATGCCCAAAAAACCAACGCTTATCAAAACAGCAAAAATATTTTGCTAAGTGAAAATGCTTCTGTGTATGCCAAACCACAATTAGAAATTTATGCTGACGATGTAAAGTGTTCTCATGGCTCTTCTACAGGCTATCTTAATCAAGATGCTTTGTTTTATTTACAATCCAGAGGAATAAGCCAAAGCGAGGCACAAAAACTTTTAATTAATGCTTTTTGTAATGAAGTTGTAAGTACTCTGAACAACGAAACAATTGTATCAGAAATAGAATCTTTATTAACCAATTATTAATGAGTACCAATATTAAAGATATACGCAAAGATTTTTCATTTATAGCACAGTCAGATAAAATATATTTTGACAACGCTGCTACTACTCAAAAGCCGGAAAATGTGATACAAGCTATTGCCGAATACTACCGTTCTCAAAATGCCAATATCCATAGAGGTGTACACTCATGGAGCATCAAGGCTACCGAACTATATGAGCAAACACGGGAATCTGTAAGTAAATTTATTGGTGCAAAATACGCATCAGAAATTATCTTTACATCAGGAACCACAGATAGTATTAATTTATTGGCAGATGGTTTGTTTAATTCTTACCTTCAAAAAGATGATGAAATTATTTTATCTGTATTAGAACACCATTCCAATATTCTTCCATGGCAAACAAGAGCAAATAAATTTGGCGTGAAATTAAAATATGCCCAATTAGATAAAAACCTTTCTATAGATGTAATGCACTTACAATCTTTGATTACCGATAACACAAAACTAATTGCTATTGCACACGTTTCAAATACCTTGGGAGTAATTAACCCTATTCAAGATATTATTCAAATCGCTAAAAAAAATAACATTCCTATATTTATAGACGCTGCACAGTCTGTGCCACACATTACTATTAATGCAGAAGAATTAAATATTGATTTTTTAGCTTTCAGTGCCCACAAAATGTATGCTCCAACCGGTGTTGGTGTTTTATACTTAAATAAAAAATGGCATGACAAATTTTTTCCACTTAAAAGTGGTGGTGGAGCTATTAAAGATGTTGATTTTTATTCAACCGAGTTTGCGGATACGCCACAACGATTAGAAGCAGGCACACCAAATATAGAAGGAATTATCGGATTTAACGCTGCTCTTAATTACATTCAAAAAAACGGAGGCATAGAATATTTTCAAACAGAAGAAGCAGAAATATATCATCATTTATTAAATAAACTTACCGAACTTACTGATGACCTTGATATTTATGCCTTGCATAATCCACATAAATTATCTGCAATTTCTTTTAATATTAAAAATGTCCATCCGTTTGATACCGGCACATTACTAAACCAATATGGCGTTGCTGTAAGGACGGGGCATCATTGCACACAACTACTTATGAAGCATTTAAATATACAAGGCACTGTAAGAGCATCTTTAGGAATATACAATACAGAAAGTGAAATTGACAGATTTATTATTGCTCTAAAAAAGACCATTAAAATGTTACAATAAATGAGTACTGATATACAAGATATAGAAAAAGAATTGATAGAAGAATTTGACCTATACGGCGAAGATTGGGAAGGGAAGTATGGCTATATTATTGAACTTGGAAAATATTTACCTAAAATGGATGCTTCATTAAAAAACGATACTACTTTAATAAAAGGTTGCCAAAGTAATGTATGGCTTTATGCAACAAAAGATCAAAACAACATAATACATTTTACAGCCGACAGTGATGCCCTTATACCAAAAGGAGTTATTTCTCTGTTAGTAAAAATAGTTAATAACCAACCGGTAGATAAAATTAAGAATTACGACTTTGGTATTATTAATAAAATCGGACTAAAAGAACACCTATCACCAACAAGGGCAAATGGACTTGTAAGCATGATTAATAAAATTAAAACACTGGCAAATTAATAAAACACAGAATTATGGCAGCAATTATTGTTTCAAACAATACAGAATTAATACAAAAAATAATAGATACCATTAAAACCTGCTACGACCCTGAAATTCCTGTTGATGTATGGGAGTTGGGACTGATTTACGAACTGCATCTTAATGATGATAACGAACTCAATGTAATAATGACTTTAACCTCTCCCAATTGCCCTGTTGCAGACCAACTTCCAAAAGAAATTGAAGATAAACTAAAAGAACTACCGGAACTAAAAAAAGTAGAGTTAAAACTAACCTTTGAACCCGCATGGGATAGAGATAAAATGAGCGAAGTAGCACAATTGGAGTTAGGTTTTTTATAGCCTAATTGCTTTACTTAGAATTTTTTTTGCGGTGTTAAAAAAAATTTACTTACCTTTGCATTTCTAAAATCATTGTAATGTACCTAACATCGCATATCGCATATCGCATATCGCATATCGCATATCGCACCGCTTAGCGTTAAGTGATTTTCTTGCTTTTTTTATCCACGCAAAACAAAACCTCAGAAGTTTTTTAAATAATCTTTCTAATAGAAATAAATCCTTTATTTCTTATTCTTTCTTATTTACAATACATCTTATTATCCTTTATACAAATTATTTCAGTAATAAATCTAAATACTATTAACCAATAAAAACAAACAAAATGAAAACAACAACAATGAAGAAAACATTAATTATAGCATCCTCTGTGCTAATAGTAATTGGATGTGGAAAGAAGAACTCCACACCAACTATAGAGAATACACAGGCCATAGACTATGATAAATATGAAAGAATGACACTAAAAGATTTTTCTACTACAAGAACAAGTGAAATTGAGAAAAATTTCTTTAAAAATATGGCTATTTCTGATAATAATATAGCGTTTACAAAATACATAAGTGATATAAAAAGCAATCAAACACAATCTATTATTTCTAAGCCAAAAATCAAATTTAAATGGCATGGGGTAGAACCAATACCTGATCCTCAAGGTAGAGGTGGGTGCGATGTCCCTCTTGGGATTTGCATTATTCTTGGAATAAACAATACCTCTGGAGTAACAGGCACTATAGATGTAAGCACATCTTATAGCAATGGCAAACTTATACTGCTATTTGATAGTAACGTTAGTACTAACTATGGTTTAACAATAGATGGTTATTTACCAATATTATTTAATTTGGATATTCCTTCTGATTTAGCTCCTCTGTTAGGAATTCCTTCATCTAATCCCAAAATTAAAGCTGGTATTTATAAGGCTTATTATGATTCTGCCTCAAGTCGGTATATAGGAATAGCATTGGATATTATATTATAGCCTAAATGATACTATACAAGATAGTTTTTCATCAAGCAGGGAGTATAAATTTATTACTTTTGTAAAAATTTCCATGAAATTATTACAATATACTTTTTCACTGTGGCTTCTTGGAATTATTTTTATTGTATCAACTTCTTGTACAGCAATAATAAGAGGTTTATACAACATAAAAAATATCAAGAATTTTGATAAAGAAGCATGTGAAAATATTGTTAGAGCTATTAAATTTGGTAATATTAAATACCATACTATATATTCGGACAATGAGACTCAAAAATGTCTTACAAGTTTGACTACTGACAGTGTAATTTTACATAACATTAATCAACCTATCCAGATATGGTATTACCATCAAGATAGCCTTATTTCGTATCATGCTAACTGTTATGCGCAAGGGCTCTTATCTCATTTAAATTGGAATTATAACAATCGATTTAATCAATTTATTCCAAAATCAGCTATTTCTATAAAAAGAACCAAAATAATATATCCACTCAATGTGTTATCCGCTTGTTTACGTGATTCATTCTTACTGAAAAATAATTCTGATAAATACATTGTCTTTGTATTTTGGACACGCATGATGGAAAAACTTTCTAAAGAAGCTATTGAAACTGTAATTAAGAATATTTATCTCTTTCAAAAGGAATCGGAAGTTTCTGTTTACCTAATTAATCAAGATAAACTTTTTATAACTAATTAGTAATTGATGAGTTTATCATTTTCTAAGAAAAGGGCTGTTGCGTTTTTACATATTCCTTCTGTATTGTCCGCCTACGTCAAATAAAGCAGTAGTAATTTGTCCAAGTGTACAATACTTGGCAACCTCCATTAGTTTTTCAAATACATTTTTATTTTGTACCGCAATATGTTGCAGTTCTTTTAACTTAGCCGCAGAAATATCTGCATAAAATTGATTTAAATTTTGTACGGTTTTTATTTGGTTTTCTTTTTCTTCTTGCGTACTGCGTATTACTTCTTTAGGAATAATAGTAGGCGAACCTTTAGAGCTTAAAAATGTGTTTACTCCAATAATAGGATATGCACCGGTATGTTTTAGTGTTTCATAATACAAACTTTCTTCTTGAATTTTATTGCGCTGGTACATTGTTTCCATAGCACCAAGCACACCACCCCGTTCGTTAATCCTATCAAACTCCGCCATTACAGCTTCTTCTACAAGGTCAGTCAATTCCTCTATAATAAAAGAACCTTGTAATGGGTTTTCATTTTTGGCAAGTCCAAGTTCTTTGTTAATAATTAATTGAATAGCCACTGCCCTTCGTACAGATTCTTCGGTGGGTGTTGTAATGGCTTCATCATAGGCATTGGTGTGTAAACTATTGCAGTTATCATAAATGGCATACAATGCCTGTAAGGTTGTTCTAATATCATTAAAATCTATTTCTTGAGCATGCAGCGAGCGTCCTGAAGTTTGTATGTGGTATTTCAACATTTGTGAACGTTCGTTTGCACCATACTTATACTTCATGGCTTTTGCCCATATTCTTCTGGCAACTCGCCCCATTACGCTGTATTCCGGATCCATACCATTGCTAAAGAAATAAGAAAAATTAGGTGCAAAGTCATCAATTTTCATGCCTCTGCTTAGGTAATATTCTGCAAATGTAAATCCGTTAGATAAAGTAAGTGCAAGTTGTGTAATAGGATTCGCACCCGCTTCTGCTATATGGTAACCACTGATAGAAACTGAATAAAAATTTCTAACGTTATTGTTAATAAAGTATTGCTGCACATCTCCCATTAAACGCAAGGAAAATTCAGCAGAGAAAATACAGGTATTTTGTGCTTGGTCTTCTTTTAAAATATCTGCTTGTACAGTACCTCTTACTTTAGCCAGCGTATCTTTCTTAATTTGTTCATAAACATCGGCAGGCAACACCATATCTCCTGTAACACCTAATAACATTA
The DNA here is from genome assembly GCA_039811645.1 of Bacteroidia bacterium. Taxonomy (GTDB): domain Bacteria; phylum Bacteroidota; class Bacteroidia; order B-17B0; family Aurantibacillaceae; genus BPGX01. The sequence continues at coordinate 1,805 of JBDHZB010000018.1, read as the reverse complement.
GCCCCAAGCCATCGTTGCCTTCCGGAAGTTTTCCATTATATTTTGGTATCGGAAGGTTTTTATCTTTATATAATTTTTCTATTTTTTGCTTTACGCTTTGTTCAAGTCCATTTTGTTTAATATAAATTTCACATTGCTGGTCAATAGCGGTGTTCATAAAAAATGCGGTCATACTTGGTGCGGGACCATTAATGGTCATACTTACAGATGTTTTTGGATCTGCCAAGTTAAACCCACTGTATAGTTTTTTTGCATCATCTAAACAGCAAACAGAAACTCCTGAGTTTCCTATCTTACCATAAATATCAGGTCTGTAATCAGGATCTCTGCCGTATAACGTTACACTATCAAAAGCCGTACTTAAGCGTTTTGCAGGCATTTGCAGTGAAAGATAATGAAATCTTTTATTGGTTCTTTCAGGCGCTCCCTCACCGGCAAACATTCTGGTAGGGTCTTCTTCATCTCGCTTAAATGGATAAATACCGGCTGTATAAGGAAATGAACCCGGAAAATTCTCTTGTAAATTCCATCTTAATATTTCTCCCCATGTTCTAAACTTGGGTACGGCTACTTTCGGAATTCTAGTATGAGAAAGTGATTCAGAATAAGCTGTTATTTTTTTAATATTGTCTCTTACTTTAAACTCATAAATATCGTTTGTGAATTTGCTCTTTCGTGCTTCCCACGTATCAATTATATTTTTATTATGAATTTCTAAATTCAATTCGATTTCACTGTAGCGTTTTTTCAGAGCCGATATAACTAACGTTTTTTCATTTGCGGGTAACTCATCTTTTTCTATTTCCTCTATACTTTGTTTTAATGAATATAATTTTTCTGCAATTAATGATTGGTCTTCTGATTTTTTATTGTATTGTCTTATTGTATCTGTAATTTCACTCAAATACCTTACTCTTGTTGGAGGAATAATGTATATTTTTTCACTCATCTCTTCCGATGGATGAAAGTTAGATATAAGCTTTGCTCCTGTTTTTTGATGAATAATATCTATAATATTTCTGTATAAAACATTAGTACCATGGTCGTTGAACTGTGCAGCTATGGTTCCAAATACCGGTATTTTACTATCATCTTCAGCAAATAGTTTTTTATTTCTTTTAAATTGCTTTTTTACATCTCTGAGTGCATCTAACGCTCCTTTTTTATCAAATTTATTGATTGCAATAATATCCGCAAACTCTAACATGTCAATTTTTTCAAGCTGCGTAGAAGCACCGTATTCAGGTGTCATTACATACATGCTTACATCGCTGTGTTCTGTAATTTCGGTATCGCTTTGACCAATGCCTGCGGTTTCCAAAATAATTAAATCAAACTGTGCTATTTTTAAAATATCAATTGCTTCCTGAACATGTTTGGAAAGTGCCAAATTACTTTGTCTTGTAGCCATGCTGCGCATATACACCCTTGGGTTATTAACGCTATTCATACGAATACGGTCGCCAAGCAATGCGCCTCCTGTTTTTCTTTTAGAAGGATCCACAGAGATAATACCGATTTTTTTATCAGGGAAGTCCATTAAAAATCTTCTGACTATTTCATCTACCAACGATGATTTTCCTGCACCACCCGTGCCTGTAATACCCAAAACAGGTGTTTTGGATTGCTTAGCTAATTGACTAATTTTCTGAATAATGTCAGTTACTGCTGGTGTTTCGCTAAAATTTTCAATCGCAGAAATTAACCTTGCAATGGCTTTTACATCGTGTTTTTGTACTTTCTGAATATAGGTTTCATTGACATTTTTTCCTAAATCATAATCTGATTTTTGAATAACATCATTA
>JBDHZB010000017.1:0-46116 GCA_039811645.1 Bacteroidia bacterium | reverse complement strand
TATTTTTACGCCCGACTATATTGTAAATGGTATAATGCCACAAACTAAGAGAGAGGGCGTTGTTCCTTATTATATAGATGTGAATGATGGTTATGGCGGAACTTATTATATAAATGGAGGAGGATGTAGCACACTTGGCAATGGTGGCATAGGTGGTGGTACTACAGGTAATGGTAATGGTAGCGGTAATGGTAGTGGTAATATTTCAAATCCTAATATGATAAAGAGTGCAGGCATTCATATTTATTTTCATTATGAAGCATATGGTAGTAGCGAGTATTATAAATCTTTTGGATCTGGTGGCGGGGTAGATATTTGGTCTGCCGATGTGCCCAGTAATTATGTAGATTGTAATTGTTACTATAGTTTGAACGGACAAGATTTTTTCGGACAGATAAGCTCATTAAGCCAAATAGTACCGGTAGTATGTTTTGAATATGATTGGTACGCCGGACATAAAACTTATGGATTAATAGATCAATATGGCAACTATTATAGCATAGAGTATAAAGCTACATTGGCTTCAGAGGTATATCAGGCTCAAGTATTTAAAGTAGGCGATAAGTTGCCTCTTTATGGTAGCACATATCAAATGAGTTATGGTGCCAATGCTCACTATTTATTTAGATAAGATGAAGTGGCAATTTAATAGTAAGGCAGTAAGCTTTACTGCCTTACTATTATTATCTGTTTGTTATTATGGGCAAAGAGACACAAGTATCGGAGTGAAACCTAATGTGTCCGTTATTCTTGGGACAAGAATATTCACACACTACATTGATGTGGGTCCGAAGATAGCTTCTAATATTGGTTTCGAAGTTAAACCAAGTAATAAACGGTATGAGTTTTTTATTAGAAATTATATATATTTTTACCATACTGTAAAGGATACTACTAGCGGATTAAGAAGTTCTTCTAATCCTTATTTTGTTAATAATTCTACTAATTTTCTATATTATTGGAATTCCTTTATTGGAGGTATTAATTTTTATAATAAAAAACAAAATATGAAATATGGCTTTGGAATATTTTATGAAAGAAGAGAAAATAGCGCTGATAAAGTTCTTTTTCTTAGTACTGCAAGTCATTTTGTAGGTATAGAATGGAGTATTTATAAAAAATTTAAATGGGTAAATATTGCATTTAAGCATCAATTTCAATTGATAGGACAGTCACCAGCGCCTTCAAGATATGTAAAAGACATAGGTGCAATAGATGGTTTTAGATTTTCATTATGTATAGAAATACCGATTATTATAAAATATTAGTGATAATTTTACTTTTCACTGAGGTATTGTTTTCACAAACACATACTGATACAACTAAAAAGTTAATTAATGGGTTTAATATAGATTTAGGAATAACTGTGTTTAAAAATCCTTTTTATAATACAACATTTAATAATGATATGCCTGTTGTTAGTAAGGCGGGTTTATTAGGGTTTGAGTTATACAATGCAAAATACAAAATCTCATTGTATTATAGAAAAACATATTGGCTTTCTCTCTCTGCCTCTAACCCTTATGGCGATATCAATGGACTTGGAGTTTATGATTATTTTGGCATTAATAAATACTATAAAATTTCTCGATATAAATATTTATATTTTAACCTATCTTATGTAATGATCAGAGAGAATGGATTCCTTTATGTTCCACATATTACACGACTTACACATCCATCTAATCTTTCTTATATAAATAATTTTAAACCCTTTTATAACTCTAATACCGCAGATGCTATTAGTGCTGCTATTGGGTATGGGTTATCCAAGCACTTTTATGCAGAGTTGAGGTGTAATTATTATATTAATGTTTATCATCCGTTTTTTAAGATAGGCATATCCGATCATACTATTCAGTTATCTGTGTTTTATAAATTAAACAGAGATAAGAAAAATTAAAAGGGTATTTGATTAGACATTTGTATTTCTTTGATAAATTAATAATATAGTATTTTATTTTGTAAGATTGCCCTGAAAAGAAAATGATGTCTCCTTTTTTGATTTTAAGTTTTATTGGTATTTATTTTTTAATACTTTTAATCATAGCTTTTATTACTTCTAAAAAATCATCGGCATTTTCTTACTTCCTTGGTAATAAAGCATCTCCTTGGTATATTGTGGCTTTGGGCATGGTTGGTGATAGTTTAAGTGGTGTTACTTATATTTCTGTTCCCGGAAAGGTTTATACAAGCGGGCTTTCATATTTACAATTAGTATTAGGTTATTTTATTGGTTATTTTTTTATTTCATACATATTATTACCTTTGTATTATCGCTTACAACTCACTTCTATTTATGAATTTTTAGAACAGCGATTTGATAAAAAAATTCAGAAAACGGGAGCTTTATTTTTTATTATAAGTCGCTTGCTTGGTGCTGCCGGAAGGTTGTTTTTAGCTGCCAATGTGATTCAACAATTTGTGTTAGGACCTTTAGGAATTTCTTTTGCATGGAGTATTACAGGAATATTAATTTTAATGCTGGCTTATACGGTTAAAGGTGGAATAAAAACTTTAGTGTGGACAGATGCGTTACAATCGTTATTTTTAGTACTTGGAGTATTGCTGAGTATTTTTGCCATTAACACACAATTAAATTGGAGTACGGCAGAGTCCACATCACAAATTATACATTCATCATATTTTAATATCTTTCAATGGAATTGGGTAAAGGAAAATTTCTTTTTAAAAGATTTGCTTGGCGGTATTATGATTTGTATTGCCATGACCGGCTTAGACCAAAATATGATGCAAAAGAATTTAAGTTGTAAAAATATTACTGAAGCACAAAAAAATATTGTTAGCTTTAGCTTTATTATGTTAGTTGTAAATATCTTTTTTCAATGCTTAGGAGTTCTGCTTTTTTTATACTTTCAAAATCAAAATATATCGTTGCCCATTAAAGCAGATGGCTCTGTATATACCGATAAAGTATTCCCATTACTGGCTTTGCAACATCTTAATGTATGGTCAGGACTATTTTTTATTTTAGGATTAACAGCCGCAACTTTTTCTAGTGCAGATAGCGTACTTACAACATTAACAACATCTTTTTACATCGATATTTTACATTTAAATATAAATACAACAATGAGCGACAAACAAAAGCAAAATATCAGAACTGCTATCCATGTAGGGTTTACAGGTTTAATTTGGATTCTCATTATGCTATATAATGCCTTTAATAATAAAGCCATTGTAGATACAATTTTGATGATTGCTGGATATACATACGGACCATTATTAGCTATTTATGCATTAGGAATTTTTTCAAAACAAAAAATAAACTCACAGTGGATGATTGTCTCGTGCTTTCTCGCACCAATACTATTATGGATTATTACAAACTTTCCCTTGCCTTTTGGCTATAAAATTGGTAACGATTTAATAATATGGAATATGTTACTTGCGCTTTTTATTATTTTTATAGGGAATATTTTTATAAAACAAAAACTATAATTCGTTTTTATTATATTTGCCAATAATGAATGATGTAACACCTGAGATATCGGTAGTAATTCCTGTTTATAATGCACAAAGTTGTATTGAAAAATTAATAGAAACCTTACAACAGAATTTAAAGAATTATTCTTATGAAATTATTTTGGTAGATGATAATAGCCTTGATAATACGTGGCAATTAATTAAAGTATTAAAACAACAACATTCATTTATTAAAGCTTTTCGATTATCCAGAAATTATGGGCAGCAGAAAGCTACTTTTTGTGGATTAACCAATGCTGTTGGTAATATTGTTATTACAATGGATGACGATTTGTCTCATCCTATAGATAAACTTCCAGAGTTAATTAATGTATTTAAATCGGCACAAACCGATATGATGTATGTTACACCAAGTAAATACCATTATCCATGGTACAGAAAATTACTGTCAAGTATTTATAAAAGAATTTCGCAATATGAAAACCCTGATGCGGGCAAGGGCTCAAGCTTTAGAATAATGTCGCAAGAATTAGCAACCTCAATAACAGAACATGCATCGCACTTAATTGTTATTGATGAAATAATTTTATGGTACACGCAAAAAATTAATGCTGTTTATCACGATTTTTATCCATCACAAAAACGAAGTAGTACTTATACATATAGTGGACTGTTTGGATTATCTAAAACGACATTGATGATTAGCACTACTATGCCGCTTGTTATTGTAAAAACGCTTGGACTTAGTGTTGCAATAGGAAGTTTTTTAATGGGCATTATTTATTTAGTTAAAAAATTTGTTTTTCATTATGCCGAAAAAGGATATACTTCTATTATTGTAAGTATTTTATTTGGCGTGGGATTAATTTTGTTATCATTAGGTATTATTGGCGAATACATTGCATACATTTTAATGGGTATTCATAAAAAGCCTCCTTATCATATTAAAGAGAAGTTATGATAGTTCATCAGTATGGACTTGTTTATACCCGTGTAACAGAAGCAGATTTAGAACTTTTAAGATATTGGAGGAATCAAGATTTTATCAGAGAAACGATGCAGTTTCAAGAATACATAACGCCCATTATGCAAAAAAAATGGTTTGAAAAAATTAATAATAAGTATAATTATTATATGATTATTGAGCATGATGGAAAAAAGGTAGGGCTCATTAATTGTAAAAATGCAGATAATAAAGGGAATGTTGCAGAAGGCGGCATTTTTATTTGGGATAAAAACTATTTTGGAACGTCTGTGCCTGTATTTGCGGCACTTACAATGCTTGAGGCTGTCTTTGAGGTTTTCAAATCAGGAGATACATCTATTGCTACTGTATTAAAAAGTAATAAATCTGCATTAGAATTTAACCGTAAATTAGGCTATAGAATGTATGAAGAAGATGAAAAAATTTTTCGTTTAGTACTTACATTAGAAGATTATTTTTCTAAAACAATAAAACTAAAAAAAGCAGCATGTTCAATGGTAGGGAAGGAAAAATCTGAGTTTAAAGTTTTTGCAGAACCATCAGACTTGTTAGATGAACATATTAATCAATATCTTTTAAGCAATAATAGGCAATCTTTTAAATAAACCTTTACTACAAACTTCTATCATAACAAATATAGTACTTTGTAACGGGCTCGCTTAATGCACTTATATTTGACTGGTCGCTTGCTTCGGCAATATCTTCTAAAGTTTTACCATTATATATTGCTATTTTAGATTTACTTTTTACATAAGCCGAATTATCAACTTTGTTTTGATATACAAAATAGTGCCACTCGTTTGCTTGAATATTCGGATATTTTTTTAATGCTTTTTGTTTAAGAGCTTGCACAAATGATGTATCTATTTTTTCTTTTTGAAGTTTAATTTTAAATAAATTACGATTGATAAAACATTTACACAGATGGCTCAAAATAAAATCCTCATGATTTTGCCACACTTTAATAGATGCCATAATATCGGTGTCATCTAATGATACAAAGGCGTTTAATACATTGCTTTCTTTTTTAAAGTTAGTAATGGTAAAATTATTTTTTAAGAATAACTCTAATGCAGGTGTTGCAAATAGTTTAATATTGTTTTTTTGCACAAGTTCTTTTGCCCGATTAAGGATATTTACTAATAATGTTTCAGCAGACAATACCGTTTTGTGCAAGTAAACTTGCCAATACATTAGCCGACGTGCAATTAAAAATTTTTCTACACTATAAATTCCTTTTTGTTCTATTACTAATTTATCTTTTACCACATTTATCATTTTGATAATTCTATCAGCACCAATAACACCTTCGCTAACGCCCGTAAAAAAACTATCTCGTTGTAAGTAATCTAATCTATCCACATCTAATTGACTGCTTACTAATTGATGAAAAAATTTCCTATAGTATTTATCTTCAAAAATCTGAATGGCTAATTTCAACTCTTGTTTAAATTCCGTATTTAATTTATTCATCAATACAATGGAGATATTTTCATGTGATACTCCTTGTACAATAGTGTTTTCTAAAGCATGAGAAAATGGACCATGCCCAACATCGTGCAGTAAAATAGCTACTAATGAAGCCAATTCTTCTTTGTCTGAAATTTTTATATTTTTATTTCTGAGCGTGTGGATAGCTTCCTGTATTAAGTGCATTGCGCCAATAGCATGATGAAACCTGGTATGTAAAGCTCCCGGATATACTAAATTGGTTAATCCAAGTTGTTTAATGCGTCTTAATCTTTGAAAGTACGGGTGATTTATAATTTGTAGTATTAATGGGTGTGAAATGCTTACAAAACCATATACGGGGTCATTGATAATTTTTATTTGTGCTTTTTTCAAGGACATATCATTGATTTATAATAGATAATACTTGTTTGTGAATATTTGTTTGTGCAGCTAAAATTTCTTGTCCGAACAGCCAATTATTTTGATTGCTAAAATCAGTAACTACGGCATTGGCTTCTTTTGCAATTAATGCGCCGGCGGCAACATCCCATGGGTTTAAGTGCCATTCAAAAAAAGCATCAAATCGTCCGCAGGCAGTGTAGCATAAATCTACTGCGGCAGCACCCATTCTTCTAATGCCAAGAGAGTTCTTCACAATATATTCAATTACCTTTAATTGTTTTTCTGTTTTGTCAAATTTTGAAACTGAAAACCCGGTAGCAATCAAACAATTGGCAAATAATGTATTATTTGATGCTTGAATGATGGTGTTATTTAAAAAGGCGCCGTTATTTTTTATGGCATAAAATAATTCGTTAGTGGGGATATTATAAACCGCGCCAAATTCTATTTCATTATTATGTTCTAATGCTACACTGATAGCATAAGCAGGAAGGTTTCTAGTAAAATTTGTGGTACCATCTAAAGGGTCAATAATCCAATTCCATTCTCGTTTATTAATAGGTGTTTCTTCTGCTATAAACCCTGCTTCCGGTAAAAGATTATTTAGAGATGTCATTAATTTTTTTTCAGATTCAATATCTACATAACTTACTAAATCAAAACTGCTTTTATTTTGAATTTTAGATGTATTAAAAGTTTTAGATTCATTTTGAATAAATGCACCCACTTCTTTTATTATAGCATTAATATTTAATGCAAATGATTTGTCAATCATAAATGAAAATCAAATTCTAATCTTTCACCTTTTTTAGATTCATCAAATTTTCCTGAATCATATATTAAATGTCCATTTACAAAAGTTTTTTCTATAGATGCAGAAAAGGTATATCCCTCAAATGGAGACCATTGGCATTTGTACAAAATATTATCTTTTGTTACAGAAGAAGGTGTATTTAAATCCATCACTACAAGGTCGGCATAGTAACCTTCACGAATATAACCTCTATTTTTTATTTTAAAAATATCAGCAACATTATGAGATGTTTTTTGTACAATAGTTTCTATAGATATTTTCTTTTGTTTATATAAATCGAATAAAGCAGGTAAGGCGTGTTGCACCAATGGACCGCCGCTTGGTGCTTCCAGCAGATGCTTGGATTTTTCTTCAAGTGTGTGCGGGGCATGGTCTGTAGCAATAACATCAATGATATTGTTGTTCACCGCTTCTATTAAACTTTCTTTATCGTAAATAGTTTTGATGGCGGGGTTCCACTTAATTTTATTGCCAAGTTTTTCATAGTCCTCATCGCTAAACCATAGATGATGAATGCACGCTTCTGCAGTAATCCTTTTTTCTTTTAATAGTAGTTGGTTATCAAAAAGCGACAACTCTTTTGCAGAGGATATATGTAATATATGTAGCCGTGTATTATATTTTTTTGCAACTTCTACTGCATGTTTTGATGAAGCATAACAAGCATCTTCATTTCTAATAATGGCATGAAAATAAGGTGCTAAATCAAAGCCATATTCCTCTACAATTTTATCTAAATTTTTTTTAATAATAGTATCATCTTCACAATGGGCTGCAATTAAAGCCCTACACTCTGAAAATAATTTTTCAATCGTCTCTTTTTTATCTACTAATAAATTGCCGGTTGAAGACCCCATAAATATTTTGACGCCACATATTTTAGAATAGTCTGCTTTTTGAATTTCATCAAGATTATCGTTGGTGGCACCTAAATAGAAAGAATAATTTGCCAAGGATTTTTCTTTTGCAAGTGTGTATTTATTTTCTAATTCACTAATACTAATTGCTGGCGGCTTTGTGTTCGGCATTTCCATATAGGAAGTAATGCCACCGGCTATTGCAGCTCTACTTTCTGTATAAATATCGCCCTTGTGTGTAAGTCCTGGTTCTCTAAAATGCACCTGATCATCAATCATGCCGGGTATAAGTATTTTGTTTTCTCCGGATATTTCGATAATATTTGAATTGGCATCATCAATAATATTCTCAATTCTTTCAATAAAGGGCGGGTTTATCAGTACATCATAGTTCCCGTAATAACCATCGCTGGCTACATATATATTTTTTATCAGGTACTTTTTCATTCTAAAAATGATTTTTGCAAAGATAAGATTTAATCTTGCGTATTAAAAACGAAATGTTTTTTGGTTTATTCTGTCTTATTACTTTTTTTTGCCAATAAAAAATGTCAACCGCCGAAAGAGTTAATCATCAGGAAGTTTCCGATAATTATGTTTTACAACGTAGTATTTTTGCTTATGTAGAAGCGTCAAAATTAATTGCCGGCAAAGTTCTGGAAATTGGAACAGGATCGGGATACGGTGTAAATTATCTTCCGGCACATTGTGCAGAATTTATTACGGTAGATAAGTTCAGGTCCACCATAGATTTTTCAAAATACTCCAATGTTAGCTTTGTGCAATGTACCGTTCCTCCACTTCCTTTTAATGATAATACATTTGATTTTGTGGTTAGTTTTCAAGTAATAGAACATATTAAAAATGACAAAGCTTTTGTGCAAGAAATTTATAGAGTTTTAAAGCCCGGCGGAAAGTTTATTGTTACAACTCCCAATATTTTAACAACACTAACACGCAATCCATGGCATATTAGAGAGTATAAAAAAGAAGAATTACAATCTTTATTAAAAAACTTTTTTAGAGATATTGAAATGCTGGGAGTGTTTGGTAACGACAAAGTAATGAGCTATTATGAAGAAAACAAAAAAGCTGTTCAGAAAATTCTTAAATGGGATGTTCTTAATTTACAATACTTGTTACCACGGCAAGTATTACAGATACCATACGATATTTTAAATAGAAGAAATAGGAAAAAATTATTACAACAGCACAATGCTACTTCTACGTTGTCTCATCAGGATTTTTATACAGAAAAAGTAAATGACAAAGCATTAGATTTATTTTATATTGCTCAAAAATGATTTTTTCTCAAACACCGGTTTATTTAGTACAAAAACTCTTTTCTCAATCGCAGTGTTACTTGTCGGATAAAAACAGTATCGCTCTTACATTCGATGACGGTCCTATTAACGAAGCTACACCTATCGTATTAGAAATATTAAAGCACTATAATATTAAAGCTACTTTTTTTTGTATAGGACAAAATATCAAAAAAAATCCTGCACTCTATGAAAGTATTCAAATACAAGGACATTGTGTTGCCAACCATACATTCTCTCACGTTAATGGATGGAAAACAAGAACAACAGAATATCTGCAAGACATTAAAAAGTGCCAGGAACTAATGCCACACAATAAATTATTTCGCCCTCCTTATGGTAAAATGACAAAAAAACAATATAGACAAATTATTGATTTTGGATTGAAACCAATATTTTGGAGTGTAATATCTTATGATTACCACTCAGCTATGAGCGAAAAGAAATGCTTGAAAATGTTAAAACAAAAAACAATTGGCGGACAAATAATTTTATTTCATGATAGTATAAAATCAATTAGTCTAATTGCTTGCTTATTACCTCAATATATTGAGTTTTGTCAAAAATTAAATATTAAATTTGTCCCGCTTAATCAATTAATATGAAAAAATTATTTTCTTTAGCTTTGACATTTTTCATTATATCTTGTGGCTCCCATAAAAGTCCTATAGCACAATATCAAGTAAAGGTTTGGGGTAATTGCGACTTTGCAAAATCAAAAATAGAATCGTCTGCAAAAGTAGCAGGCGTTTTAGAAGCACAATGGAATAAAGATTCAAAACTATTGTCTTTACAATTAGATAGTACAAAGGTCTCTATCGAAGAAGTAATGAGGGGTGTTTCTGCATCAGGCTTTGATAACGATTATTTTACAGGAAATGATTACGAGTATGAAAAGTTTCCTGATAGTTGTAAATACGAAAGAAAAGTACAATAAACATGAGTTATATTATAACAGGCATTCAACAAATAGGTGTTGGTGTAAGTAATGTAACACAAGCATTTGATTTTTACAGAAAAAATATTGGATTTGATATACAAGTGTTTGATGAAGCCGCAGAAGCTAATTTGATGTTGCCCTATACCGATGGTAAGCCGCAAAAACGCAGAGCCATTTTTGCACTTAACTTAAATGGTGGTGGTGGATTAGAAATATGGCAATATACCAGTAGAGTACCACAGCCGCCTTTATTTACGCCGCAATTAGGAGATTTGGGTATTTTTATTGCGAAAATAAAATCATATCATATAGCAGAAACACATCGGGTTTTAACCGATAAAAATGTAATATGTTCTTCTATTACAAGACACCCCGCAGGATACAACCATTTTTACTTTAAAGATTCTTATACTAATTATTTTGAAGTAGTTGAATCCAATGATTTTTTTCAAGAGAAAAATTTTTCAAACGGTGGAATTTGTGGTGCTGTTATTGGCGTATCAGATATTGATAAAGCTATTAAATTCTACTCTGAAGTGTTGGGATTTAATGATGTTATTTATAAATCTACAGAGCAGGTATTCGATGACCTTAACTTTTTTTCAAATAACAAAATATACAAAAGAGCACTGTTAACCGTAAAAACGCAAACGACCGCCGGATTTGCAAAATTATTTGGGAAGCCTTATATTGAATTGATACAGTCTTTTGATGATAATAAAAGAAAGATTTTTGAAAACAGATTGTGGGGAGATTTAGGATTTATTCACTTATGTTTTGATGTCAGAAATATGAGTGCGCTAAAACAACATTGCGAAAAATTAAATGCACCGTTTACAGTAGATAGTGGAGAAAAATTTTCTATGGGTGATGCAGCCGGACACTTCGCTTATATTGAAGACCCTGATGGAACACTCATAGAATTTGTAGAAACAAAGAAAGTTCCAATTATGAAAAAATTAGGATGGTATTGGAAATTTTCTTCCAAACAAATTAAAAAACCCGTTCCTACGTGGATGATTAAGGCTTTTAGTTTAAATCGTGTGAAGAATTAACTTTCATGAAAATTAAAATTACACCTGTTAATTATTTAAACACCTTATCATTTAAATATGGATTAGATAAATATAAGGATAATTTAAGTTGGGCAGATATTCAATATGAAACGCCTTTTCATTGCGCACAAATGTTTGTACAAAATCAAACAAATATAGCACTTGCCCCGGTTGCTCTTTTAAAAGATTACCCTGATTCAAAATATATCACGGATTTTTGTTTATCGGCACATCGCTCTGTAGATAGCGTAAAACTATATAGCCATACGCCTATTGAAAAAATACAAACGGTTTTATTAGATTATCAGTCACTATCTTCGGTGTCTTTAATAAAAGTGTTGTTTAAATATCATTGGAAAAAGCGAGTTGCGTTTTTGCAGGGTACACCCGGCTTTGAACAACAGGTTTCTGAGTATGCAAAAGTAGTAATAGGAGATAGAACTTTTGCACTAAATGGTACTTTTCCATACGAATATGACTTGGCAAAAGAATGGTATGATTTTTTTGGCAAGCCATTTGTTTTTGCTGTTTGGTTTAGTAATATTAAACTTACAAGTAATCAATTACAAGATTTCAGTAATGCCTTGAATTATGGAGTAAAACATACAGATGAAGCAATCAATACAGTATTAAACGAACAAAAGTATTTCCCAAACTTTAGTGAACAAGAAAGAAAAGAAAAAATAACAGAGTATCTTAAACATAAAATTTGCTATCAATTAGATGCAGATAGACAATCTTCTATCCAACATTTTATCAAGCTGTTAAGAACTATTTAATCAACCTTTAACAACTCTCGTGCATTCTGAAATGCAGCATCTGTTGGCGTACCATTACTTAGCATTTTTGCAATTTCAGTAATTCTATCGTTCTCAGATAAAGACTCTATTACAGAAATAGTTTTGTCTTGTATTTCCTTTTTGTAAACAACAAAATGCTCAGTTCCCTTGCCTGCAATTTGTGGTAGGTGTGTAATTACAATCACTTGCATTTTTTGACTCATGTTTTTCATAATATCACCCATCTTGCCTGCTACATGTCCACTGATACCAGTGTCAATCTCATCAAAAATAATTGTTGGCAATTGTTTCTTTTCGCACATTACAGCTTTAATGGCAAGCATAAGACGAGCAATTTCTCCGCCCGAAGCAACTTTTTGTAAATCAGTAGGAGCAATGCCTTTGTTTGCAGAGAATAGAAAATCTATTTTATCAAATCCATAATGCCCAAGCTCGCCTGCCGATTGTATTTCAATTTTAAATACAGCATTGGGCATTGCCAAATCTTTTAAAATATCAATTATTTTTTGCTCAATACTTTGTTTGTTGCTGATTCTTTTTTCTGATATGGTTTTTGCAATCTGTGTAAGCTCATGCTTTAACTTACTAACTTCTTTTTCTTTTTTTTCAATATCCGTATCAATATTTTGATAGGATTGTAATTTTAATTCAATTTCATTTTGCTTCTCAAGTAACTCTGCGTCTGTTTTTACCTGATGTTTTTTTAGTAACTTATTAATATCATCTAACCGAGTATTAATTTGCTCAAGTCGTTTAGGGTTTAATTCTGTTAAAGTTGATTTTTTCTCTAACTCTAATCCTATATCTTTTAATTCATTAATACTTGCTTGCATTCGTGCTTGTAATTCCTCGTAAGATCTATTAAATTTTGATAAAGAATATAATATATTTTTTGCTTGATGCAAAGATTGAATAACATTGGTTTCGTTCTCTTGTAATAATTGAATTATAATAGATATTTGTTGAAGAATATTTTCTGAATTTTCTAATTGCATGGACTCTTCTTCTAATTTAGAAAGTTCTCCGGCAATTAGTTTAACTTCCTGAAATTCTTTTGCTAAAAAAGAATAGTAATCTATTTCTTTCTTCGCATTATCGCGACTTTCGATGAGAGAGCGTAATTCTTCTTTTTCTTTTTGATATTTTTTTAATAGTTCACGATAATTTTTCCTATATGATAATGTATTGGCTAATGCATCTATAAAATCGTATTTAAAGGAGGGGGTTTGTAATAATAAATTTTCATGTTGAGAATGAATATCTATAAGCGATTCTCCAAGTTGTTTTAATAGAGAAATATTTACGGGAGTATCATTAATAAAAGCTCGTGTTTTGCCCTCCGGAAGAATTTCTCTTCGCAAGATGGTTTGAGGAGAATAATCTAAATCGTTGGTTTCAAAAAAAGATTGCAGGTTGTAATCATTAATATCAAATTCGGCTTCAATAATTGCTTTCGTTGATTTATCATACAGCACAGAAACATCCGGTTTAGCACCCAACACAATAGATAAAGCATTCAATAAAATAGATTTTCCTGCACCGGTTTCTCCGGTTACAACCGTAAATTTTTTTCTAAATACAACTTCTGATTGGTTAATGAGCGCAAAATTACTAACCTTTAATTTCTTAATCATAACGGCAAAGGTGCTTAATTTTTTGAAATAGTCAACAATTATGTTGTGTTTATAGAATTAGATTTTATTGCTATTGTGATACAGAATCGCTTTATAACTTAAAATTTTATCTGTTAAATAAATAAATTTGTCTATTTATTAGAGAATATTGTTCAAACATCAATTGATGGTTATAAAACAAATAAAACCCTTTATTGATAGGTAGAACGGGATATTTATGTATTAAAATAAATATCAAAAAATACAAAAAAATGTGATTAAAATCACATTTCGTAATAAGTGAATGATATTTCTTTATGCCACCAAAATTATAAATAGCAATATTTTATGAGTGTACTACATCAACTGCAATTTGAAAATAAAAGAAAAAAGAACGCAACAAGATTTTTTTACTTAGCAATTATATTTACTGCCTTAATACTTTCTATTACCTTTTTAAGTATAATGTTTGATTAGACATTATTTTTTTTACCTTACCGCAATAAAATTTTAATATGAGATTGGAAAACAGGGTTTTCGTATCAAAAAAAACGTGCTTTGTTCTCTTTATTTTTAGTATTTTTTATTATTCCGTTTATGCTCAACCCGGAGGTTATGGTTATGGGAAAATGATTACTATTCAAGGCAGTAAGGTGCCATCAACGCTTACTGATTTTCCTGTACTTATTAGTATTCAAGATAACGACCTAAGGACAACAACAAATGGCGGTCACGTTTATAATAATAATGGCTACGATATAGTTTTCTACTTAACAGATTGTGTAACAAAATTAGTACATCAGATTGAAAGTTACGACCCGGTAACAGGAACTTTGGTGTGTTGGGTTAAAATGCCTACATTACTTGGTGGAACCAATAGCGGATTATATATGTTTTATTCTAATTCATTGATAGCTGCAAATCCATCAAGTACAACAGTATGGGATGCGAACTTTGTTTCCAGGTATCACATGAGCGAGCCGCCAAATGGAGTTACTACAGATTTTACCGGAAACGCCAATAGCTCTATAGCTAATAATATGGCAGCGGGCGATTTAATAGCGGGTGGCAAAATAGGTAAGGCAGTTCAGTTTAATGGCAGTAAATACATTCAATTACCTAATTCTAATAATCCCGGTAATAATTGGACAATATCAATTTGGATAAAATCTAATCAGTCTGATGCGGGGTTCCATGGAATTATTGGCAGTGATGCTAATGTTGCACCTTGTTGCATTAATAGATCTGCCGGCTTGTGGGTTTATCAAAATACCAAAATTCATGGCGGATTTGGGAATGGTTCTACTTGGTGCTCGTGGGTAACTGGAAATACGATAACCAATGGGGCCGGTGCTGTATGGCATCATTTAGTCTATACATATAATAATACTGTACATAATATGTGGGTAGATGGTGTTTTGACATATACTAATAATGTATGTGTTCCAAGTAATCCGGCAATTAACACTATTGTATATATAGGCAGACGAGACAATTATTATACAGGCTTGATAGATGAAATTGGTATATCAAAAATCGTTCGTTCAAATGCGTGGATTACCACAGAATACAACAATCAAAGTAACCCTGCAACATTTTATACAATAACGGCAGAAATGACGGCAAACGCCGTATGCTCTTTATTGCCTATTACATTGGAATATTTTAATGCTTATCCGAGAGATGGCTATGTAGAGTTAAATTGGAAAACGGCTACACAAATTAATAATGATTATTTTATTATTGAGAAATCAAAGGATGCCGTTAATTGGCAACAGATTGTGATGACAAAAGGATTGGGAACTTCCTATACACCAACCGAATATATTGAAGCAGATTATTCTCCATATAATAGTATAAATTATTATCGTATAAAACAAGTTGACACAGATGGGGAATATAAATATTCAGGTATTGTTGCAGTTAATTACAGCAATATGGTTAAAACAAAAGAACCGATAATTTACCCTAATCCTTTACAAATAAAGGAACAACTAAACATACAATTCCCCTCTTGGAACGATGAGGTTTTAGTGGTGTTAAGAAATATGCAGGGAGAGGAAGTATTCTCTAAAATTATCCTTTTTGAAGAAAATAATTTATTGTATGGTATTCCGATAGAAGGCAATATATCGCCGGGAATTTATTTAGTAATAGCATCTAACAAAAGAGATATTTTATTTAGTAAAAAGATAATTATTAAATAACAACAAGTATAGTGTTAAATAGAATTTACGATTTTTACGAATAATAGATGATTTTCTTTGTTTCAAAAAATGGCAGTGAAAAATATTGGTAAATATCAAAAATAACGGCATTGTTAAAGTAATCTTGCATATCAATTTTGATTTCTTCTGTACTTCCTCCTTTTAGATAAATAATGCCATTTGGAAGTTTGTTGTTATGCTTTGATGATATTTTCCCTTGTACTAACTTCATAAAATCAGGAAAATTAGTTACAGCTCTACTAATAATAAAATCAAATTTATCTTTTATTTTTTCGGCTCTTTCATGTATAGGGATTACATTTTTTAATGTTAATGCCTTAGCAACTTCAGAGACAACAGTTATTTTCTTTTGAATACTATCATTAAGGTAAAATGTACAATTCGGCATTAAAATAGCTAATGGTATGCCCGGGAATCCGCCGCCGGTTCCAACATCTAAAATTTTTGATGAAGGAGTAAAGTGTATGAACTTAGCAATAGACATTGAATGTAATACATGGTGCAGATATAAATGTTCAATATCTTTTCGTGAAATAACATTTATTTTGTCGTTCCAAAATGAATAGAGTTCAAACAAAGCATTGATTTTATCGTTTTGCTCTTTTGTAAGTTCGGGGAAATAATCAAAGAGTATTTTTTTTTCTTCGGAAACAATAGGGCTAATCATATATGTTATTTTGTATCTCTTTTAGAATCAATAATAATTTGATATAAAATCATTCTTGCTCTAAATAAATCAGCTTTAACAGTACCTGTTGAAATATTAAGTGATTTTGCAATTTCATCACAAGATAATTCTTGATAGTAATATAACTGAATGACTTGTTTGTATTTTGGTTTTAAACGCTCTATGATTAGTCGTATAAAATTTATTTTTTCTTGTTTAAGTAATTCATGAATAGGATCATCGTGTGGCGAGGTAATAAAAGATGAGAATGTTTTATCGGATGAGTTGTCAATATATTCATCAATAGATGTAATGTTTTGTTGTTTTTTCTTTCTGAGATAATCTATGGCGCCATGTACGCCGGAATTAAATAACCATGTGCTAAAAGCATATTGGTAGTTATATTGATCTAATTTTGAAAAAACTTTTCCAAAAGTTTCGAGCGTTAAGTCTTCAGCAATTTCTTGGTTTCGTACAATTTTATAAATAGATCCGTATAGTGAGTTTTTATATTTTTTGAGTAGTGTTTCATACGCCATTTGATTGCCGCTTTTAGCACTTTCAATCAGTCTAATATCTTCCTGAGCTTTTGAGCTTAAGTGCGAATAATCATTATTTTTATCCTCAGAAGCCATTATATTTTTTTTATTTTCTTAATTAAGCTAATGTAAATATAAGCAAATAATAATAATGGTTCTAAAATAAAAGATATTGCCGTAATATTTCTTTCTTCAAATTTTTTTGCGGCATTATAAAATATAATGGTTTGTACGATGTATTTAATAAGCAATGCTCCGGAAACATACAACCATAGTTGGGGGTTATAAATAATTGCAAATGGCAGTACAATATGAAAAAACATGATGGAAAAGTAAATCCAACCTAGCATTATTTTGTGATTGGTTTTATACAATGGAGATGTGCTAAAGTGCCGCGCTTTTTGTAAAAGCCAGTGTTTAAATATAAATGGCGGTTCTGAAATAGTAAACCCGGCTTTATCAATACAAACAGCCGTATTGTTTGGTTTGCCGGTTTCATTTACAAATAAATCATCATCACCGGAAGCTATATGATAATGATTGGCAAACCCTTTATTTTTAAAAAATAAGTCTTTTTTATATGCCAAGTTACGCCCTACACCCATGTATGGATTGCCTTTAATGGCACATGATAAATACTGTAGAGCAATGGTGAGCGTGTCATAACGTATAATTTTATTCAGAAAAGAGCTGTGTTCTTCGTATTTTCCATAACCCAATATAATCTCTTTCTCCGGTTCAAAGCAAGAAACTATTTTAGTAAGCCATAAGTCTGATGCAGGCTTACAATCGGCATCCGTAAAAACTAAGTAGTCATATTGTGCACCTTTAATGCCAATAAACTGTGCCATTTTTTTTCCATGTTTGTAATAACCATCTTCTTTAATATTTATTTTTTTTAAATAAGGATAATTAGGTAAAAAGGCATCTATCACATGTTCAGTGTCATCTATGGAGCAATCATTTACTAAAATTACTTCATAGTGGGGGTATTTTTGATTTAAAATAAGCGGTAAGTTTTCTGTTAGGTTTTCTGCTTCATTTCTGGCACAAATAATCACAGATACTTTTTTCTCGGTATTCTCGGTAGGTTTTTTTTTATACAATATGACGGGTAAATAAAATCTTATATAGGTAAAAATAATAAAGAGTAATGCCGCAGATAATAATATTAGTGTAAAGTAATCTTTTACGGAATAGGGGATATACAGAAAATCACTCATGAGGCAGTATTAATTAATAAGCATAATCAGAAAGGTATTCAAATGGCTTGGTAAGTTTCCCATTTGAACAAATAGTTGCTCTTTCTATAATTTTATCAGGATCAGTTTCTATTAAGAATGGCAAAACCCTTTCAGATAAATCTTTTGCAAATCCGTCGCTGGCATCTCTTGGAAGTTCTGTAGGTAAATTATCTACTGCCATAATGCAAATACTATCTTTTTTAAATGGTAAATCTTCTTGAAGAGTATGTGTATTAAATCCATAAAAGGGAGTTTCTACGGCACTGGCTCTAATGGTTGTAGGTACAGAGCCATCAATATCACAAGTTATATCTGCTATTACACTGATTCTGAAATCATTTGATTGTACATTTTGTATGGTAAACATTTTGGGAGAACGAGGGTCCCAATAATGAGCAGATATATAAATATCGGCAACTTTTGTAAATGGAATAAACTTTGTAGCAAAGTGTTCTGGGTGTCGGAAAAAATCATTAAGGTCAAAATTATGATCGTTTGGTCTTTCTACATAATCTCTTGGTGTTAGTTGTGTATATACGGGCTCTCTGAAATTACCGAATAAAAATTCTTCGGAGGTTACTCTTCTGATGTGTAAGGTGCATAGTGTTTCAACCACACCATTGGCTACACGTCCGCTACCGGTTACGGCTATTTTTATATTAGGTAATTTTATTCTTTTAAGCTCTTCTTCCATTTCTTCGCGGTCTCTGCATAGATAAGCAGGTTTTAAACGAAATAAATCATATTTTAAGCCATAACCTCTAATACCATTGTATGCACCAACAATTCCTGCATACCTACCAAAGCCAATAATACGATTGTGATCTTTATCTGTTAGTGTTTCATAATCAATCATCGTAATTTTCTTTTCAATTAAAGATTTCATTAGTTTTTGATTGTGCGGTTGCTTTTTTATAACATGTGAAAAGAAAAAATATTTTTTATTTGGAATTAATTTTGATGCAGGAACCTCCTTTACACCCATTAATACATCGCAATCGGAAAGATTTTCTTGTAGAGGGATGCCAAAGGCAACATATTCATCGTTTGTATAACAACGAATATCACTTGGTTGCGCTACTATACTTAGATTTTTAAATTGTTTAATAAGTTCTGCACAAGCTAAAGGTGTAAGTGGAACGCGTTTGTCGGGTGGATTTTTTTCTTCTCTTAAGATACCGATTTTAATAATACTCATAATTATCAATATGTTTTTTTAATTAGTTTTACTTAGGTTTGCAAATGTAATGTATAAAAAGATATTTTTTACTTTTTTTCTAATGATTTTGATATCTGTGCTAATTTCTCAGGAATTATCGGGTATTTTAAACAAAAGATATAATAAAGAGATTTTAACAAAGGATATAAATGTATTAAAAAATAGCATTTTGAATATGCATCCGTCGGTTGGCTTTTATCAAAGCTATGAATGGTATAAGTCCTATTTTGACACAGCTTTTATTATTAAAAATGATATGACTGAGCGTGAGTTTAGGATATTTTTGAGAAAGAAACTTTTAGTTTTAAAATGTGGACATACAGATATTTTTCCATCAAAGAGATATATCCGCCAATTAAAAAAACAAAAAATGCATTTAATACCATATTATATTACCTATTTATCAAATAAGCCTATAGTAGTAGCGGGGTTTTCCAAGTCCGATTCTATACTGAAGTCTAAAGATAAAATTTTAGCGATAGGCAACGATTCCTCTACTAAAATTATTAAAGAAATTAAATCACTAATATTTGTAGATGGCAATGCGGATATAGCAAAAGATGAATTTATTAGAAAGAGTTTCACATTTTATTATAGCTCTATTCATCATGTAAAAGAAGATAGTATTTGTTTATTGATTCAGCGCAACACAAAAGAACAGAATGTAAAAACCCCCATTAAGCAGTATTCAAAAGTTATAAATTTTTTGAGACAACGGACTTCTGATACAGTGATGAAATATTTTGGTAATAAAAACAGAGCAGGGCTTTTTTTAGACAAAAACAAACAGATTTATTTTATGAAAATAAAATCGTTTGGCGGTATTAGAATGAAATCCTTTTTTAGAAAAACTTTCAAGCAGATGAATAAGTACAATACAGAAACATTAATATTAGATTTAAGAGACAACCCCGGCGGCAAATTAGCACAGAGTAGTGATTTATTATCTTATCTCTTACCAAAAGATAGTAAGATGATTTATCAAACACGAATTAAAAAGATAAATTATAAACGGCATGTAAGACAAAAATTGGCATTTAGAATAGTAAAACTTTTCTTAAAAGTACAATCTAAAAAACAAGGTGATACTGCCTATGTGGAAAAAATAAAAATTAGAGAGAAAAATCATTTTAATAAACAAGTGTATGTTATAACCAATGCCGGAACATTTTCGGCAGCAAACTTAACGGCTGTATATCTAAGAAAAAATCGTCCGAATACCATTCATGTTGGAACGCCACCTTCCGCAGTAGAGTGGGGAAGTAATGCAGTTTGTTTTTTAAAACTTACATTACCCGCAACAAAAGCAAGATTTATTATTCCTACTTTCAGAATATACCATAGTTTGGATTTAGAAAATACAGGTTTTTACCCTATGATTCCCGATATTTATGTAAATTACGACTTTGAAGATATCATTAAAAGAAAAGATAAAGAGATAGAAGCCATATACATGAATATGATAAAGAATTAACCATGCAGTTTCAACAAAATATTTCTCTGCAAAAATTTAATACATTTAAAATAGATGTTAAGGCAGATTATGTGTTTGTAATTACTTCTGAAGATGAGCTGTTGCAGCTTGTAAAAGATCCTGTATTTCTTAAAAACAACCGATTAATTATAGGCGGCGGCAGCAATATATTGTTTACAGAAGATTTTAAAGGCTTAGTTATTAAGAATGAGTTGAAGGGCAAAAATATTATTAAAGAAACAGAAAATAAAATATGGATTAATATAAAGAGTGGGGAAGTTTGGCACGATTTTGTAATGTGGGCTGTTCAACATAATTATTCAGGAATTGAAAATTTGGCACTAATTCCCGGAACTATAGGAGCGGCACCAATTCAAAACATTGGTGCGTATGGTGTTGAGGCAAAAGATATAATAGAAAAGGTTGGATTTTTTAATTTTGATACACAACAGTTTTCTGAGCTTACTGCTAATGAATGTAATTTTGGTTATCGGGAAAGTATTTTTAAAAAAGAATTAAAGAATAAAATATTTGTAACTGACGTAACTTTTTGTTTAAATAAAAAAACAAACACATATAAAACCGATTACGGAAGCATTAACGACGAAATTAAAAAGAGAAATGTGCAAAATCTAACAGCAAATATTGTTGCAGAAATAGTGATGGATATAAGAAAAAGTAAATTGCCAAACCCTGATATAACAGGAAATGCGGGCTCTTTTTTTAAGAATCCGGAAGTTACAAAAGAAAAATATCTTGAAATTAAAAATATTAATCCCAATGCTGTTGGTTATGCGCTTGAAAATGGCAACTATAAATTGGCTGCCGGTTGGCTTATAGAATCGTGTGGATTAAAAGGCTTTGAAATACATGGCGCTGCTGTACACGACAAACAAGCATTAGTATTAATTAATAAAAATAATACAACAGGAAAAAATGTTTTACTGCTCTCTCAACACATTCAAAAAGTCGTTTTTGAGAAGTATGGCGTATCCTTAGAATCCGAAGTAAATATTATTTAATGGGGTGGACGTTTTTTGATATTACCGTTTTTCTACATTTCTTTTACCCAAGCTATATTTTATTTAAAGAACCATTTGAGTTTTATATTACTTATGCTTTTATTCTGCTGTATTTACCGCTTTTAATTACTAAATATAAAGTAAACAGTGGAGTTTGGTGGATGTTGGTTGTGCTATTAATTACAGGATTATTTAATGTTTATCTTGGTAATGACACAGTGAAAAACTTTTTTAAAATATATCTTAATATAGGAATTAATCTGGTATTCTATGGATTAATCATGGATTATTATAATTATGATATCAATAAAATGTTCAAAATGTATTTGAGAGGAGCCTTAATCGTGTGCGCTTTTGGATTAATTCAAATCATCAGTTATAAAATAGGATTTAAATATGGTTACGACATCAGATATTGGGGTTTTGCAAATAAGTGGGGTATTACACCCGGGGGACTTGGTATTAGGGTTAATAGCACATTTCCGGAGCCTGCATTTTTTGCTGAATTTATGTCTCCGGCAGCAGCAGCAGCAGTATTTACTTTAATTTTTAGAAAAAATATTTTTCTTAAGAATTATGAAGCTATTATAATTCTTGTAGCATTTTTCCTTAGTTTTTCATCATTGGCATTTACAGCACTATTTGTTATCTTAATTTTATTTCTTGTTAACTTTGGGATGGTTAGATATTTTATTTTTGCTTTACCCGTTGCTGTGTTACTATTCTACTTTATTTATAATAATGCAGAAGAGTTTAAGGGCAGAATGGATGGGCTTAAATTATTATTTGTTGATGATTATTTAATGGAAGAAAAAGACAAAGAGATTGTTGGCTCAAGAGATTTTATTAATAGGCAATATAGAGTGATAACAAAGGTGCATGGTTCGCCTTTAGTATTATATAATAACTATTATGTAGCGAAACAGAATTTTTCACACAATCCGCTTTTTGGTTCAGGGCTTGGTTCTCATGAAATTGCTTTTGATCAATATAATTTGAACTATTTAGTTAGTAAGTGGTATGTTCTAAATACACCGGATGCCAATTCTATGGGGTTGCGTATTATTTCCGAACTAGGTTTAATGGGTATTATATTTGTGATTTTATTTATTAAAAGAGGATTTGTGCAAAGAAACCCATCATCTCCTGATGATTATAGTTGGGTTATTGCAACCGCACTGCTCGCAATAATTATTATTCAGATATTGAGGCAAGGCAATTATACTTATGCCGGGTTTTTCTTTTATGGATGGCTTTACTACTACAATAAAATAAACTACGAAAAAAAATATGCTATTAAAGAGATACAAAATACTAATTGATATATTTATTTTTTTATTTAGCTTTTCTGTTTTTTATCTTGCTACACATAATTACGCCGAGGCAGATATAACCGTACACACAAAGTCGATACTCTTATTTAATAAAGGCGAGGTGCCGATAGGTGGACATTTTTTATTTTTTCTTATTATTTCATTACTCTCTTTCTTTTCTGAGAACTATAATACAATAGTGGTTGTGTCTTGTGTGGTATTATCTCTTATGACTATTTTAAAAAGAATAGTAACAGAGCAGTTTTTTGATAGAATTAATGGAAATATAGGAAGTAGATATTATTTTTTGCTATCAGTTGGATTTATATTTTTAATTAACATGCCTACTCATCCTCCATTTAAGGGACTATGGCCTCCAATTACATGGATTAACTCTACAAGTATTTTTGTTTTACCACTATGCATGATATTATTTTACTATTCTTACATCGTATCTGACAAATTTACTATTGTTCATTTCTTAAAATTACTACTGCTTTCTTTATTAATTATTATAAGTAAGCCAAGTTATATTTTTATATTTATTATTGTGTTCCCAATACTTGTATTAATAAGAAATAGAAAATTATTTATTAAAAGTATTCTCTTTTGTGTAATTTTAATAGCATTGATATCCCTTCAACACGAATATATTTATCATTATTATATTAATAAAATTCAAAGTTCTACTTACCAACATATCACAATTGGTATTAAATTATTTGGTGCATGGAGCAGAATATCCCAAAGTATTATTGTCTCAGCTATTACATGGTTTGCACTACCAATTAGTATCTTGATATTGTATGGTAAGCAATTAATTAAAGAACATTTGTACTTATATGCACTAATGGGATTTGTTATCGGCTTATTAATATTTATTTGCTTGGAGGAATTATTACCATCAGGGAATGCTTATGGTTCTGTGAATTTTTTATGGCAATTAGTTATCTCACTATATATATGGTCGGTGGTTTCTATATCATTTATATTAAAATTTATTCGTGAAAGAGGATTTTTTACATGGAAAGACAAGGTCATACTATGTGTGTTTTTATATTATGTAGCAGGGGGGTTGCTGTATTTATTCAATACTGTTTTTATAAAACTTATAATTACATAATTATTTAGTTAATTTGTTCGGTTAATTATGTCGCAACATATATTTAATAAAAGATTTGGTTATGTAATTATATTTATTGCACTGCTTTTAATTGCCTATCCGTTACTATACTATGCTTACAAATTTTACAATCCAAACCTTGGCGGAATAGACTTTTATTATTACTATCCTTTATACAAAGATTTTGATATTTCTAAGGTAGAAGCTCCTTTTAATATGCGATTAGTGGGTGGTTTTTTCGTGTATCTACTATCTAAAAGTGGTTTTTATTATGATGCAGTAGTTAGTTTTCATAATGAAAATATTAATCAAAGAATTTTTTTTAATGCCATTTTTGTGAACTGGCTGTCTGTGGTTGTTACCTTGTTTCTGCTATTTAGAAACATCTATATGCAGTCTAAAACTTTTTGGTTTGCCTTTGCCATGATATTAATTTTTCTTACAGGGTTCGGTACCTTGTTCTTTCTTTCTAACCCTACTTCAGATGGCTTTTCTGTATTATTAATTACCATCACTTATATCTTGTATAAGCAAAAAAATATATTAATTTATTTATTGTATGTTTTGCTGCTTTTTCAAAGAGAATTTGCGTTTATTATCTTTGGTATTCTGGCATTCATAGATTTTATCTATTCCAAAGAAAAATTTTATCTTTATCATTTTGGTATTAATATCCTCTTATTTCTTACTTATATTATTTTAAGAAAAACATTATTCTATACCGACTTGTACGCTGCTCAAATACAACAAACTACATTTTTACATTCCTTATTCTCTATTCATATCGATTTATGGGCATTTTGTAAACAGGTTTTTTTATCGCAAAATATTTATTTCTTATATTGCTTGGTTGCACTGCTTAATTATCGCTATCAACTCAGTATTAATAAAAAGCATCTTTATACCCTTATTATCTTTATTGTATTAACATTTTTGATTAGCCGTATTGCTGTTGCCAATAACAACATGAGCAGGTTTTTATATATGTTTGTTCCTATTTTAATTTTAGAAATGATAGTTCCGGAACTCTTAAAGCTCAAAGCAAAACTACCGACTTTATTTAGTTAAGATAGCCGCTAATCTTTCTTATTTGCCATTTATATAATTTAGAAATTTATATTAAATTTTCCCCCTATCTTTGAATTAAAATTTAAACTTATGAGAAGATTTTTATCTACTTTTTTATTATCATTAATGGTCGGCATGTGCGTAGTTGCTCAAACAGCTTACCAAGATTATCACGATGGACAAATTTACTTGAAGTACAAACAGGGTGCCAACAAACAAAATCGAAATATTACTAACTATAAAGATATTCCTATTGATAAAATGTATGGAATAGAAAAATTTGCGGCTAAATATGGTATCTACAAAGTAACAAAGCCATTTTATATCGCAGATGATGATGCTAATTTACAAAGAATTTACAAAGTGTATTTTACAAATTCCACAATGGTAGATGAAATGATGCGTGAATTAAATGCTCTTAATTACATTGAGTACGCTGAAAAAGTTCCGATAATGAAAACATTTCTTACCCCTAACGATCCTTCATATTCTTCTCAATGGTTTCTTACTACAATCAATGCACCTGCTGCATGGGGTGTATTTAGTGGAACAACCAATATTACAGTAGCTATTGTAGATAATGCAATACAAATTACACACCCCGATATTGCTGCTAACAAATGGATAAATCCCGGTGAAATTCCAGGCAATGGAATAGATGATGACGGTAATGGTTTTATAGACGATATTAATGGATGGGATGTTGCCGATGACGATAATAACCCAAACCCACCTAATTCTTCATTTAACCACGGAACACATTGTGCCGGAGACGCTTCCGGAGTAACCAATAATGGGACAGGTATTGCCTCTATCGGATGGGGACTTCGCATTATTGCTGTAAAAGCTACCCCCGATGCGGGTAATTCAGGCAGTATTTATGCGGGCTATGATGGTATCTTATATGCAGCAAGGGTAAAAGCTAAAGTAATTAGTTGTTCATGGGGTGGAACGGGTAGTGCTGCATCAGAGCAATCGGTAATTAATTATGCGTGGGGTAGAGGATGCATCGTTGTGTGTGCTGCCGGTAATGATAATAATAGCACGCTACACTATCCTGCCGCATATAATAATGTGTTTTGTGTTGCCTCTACAGGTTCAACAGATGTGCGTTCCTCATTTTCTTGTTATGGTACATGGGTAGATATTTCATCTCCGGGAGAAAATATTTATAGTACCATTCCAAATAATACTTATGGCAATATGAGTGGCACATCTATGGCTACGCCTATTACGGCGGGTTTGTGTGGCTTGATATTAGCTAAAAACCCTTATATGTCTCCGCAAGCTGTTTTAAATTGTATTACATCTACGGCAGCTAATATTTATACAGTTAGTGGTAATGCTTCGTATTCAGGGAAGTTAGGCGCAGGTAGAATAGATGCTTATGCTGCGTTATTATGTGCACAAAGTTCTACGGCAAATCCCCCGGTTGCTAATTTTACATCTAATAGACAAGTAGTTTGCCCGGGGCAAACAATTAATTTTTATGATAACTCTTATTTTAATCCTACTTCATGGAGTTGGACATTTCAAGGAGGAACACCCGCAACATCAACATCTTCTGTTCCTGTAGTTTCGTGGTCAACACCGGGAACCTATTCTGTTTCTTTAACGGCAACTAATGCAAACGGCAGTAATACACTAACAAAATTGGCTTATGTAACAGTATCTTCTGTTACTACACTGCCATTAAGTGAGGGATTTCAGGGAACAGCATTTCCACCTGCAGGTTGGACACTAGACGATAAGTTTCAAGATAGCGTGATATGGTATAGAAGAACCTCTGTAGGTGGATTCGGTGCCAGTACAGCTTGTACTTATTTTGATAATTATGACATGAATGCCCGTGGGTTAAGAGATGGTTTATGGACACCAAAATATAACTTTACGGCTGTTAGTGCTGCATGGTTAAAATTCGATGTAGCATACGCCAGGTATGATGCAACTTATTCCGATTCATTAGAGGTTTTAATTACAACTAATTGTGGAAATACTTGGACAAGTATTTATCTAAAAGGAGGAACTACTTTAGCAACAGCTCCGGATTATACAGCCGCTATGTTTTCACCAACAGTCGCGCAGTGGAGAAAAGATTCTATTAATATTACGTCTTACGCAGCGGGGCAAGGTAATGTAATGATTGCATTTGCTAACAGAGGACATTATGGACAAGCACTTTATCTTGATAATATTAATATTACATATACTGCAAGTATTGCCCCTACAGCAAATTTCAACTATTCTGCATCGGGATGTGTCGGCGTTGCTATGACATTTACGGACATTTCTACAAATTCACCTACAAGTTGGAACTGGCAAATGCCCGGAGGAACACCCTCCGTTTCTGCTGTTCAAAATCCAACAGTAACCTATAATACGCCGGGTGTATATTCTGTAACAATGACGGCAACCAATGCAGGAGGTAATAGTACAGTTGTTAAGTCTGTAACTATTAACCCAACACCAACAGTAACTGTCAATTCTGCCACTATATGTTCGGGTTCATCAGCAACATTAAGTGCATCAGGTGCAGCAACGTTTTCATGGAACACAGGCGCAACAACATCTTCTATTACTATAACACCAACCTCAACGGCAGTATATACAGTAACAGGAACGTCATCATTATCTTGCTCGTCAGCAAAAACAACAACCGTTACCGTTAATGCTAATCCAACAGTTACTGTAAACTCTGCCACTATATGTTCAGGTTCATCAGCAACATTAAGTGCATCAGGTGCAACAACATTTTCATGGAATACAGGCGCAACAACATCTTCTATTAATGTAACACCAACCTCAACGGCAGTATATACAGTAACAGGAACATCATCACTATCATGCTCATCATCAAAAACAACAACCGTTACCGTTAATGCTAATCCAACAGTTACTGTAAACTCTGCCACTATATGTTCAGGTTCATCAGCAACATTAAGCGCATCGGGGGCAGCAACATTTTCATGGAATACAGGCGCAACAACATCTTCTATTAATGTAACACCAACCTCAACGGCAGTATATACAGTAACAGGAACATCATCATTATCTTGCTCGTCATCTAAAACAACAACCGTTACCGTTAAGGCTAATCCAACAGCATCTGCCAATGTTACCAATGCTAGTTGTAATGGACTTTGTAATGGCTCGGTTACAATTAGTGCTTCCGGAGGATTAGCTCCATACACATATTCTTATACATCAGGATCTAATACAAGTGTATGTGCAGGAACATATTCTGCGACTATTACAGATGGTAATAATTGCTCTGCTGTAATTCCTTTTACAATTAATCAACCTCCTGCTATTTTAGCAAATACAACCCATACAGATGCTACTTGTTCTTCTTGTGTAAATGGTGTTGCTTTAGCTAACCCAACCGGTGGTGTGGGTCCTTATACTTATACATGGACACCAGGAGGATTACACACATCAGCTATTTCAGGGTTGTTGCCCGGTTGTTACTCTGTTACTATAGTAGATGCTAATAACTGTTCTGTAACTGATACTACTTGTATTTCTTATCCTACGGGCATTGTAAATATAACTAATCAATATCAACTAAAAATATACCCAAATCCGAATAATGGTAAGTTTACCATTGAAGCAGATAAAAATTATTCTGTAAAAGTTTATAACTCTATCGGTCAGCTTATTAGAGAAACTGATGTAATGAGAGGAGCTAATTATATTGATATGAACGAGTTTGGACAAGGAATTTATAACCTTGTTCTATTTTCCGATAGTAAGTATTTAACCTTCCGATTAGTCATTGAACAGTAATTAATAAAGTTTAAGTTTTGGTATAAAAAAGGGAGGGTAAAACCTCTCTTTTTTATTTTTTATAACAGTAGTGGAGAAACTTTCTTAGTGCATTAGCCGATGCATTTGGGTTTTCGAGCATACCAAAATGTCCATCATATTTCAAGTATAATAAATGTTTGTTTGCAACAGTTTCGTATTGTTTAAATAGAGTATTCTCTAAAAGCACACCATCGTACTTTCCTATTACCATCATGATAGGAATTTGTAATTTTTGTAGTAATTGCTCTGAAGATGTCCTGTCGCGCATACCAACCAAAGCTGCGATTATTCCTTTTGGAGGTGTAGCCAATGCGATTTCTGTTGCAGTTTGTAATTCGCTTTTTAGATACGATAAATTTCTTTTGGCAAATAAATTCTTAATCATTGGTTTAATAAAAGTCTTTGGACTTCTTTTCACAATTTTAATAGCTCTATTTCTATCTTTCTTTTTTTCCTCACTATCAGCATAAGAAGATGAATGAAACAAACATAATCCTTGCAGGTAAGACAGATATTTATTAGCAAATGCTAAGGCAACATATCCTCCCATGCTATGCCCTACCATTACACACTTTTTTATTCTTAATTTTTTTAATACGGAAAATACAGAATCTGCCATTAATTCCATACTATGAGCGTAGCCCAAACAATTACTTTGACCATGCCCGGGCAAGTCTATCACAATAACTTTATACGACTTTGAAAGCTGCGGAATAATATTATTCCATACTTTAGAACTTCCTAAAAACCCATGTAATAATACAACACATCGTCCTCTTCCGGCGGTATAATAACAAATATCTTCATTTAAAAATTTTACACTTTGCTGATTACTCTGCATTTTATTCTTCTGAAGAACCTCTTTTTTGTTTAAATAAATCGGGGATATTTCCTATAAAGTCAAGTATTTTTTTCAAAACATCAAAATATAGTGTAACCCACATAAAAATGGTCATTAACCAAATGACACTGAGGTTAAATATAAACGTATTGTAGTAGTAGTTTATAAATTTTTTTCTTGGTGCAAAGAAGTGCGCATCTCCTAAGTTTGAATTTTCCGGATCATAAAATATTTGGTCTATTTGTCGGATTAATTTTCCGTCTTTTTCTAAACATCGTTCTCCGCTTATATCATTACTATTCTGTACTAATTGGTTTAAAGACTCATTTTCATAATTTTCTTCCATTTGAATAAAAGCTTCTTTATTTTGAGAAGATTGCTGCATAGATTTTGCTTTCTCATCTTTTTTCTTTCTGGCAATATTTTCAAGGTCAATATAATAGTTGTTTAAGTCGGATAAATAGGTTCTAATATTGTTAATAATAGTTGCGTTAATAGTGTTTGCAGATAAAGTATTAATCTCTGTTATATCAGCAGTGTATTTTACTTTCTTAGTATGTAGCAATTCTTTTAAGATTTCATTTTTTATTAGTTGAACATCTTGTGCTAACGTGTTATCTGCACTTCTTTTATTTAACTCCTCTTCAATTTTTGATAGTTTATTTTGAATTTTTGGAATCCAATACACTTTTTTATATTGTGTATTGCTAATAATTTTATCAAACTTATAAAAGTTTTTTTCAAAAGCATTGTTTTTGAATTGATTAACGGCAAGCGCTTCAAATGCCCACCTGCTAGTCATCATTTCACCTACCCAAGGAACACTTCCCGGTTTAGATAATACGGGATTTAGTTTATCAAACTTAACAATAACACCACTAAGTATTAGTTGAGGAATAATTAAAAACGGAATAGATATATATATTGTTACCGCACTATTAAATGCTGATGAAATATTTAATCCTAACATATTGGCAAAGCATGAGGTTGTAAACAATACAAACCAATAATCAGTAAATAAGCCATTTAAACCAAGTATATTATTTCCAATTAGAATAAAACTAAATGTTTGAATGGCAGATAATGCAAACATAATAACAACCTTGCTGGATAAATACGCGCCTTTACTTAAATTTAAAAAATTCTCTCTCTTTCTGATTTTTCTATCACGAATAATTTCTTCTGCACTAACTGTTAGTCCAATAAATAAAGCTACTACCACAGACATAAACATATATGCGGGAATATTTTCATTTTCTCTAAAAATATAACCCTTACCTGTATCAACGTCTGTATTGTAATATCTAATTAGAAATGCCAAGATAAAAGCCAAAGCGGGAGCTTCTAAAAAATTAATAAGCAGATATTGCGTATTGGTTAATTTGCTTTTTATATCTCTGGCTAGAAATACTTTGAACTGATTGAATTTCCCCGGGATTTTAAATATAGCTTCGGGAATAGTTGAGAAGTGTTCTTTTTTAGGGATATATGATTGAATAAGTTCTTTAAAATATTTATTCCATTCTACCGGAGCGGTTTTTCTTTTTCTGGTTAGA
Organism: Bacteroidia bacterium; assembly: GCA_039811645.1. GTDB lineage: Bacteria > Bacteroidota > Bacteroidia > B-17B0 > Aurantibacillaceae > BPGX01. Next base: position 14,328 of record JBDHZB010000017.1, on the reverse strand, counting down.
TTACCATATTCGTCTAATACCTTACTTTCAATAATATTAAAAACTTGTTCCGGATTAACATTACCACAATGCGGACACTCGCTTTCCTCTGCATTGGCATGGTTAATTAGTCGTTTGAAATAAGTAACTGAATCAACCGGATTTCCGTAATACACTAAGTATCCTCCAACATCTAGGATAATCAGTTTATCAAACATTTTAAAAATGTCAGAAGATGGTTGGTGAATAACTACAAAAATTAATTTTCCTTTTAGAGTTAATTCTTTTAAAAGATCCATGATGTTTTCTGAATCTCTAGAAGATAATCCGGAGGTTGGTTCATCTAAAAATAATACTGATGGCTCACGAATTAATTCTAATGCAATATTTAAACGTTTCCTTTGACCGCCCGAAATAGTTTTTTCAAGGGGAGAACCTACTTTTAAATCGGCAGTTTCTGAAAGCCCTAAATCCGCAAGTACTTCGTGGCATTTTTTTTCTATTTCAGTATCAGATAAGTTACCAAAACAAAGTTTGGCATTGTAAAATAAGTTTTGAAACACGGTTAATTCCTCAATCAATAAATCATCTTGAGGTACGTGCCCGATAGTGCCTTCAATTTCTTTTGGGCGATTATGAATATCTATACTATTAATTAATACTACTCCTTTAGATGGTTTTTCACTTCCGTTAAGCACATTCATTAAGGTAGATTTTCCTGCACCGGACCCTCCCATAATGCCAACTAAACTGCCGCTTTCTTCAAATAGATTAATATCTCTTAATCCAATTTTTTCACCTTTAAATTTATATTCTACTTCTTTTACTTCAAATGTAATTTTTGCTTTTGTTTTATCTGCCAAAAACTTGCCGATAATATCACTATAGTAAATCGGTTTTATTTTTGAACTCCTGATAGAAGAACCATGTGTGAGAATATAAACTCTTTCTTGACTAATAGGTTGCCCATTAAGTTGAATATCTGCTTCGCCAAACAGTCTAAAAATATACAGGTTAACACTTTGAATGCGCAATACCCTTATTTCTCCGGTAAGTCCTTCATTAAATAAATATTTTGTTTTTTCAGAAGATAAAGTGCCTTTATTATCAATAATTAAAAAGTTTTCGGTATCAGGAATATTTTCTCTGCTTTGTTCTATCAGGTCTTTTATATTTTGAAACTCACTTTTTTCAATATTAAACGATTCCGCCACAGTTTCAACAAACTCTAATTCAAGCGGGCTGATTTGATCTGATGAATGGATAAATTCTAACAGTCTGATGAGTACAATAAATTTTTGTGTTTGCTCTAATTCCTCATTAATCTGAGAACAAATTTTTAGAATTTTTACGGAGTTAAGAGATGTTTTTTTTGCAGCGCCTTCTTTTTTTTGCGATACCTGATGATATTGTTCTAAGTATTCATCAAATATTTTTAGATACTTTTCTACTTGCTCATGATTAAGCTGCTGTCTTAAAAAGGATTGTACAATATTCCTTCCTGTATTAGTGATACCATCTACTTTTGCAATGATGGCAAACATTTGCATTAAAGCTCGAAGTATTCGTTCACTCATAAATTAGTTTAATAAGCAGTTAGCTAATTCTTTAGTTCTTCTTGCCTCCTTTTTAGACAAGATAAACTTATATTTGTTATTAATATCAATTTCTGTAATCCCATCTTGGGTAAGTGTTTTTAAGTAATTGATTTGAAGCAATAGTACAAAAAATAATTTGTCTTTTTCTTTATACACAGGAATATCTTTTTTATAGAAGAGTTTTGAGCCGGAATGAATTTCTATTTCTGCATTATATTTTTTTTGTGGAATCCCTATGGCACTTGTATCTATTCCTTTTTTTGTAAAATAGATAACTAAAAATTTATCACTATTTTTATTCTTTTGAAACTCAATAGTGCAATTGTTTTCAGAAATACAATCAATGGCTTCAACTTCAGAATAAGTTTGATTATTCATTAAGTAGTTAAAAGCGGTCTTAGATTGAAAGGAACAATTTTGAGAATAATAAAATACAGAAATTAGAACAAATAAAAATAATAGATTATATCTAAAACTAAACATCTAAAAGTTGTATGCAGATTTATTTCTGCTTGAACCCTATCAGTAAAACAGCACATCCCGATCCGGGATTTTTGTCTGCATCTAACTGAGCTTCTATTATGCAATCAATTGTATTTTTTACTTTAAAATCCCAGTAAGGTGCATTTTTGTAATTTTGGTTGGTAAAAATAAGATTTCTGTCTTTGTCTAACACGCGAAATACTAAATTCCCATCTTTTAAGCCGCTACATGCCGCAAATCTGTATATTGTTTCTGCAAATAGTGTGGTATGAAATTCGGCAGTTTCTTCAGCATTTAAGAGCATGGCTCTGTATTGCTGTCCATCAGAAATATAATTAGCAGTAATATGTTTATAGCACACATTAGCAATGGTATCGCATTGTGCGCTACTTGTAATATATAAGCCTAATATCAAAGAACTTACAAAAAGTATTTTTTTCATATTTTTATTTTTATGATGTAGGGTTTGTGATTTTATTTCTGATAGCTTCTATTTTTTCAATGATTGCATTAAGTGTGGCATCATCTACTTTAATTTCATTGGTGCTGTTAATTGTAGTTATTTTTTTTGCGGTATCTGTAACGGGTTCTACAAAGGTATATTTATACTCTACTTTTCCATATAAAGTTTGTAATTCTTTTAGTAATCCGATTAATTCTGTTTGATCGGGGGCATTTAAGGTAAGTAATTGAATAATATTATCGGTGGCTTGCTTTTGTTCGGCTAACCTTAGTTTTACTTCATTGTTATTTTTTGCTTTATATGTTTGTGCAGAAAAATGCATACTTTCAATCCATCCGCCTACAAGAATTAGAGAACTGATGTCTAACCGTTTATTTGTTTTAAGATAGCTGTCGCTAGCTCTATAAGCTATCCCTACTAAGGAAACTAAGCTGTCTTTATTGGTAATATTATTTTGTAGTCTTTTTAAAGTTTGCTCGTTAAATGCCGCAGATACTCCTAATTTATCCGATAATTGTTTGATAGATGCCAAGTATCCCAGTGCTTCTTGGGTTTGCGCAAACATGCTTACATACCCTAAATCAGCACCATATACACCAAGCATTAAAGATCTTACAGCATCATTGTTAAACGATGCTATTTTATTGGCAGGGAGTAATAAAGATTTATTAAACGGAATGCCAAGTTTTTGAATAAGCATGGCAGTTTGAATAGGAGAAGGAATGCTAAATAACTGTCCACCGATATTTACAATTCCGGCTTTTACTGTATCTTGCTCCACAACATCTTTTGTGTCATCTTGTGTTTGCTCTTTATTACCACATGATGTTAAAAGGAAAACTCCTGAGATAATTATTGAAAGTAAACAAATTGTTTTTTTCATTGTAATGCTTTTTTATTTGTTGCAAGTTAAAGAATTTTTTTTCTATTCAGCAAATTTTTATTATAAATAAAAACTAAAAAAGTAACTTTGTGCCTCTTATCTCCAATTTCTATGCCTTTTAATGGAAAGTTAATAGTATTTTCTGCCCCTTCAGGATCGGGGAAAACAACGATTGTTAAAAGCTTAATGGCAAAGCATTCGAATTTATTCGGCTTTTCTATTTCTGCAACCAACCGTCAAAAACGAGATAATGAAATAGATGGTAGGGATTATTATTTTATATCAAAAGAAGACTTTGAAGTAAAAATTAAAAACAACGATTTTATAGAATGGGAAGAGGTATATCAGGGCACATTTTATGGGACATTAAAAAGTGAGATACAAAGAATTCATGGTTTAAATCAGCATATTTTATTTGACATAGATGTTATTGGCGGACTTAACATTAAAAAACTTTATCCTGATAACACACTTTCTATTTTTGTAATGCCGCCAAGTACAAAGGTATTAGAAGAAAGGTTGAAAGCAAGACAGTCTGAAACGGCAGAAATGCTTAAAAAACGCATGGATAAGGCCATATATGAGTTAAGTAAAGCCAACCTTTTTGATAAGATAATTATTAATGATGATTTGCAAAAAGCGATAGATGATGCAGAAAAAGAAATTTTTCAATACCTTACAACATAAAGGGGGTGTAAAAATCTTTATGGAAACCCTTGTTTTCGTAAGCCCGATATTTTCTTAAACATCAAAAGATAAATTGAAATTTATTTTTTCATTTATTAGTAGTTTAGTTTAAAAAATAATAAAAATCTTAAAAAAATATAAAATTATCTATACATATAGATATTTATATGTAACTTTGTGCAAGTAATTAATATAATGAAAAAAAAACCAATTTATAAAGAGCAAGAATGGATTGATACTTCTGAGAAATTAAAGGCATTGGCACACCCTGTTCGGTTGTATATTATTTCATTATTAAAGCATCAAAAGGAAATGAATGTAGGAGAGTTGCAAGATGAATTAATAATGGAACAGGCAGTTGTATCACATCATTTGAATATCTTAAAAAATAAAAACATACTCTCTTGTCGCAGAGATGGAAAAAATAAATATTACTATTTAACCGACAAAAAGTATTTGAATATTTTACATTGTATGGAAAACTAAATCATAAACAATAAAAAACAAAAACTATGGACTTTATTAAAAAACTTCTTGGAATGAAAACACAAGATGATTACAAGGAAATGCTTCAAAAAGGAGCGACAATTATTGATGTCAGAACATCGGGAGAATTTAAAGGAGGACACCCTAAAAATGCGGTAAACATACCCCTACAGAACATGCACACAAGTATAGAAAAAATTAAAAAAATGAAACAACCCATTCTTGTTTGTTGTGCATCGGGCATGAGGAGCGCACAGGCAAAATCAATTATAGCGAGCCATGGTATCGAGGTTCATAATGCAGGCGGTTGGAAAAATCTTGATTTTTAATAATTTTATATGAATAAATTTTTAGGCAACATCTTTGCGCTTGTGTTGGTGGCTGTTTCTTTTACTTTTTGCACGCAGAATAATACAAGCATTAAAAATGTAAATGCTCATGAGTTTCAGAATATGATAAATGAGCAAAACACCATACTCTTAGATGTAAGATCTCCTGAAGAATATACAGAAGGTCATATTGACGGGGCTTTAAATATCAATGTAAATGGAGAAGATTTTCAGCAAGAGATAGTAAAGTTAGACAAATCTAAAATAATATTGGTTTATTGCCAAGCAGGACGTCGCAGCTCTAGTGCAGCCAATATCCTTGCATCAAAAGGATATAAGGTAGTAAACTTAATTGGCGGTATTTCCGAGTGGTCAGAAAATAATTTACCCATAAAACAATAAAAACCATGTCAGATAATTTTCAGCAGTTAATAATCGGAGAAACACCTGTGTTGATTGATTTCTTTGCAGAGTGGTGCGGTCCATGTAAAATGTTAGCCCCTATATTAAAAGATGTGGCACATCATTTTGGAGATAGAGTAAAGGTTATTAAAATAGATGTAGATAAAAACCCTCAAGTGGCAGCTCAATACAAAATTCATGGAGTGCCAACTTTAATATTGTTTAAATCAGGCACAATAGTATGGCGGCAATCGGGCGTTATGCCTGCCAATCAGTTAATAGGTTTGATTGAGGCAAAACTATCTCTTAGTTAATGGGAATCTTAGATTTATAATCTATATAGGGTTGGATATATCTGTCTTTTTTAGATGGATAAATATCATTAATGGATACAATTAATCCGGTTTCTTCTACACCACCAAATCCGGGATTAATAGAGGTTCCAAATGTCTTCATGGTAGAAGATAGATTCATGTAATTGTTTACTAATGGCGGGATTCTTTCTCCTCTGTTTCTTACTTCGTGCGTTAGCTCCAAGTGAGCATCTTTGTAATTCATTAGTTTAATTTTTTCTATAAACCATGAAATATTATTTTCTAACTGAATAGGATGAATGGGCATAACAAGATTTTCTTTATCCGGAAAAAGGCATTGCATAAATCCTAAAATTAAATCACGTGCTTCTTTATTAAAAGAAGTGTACATAGTAACCTTTCCAAAGAAATACTGCATATTCGGGTAATCTACAACCAATGCACCAAGTCCATCCCATAAGTTATCTAAGCTAAACAGTCCTTTGCGATAATCTTCCGTGGCTTGGTATTTAGGCTGAATAAATGAACGCCCTAACTCAATAGTATAAGGCACATATTCAGATATAAATTTCTTACTGAAATGAAACAATTCAGAAGTTGCCAAATGTAAATGTTCCGCGCTATCTAAAGCTTGCTTACATAAAATATAACGATAAGAACCTACAATTTCTTTATCTTCGGGGTTCCATACAATTAATTGTTCATAACAATTTTCAGATATATCAAATTCATCTAAATCATACGCTTTTCCTGTGCCGCCGCCCGCATGTCTAAAAGTAACTTCTCTTAATCTTCCTATTTCTTTTAATATATTGGGTGCATTGTGATAATTAACAATGTATATTTCATTTTTTCCATTTTTTGTATAGCGAATAAAATATTCCTTTTTAAGCTCTGCTAAAATAATATCTGTAGGCGTTTTTTCAATAATTGGTTCCATGAATTTTTATACAATCGTAAAGGCAATAATACATATTATTTATTCATTATTTGAAAACAAAAAGTTTTTTATTGAAATTTGGCACAAATTATATTAATATGACAGAGATAAAAACTTGGATAGATTATTTAATTACATTGAAAAAAAATAATTTTTCAGATGAAGAATTATTAGAAATCAGTTCTGTTACTTCTGAGCTTACAGAAGCATTGTTAGAAACCTTCGATGAAGATATAGATGTTTTTTTGGAAGATTGGTTTGAAGGTATTCTTACGCTGAAAAAAAATGGATTTACAACAGAACTTATATTAACTTTTATCAGTGATATAAAAGATGCTTATGTATATTCAGAAAGATATTATAATGATGACGATGACGAGGATGATGAATATGACGATGACGACGATGATGATGACGACGACGACTTTGATCCGAACAAATTTTTTCCAAGAAGATAAAAAGCACATACATTGTACTCAAAATTAAAAGCCTACACAATTCTTACAAAGCACCGTCTTTCTTTGTTAGTGGTTTTTTCAGCGGTGGTTAGCTACATTACCGTGTCAGAAAATCCTGATTGGAAAATTGCACTTTATTTAAGTATTGGCGGATTTTTAATTACAGCAGCTTCTAACGGCTTTAATCAAATAATAGAAAAACACTTAGATGCACTTATGGAACGTACTAAAGAACGTCCTTTGCCGCTCGGTATATTAAGTAATACAGAAGCACTGATTTTTTCTTTAAGCATTACTGCTATAGGGTTGTTTTTTCTATATTTATGTTCCATGCTTTCGGCAATTATTGGGTTTGTATCCTTATTGCTTTATGTACTCGCATATACGCCATTGAAACAAAAAACACCATGGTCAGTATTTGTAGGTGCTTTTCCCGGAGCATTACCAACTTTAATTGGTGCTGTTACAGGGCAGGCTTATCAAGGAAGTATAGAATTTCTTTCATGGTTGCTTTTTGTAATACAATTTATATGGCAATTTCCACATTTCTGGACATTGGCATGGTTTAATGCAGAAGATTATAAAAGAGCCGGGTTCTATTTATTACCAAACAGAAAAAAAGATAATTCAGCAGTATTTTTAATATTTATGTACAGTTGTTTTTTAGCCGGCAGTGCCCTTCTTCCATATTTATTTCATTACATAGGTTGGATGTCTGCACTTGTTATTGCCATAGCATCTCTTACTTTAATTATTCAAGCATATATCTTTTTAAAAGCGCCAAGTGATACGATGGCAAAAAAATTATTTAAAGTTTGTATTATATATTTGCCGGTAATTCAATTAACTATAATGACAAGAATATGAAACAAAATGAAATAAATTTAGATAATCAAAATGATTTTGCTACCCATAGAAAGTCTTTGAAATCAATGCTTTGGCTTTGTATATTTGGTATTATTATGCTCTTTTCAGGGCTAACAAGTGCATACATTATTAGATCAAGCGGAGCCAATTGGCTTAAGTTCCAATTACCCGACATGTTCTTTTATAGTACGTTTGTTATTATTTTAAGCAGTGGAAGTATATATATGGCTCAAAGAGGCATTAAACGTGGCAATGTACCCTCTATGATAGTTTTTCTATCAATAACATTTATATTAGGATTAATTTTTTCATTACTACAATTTTTGGGGTGGAAACAACTCTATTCAAATGGTATTGTATATGGCGGAAAATACAGCAACCCTGCAGGATCGTTTATATACGTTTTTACTGCCGTACATTTATTGCACTTATTAGGAGGACTTATTGCACTTACCATTACTTTTATTAAGGGTATTAGGAAAAAATACAGCGCTCAAAATTACTTGGGAATAGAGCTAATATCCATCTATTGGCATTTTTTGGGTGTACTTTGGATTTATTTATTTTTATTTTTAATTTTTATTCATTAAAATTGCCCAAAAATATGTTTTATGGCACATTCTAATATGACGGAATTAAGTTTAAAAGAATCGTGGAGCGGTGGACGTTCACCGTTTAGTTTAAGTTATGGAAAAATTATGATGTGGTTTTTCCTTGTATCAGATGCACTAACATTTGGCGGGTTACTTTGTGCTTATGGGTTTATTCGCCATCGCTTTGGTGATGTATGGCCAAAAGCAGAGCATGTCTTTACACACTTTCCATTTATAAAACATCATATTCCTTTGGCGTATGTTGGATTAATGACCTTTATATTAATTATGTCTTCTGTAACAATGGTACTAGCCGTAGAAGCAGGACACAGAAACAATAAAAAAGGAGTTATTATATGGATGTTAGCAACAATTATTGGTGGGTTAGCATTCTTAGGATCTCAAGCATGGGAATGGTACAACTTTATAGTAGGAACCGACCACGGTGCTTTAAGATGGGTATGGAGTGATGAACAACAACAATACATTCAACAAATTATTCATGGCGCAAATATGACCGTTAATGAATACGGCATACCACAATTCGCCAACTTTTTCTTCTTTATTACAGGGTTCCATGGATTTCACGTATTTAGTGGTGTAGTCATTAATATTATTATCTTTACCCAAGTATGGAGTGGTGTTATGACAAAAAGAGGGCATTATGAAATGGTAGAAAAAGTAGGGTTGTACTGGCACTTTGTGGACTTAGTTTGGGTGTTTGTATTTACTTTCTTTTACCTTTTATAAAATCAATCAATTAATTAAAAACTAAAATTATGGATTTTCATGACAATTATCCTGAATATGAAAAAATGGCTCAACACAGTGAAGAAGCAGGTAAGAAAGCACGCAGAGTTTTATGGAATGTGTTTTGGTTAATGCTTGGAATAACAATTATCGAACTAATAGTCGGGTTTATGGCACCGGAAAAAGGATGGTCAGGTACTTTATGGATTAAAGTCTTTTTTATTACCTTTACTATTATAAAAGCTGCTGCCATTGTATTGTATTTTATGCACCTTAAGCATGAAAACTCACTATTTAAATACACTATTTTAGTGCCCTACACTGTATTTATAGTATATACAGTGTTTGTTTTAGTAGCAGAAGGTAATTATTCTTCCAATAAAGAGTATAGAGGGAAAATAGATAAAATTTTTTATGAGCAACAAGCTGCTCTTTCACAGCATTCTGCTGAAAGTCATTCAGGTTCGTCCCAACATTAAAAATTAATAGATAAATAAAAAATATTGTGGTATAAAAAAAATCATTATTTTAGCCACCAAAAATTAAACCTATGAATAAAAAATTTTATGGTTCCGTTTTAGCGCTTTTGCTGATTGCTTTTGTCTCGAATGCACAAAAGAACTATTTCAAAGATGCTGAAAAAGCATTTGAACACTACCAATACTTTAATGCTATTGAGTTGTACAAACAAGCATATACCAAAGCCAAGAAAGGCGATGTAAAAGCAAAAATTTTATACAAAACAGGATTGGCTTACAAAAATATCAATGATTTAAAATCAGCAGAAACATATTTGCAAAAATCCATTTCAGCAAAATATCCTTCACCGGAAGTTCACTTAGCATTAGCTGATGTATTTAAAGCACAAATGAAATATCCTGAAGCAATTACAGAATATGAAGCATACAAAAAAGAAAATCCTTCTGATGTAAGAGGAGAGTTAGGTGTAAAATCCTGTCAGCTTGCCCAAGAATGGAAAGACAATCCTACCAGATATAAAATCGAAAACATGTCCACCATCAACTCAAAAGAGTCTGATTTTTGTGCAACATATAAAGATGCAAAATACAAAACCTTAGTATTTACTTCTACACGCGAAGGCGCACAAGGAAAAGTAGATATTACCACAGGACAAAACCACTCAGATTTATATGAAACTAATTTAGATAAAAATGGAAAATGGAGCACCCCTGTTCCACTTGGTGTTATTGCATCTCCATTTAACGAAGGTTGCGCTTGCTTTACTAAAAAAACCGACTTTATGTTTATGACCCGTTGCCCTGAAGCAAAAGGAAAAAAATTAGGATGTCAGTTATTTATTGTGAAAAAACAAGGTAACTCTTGGGGAGACCCCGAAAAATTACCTTTTGATATTGATAGTATTGCATTTGGACACCCAACATTATCTGCCGATGGAAAAACACTTTATTTTACAGCTAAACTTCCCGGAGGCTATGGCGGAAAAGACCTTTGGAAATCTGTTTGGGACCAAAAAAATAACACATGGACAAAACCTGAAAACTTAGGAAACATGATTAACACAGCAGGAGATGAAATGTATCCTTATGCACATGCAGATGGAAAAACATTATATTTTTCTTCTAACTATCACCCCGGTATGGGAGGATTAGACATCTTTAAAGCAGAAGCAGATGAAAAAGGTAATTTTACAAAACCCGTTGAAAACCTTAAATATCCTATCAACTCAGCAGGTGATGATTTCGGAATTATTTTTGAAGGTAAAAAACAAAGAGGATATTTAACCTCTAACAGAGAAGGCGGAAAAGGCAGTGATGATATTTGGTCATTCTTTTTACCACCGCTTGTATTTCACTTAAAAGGTACTGTTGCAAGTTCCGGAGGCAATACAGGTCTTGGCAAAGGCGAAAGCGTTGCTAATGTAAAAGTAAGAATGGAAGGAAGCAATGGCGATATCCAAGAAGCAACAACCGATAAAACAGGTGCTTATAACTTTAATGGCTTAAAAGAAAATACATCTTATACCGTAAGTATAGAAACAAGCAAAAGTTCTGTTTCAGAACACTACCCTGATGGATACTTAGCAACCAGTGAAAAGGGCTCATTTACCACAGTAGGAGTAGTGAATTCAAAAGACTTTATAAAAGACTTTACAGTAAACCCCGTAGAAAGAGAAATTCGTTTACCTCGTATCTTATTTGACTTAGATAAAGCTACACTAAGACCTGAATCTAAAGACTCTTTAGAGTTTTTATATAAAGTGTTAACAGACAACCCGTCTATTATTGTAGAAATTCAAGCACACACCGATAGCCGTGGTACTGATAAAAAGAATGATAAACTCTCTCAAGATCGTGCCCAATCGGTTGTAGATTATTTAATTAACGAGAAAAAAATAAACCCTGCAAGATTACAAGCAAAAGGTTATGGTAAACATAAACTTTTAATTAAAGACGATGTGATTAAGAAAGCAAAAACAAAACAAGAACAAGAAGCATTACACGAAAAAAACAGACGTGTAGTGTTTAGAATTATCAGTTGGGATTTTAATGACCCGAATGCGCCTAAAAAAGAAGCCCCTAAGGCAAAACCAAAAGTTCAGGGAGAAGAAGATTCTGAATCAATAGAAAGTAATTAAGTTAAATAAAATACAATAGATAAAAAAGCCTCAGAATTTTTCTGAGGCTTTTTTGTTTTTAAAAAAGTATCTATCGGTAGTTTTGTAGGAGTGCATTTAAATTGTGCTTGCAAATTGTATCGGCTTTTTTTAGCAAGCACAGTAAATGTTTTAATTTGAAACAAATATTTGTTTCAAATTAAAACAATGCTTATCTTTGTTGCGTTAAACAGTGAAACTTAAATTGATATGAGCATAAAATTATCACAAAAGCAAATAGGTCAGAGGATAACCGAACTTCGTAAAATGAAAGGATTATCACAAGAAGATTTGGCTAAAAGTATCAAAATTTCCAGATCGTCTTTGACTCAAATTGAGTTAGGAAACAGAAATGTTGATGTCCTTGAATTACAAAAACTATCATTGGTTTTAGAGTTTTCATTGGATGATTTTATGTCTAAGGATTTCTCGGTAAGACAAGAGGTTAATGTAAAAGAAGAAAAAAAAGTAAAGAAAGAAAAAGAACGTATTTCTGTGCCAACGCTACAGGTTAATAAGTTTAAAAACGTCTTGTTGTATATTCTTGAACGCTGTGCGGGGAAACCCAATGTTGGCGAAACAGTTCTTTACAAGCTGCTCTATTTCTCGGACTTCAATTATTATGAGTTGTATGAGGAACATTTAACCGGTGCCAAATATCGTAAATTACCTTATGGTCCGGTTCCGCAAAAGTTAGATACAATCATTAATCAAATGATTGACAAAGGTCAGTTGCAAAGAATAAAAACAGATTACCATGGGTATCCGCAAACTCGCTATTTGCCTTTAGAGAAAGCTGATTTAACAGAGTTAAAAGCAAGTGAAAAAGAAATTATTGACAAGGTTATTGAACAAATGAGTGATTGGTCTGCTGCTGCAATCAGTAACTATTCTCATAAAGATATGCCTTGGTTGGCTTCAAAAAAAGGAGAAGAAATAAATTATGAATTAGCTTTTTATAGAGACGCACCTTTCTCTGTAAGAAACTATGGAGATGAAATTGAAGCACAATGACCTTTGATGAACTAATTGAATTCAAAAAGGATTTGAAGAGCCTTTTAAAAAAATACAGAACACTGAATGACGATTTAAGCGTGGTTAAACGAGTGTTAGAAGTTACGCCAGATGAACGACCGCCGTTTAGTTTTCGTATTGATAATTTAGGATTAGAAACGTGTATCATAAAGGTTAAGAAAATAGCTTGTAAAGCATTAAAAGGCAGGGGCGTAAATTCAGGATTGAGATTAATATATGCTTACTTCCCTGAAGAACAAAAAATTACATTCATTGAGATCTATCATAAAAACGATAAGGAAAATGAAGACAAAAAAAGAATAACTAATAACTTTAAGTAAGAAAACAACAGCAGAATTTGTTGGCTGTAGGTTAATTATTTTAACTTTACCAACCCATGTTTGATTTATAGAAGGATAGAACGTTTAGAAAACGCGAAAATCCTATTAACCGAGCCTGTGTCCTATGCAAAAACGTCCACCGCAAGCCGCCATGCTGGCACTAGTTTTTTTGTCCTTAGTTATGAAAGTAGTTACACCAATTTTTAAACCAAATATAATTGTTGGATACGTTTGTCTAAGTGTAAATGTTCCCACTGGCTTAGGATATGGGAAATACGCTGCATTACTACTAATAGTTGTGTAATTTCTTTCTCTATAACGTATGCCTAGTCCGTAAAATATTTCAAAATTAAAATTTGAAGTAATTTTTTTTAAATGAGTACCATGAAGTAAATCAATCCCTAGTAAAAAAGCGTCTTCAGAGCGGACAAAAGTATTATCATTATCACCCCATAAATTTATAAATTTTTGGTTACGATAATAAATGTTTTTATATAAAACTTGTAATGAAAAAAAATTGCTTTCTGTCCTTGAATAATAATACTTGTAATTTATTCTTGTACCCAAACCATTCCATACAGTACCAGGATAATCTCCTTGGTCTTGAGAAAGAAAAAAGACTTCAAATGCTTTATTAGCATATATAGAACTGAAATTAATTCCGAAGGAATGTTTTTTTGAAATAAAGAAGTCTAAGTAAAAATTTATTTCGTTTATTGGAAGCTGAATGATATTTATATTTATACTTAAAAATCGGTGTCTATTTTCAGATAAATTATCTTTTCTATTAGTCTGAGAAAAAAGAAGATAGGGGATAAATATAATAACAATGAATAATTGTTTCATTTATATTAAAAATTTTCACTCAATGGTTTGGGTATTACCGAAGGTGAGGGGTTTTAGCATCCAAAATCTTCAGGATTCAATTGAAGGTTGAATGGAGAATCTTGCATAAAAGTCCTTCTGATAGCTATCGGAACGAACTTGTGTAGCCCTGCTTTTAGTAATTTGTTTCTTGATGGCTGTGGTTCTATTCTTCGCCATTTTCAGCTATTGTAAATTTTAGACTTGTTTGTCCTAAAAATGGGTTTAGTCTTCTTTTTGCT
>JBDHZB010000016.1:0-46453 GCA_039811645.1 Bacteroidia bacterium | reverse complement strand
TCTTTTTACAACAATCGATGGCATTCCCGCCATTTTTGCAACATGAATGCCAAAACTATGCTCGCTACCACCTTCTTTTAATTTTCTTACAAAGATAATTTTATCTTTAAGTTCTTTAACAGATACATTAAAATTTTTAATCCTTTGGAAACGATCACTCATTTCATTTAATTCGTGATAATGTGTTGCAAAAAGTGTTTTTGGTTTATATGGATGTTCATGTAGATATTCAGCAATAGCCCATGCTATTGAAATGCCATCGTAGGTAGCTGTTCCTCTGCCTATCTCATCTAATAATATTAAACTTCTTGAAGAGATATTATTAAGGATATTGGCGGTTTCATTCATTTCTACCATAAAAGTAGATTCTCCTGAGGATATATTATCTGTTGCACCCACTCGTGTAAATATTTTATCTAACAAACCTATGTTTGCAGATTTTGCAGGAACAAAACATCCAATTTGCGCCATTAAACATATTAATGCAGTTTGCCTTAATAATGCTGACTTACCACTCATATTAGGGCCTGTAATCATCATAATCTGACAATTATCCGGTGATAGTTGTATTGAGTTACTAATATATGTTTCACCGGTTGGCAATTGCTTTTCAATAACAGGGTGTCTTCCCTCAAAAATATCAATGCTTAAATCTTCATTTATCTCCGGGTACGTATAATTATTATCTATGGCAAGTTGAGCAAATCCACATAATACATCTATTTGTGCAATGAGTTTTGCATTGTGCAATATAGGAGAGGCGTACTGATTAATCTCTTGAATAATCTCATCAAAAAGGGCTGCTTCTATCGTCAATATTTTTTCTTCTGCTCCTAAAATTTTTTCTTCGTACTCTTTTAATTCGGGTGTAATATATCTTTCTGCATTGGTAAGTGTTTGTTTTCTTATCCATGTTTCCGGCACTTTATTTTTATGCGTATTGGTTACTTCTAAATAATAGCCGAATACATTGTTATAAGATATTTTTAAAGAAGGGATACTTGTTTTTTGTGCTTCTGCTTGTTGTAACTGTATTAAATAATCCTTCCCTGAACAGGCAATATGCCTAAGCTGATCTAGTTCTTGATTAACGGCAGTATTAATGGTTGTTCCCTTTCCTATTTGCGATGGAGCATCTTCATGTATATATAATGTAATTTTATCTTTTAATAAAGTACAAGGATTAATTTGTTCTGCTATTTTTTGGATAGCCGGTGTTGAAATATTTTGAAAAGAGTGCTGTATTGTCTGGATTTGTTCTAAAGATTTTTTTAATACAAAAACCTCTCTTGGTGTAATTCTTTTAGATGCACATTTTGCCATGATGCGCTCGATATCTGCAATTTGTTTAATTTGATTACGAATATTCTGTAAAGTTTTAAACTCATCATAAAAGAATTTTACAATACTCAATCTTTCTTGAATAGCAGTTGTATTTTTCAATGGCATAGAAAGCCACTGCCTTACCATTCTTGCACCCATTGGGTTTTGCGTGTTATCGATAATATCAATTAATGCTTTGCCGTTTTCATGAATGGTATAAAATAATTCTAGATTACGAATTGTAAATTTATCTAACCAAACATAGTCAGAAGCATCAATTCTTTTTATTTGTGTAATATGCTGTATTTGATGATGCTTTGTTTCTTCTAAATAGTGTAACAAACCGGCACATGCAGCAATGGCAACTTCCATTTCTTCTACACCAAATCCTTTAAGAGAAGTTGTGCCAAAATGATGTGTTAGTTTTTGATAGCCGTTGTCAAAATTAAAATGCCAATCGTTTAAAAAATAAGTATAGAATTTCTCATTAAGCTGTGATTCTATCCATTCTTTTTTTGATTTTGAAAACAGAATTTCTCCGGGAGATAGCGTTTGTATTAAATTTTCCAAGTATTCCCAGCTTCCCTCTGCAACTAAAAATTCGCCGGTAGAAATATCAAGTAGGGCAACTCCTCCCTTTTTTACTGCGTCATCGTAAACCAAAGAAGCAATAAAATTATTTTTTTGATGGTCTAGTATTTTATCATTTAGATGTAATCCCGGTGTTACTAATTCAGTAATACCGCGTTTCACTATTGTTTTAGCAAACTTTGGATCTTCTAATTGGTCACAGATTGCCACCCTATATCCTGCTTTTACAAGTTTTGGCAAATAATTATCCAATGCATGATAAGGGAACCCTGCCAATTCTATTTCAGATGCCGAGCCATTAGCTCGCTTTGTAAGAACTATTCCAAGAATTTTAGATGTAATAACCGCATCGTTAGAAAATGTTTCATAAAAATCTCCAACTCTAAATAACAAAATTGCATCAGGATATTGTGCCTTAATGCTATTGTATTGTTTCATTAAAGGAGTTTCTTTTTCTTTTGATTTTGTATGCGCCGTTTTCTCACTCATAGAGTTTGTAATCATGTTTTATGATTGAACAAACATAATTAATTTTATTTGTATAAACATGGTTACTAAAAGATTTAACGAATGTGTTTAAAATAAAAAACCCTTTCTTGCGAAAGGGTTTTTACTTAACAATGCGTAAGCAATTGTTATTTTTTAGCTTTCTTTTTAGAAGCTTTCTTTGCAACTTTTTTTGTAGCTTTTTTTACTACTTTTTTTGCTGCTTTTTTTGCTGCTTTTTTTGCCATGGTTTTTGGTTTTTGAGGTTTAATGCTACAAAGTAATGCAATTTCTTTTGTATAATAAAATTTTAGTTCACTTTTTTTTCAACATACATTTGTTGATATCCACATATATCGAATTTTAAAATTTATTTTTTATTTCTATATTTTGTTCGTGTATCTCTGGAAGCATTGATTTTACAAACGATTCGATGTGTTTGATTTTTTTATTTGACATCATTCCAATCAATATTAATATCCCAGTTATTATTTATTTTAATTGTTTTCGGATAAACAAAAATTTTCTCAAATGCTGTTTTATTAAGATAGTTATGACTTTCCCATATATTATTTTTATTTTCATCTGAAATAATTTTCAATACATAATTGTTTGGTAAAATATTTTTAAACTCTATAGATTGCTTGTTAGATGCGGAAAACGGAATATCAATAGTTTGAGAATAAATAATTTTATGTTGTTGATCACACAATGCTATTATATAATTTTTCTTTTCCGGGAATAATATATTAATACTTAATCGCGCATAACTTTCCGCACTATTGGTTTTAAATTTAATTTTTTGTTTTTTGATAGAATCTGTTGAGTTTATTGATTTTAATAGCACTTCAAGTATATATTCCTCATTTTGTCGAAGTGGTGTGTGAATTTTTATTTCATACGGAGTAATTTGAATGTTTTTTAAAGCTAATGCATTTATACTATCACTCTTCAAAAATAATTTAATACTTGTTTTGATATAAGAAGTATCCATCCAAAAATTAGCATACAGGTTAATTGGTGCATAATATGGATATGTGTTACTTATCAATCCTGACAACTGAAGTTGTTTTAGCGGTTTCTTTTTATACAATAAAGGAGTTTTAATGGTGTCTTGTGAAGTAGCTGTTTTAATAATAAAATAAAGACTGTCGTTTGCATTATGAAAAATTTTACAAGTATCAGATGGGTTTTTATTTTGAATCATCGCAATACTTTGGTTATTAAGAAGCTGATAGTTATTCGGTTTATTATATATAATGTATAGCTCTTGTGCCGATGGTTGAATTATTTTTTTAATTAAACTCTTTATGGGCTTTTCTTCTGTTATAAAAAAATCTACCACACTATCTTTAGTTGGGCTAACTGCTTGATTTAAAAATCCTAATTTCTCCTTAAATGGATCGTAGGTAAAGTTGTTGTTTCCATCAGCAATAGCAATGATTTTGAAATTCTGATTTGGAAGATAATTGATTTTATACGAACCATCAGATTTTGACTTTGTAAAATAAAGGGGTTTTTCTTGATAAATTACGGAATCACTTTTTGTTGCATCATATAAGCCAATAAGAGCATTGTTTTCAGGCGCGTGTGTAAAAGCATTATAAATTGTTCCTTTAATAAAATTACTATCAATAATTTCACCGGTTGAAAAAACATATTCCAAGTAATCTATTGCATTGCTTTCAGTAAGGTCAGCGATTGCTTTATTAAACATCAATTTATAGGTAGTATTTGGTTTAAGGTTTGGAGGCAGTATAATCTCTAATTCTTTTTTATTTACTTTCCATTTTGGTTTTGTGTCCGTTGCAGGAACCATAATAATATTATCTCCGGGATTTTTTAATTGAATGCGTTCATTAAATTTAAATAGTATTATTTCTGCTTTAAAGTTTTTAGTTAGGTCAGAAGGTATAACGGAAATCAAATCAGGAGGAGACGTGTCTTTTTCTCCGCCTGTCAGTGGCACAATTTGGGCACATTCTGAAAAAAGCAACAGAAAAGAGGAGAAAATAAAAAAGCGATGAAACATTTTAATGAAAAAACTTTTCTATTCCAAAAGTATAAAATGCTTCCGGAATAAATAATTGAATAGCAATTAAAATAAATCTCGGAAATACATGTTTCATATCCCACATGGGGTGTGTTAAAGAAAAACTTGCTGATGCTATAAGTAAATCAATAGATAATAAATATAAAGCGTAGTTTCTGTATAAGCCTACAAACAATAATAACGAACAAGCAATTTCAATAATTGCAGTACTATAAATACTTAACGCAATCAACCACCTTGGAGCATTATGAGGATTGTTTTGAAAATGAAAAGTAGTAACCACCTGATTTAATCCTATGCGAAAAACTTTATCATAAGCTTGAAAGAAAAATAAAATGGCTAACAACCATCTCGATATTAATTCTAAAACGGATAAATTATCTATTATCATAATTTGACTTTTGTATTTTCTATATAAAATTTATTTAATAGCACTTGATTATTGTTAACAACACCAAGTACTCTGCCCTTTAGATTTGTTTCAAAAAATGGCGAATTATCTGATAAAGATAGATTAGTATTTGCGGTAAAATTCATGGGCAGTGTAGAATCAAAAATTGTAATATTAGCCGCCTCTCCTTCTTTAACTATCGGTGGATTGATATTTAATACTTTATAAGGTGTAGTTGTTATTGCTTCAATAAGTGTTTCTGTATGCTCGTCTCCAAGCGATGTGTTGGCGGCAGAATAAGAGGTTTGTAAATTAATAATACCGAACTCTGCCAAGTCAAATTCCAAATCTTTATTTTCTTTATCTTGTGGTGCGTGATCAGAAACCAGGACATCTATCGTTCTATTTAATACTCCTTTTATTATCGCTATTCTATCTTCTTCGGTGCGGAATGGTGGATTTACTTTATAGTTAGAGTCAAAAGTTTTTAAATACTCATCATTAAAATATAAATGGGCGGTGGTTGTACCACAAGTAATATTAAACCCTTTATTTTTTGCCTGCTTTATTAACTCAACACTTCTTTTGCAAGATATCACAGCGATATGCACTTTACATTCCGGAAAATATTCTAACAACTCTATTATTTGTTGAATGGCTATGGTTTCTGAAATATAAGGAATGCCTTTTAATCCTAAGTAAGCAGAAATTCTTCCTTCGTGCATTTGTCCGCCGGCACTTAAAAAATTATCTTGACAATGTACAATAAGTAAGCTATTGATGCTTTGAGCATATAACATTGCTCGCATTAACAGATGTGTGTTATATATAGTATGTTTATAGTCAGAAAAAGCAACTGCTCCGGCACATTTCATATCATACATTTCAGATAAATTCTCTCCTTTTTGCTGATGCGTAATGGTTCCGATAGGTAATAATTTTGTAATATGTTTTGAAGCCTGTTGTAAAAGATATTCTACTATAGTTTTATTATGAATTGGCGGCAGCGTAGTAGAGTGCAAACAAACCGATGTATAACCACCACTTGCCGCTGTATTTAAACCCGATTGTATGGTTTCTTTCTGTTCAAATCCCGGGTCTCCAAAGGTTGCCTGCATATCTATCCAGCCGGGTGATACACATAAATTTTTACTTTCAACAACTGTATATTTTTTATCGGCAGCCATATCACCACCTCCAATAGAAATTATTTTTCCGTCTTCAATAAAAATATTCTTTACTTTTTTATGATAGGGGCTATTCTTATCATAAATGGTGGTGTTTTTTAAGATTACTTTCATGCTATTTGGTTTGTATGCTTTCTTTATTTTGTTTCCGTAATTTTAATATATCAAAAAATCTAATTATTAAACTTTCAAGAGTTAAAAATATTAGGGCTAAAATTAGGCATAATTTCCAATAGTTAGTACCAATAATTTCAGAATGAATGATTTTTGACATAGGAACATTAAAATTGTCATTTACAGAAATGATTGATGCGCCTGTTTGTTTTACCATATCTTCTATTTCTGTAACTGAATAAAATTGCATATCGGACTCTTGTCGATTATAATTAAAACTTAGTGGTAGAATATTTTTTGAATCCACTTGTAAGAAATAATTACCGGGATTTAATAAAACAGAGTTGTTTATAGAAATAACAGATTGATTCCATTTATCAGATTTAAATGCAGGAATTAACTGGAAATTAGCTTGTCCTGTGTCAGCAGAAATAATTTTCGGTGCGCGATCAGAGGAAAATGTTACATTATGTACGGGTATATTTTGGGTTTGACCGGCATAATAATATAATGACGTATTATTAATAGACAAGAAACTTACCTGATACATTAATGGAACAAACAGTCCGCTTATTGCCAAAGAGTTTTGTTGCTCGTTCAAAGAGGATGTAAAAACAAAAAAGTTTTTGAATCCATTAATATGGAAGGCAAAAAGTAATGGTCTATTATTATTAAGATAAATTAAGGGCTCCATTAATGCATTAGAATGTGTGAAGAAATATCCTTTTACAGAGGGCATTTTTACTGTATGGTCAAATTTATCTATAACATCTTTAAATAAATGATGCTTTAATATATCACCACTGATAGATTGTTTTATTGTATCATAAGTCCATTGCAGAGTATTTAAATCGGACGGATACAAGGCATGATTGTCTTTAATATAAGGGATAATAATAATACTTTTCCCTTGTGCAAGAAGCTGATGTATCTGTTCTGTCAGGCCGGTTGTGTACTCTTTTACTTCATTTAACACAATAATATCCTGATTTTTTAAATCATTAAATAAGATAGAGCCCTCGGTTTGTTCAGAAAAATTATACATAGAATCGTTATGAAAAAATGTACGTATGTATTTTGAAGATTGTGGGTTATCAATGCCATTAATAAGTGTAGCGTTAATATGTATGTTGGTGTTAAAGGCAAAAAATAATTGATTATCAAAAGTAATCGGGTAGTCTTCAATCATTAATTTCCCAAAATTAAATCCTACAGATTTTGGCATAAATGAAACCGAAGCTTCGTAAGATTGATGGGCAGGAATAGATACATTAGTAATAGCAATTTGCTGATTTTGGATAATTAATTTAACAGGGATGTCTTGTATGGATTCATTATAGTGATTTGTAAGTTTTACATGCAAAGTCTGGTTGGTATTTTTTAGCATAACCGGATTTTCAGACCAAATAGAGTCAATTGAAATATTCTGAAACTTAGATGGTGTCAGTAAAAAATAAAAAGTATTTACCGAGCTGTCTTTTGGCGCTACATTAATATCAGTAAACTTTTTTTGTCCATCGGATAAATAAAATAAGAGTGGTTTCTTCAAGTTCAAAGTCTTTACTTTATTAATAATATCAGAAAAAGAATGTGGCTCCGACAATCCCGATATTTTTATTTTTGAAACAAACTGCAACCCCTCTTCAAAAGTCAAGTCTGTATTGACGGTTGGCATATAATCATTAGTCAGAATATAAAAATGGCTTGATTTCGGGAACGATTTAATTATTTCTTTACTCTTTTGAATAGCCTCATTAATCAACACATCACCCTTACCCACATTTTCCATACTAAATGAATTATCAATATATATTATAATATTGTTGCTTTCAAAATTAATGAACCCCTTGCTTTTTTTTATCGGCTGGGCAAAGGCAAAAACTAAGCAGGCAAGTGCCAATAAGCGACAGAGCAGAATCAAATATTCCTTTATTTTATTTTTTACTTGTGATTTCTCAGAAATGTGCTTTAATAATTGGATATTAGAAAAGTATATTTTTTTATACCTACGAATATTAAAAAAGTGAATAACAATAGGTATGCTAAGTAAAAACAAAAACCACAATACATTTGGATATAAAAAATACACTTATCGCAATTTAATGCCTCAAAATTAATTTTAATTATCAATAAATAAAAAAGGAAGAAACAGAGGCTCAATACTAAATTTTATTTTTTCGTAAAAAAAATCGTATGTTTGTAAAAAATAAAATAAACATGAAAAAAGTTTTATCCACATTTTTTGTATTTTTAATGGTCGTTAATTTTCAATTATTCTCCCAACTTTCCGTAGGTGTAGGGGGCTGTGTAAATAAGTATATGGGCAATGTTGGACAATATAGTTACAATATGTATTTTGATATCAGAGCAGGAGCCAATATAGAGGCGGAATACAGATTTGCAAAATATTTAGGTATAGGATTAAATGGCATTTACGGAGAACTACAAGGCAATGATTTCTCTATTAATTCTCATAGAAATTTTAGAAGCACAATAATGGGCGGACAGCTTAATGTGTCTTTTTATACAGATAAAATTTGGGAAGATAAAGACATTACACCTTATATTTCTGCAGGTGTTGGATACTTGATGTTTGACCCGTATGCCGACTGGAGAGATAAAAACGGTATTGCATATAATTATTGGAATGATGGTTCTATCCGCAATCTGCCGGATATCATTACATACTCTGCAATGGCACAACCGCTAAAACGTGACTATACTTATGAAACACCAATCTCTGATTCTGTAAAATTTACAAAATCTACGATTTATTTTCCTGTAACAATAGGAGCGTTAATGAAAATCAGTTATAGAATGTCTGCAAAATTATATGTTAATTATAATTTAGCTTTAACGGGATATTTAGACGGCTATGATAATGGAAAGAAAGATTCGTGGATGTCATCAGGCGTAATGCTCAGCTATGCTTTTCTGCCAAAAATAAAAAACACATACGATAATATTGATTTTGATGCCATTGATAAAGGAGATTATGATAAAGATGGTGTTCCTGATGATAGAGATGACTGCCTAGGAACGCCAAGTGGCGTGAAAGTAGATAGCAGAGGATGTCCTATAGATTCTGATAAAGATGGTGTTTCTGATTATTTAGACCAAGAACCGAACACTCCAAAAGGCGCAAAGGTTGATGGCTTTGGTGTTACCACAGACCCTACAGTAATAGCAAACAGACAATTAGAATGGGACTCTTTGGCATTTGAAAGAAACGAAGGGTTTGATAATACTCCATCAATGGGATATCTCAAACAAGTGGAAGACCAATCTAAACAAATGAGAGAAAAATCAGGCAAAACAATTCAAATACCTGACGCACTCAAACCGGCAGATGCTAATGGAGATGGTTACATTTCTGCTGACGAAGTAACAAAAGCAATTTCTGATTTCTTTGATGGAAATAATCATTTTACTGTAGATACTATTAAGCAGTTAATAGATTTCTTCTTTGAACAGTAAATTACGAGTCATTGCGTTGTTGTGAACTTGCATTGTAGTATTCAAAAAAAATATCTCTTAATAGGTATTAATATTCTGTGTTGCTTTGGTTTATTTTCTCAAACCGGAGTTCAGAAAATAGAAATTGTTCATGCTGATGTTTTGAAGTATAATAAAGTCATTAACGCAAATCGACTTATTGGAAATGTTGTTTGTAAACATGAGCAGACTTTTTTTTATTGTGATAGTGCCTACTTATTTCCAAATCAATCATTAAAAGCATTTGGAAAAATAAAAATTCAGAAAGGAGACAGCCTAACCATTACCGCCGAAACACTGAATTATGATGCTTCTACAAAAATTGCATCACTTGAGAAAAATGTGAACTGTATTGACAAACAAATTAATCTAAAAACAGAGGTGCTTCAATATAATACCCAAACAAATATTTCTTATTATCCAAATGGTGCAACAATTATAAGGCATCAACACACGCTTTCAAGTAAAAAGGGATATTATTACTCGTCCGAAAAGAAATTAGTATTTAAAGAGAATGTAGAGTTAAAAAATTCCGAATATACAGTTTCATCAGACACACTTAATTATTTTACCGAAAATGATATTGCATTTTTTGATGCGCCAACGATTATTAAAATGGATAAAGATTATATTTATTGTGAAAAAGGCTGGTATGACACAAAAAACAAAAAAGCTTTTTTTTCAAAAAATCCTCTTTTAGTTTCTGATTATAAAAAACTTTATGCTGATAGTTTATTTTACGACGAATCAAAAGAGCTTGGTATAGCCGTACGAAACGTAAAACTAATTGATACGGCTCAAAAAACAATTATCTATGGTAATTATGCCGAATATAACAGAAAATCAGAAAAAGCATTAATTACAGAATTTCCTGTATTAGTTAAGTCTCATGAAAAAAAAGACACACTATATCTTAAAGGAGATACGCTATATTACGAAAAAAAGGATAGTGCGGTTATAGCAAAAAGTGTGCACCACGCAGCTATGTATCACAAACAATTTCAAGCCATCAGCGATTATATTGTTTATACCCAAAAAGATTCTGTAATTCAACTATTTGATAAACCAAAATTTTGGTTTGGCAAAAGCCAAGCTACTGCAAAACAATCTTTTTTATTTTTGAAAAACCAATCGGTAGATAAAATTATTTTAGATACTAATGCCATGATTGTTCAAGAAGCCGACACCATTGTGCACAATAAATACAACCAAATATCAGGTAGAAAAATGGTTGTTACTTTTTTTCGAGATAGTATTAAAACTATTGATGTCAATGGGAATGCACAGGTTTATTATTTTGTTTCAAATAATAAAAAATGGACAGGCTTAAATAAAGTGAAGTGCAGTAAAATACGTGTGGATTTTTTAAAAGGAGAATTATATAAAGCTGTTTTTCTTGATCATCCTGATAGTCAATTAACACCAATGAGTAAAATACAAGCTGATGCAGAAAAATTGTCCGATTTTAGCTGGCTTCCTCAACTACGACCGCAACTAAAAGATTTTATCAAGTGAGTTTGATTTATCCTACCGTTCAATTAAAACTAAAAAAAAGAAAAAATGACACATTGGTTTTTGATGTAGTTAGAAAAAAATGGATACCGCTTACGCCGGAAGAATTTGTTCGACAGCACTTTGTAAATTATCTAATTCATCAAAAAGGTTTCCCTGCACAACTTATTAGTATAGAAAAAGAAATTAATTTATTTAATGTGAAAAAACGGTATGATGTTGCTGTACTTAATAAAGATTTAAACATTCTTCTTTTGGCAGAATGCAAGGCTCCAACCATTGACATTAGTAACAGCGAGGTGGTAGAGCAAATTTTACGATATAATATTGATATGAATGCTCAAACATTGATTATTACTAATGGTGTAGCACAGTATGTTTTTGAAAAATTAAATACCCAATGGAATCAAATTCCTGATATTAAAAATTTTATGGAATATTAAACTAATTACCCGGGAAGTTAGGTTTTCTTTTTTCAAGGAAAGCACCAACACCTTCTTTAAAATCTCCTGTGCCAAACGATTTGCCAAATTCTTCTATTTCTACTTCATAGCCATTTAGTTGAGAATTAAACCCTGCATTAACACAACGAATAGCAGTACTAACCGCGGTTGGCGATTTTGTTGTCATTTTTTTACAAACCTCCAAGCATTTACTAATCAATTCTTCTGAGCTTGTTACATGATTTACTAACCCCCATTTATATGCATCTTTAGCATCTATCATATCACCTGAAAGTATCATTTCAAAAGCCTTACCCTTACCAACAACATGCGCCAAGCGTTGTGTGCCACCATATCCGGGTATTACACCTAAACTTACCTCAGGAAATCCAAGTTTAGAATTATCTGTAGCAACCCTGATATGACACGCCAAAGCAAGCTCTAAGCCACCTCCTAAAGCATATCCTCTAATTGCCGCAATGGTTGGTTTTGAAAAGTTTTCTAAAAAATTAAAAATCTTAAAATGACCTAAAGCACTCATTTGCTTACCTTCTTCTACAGAATAATTAGAAAACTCCGCTATATCTGCACCTGCCACAAATGCTTTATCTCCGGCACCTATAATAATAACATTACGAACGTCTTTGTTTTGTTCTGCTTCTACTAATATTTCGTGTAAATCATCTATTGTTTTCCTGTTTAATGCATTTAGTTTATCCGGTCTATTTATCGTAATTAATAAAGTATTATACTCTATCATTTCTGTAAGAATAACTTCGCTTATAACAATCATATCGTTCATTTTTGCGGTAAAAGTCTGTATTTTTTTTTATATCAAAAAATGAATTATTACAGGTTTATTGTTATCAAAAGTTTTTCAAGGATATCAACAATACAATTAAAACATTAAGTTTGTGGCAAAATTATTTATGTTACACCAACAAATACTTATTTTAGATTTTGGATCTCAATACACCCAACTTATAGCAAGAAAGCTAAGAGAGATAAATATCTTTTGTGAAATACATCCATACAACTATCAGGTAGATTTAAGTAATAAAAATATCAGTGGTATTATATTATCAGGTAGCCCTTTTAGCGTGAACGATGCTGATGCACCTGTTCCAAACTTAGATGCTTTTATCGGTAAAATCCCCGTTTTAGCTGTTTGCTATGGAGCGCAATTAATTGCAAAACAATATGGCGGCAATGTTGCAAAAAGCACCGTCCGTGAATATGGAAGGGCAAAGTTATCTTCATTAAAAAAAGAATCTGTATTATTTAAAAATGTTGTGAATGGCAGTCAAGTATGGATGAGCCATGGCGATAGTATTTTAACTTTACCAAAAGAGTTTATTATCAGTGCTACTACCGATAGTATTCCCGTAGCTGCTTATGAATCAGAAAATAAAAAAATATGGGCAGTTCAGTTTCATCCGGAGGTTTATCACTCAGAGTGTGGCAAACAAATTATAAAAAACTTTGCACTTGACATTTGTGCCTGTAAAGGAGATTGGACACCGAAATCTTTTATTGATGAAACAGTACAAACCATACAGCAAACTGTACAAAATGAAAAGGTAGTGCTTGGTCTCTCGGGCGGCGTAGATTCCAGTGTCGCTGCCTTACTGCTTCACAAAGCAATAGGTAAAAATTTACATTGTATTTTTATAGATAACGGGTTGCTAAGAAAAAATGAGTATGAACAAGTTTTGCATTCTTACAAAGATTTAGGACTAAATGTTACCGGTATTGATGCAAAAAAAGAGTTTTATAACGAGCTAAAAAACATTACCGACCCGGAACAAAAAAGAAAAATCATTGGACGTATTTTCATTGAAACATTTGATAAAGAAGCACACCATATCCAAGATGTAAAGTGGCTGGCACAAGGCACTATTTATCCTGATGTTATTGAAAGCGTCTCTGTAAAAGGACCAAGCGCCACCATTAAATCGCATCATAATGTAGGCGGATTACCCGAAAAGATGAAACTAAAAATTATTGAACCTTTAAGAATGCTTTTTAAAGATGAGGTTAGATTAGTGGGAAAGGAGTTAAATCTACCTGAAAATATATTAAACAGACATCCCTTTCCCGGACCCGGCTTAGCCATTAGAATTATTGGAGAAATTACACCGGAAAAAATTCGTATCTTACAAGAAGCCGATGACATTTATATTCAACACCTAAAAGTACACGGATGGTATAATAAAATATGGCAAGCAGGAGCTATTTTGCTTAACACCCGTTCTGTAGGGGTAATGGGCGATGAGCGTACTTACGATTATGTTGTTGCATTAAGAGCGGTGCATTCTACCGATGGCATGACTGCCGACTGGGTACACTTGCCCTACGAAATATTATCAGAAATATCCAACCAGGTTATTAATAAAGTAAAGGGTGTAAATAGAGTAACCTACGATATTAGTTCAAAACCACCGGCTACCATTGAATGGGAATAAAAGAGCAAAACAGCCATTTTATTTATTGAATAAGAACTTTCATTGAGCGAAGGACAGTTTAGTTAAAGGATTAATTAGATACCTTTAAGGCAAACAATATCATTTTATAAAAAAATTTTACTATTTTTCTATTTATTAATTTATGATAATAAAAGGCATGTTACTTGTTTGCCTTATATAAAAATTTTTCTTATATTATCGGCGAATTAAATGGACGACACAATAAAAATATCAGCAGTAATAATTACATTCAATGAAGAAAAAAACATTGAAAGATGTTTATCTTCTCTAAAAGATATTGTTGATGAAATTGTGATATTAGACTCAGGAAGCACCGACAAGACAAAAGAACTTTGTGAAAAGTATAATGTAAAATTTTACACACATACTTTTGATGGGCATATTCAGCAAAAAAACAGAGCGAAAGACTTGGCAACTCACGATTGGGTATTAAGTTTAGATGCCGATGAAGCCCTTGATACTATACTTCAAAAATCTATTTTATCATTAAAAGAAAATAATGGATTTACTAAAGACGGCTATTATATGAACCGACTGACAAACTATTGTGGGCATTGGGTAAAACATTGTAATTGGTACCCTGATAAAAAACTAAGGCTGTGGAATAGAACAAAAGGACAGTGGATGGGTACTAACCCTCATGATAAGTTTGAAATGTTTGAAGGCGATAAAACTACCGGATACTTAAAAGGTGATATATTACACTACAGCTATTATACATTAGACGACCACTACAAACAGGTAGAATATTTTACCAACATTGCCGCGAAAGCTTATATAGAACAAGAAAAAACAATTGGTATTTGGAATTTAATTTTAAATCCTATTGCAAAATTTATAGACCACTACCTTTTACATTTAGGCTTTTTAGATGGAACAGCGGGGTGGAATATCTCTAAAATTTCAGCGTATGCAACTTACTTAAAATATAAAAAAATCATAGATATGAGAAAGAAAAATACCATTTTAAAAGTATCAGTATATTTTGCAATACTGATGTTTATACTAAGCGGAAAACCTCTGCTTGCACAGAGTAATTATAAATTTGCCGTAGTAGGATTACAAAGTAATAAAGAGACAATAGTTTCTAACACAGCAAGTATTATAAGCAGCAAGCCAGGATTGAAATATGTTGGCTTTTGCACCAACCACTCTTTACAAGTTTTTAAATATGACATTACAATGTATGCAGATGAAAAAACAGCCGTAGAAGCTATTTTTAGTTTAGACCCTAATTTTATTAAAAAAGAAGGTAGTGCTCAAGATATTATTTATTACTGTGAATTTAACGGACAAAATTACGATAACATTAAAAAAGAAATGCAATGAAAAAACATCTATTTAGCTTTTTTATATTCCTTTATTGTAGCTTTTTTATAAAAGCACAAATAAACTATAATTTTTCTGCAACCACTGCTGCTTATACTTCATTAGCAACTTATACCACTTTACACAGCACTAGTGTTGATGAGGGTATAAGCGCTGCAACCAATATAGGATTTACTTTTTACTATGGTTGCCAAGCTTACACAACCTTTCAGGCAAGTTCTAATGGCGTTATGTTTTTAGGAACCACTGCCGCAGGCAGCAATCTTAGCAATAACTTATCCGGTAGCTCAGACAGACCTGCCATCGCTCCATTGTGGGATGATTTAAAAACAGATGCTACAGCCAGTAGAGTATGCTATACCATGACAGGAGCTGCCGGCTCAAGAATATTAACCGTAGAATGGTTTCACATGTTATGGAATTGGAGTGCCACTACTTGGGGTATTAGCTTTGAAGTAAAGTTGTATGAGGGAACTAATAGAATTGAATTTACCTATCAAGGAAATGGCGGGATAACAGCAAACTTAAATATTCCAAGCGCATCAATAGGTATATCGGGTGTTACAAACGCAGACTTTTATTCTTTACAAGATGTTAGTGCCGCGCCTGTTATATCTAAAGTAATAGAAAATACAAGTATAGCCAGCAAGCCTGCAACCAATCAAATATACAGATGGGACCCCGTAATGTGTTCAGGCACGCCAACAGGTACTGTTGCTGCGTTTCCAAACAGTAATTGTGTTACTTATACCACCACACTTTCGGTATCGGGAGCAGTAGGCTGCGGTATTACATATCAGTGGCAGTGGGCTAATGCAGTGGGCGGGCCTTATACCAATTTTGGCACCAGCACACCTACACAAACTTATGCTATTACTGCCACAAAATATTTCAGATGTATTGAGACCTGCACAATATCCGGTTTATCATACACTACAAATGTGGTGGCGGCAAATTTAATACCGGCGCCTCCCTGTGTTTGTGATTTAATACAAATACCTTCATTACCCTATTCCAGTGGAGCACAAACAACATGTGGCATGGGCAATGATATAACATCTGCCAACGTTACAAATGTATGCGGGAGTACTAGTTACTATGGTGGTGAAGATGCGGTATATAGTTTTACACCTACGGTAAGCGGGAACGTTAATGTTAGCGTAACATCTACCGGCTCGTATGTTGGACTTACTTTATACAAGGGGTGTCCAAAATCTCCGGGAGGAGGAACTTGTGTTGGCTTTAGCCAAGGTTTTCCAGGGAATCAATCTATTCCTTGTGCTAGCGTTACAGCAGGGCAAGCTTATTTTGTAGTGATAGATTCGTGGCCAAGCCCTACTTGCAATCCATATAATTTAAGTATATCCGCTCCGACAACTCCTACTGCCAATGCCTGTAACATGGGTTATACACCATCTCCTATAGCATATAGTTTTGAAAACTTTGTAGGGACATCGCTGCCAATGACAGATGACGTGTTGTTTAGCACCATTGTAATGTTTGGTTTTTCCACCTGTTTTGATGGAGGCTTATATTGGGGTGGATACCCTGCATCTAATTCCGCTTTTGTTTACGATGCTGTGTGTCTGCCAAACATATCCTCTTCTTCATTTGCTGCACCGGGTATAGCAACAGATTGGAGCATTGCCAATGCTGCACCCGTATTTGGTACTAGTATTCCAAGAAACGCCGTATTGGGACCTTGGCACGATATAAATCCATCAAGCTCTGCTGTAATAGCTTCCAGTAAAATTCAATATACTACCTTAGGTGTGGCGCCAAATAGAAGAGTAGTAATATCTTGGGAAGACATTCCGTACTTCTCGTGCAATGGCTCCTTAACCCCATTTTTTTCCGGACAAATAAAGTTATTTGAAAACGGCAACATAGAAATACATATCAAAAACAAGCAAGTTTGTTCGTCTTGGAATGGTGGCTATGCCGTTATGGGTTTACATAATTATAACGGCACCGTTTATATTCCGCCCGTTAATGCTGTTGCACACAACTATCCAACACTATGGACCATGACCAATACGGCATATAGGTTTACACCATCGGCTGCTTGTGCTACTAACTGTCAAGTGTTACCAATAGGATTTAGTGCTTTTTATGGAGAAAGAATCAGTAAAGTTAATCATTTATATTGGGAAACTTCTGAAGAAATAAATATCAAAACAATGATTGTAGAAAGAAGTAAAGACGGTATTAACTTTGAAAAAATTGGTGAAATATCTCCAAATAATAAACCATCAAAATATCAATTTAATGATGTTACAGCTCCAATAGGAATAATTAGTTATTACAGAATAACATCTCAGGAGTTTAATGGAAGTGTGAAACGAACAAGTATCTATGCCTTAGATGCCGCACAAGATGAAATATTTGTTACTTCACTCTACCCCAATCCATTTACTAACGAAATTAATTTATCTGTAGAGTCCAGGGTTATAGGGAACAAACAAGGTACAGCCAATGTAAAAATTTATGATGTTACCAATAAATTGGTATTGACAAAAGAAATAAGTTTACTAGGAGGCGGTAATACTTATAAAATAGACGGAAGCGCTCTACCAGGCGGAATGTATATAGTAGAAATTATTTTGAATGATAAAGACAGGGTAATAGAAAAGATTATAAAGAACTAATCGTTTATTTGCTTAATGGCCAGTTTTTCTTCGTGAAAATAAATGAGGAATGGCACAATGGTTTTATCAGGATAAATTTTTTGAATAGCCGCCTTGTAAGTTATAATCTGTGCTTTATGCTTATTGGCTTCTTCACCGGTTTTAAATTCTAAGATGGCAATTTTGTTATCTTTGGTAAAGATAATTTTATCGGGACGATATTCAGCATCTTTATATTCCACATATAATGAGTATTCATTTAGAACTTTTTGAATATTATTAGAATCAAAAAATACTTTTAATTCTTCGGAATATACTAAGCGATGAAAAAATGGATTAATAACCTCTGCTTTTTCTTCTGTTAGAATTCCATCTGTTACTGCTGTTTTTAATTCATTTTGATAAGCATTACTGTTTATTCGTTCAAAAACTTTGTGCATTTGAATACCAAGCTCTGTATGTTCGTCAGAATAAGGGTTGGTAGTATTGGTTAGATACATTTTTTCATTAAACAGCAAATTTTGGTTATCGATATTAATTGAAATAATATTGTTCTCAGCAGTTTTTTTGATATTGTATTGAGAAGGAGCTCCATAGCAAAATAGTTCTCCTATCAATTTTTCCGGATTTTTAGCATCTTTTAATTCGATACTTTTAAATTTATCTGATTGTATTTTACCATGTATGATTCCTTTATATAATGTATTAGCATTATATGTAAAAATATGTAATTGATGTTTTGCTCTTGTAAAAAGTACATAAAGTAAATTTATTGTTTCCAGCGCTTCCTCCTCTTTAATTTTATTTGCTAAACCCCCATCAAAATATTCTATATCATTAATTCCTAAAAGCAAGGGTAAGTCGTTAAGCATTGTAATAGGTGCTTCATTTGGCAAATTAATTTTAAACTTTGATGTAGTTTTATACCAATACTTTTGACTATTGTTACCCGTTTGGAAAGTAAGAAAGGTAAGCACTATCGGGAACTCCAATCCTTTACTTTTATGTATGGTCATTATTTTAATGGCATTTTTATCAGGATTAGAGGGAATGCTAATTTGATCTTGATGTTTTTCCCAATAAATAATAAAATCACTAATTGTTTTTCCGATTTGTGAAATATTATTAGAAAACCGGTTAACTTCATCTAAAAATATTTTTACATAAACATCTGTGGAGATATGAAAGTAATTGATGATACTTAATGCCAACTGAAAAATATCCTTGCTTACTAGTGCTCTGCTCCCAAAAGAATTTTGAAACTCTTCAGAGCCTAAATGAGATTTGTAAAAAGATTCTGTTGTAGTAATTTTATATGACTTATCGGGGTTTGTGTATGCATAGCAGTATGCAGAAGCCACCGTATCATTTGGGTTAATTAGTAGATTAAAAAATGATATAATAAATTGAACATCAGTGGAATTTTTTATCAATAATCCTTCATTAGAAATAACTTCTATTTTTTCTCCATTCTGTAATTTTTCATCAGCTAATAATTTAATTATCTCCGATATGTTTTTATTTTCCCTAAAAATAATACAAATATCTTTTTGACGAAATCCATTACTGATAGCTTGATTAAGTTGTTTTAAAATATCTGTTTTTAACTGTTCAGACTGAAAATTTAATTTTTCCATGTAACTATGTATTGTAACATAGCCTTCTGTTTCAGAGCCATTCCCTTGACGTTGAATACAGTCGGTATATACTTTTTGTATAAGTGTATTCCCGTCAAACTCCAAATCATTAAATATCAAATTATTAAATTCAATAATACGCTTGGTACTTCTAAAATTAAAATCAAGTTGTTGTACTTTTATATTTGGTTTTAAGGCTTCAAATTCTTTTTTTAATTTAGTAAAATGGATTTTCTTTTCAAGAGACAAGTCAATAAATTGATTAACATTCGCATTGCGCCATTTATAAATAGATTGCTTTGGATCTCCTACAATAAAATTAGTTTTACCGGAAGCCATCGCATTATGAATTAAGGGCAATAGATTAAAAAATTGAAGCTCTGAGGTGTCCTGAAATTCATCTATAAAAAAATGATTAAATTTTGTTCCTACTTTCTCATAGATGAAATCAACATTTTGTTCATTTTGTATAACCTTGCTTATTTCCTTTGTAAAATCAGAAAAAAACACGGCATGATTATCTTCTTTCAGTTGAAGCAACTTTTGATAAAGTTGTACACAAACAGCCGTGATACTTAATGTTTTAATAGTAATATCAAGTGTTTTGAGTGCTATGTAATAATCTTTATGTTGTTCGTAGATATTAATAAGTTTGGCATCATCCTTTGCCGTACCTGTATCTTTTTTAAAGAAGCTACCTTTCAGTGGTTCTTCGAAATTATCAAACGGGTTTTTAAAATATTTGTTTAACGTACTTACTCTATTACGTTTTAATCTATCGAATGTATTAGTAATTTGGTCATCGCGTATGGTGTAATAAATATTATCATACTGTTTAAATGCAGCTTTTACAGATCTATCAAATTGATTCAGGTGTTTATTATAGAGATTGGCAAGTTTCGCAATATTGATTGTTTGAATTTTTTTATTAATATCATCTATTAATTGAAACGCATACTCTTCTTCAACAAATTTTTTCAAGTTAGCTATTAATGTCTTATCAATGTATTTTAAATTTTCTGATAGAGAAATGCTTTTCATGGAGTTAATAAAGTCAGAAAAGGCGGCATCCCGCTTTGACTCTATTGATGCATAAAATTCTTCTAAACTTTTTTCATAATACTCTTCGGTATTTTTCGTGATTTCGTAACTAATTGGATAATTAAGTTCAAAAGCAAAACCATTAAGTACTTTGTTTGAAAACGAGTCTATGGTTTGTATTGAAATATTAGAATAATGATGCAGAATATAGCTTAACAATCTTCTAGCTCTTCCTTGCAACTCTGAGCTGGTAATTACACAATCGTTAAAGTAAATATTTTTTATTTCATTAATTTTTTCATTATCGGTTTTAGTTAATTTATTTAATATCTCAATAATTCTTTCTTTTAGTTCTTTTGCAACCGCATTAGTAAAAGTTAATCCTAATATGTACTTAAAGTATTTTTCATCAAAAAAATTGGTGCTTTGCGTTTGTAAGGACAAATTTAAAAATTCCTTAGTAAGTGTAGTTGTTTTTCCACTCCCCGCCGATGCATTATATATTTTTAAATATGTATTATCCAAAGTCTATTTTTTAATACAAAATAAAATAAACAAACCGGCAAATAGTAACACAATAACCAACACGACAGATACCGGTAATAAGTAAGTTAAGAAAGATAATGCAAAAGCAACAAAGCTAAATACATAAACAATAAAACAGACAATAGGTTGTTTCTTAAATTTTTGCAATAGGTAATGGTGTAAATGATTCTGATCTGCCTCAAAAGGAGATTTTCCTTTCAAAATTCTAATTGTAAATACTCGGAGCGTATCTGTAATAGGATAAGCTAATAATGACATGGCAGCAATAGAGCGAGAGTGTGATAATAAAAACGAAGGAATGTCTGTAGCGCGCAATTCAATTAAACTAATACTTAAAAAGTAAATTAACAACCCAATGGTCAAAGAGCCGGAATCTCCCATAAAAATTTTTGCAGGACTAAAATTATACACTAAAAATCCGATTAATGCGCCGCTTAAACTAAAAGAAAGAATAGCTAAATAATTACTCCCTGCAAGTAAAAACCAAACTCCAATAAATATTGCAAAAATAGCACTGACACCGCCCGCAAGCCCATCTACACCATCTATTAGGTTTATGGCATTAACCAACCCCATATATGCAAAGAATGAAAGAAAAAAACTTAACCAGTAAGGAATCTCTTCTACACCAAATATACCATGAAGCCCGGTAATTCTGATATTTCCTATTAAAATTAAAATAGAGCCCGCTATAAAGTGTGCAATAATTTTTTTATTTGGTGAAGTGCCAATTAAATCATCTTTTATTCCGACAAAGAAAATTAATAGCCCCGCAGATACAAGTAATTTAAAATCTAAAATTGATTGATAAATCTGATAATATAAATGCAACTCGTCTATATTGAACCATATTCCAAATGAAAAAAATGTAGCTGCAAATATTATAATACCGCCTAAAGTTGGAACAGGTCTTTTATGAATTTTTCTTTCTTCTGTTGGCAAATCAACCAATCCCTTATACCGCATTACTTTAATAAGTACGGGAATTGTGTATAAACTAATAAAAAAAGAAGTGGCAAGGGCTAATAATGACCAAATCATAAACTGTAAAATTTAAAAATCATAATAGATATTATATAAACTTGTTTGTAGTTGCACATAAAGATAGTTACTAATATTGTTTATAACTTGATATTTATAATTTCTGTTTTGTACGCCAACATTAAGTGCTAAATTATAAGAAGGGTTGATTAAAAATCCGAAATTGATTTTATAGTAGTTAAGAAATGCGCCATTGCCTTCTTGATAATTATATTGCGCAGAAAAAATCCACCGCCTTTTTTGCAACATTGTCATACCTAAAACTTCCCTTCCTAATAATGGCGTATAAGCTAAACACTGATTAACCGTTGAGTAAGACTCATTGCCAAGTGTTGTAGATTTTGGTGAACTATATGTATTTCCTCTTACATCGTTATATTCCATTAATACAGAAATTCTCCATTGATCAATTTTTTTTACCCACCGCATTCCTGCTTGGTATCCGTAAGAAGCCTTGTTTGTTGTAGCCTGACTTGAATAATCATCTAACACATATTGTAAATAGACAATTAAACTTTTAAATAAATTAAATCTGATATCACTGCCAACCAAAACATTATTCTTGTTGCTTAATCCATAATAGGCTGCATGACTAAAAATTACAGGATTAAAATAAAAAGCATCTCCCTTCCATTGATTTTTGTTGTTAGGCACTTCTCCTATTACACCCTGAAACAATCCTAAGTAAATTTGTTTTGTAAATGCAAAATTAAGATACTGATAAATAAAAGGTTTTTTTTGAAATAATCCTTCCGTTCCCGGAGGGCTTTGAGCAGATGCCGGTGATAGATTATTTAATGCAGCATAAGTATTAATATATTGCAATCTGCCTTTCAACCACAGTTGTTCAATTTTTACATACGGATATGCAAATGCATTATCACTCAGCAACAAAGAGCGATATCCACTGCCTATTTTTTGCTTCCCATTACCAACAGTTATATTTATATGCTTATTTGCCTGAATGCTTACCATCCCGCAAGCAAAGGCATAATCAAATCCTGATGTTTTAAAAACCTTCCATCTTCCCTGCCCGGGCACTACTAATGTTGCTTTAGAATAATTATATAAATAACTTGGGAAAATAGATTGATTTTCTGCAAGCATTGTTTCAATATATACATTTTTTAGTTTTACCGAGCCAATAAATCCGCGCGTGTTGGTGTATGCTCTTATTGTTGTATCTCCTGTTTCATTACCATCTTGAAAATTTAATATAGGGTTAATAGATAGTTTAACTCCTTCTTTTTCATCGGAATAACGTATAAGGGGTTTTTGGAATATTAAATCCAATGCTTTATCGTTTTTTATAAATCTGAATAAATTAGTGGTATCCGGTTTATGAAACTGCTCTCCAATAAATGGATTCAGGGGCAAGTGAGAATTATTGATAAACGAATCTTGATTTAATATCGCTTGGTCAGCTTGTTGTTGAAAGAAAAAATTATTTGGTAAAATATAATATTGTGATTTTACTAAAAAACAGGAAACAATATAGAGTATAAAAAAAAATGCCCTCATTTCAATATAATGAGAGCAAACTTAATAAAAAATGTGCATTAACGAAAATGCCGATAAACAAAAGAAAAGCGAACTATCTTAATGTGCCCTTTTGATCGGCTTCTTTATTATATCTTGTAATTTTATACATCCAAAAGAATAAAAGGAAAACAACAATACCGCCAAACAGCAAATTAGGTTTGTGCCCTAAAGATCTCATACAAGGAAACATTGTGTTTGTACAAAAATCTCCTATTCCATTAAAGATATCCGTCCAAGTAATCATTATTTTATGCATCGGTTTAAATTTTATTAATTTTGGGCAAATTTATAGATTTTTTCTAACAAAAAAGTATTTTTTTGAAAAACATTGACACAAAAATATCCTCGGTTGCGCTCATTGCCCTCTGTATCCTTTCTTTTATCGTACGATTTTTTTTTAAACCCAGCCCGGAATGTGATGGATTAAGCATTGTTGCCTCTGGTTACTTCACATTGAGCATTAATTTATCTCTCGTAATATTAAATGCAATATTGCTTTATATCATCTTTCAGTTTCTTCAAGAAAAGTCTGAAAAGCATTTAATATATCCTATTATATATTTAATACTGAATTCCGGCGTTATATTTAGTACTAATGTACCTTCGGTTATTATTAGTGATTTTTTTATTCTATTTAGTCTGTTTTTTTTAATACGAGAATATGAACACAAACAAAGTCGCTATCTTGTTTTTTATATTTCTTTTTTATCAGGCGTTTTATTCTTACTCGGAATGTCTATGCTCCACATAAGTATTATTCCTCTCTTATTGTTTTTAGTCTATCTAAAACTGGATATTAAATCTGTAATAATATTGGTATTTGGTACTTTATTGCCAATATATTTTTATATCCTTTATGGCTATTGGTCAGGCAACCATTATATAGAAAGTTTAAATTTAAGGGCTTATAATGAGTTGCATGCTTTTTTGGATTTACAAAATGCTAATTATCAAAAAATCTTTAATTTTAAGGTTCTATTATTGCTCATCCTAATTATTATTGGCACTTCTAAGGAATGGGCTTTGTCGTATTTTTATTCTATTTCTCAAACCCGTTTAAGCAGAGTCATTTTCTTAACTTTTGTATATGCATTAATTTTCTTTATGATAAATACTATCCAACCTAAAAATAGCAGTATAAATTTATGCACATCTGTTTTTAACCTTAGTATTGCATATTATTATGGCAAAGCAATCTTAAATAGCCCTCAAAAAATATCCTATTTTCTATTAATTATGCTTATTACAATGAGCTATTTTCTTTAAAAAGCAAAAAAATATTAAAAAAATGACATTGGTTTAAGATTTGTTTTATTAATTTGCATAAAAACTTAAAACTATGAAAACAATTAAATTATTAATGATTCCCGTAATTGCAGGCTCTTTAGTTACTGTTAGCTGCAAATCTAAAAAAACACCAATTCAAAAAGAAACCGGTGCAAAAGAAATAACACTGCCTTTCAGTTCTAAAGAATACAGAACCGATGAAGATTTTTTCAGAGCAAAAAATATGGGCAAATCTCCGGATTTGGCTACCGCTAAAAAAATTGCCATGAATAATGCAAAATCTGAAATGGCAAGTAATATTCAAACACTTATTAAAAAAGTAACTGACCAATATACAAACCAAAGAACCGTTGGCAACAAACAAGAATACGAAAACAAATTTGAAGAATTATCTCGTGAAGTTACCAACTTAACTATTGGCAATATTATTGTAAAAGACGAAAAAGTATTTAAGGAAGAAGACGGAAGTTTTACTTATTGGGTAGCTTTAGAAGCATCAAAAAAAGATATTTTTTCTCAAATGGACCAAAAAATATCAAATGACGCTAAACTAAAGTTGGATTATGATAAACAAAAATTCCAACAGATTTTTAACGATGAAATGGGCAAATTAGCTAAAGAACAACAAGGTCAATAATTTCCTTTATAAAAAAGTCCCGATAAGCTATCGGGACTTTTTTAATTTACAAACTTTTTAATTGTGTATAATATTTTAAAATATAGCTTTATTACTTTATTGGTCGGTTTATTCCTATCAGCATGTACCGGTAGTAAAAAATATTTTAAGGCTGCAGAAAAATTAGAAAAACAAGGGTTGGTAAACGAGGCAGCAGAATACTACATGGAGTCCTTAAATCGCAACCACAACAATATTGATGCCCGAATAAAACTGAAAGAAGTGGGACAAAAATATATTGATTTTCTATCCTCTCAATTTTTTAGAGAATACAATACTAATCAGTTTGAAAAATCAATCAAAACATTTGAGCATCTTAAAGATTTTTATGATAAAGCATCTGCTTTGCAAGTACAGTTAGATTTTCCATCAGCATACACAGATGATTATCAGCAAGCCGTTCAAAACTATATGGAGGATAATTACATAAAGGGTGAAAAACTATTTAAACAGAAAAAATATACTGATGCTATTGTTTATTTTGAAAAGGTAAAAAAATATTCTTCTGATTATAAGAAAGTACAATCACTTTTTATTACGGCAAAATGTGAGCCTGCTTATCAAGATATTAATTTAGATATAGAAAATAAAAACTATGAACACGCTCTCAAAAGTATAGGTGATATTTATAAGATTACGGATAATTATAAAGATGTAAAAGATTTAGAGATAATTTGTAATAGCGCATTAAATAAGAACATCTTAATATTTAAGCCCCAAAATAATTATGACAAAGAATTATCAGACTTATATATAAATAACTTATTTACATTAAATACTAAAACTAATACTCACATTAAGTTAATTGATAACCCCGTATTTAGTAATATTTTTTTTGAACAAATTCAAAATGACCAAGAATTATTGAAAGCCATAGCAAAAAGCACCAACACAGATTATTTTTATTATTATAAATTGATTAATAAAAAGGTGTATTCTCCATCTCCACAAAAAAAAGAAGCTGCCGCTTTTTTACGATACTTTGCAAAACAAGGTGAAGTAGTAGTGCCCCAAATTACAACTGTTCCTTACTATAGCGTTAAGGCACAAAAAAGTTTTTCTTTTGATTATAACTACAAACTTATTCAAACCAAAACCATTCAAACCATCGCGTCTCAAAATATACCCATTCAGATTTTTGACAACAAAGAGTATAATGAGTTTGTATCTAAACCACTGGCCGATATTAACGACTATTTCCCATACAATCCTATTACAACACCTATTTTTAATCAATACAATGCTAAAGATTGGCGACAATTATTTTTTGTAAACAAGCAAATGAAAACAGACGATGAACTTAAAACCGATGCATTAAATAAAGCTGTACAGCAATATCAACAAATGTTATCTTCCTTTGTAAAATGATAAAAAAATACCTTATATTTTATTTACTCCTTCTTTTAGTGAAGTTTACTTTTTCTCAAAAGAAAAACAACCAGCCTATACAAGAAGAAACACCACCAGAGTGGGTAAGTAAACGTCCAATTAATAATTCTAAATATATCGGAATAGGTGTAGCTTCTAAAATAGGAAATGCTAATTACCAGATAGAAGCCAAGAAGAACGCATTTTTTGATTTA
This sequence comes from Bacteroidia bacterium, assembly GCA_039811645.1. GTDB lineage: Bacteria > Bacteroidota > Bacteroidia > B-17B0 > Aurantibacillaceae > BPGX01. Next base: position 19,063 of record JBDHZB010000016.1, on the reverse strand, counting down.
ACTTCAGAAATGAAAGTAAATATTTCTTCAAATTCCATGCTTTATTCCGTACAAAACAACAATCAGTTTAATCAAAATTTTAACTCTTTAATAACGCTTTCAAATACTGATAATATTGAAGGGTATAAGTTAATTGACACTTACGAAAATGAAAAACAATATTGGGTATATTATGAATTGGACAAAGAAGAATATCGACAACAAAAAGCATTAAAAAAACAGCAAACCATTGAGAAATCTGCTCAAATTATTTTACTTGCGCAAGAAGATGAAGCGAATAAACGATATTCGGCAGCTATTCGAAAAAAAGTGCAGGCATTTTCAATTTTAACCCCTTATTTAAATGAAGAGATAGATTTTTCATCGTATAAACTAAAAAATATTAATAACATCTTTGATTTAGCAAAAGACATTCAACTAAAACTACAAGCAATTAATATTAAACAACCTACAGCCATTCCCATTGTAAAGCCCTATCAATTGCAATATGCTGCCGTACAAGTAAAATGTGAAATTGAAAAAAGTGTGTTAAGCACTTTTCCATTTGCACTATCATCGGATGAAGATGTAATGAAGGTGCAAGAATCAGGAATAACAGGCGAGAACGGTGTTTTAAATATTTCACCACAATATGTTTCGGCAAATTTTCAAATAACAACAATTACATTTCAGCCGGATATTGAAACCTTACTTCAATCAGATTCTATTAGTGCAAGTAATGTAAAGTTTTTAAAGTCGTTTATACAGTTGCCAAAATTTACAATACAATTTAATATACAGCCATTAATGTTATTTATTAGATCTAAGGAAGTAAATTTTAATAATCCACTAAATTCCAATATTGTTTCAAATATTATATATGACAAGCTAAAGGGCAATGAAGCAGTGCTTGCAGACGATCCAAAAAACGCAGATTATATTATTGAAATCAATGCTAAAACCGTAGAAGACGGAAGTAGTGCTGTTTTGAAAAACAAATTTAACCAAGTACTTTCAGAAGTTATTATAGATATTAACTTGATTAATAGTACAAAACAAACCATTTATACATCACATATTGAAGATGTTTTCGGCTACGGAACAAGTTTAGAGTCGGCAGGACTGAGTGCATACAAAAGCGACGCTTTAATTAATAAACTTAATGAAGCCGCTTTTTTTCTAAAAAGAAAAATTATTCGGTATTAGAAATAAAATAAATACTTTTGCTTCTAATAATGAATAAAAAACGGGGTATTTTTATCGTTCTTTTCCAAACATTAATTCTTGGAAATTATTTTGCTCAAAATCAATTGGAAGCAAAGAATGTTCTATTGGAAGAAAGCCATTCTGACTTACTGCAAAACTGGAATATACAATATCCGAGTTATACATTTCACGCTGTTTACAAACCCTATTTATTTTCTACAATAAAAGAATATAACGATACGGTTTTCCCAAAACAGGGACATGTAAAAATTAAATCTAACTTTCTTGCTAAAACATTAAATGATGCCCCTAACAAAAGGATACAATATCAACCGCAAATACTACCATTAGTACACTCCATTCAAGGATACGATGGCAAATTTGTTTCAGAAAATGGAATAGGTTCACAAGTATATCTCAATGTTAATAATGATTTTACTTGTTACCTCAGCGGTATTGTTTACAATTCTTCATTTCCATTTTTCTTAGATACCGCCATCAGAAACACTCAAATTATCAGAGGTATCGGACTGCCTTTATCTGCTAATAAAAATAACTATCAATATTTATATTGGAACTCTTACGCATCATATTCCAAAGGATTTTTTAATTTTCAATTAGGTAATGGAAAAATGTTTGTGGGCAATGGTTATCGCTCTTTACTTTTATCAGATATATCCTCTCCTTATCCGTATTTAAAACTACAAGCAAATTTTTGGCACATGCAGTATAATGTTTTTTATTGTCTGCTTAAAAGTTATGTTCCGGGCAGTAATATAGAATCTATACAAAACAAATACTCAACCATGCATACTTTATCTTGGAACATAACAAAGAAATTTAATTTTACATTTTTTGAAAATGTTATATGGCAAGGCTCTGACAAATACAGAAACAGAGGATTTGATCCAAACTATTTAAATCCTGCCGTAATGCTCAGACCTCAAGAGTATTCTCAGGGCTCACCCGACAACGTAATGATAGGGTTAAATACAAGTTATATTTTTTCAAAGAAGTTTTTTACCTATGGGCAATTGGCTTTAGATGAATTCTACCTAAAAGAGATTCGTGCGGGCAAAGGCTGGTGGGGAAATAAACAAGCATGGCAGTTAGGCATGAAGTTTTTAGATTGTTTTGGCGTCCAAAATTTATCATTAAGGGTAGAATACAACGAAGCCAGGCCATACACATACTCTCATGGAGCTGTTACACAAAATTATGCACACATGGGGCAACCATTGGCACATCCGCTTGGAGCAAACTTCAGAGAATTTATTGGCACCATAAATTATTCACTTAATAAATGGAATATCAGATTACATCAAGTTTATGCCGAAGTTGGCAAAGACAGCCTGGCTGCCAATAGTAATGTGGGGCAAAATATTTTTTTAACCTATACAACTCACACAAAAGAATATGGAAATTATACCCTACAAGGTGTCAGAACCTTTATGAGCCATTCGCAAGCAGATTTTTCCTATTTGATAGTTCCTGCCATGAACATGCGACTGCAACTAACTGTAATATATAGAACCAATACAGATGTGTATTACAATTTACAAAACCTATACGTGGGCTTCGGGATAACCTGTAATCATTTTAATTTTTATAGAGATTATTAAAATAAAAAAGAGATTAATTAATTTAAATCTATTTTTGCGGCAAAAAAATGTCTGATAACAATCAACATAATGAACTTGAAAGTATAAAACATGTTTCTGATTTATTTAAAGGCTGGTTTATTGATTATGCATCCTATGTAATATTAGAACGAGCTGTTCCTAATATTGAAGACGGTTTAAAACCTGTACAGCGCAGAATATTGCATAGCATGTGGGAAATGGAAGATGGTCGTTATAACAAAGTAGCAAACATCATTGGAAATACCATGAAATACCACCCACATGGTGATGCCAGCATTACCGATGCTTTGGTAGGAATTGGGCAAAAGGAATTAATAGTAGATACACAAGGTAACTGGGGTAATATATTAACCGGAGATAGCGCTGCTGCCGCACGTTACATAGAAGCGCGCTTAGATAAATTTGCTTTAGATATATTATTTAACCCAAAAACCACAACGTGGCAACTAAGCTATGATGGCAGAAATAAAGAACCGGTTACTTTACCTGTAAAATTTCCCTTACTGCTTACACTTGGGGTGGAAGGTATTGCCGTAGGCTTATCTTGTAAGGTATTACCACACAATTTTAATGAATTAATAGATGCCTCTATCCAAGCATTAAAAAATAAAAGAGCAGAAATTTATCCTGATTTTCAAACCGGCGGCATCATTGATGTAAGCGAATATAACGATGGCAAAAGAGGCGGAAAAATAAAAATTCGTGCAAGAATAAAAGAACTAAACAGCAAAACATTGGCAATTACAGAAATTCCTTATGGCACAACAACAGGCGCGCTTATGGATAGTATTGTTACAGCCAATGAAAAAGGTAAATTAAAAATTAAAAAGATAGAAGATAATACCTCTGAAAATGTAGAAATATTAATTCACCTACAACCGGGCATTAGCACAGATGTTACCATTGAAGCACTATACGCATTTACCCAATGTGAAATGAGCATTTCGCCAAACGCTGTGGTTATCGAAAATGACAAACCAAGATTTTTAGGTGTTTCAGAGATTCTAAAACTTTCTGCTCAAAGAACACTAGACCTTTTGAAAAAAGAATTAGAAATCAATCTATACGAGCTAAAAGAAAAATGGCACTTTGCTTCTTTAGAAAAAATATTTATTAAAGAAGAAATGTATATTGATTTTAAAAAATATGATTCCAAAGAATCCTTATTTGAGTATTTATTTAAACGATTTGATAAATTTAAAAAACAACTGGTCAGGCCAATTAATACCGACGATTTGCAAAGATTGACACAAATACCAATGATTAGAATTACGCGATTTGATAGTTCAAAAGCAGAAGATTTTATTAAGGAACTTAACGAGAATATTAAACAAACACAACATCATCTTGATACTATAGTAGATTACGCCATAGACTACTTTAAGGAACTAAAAAAGAAATACGGAAAAGAAAAAGAAAGAAAAACAGAAATTCGCCAATTACATCAGATACAAAAATCTGAAATAACTATTATTAATGAAAAACTATACATAGACAAAGAAGAAGGATTTATCGGTACTTCTTTAAAGAAAAATGAATTTTTATTTGAATGTAGCGATAACGATGACATCGTTGCCATTACAGAAGAAGGGATTATGAAAGTAGTAAAAGTTTCCGATAAAACATACATCGGAAAGAAAATTCTTTATGCCGGTATTTTTAGAAAAAATGATGACAAAACTACCTTTCATTTAATTTATAGAGACGGACCTAAAGGTATTTATTTCTCAAAAAGATTTCAAGTTGGTGGCGTTACCAGAGATAAAGAATACAACCTAACAAAAGGAACACCTAACTCAAAAGTTATTTGGCTCTCTGTAAATACAAATGGTGAAACAGAAAAATTAATTATCCTTTTAAAACCAAACAGTGGTGCCAGAAAAACAGAATTAGCATTTGACTTTGCTTCTATGGAAGTAAAAGGAAGACAATCTATCGGCAATATCTTAACAAAATATCCGATTTCTAAAATCTTACTAAAAGAAAAAGCGGCAGGAAGCATTAAAGCAGAAAATTGGTGGTATGATGCGTCTATGAAAAAACTAAATCAAAATGAAATAGGTACTTACTTAGGCGCATTTTACCCTGATGAAAGGGTTCTGGTAATCAACAAAAACGGATATTATAAATTAATTTCTCCGGATACAGTTGCACACTTTGACGATGATACTTTTTGTATAGAAAAGTTTAATGCTGATAATATTTATACAGTATTGTACTATGATGGAGAAAGCAAACAGTTTTACATCAAAAGATTTCAAGCAGAAAATACAGCGTCTAAAATTATGATGATTAATGAACATCAAGATTCTTACATAGAGATTTTTACCGCACTAAAAAAACCAAAAATAAAACTTTCGTTTTACAAAGATAAAGGCAAAGACATTAAAGATGAATATATTAATATAGAAGAATTAGCGCCACTTACCAATATCAGAGCAAAAGGTAAAAAAGTATCTTTATACAAAATAAAAAATATTACAATGGAAGAGCCCGAAGAAATTAAAGCTGCTAAAAAATTCTTGAAGCAACAAAAAGGCAGCGGAACAGAACTATCTCCGGAAGAACTTCACAAAAAAGCAATGGAAAGATTAAACTCAAAAAACCTACCCGGTGGTTTAGGTCAAATAAGCTTTGATTTTTAATTCCATTAATTATTCATTAAGTTTGTAAAAATAATTCATAGCAATGTCCGATAGTTTAGTTATTATACCTACATACAACGAAAAGGAAAATGTAGAGTTAATGATTAAAACCGTAATGAATTTACCGGATGGTTTTGAAATTTTAATTGTAGATGATAACTCTCCCGATGGCACATCAAATATTGTACAATCATTGATGCAAGAATTCCCGGAAAGACTACATCTGCTTTTACGACAAGAAAAAAACGGATTAGGAAAAGCTTATATAGCAGGCTTCAAATGGGCTTTGCAGAAAAATTATGAGTATGTCTTTGAAATGGATTGTGACTTCAGCCATAACCCAAAAGATTTAATCCGATTAAAAAACGCTTGTGTTAATGGTGCTGACATAGCTATTGGGTCTCGCTACTGCAAAGACGGAAAAGTGAAAGATTGGCCTATTGGCAGAATCCTAATGAGTTTTCTTGCATCTTTATATGTACGCATAGTATTATGGTTCCCCGTTCATGATACAACAGCAGGATTTAAATGCTATAGAAAAAAGGTGTTGCAAACACTCAACTTAGATGCCATTCAATTTACAGGATATGCTTTTCAAATAGAAATGAAATACGCCGCCTATAAAAATGGATTTAAAATAATAGAGGTTCCTATACTATTTATAGATAGACTGAAAGGGCAAAGCAAAATGAGTATTAAAATATTTAAGGAAGCACTATTAGGTGTTCTAAAAATGCGATTAAAAAATTATAAGCAATGAACTATACACTTTTATTGGTGAGTATTACTTTATCCTGCCAATTATTTGCACAAACTAATCCTACACTTATTTCTGAACAAGAAAAAAAACACTTTGCAAGCATTCAGCAGATTACATTTGGAGGTGATAATGCAGAGGCATATTTCAATAAATCAGGCACCAAATTTTCATTCCAAACCAATAATCCAAAATGGAATCTTCATTGTGACCAAATTTATTTCTTTGATACCAAAAATATTTCTAAGAAAGATTTATCACAAGAAAATTCATTTACAAAAATTAGTACCGGCAAAGGACGCACCACTTGTGCCTATATTATGCCTGATGAAAAAAGCGTATTGTATGCCTCTACACATGCAGCAATGGACACCTGCCCTGCTGTTCCACATATTAAAGGAAAATACGTGTGGCCGCTTTATCCGGAATTTGATATTTATGTAGCAGACTTAAAAGGCACAATTATTAAACAACTAACTAATTCTCCGGGCTACGATGCAGAAGCTACTATTTCTCCAAAAGGCGACAAAATTGTATTTACGAGTACAAGAAGTGGTGATATAGAACTTTGGGTAATGAACATAGACGGCACCAACCCCGTACAAATTACGCACGAATTAGGATATGACGGCGGCGCATTCTTTTCTCCCGATGGCAGTAAGATTGTTTTCAGAGCATCACGTCCAAAAACAGAAGCAGAAATAAAAGAATATAAAGACTTCTTATCTCAGAATTTGGTAGCACCAACCAATATGGAAATTTTTATTTGCGATACAGATGGAAAAAACATAAAGCAAGTTACCAGCCTTGGTAAAGCAAATTGGGCACCATTTTTTCACCCTTCCGGAAAAAAAATTATTTTTTCTTCTAACCACCAAAGCAAAAGAGGATACGACTTTCAACTCTATATGATAAACATTGATGGCTCCGGATTAGAACAAATTACCACAGAAAGCAATTTTAATTCCTTTCCAATGTTTTCTTTAAATGGAAAAAAATTAATCTTCTCATCAAACCGAAATAATAATAACACGCGCGATACAAATATATTTATTGCAGAATGGAAAGATTAATAATATTTTGTATCTTCTCTTTCTTTGTTGCTCACAAAAGCATTGCACAGTATGATACCGATACAATAAGAAATATTTTTATCTATAAAGAAGGTATTTATCTTGACTATTTACAATTCAGAGAAAATAAACCAATTCCAAAAGAAAAAATAGTATCAGATATAGACACTTCTCAATTAGACTTTTTTACTAAAATTATATCAAAAAAATCTATACAATTCTATGATATAAATGGACAAGTGCAACAAGTTGAACCTTCTACTGTTTGGGGGTATTATCAAAATGAGATTCTTTTTATTAACTATAAAAATACTTTTTACAAAGTACCCGTGATAGGAAGCATTTGTTATTTTATTGGAACAGAAGAAGTTACTTATTATTCCAGCTACGGCATGGGAATGAGTATGGGCTATCCTTATGGCATGAACGTTCCCATGAAAGTGAAAGAAACGCGGGAATTTTTAATGGACTATTATACCGGCAACATTTATCTGTTTAGCATTGAACAACTAGAAGAAATGCTGAAAGCAGATTCTGCTCTTTATACCGAATTTAGCAAACTGAATAAGCGGTTAAAAAAGAAACGATACAGTTACTATATCAGGTTATTTAATGAAAAACATCCTATAAAGCATTAAAACCCCGTGATTTTCATTATACGCAAAAATGCGTATTGAATTTTGTCGGTTTTATTTCATACCTTTGTAAAAAATAAAAAACACATGAAAACAATCATCACAATTGTAAGCGCTGTAGCAATGTTGTTCAGCTTTACGCCGGCTAATGCCCAAAGCAAAGAAAAAGTACCTTACTTTTACGAAGTAATTTCAAACCCCGACAAAACTATTGATTACGCTATTGGTGTATATCCAACCAGATCAGAATATGTAAAAAATTCCAGTGGTAGCGGATATACAAAAATGAGAATGGCAATCATCAACTATTCAAAAAAAGATTATGATTGGAAAGATTACAAGATCTATATCCTAATGAAAAATGGTGATTTATTTTACAACTACACCACTGCTGCAAAAGAAGGAGAATTATCTTGTACTTATACAGTAAAAGCTGATGAAACACACATTCAATACGTATGTTTTGAAAAAGAATTTGATATTAATAATATTAAATCTGTTTACTTATCTGTATTAGACAATAAATTCTTTTCATTAATTTATACAGACGGCTCTGATTCTAAATAAGACAAGTGTGTCTATATAAATCTTAGAAGCTACAAGTAAGATAAATAAAATAAATTTACGTACTAAATAAATAGGGAGCCGAGGCTCCCTATTTATTTATATATTTACATTGGGTTACAAAAGAAAAATTACTTATTTTTGTATAAAAATAAATAACAAAATATGAAAAAAACAACACTAAAAACCTTAATCGCAGTAATAATAACACTTATTGTTAATCCTGCTTTTTCACAAAGTGATGCTGATGGGTGTAAAGATCATCCTTTATTTAACCGTATGCCCGGATATTTTATTGACAATTGTTCGGAAAATCATAATCAATTTGAAATTGTAATAGGCGATGGTAAACATCAAACTTTGGAAGGTACAGTATCAAATTATCGTTATAATATTATTAATGAAGATACAAAGCGCCCCAGTGCTTTTCAAGTTATGAAAAACTATGAAAATGCCATACTATCTAAGGGTGGTGAAAAAGTTTATCTGACAAGCAAGCCGAATAATGATGCTTTTGTAGGAGCTACATTTAAAATGAATAGCAATAATAGCACCTACTGGCTTACCCTCTATGATTTCAATGATATTGAAGCATGCCTTGGATATCAATTAACTATTGTGAAAATGGAAGATATGAAGCAAGACATTCAGGCCAACGAGATGTTTAAAAAAGTAAATTCGGGAGAGCCATTAACTTTATATATCAACTTTGAAACAGGAAAATCAACAATTAAAAGTGAATCACAAAATATTATAGATGAGCTTTATAAAATGCTGAATAATAATTCTACATTAAAAATAATTATTGAAGGACACACTGATAATGTTGGAAATACGACATCAAATAAAACACTTTCGGAGCAACGGGCAGCAAGTGTAAAAGCCGCATTAACTAAAAAGGGTATTGCTGCAGACAGAATACAAACAATTGGCTATGGGCAAGATAAACCTATTGCAGATAATTCAACAGAAGAAGGAAGAGCTAAAAATAGACGTGTAGAAATAAAGAAACAATAGCCACTGACTATAAAGCTGCATTTTTCAAAAGTAAGGGAACTACCTCCTCGCCTAACCTGACAAACAGAGATTAAAAGATTTTTTCTAAATTCGAAGTCTCGTCTTCGGCCCAAAGTCAGTACTAAAAGTGATTGTTCTGTGTTAGTTGTTATATTACCATAGTTGGTAAAATATTAATGGTATAACTTGTTCCTTTATTAATTTCAGAAACATATTGTATAGAAAATCCTCCTATCTTTGCTCTTGTTAAGATATTTTGCAAGCCATACCCTTCTTTTAGCAGATTGGTGTCAAAACCCTTGCCATCGTCTTTCAGTACTATAGAAATAGCTTTATCTGTATTTATAATAATATCAAAATTTTTTGCTGCTGAATGCTTTACCGCATTATTAATAATTTCTTGACATACACGGTATAGATTAAGCGTAGTATCGGGTCCTAAAAGAATATCTTTCCCTGTTAGTGAATAATTAATGTGCATGCCTATTGGCTTCGCCAGTTTTTCTGCAAAACTTTTTATTCTGAGTCCGATTTGCGATACGGCAAGTTCTTCATTAACGGTTGTCCATATTGTGTCTCTCATCAGTGCAGAGGCTTCTCTGGCTTTATCTGCAATTTCAGATAGTTCTTTTTTATCTTTTACATTTATATTCTGTGAGGATCTTAAATCTAACAATGAACTGATTAACGTTAACTCTGCCCCTAAATTATCATGTAAATCTTTTGCAATGCGTTGCTTTTCCGATTGCATTTTTAATAAGGTTGCCACCTCTGTTTCTTTTCTTCTTACTTTTTGTCTTTGATATGCAATTAAAAATATAAGAACCAGCGATGTAAAAATAGAAATAAGCAATAAAATCTGCCTATTTTGTTGGCTTACAGTTAATTCACTTTGAAAAAGTTTATTCTTTTGTTGCAAAATAGTTTGCTCTTTTGCTAATACATTATATTTCACTTCAAATTGCGCCACCTCTTTTTTTAGGTCATCATGAAAAACTTTCTTTTCTAATTGCTGGTAGTCTTCAAGATATTTTGATGCTGTTTTAAAATCCTTTTTCTGTTTATATAACTCATACATCATCAGCAAGCCTCTTCCTTCCCAACTTCTATTACTAATACTTATTGCTTGTTCTAATCCTTTTTTAATTAGAGTTTCTGCTTTATCATATTTGTTCAACAAAGTATAACAACTTCCTAAATTAATATTATTAATACAAGTACTGTTTTTATCAGAAATAGAATCTGAGATTTTACCGGATTTTTCAAAATACAAGATGGCATTTGAAATATTATTTAATTTTTTTTGAATAACCCCAATGTTTTGATAAATAATGGCTAAATGCTCTATGTTACTGTGTTGTTTACATATAGGAATAAGTTTTACAAGGATGTTCGATGCTTTATCTAAACTATCTTGTTTCTGATAAATAATAGCAAGATTTCCCATGGCATTTAAATACCCTTCAAAATCTTTATGATACAGACAAGTATCAGCGGCCTCCAAAAACATCCTTTTAGCTTGCGGAAGCATATTCATTTTATCATAAATCTGACCGATATTACTTTTTGTCTTCGCAGATTCAACCGATTTTTTTGTTTCTTCAAAGAGTGTTAAAGCAATTTGGTGATACTTAATTGCTTCCTGAAGTTCACTCTTTTCAAAGTGTGCAACAGCAACTTTACTGATGCTTGCGGCGGCTTCTATTTTTTTCCCATGTTTCAATCGAGTATGATATGCTCTTTTTGCATAATAAATACAACTATCATATTTTGCATTGTGATAATATGCAAGAGATAAATCATTTTGGCAAGAAGCTATTAACAGAGAATCTTTTGTTTTATAGGCTAAATTTAGCCCTTGGTTTCCATAATAAAGTGCTTGTTGTGGATTGTTTGAACCACTAAAATAGCAAATATCCATTAAGGTAGATATTTTTTCTTTTCCTGCTAAAGAGGGTAATTTTTTGATTAAATCGTCAACTGTTTGAGAATAGATATAACTATAACAAAGCAGCAATCCTATTAATAGATTTTTCACTTTTTTTGAGCAAAAATAAAAAATCTTCTTTATAACAACCCACCTTTTTTAGCTTTATTAATTGCCTCTACTTTATTATGGACATTAAGTTTTTTATAAATATTTTCTAAATGCTTACGTACCGTGCCATAGCTTATGCCTGAACTATCAGCTACTTGCTCGTAAGACATTCCCGAGGCTATTTGTTCTAAAATACCAACTTCTCGAGATGACAAATTGTGTGTTTCTTTTTGTTTATTGGGCTGCGCTGTAGAGGCGCGCTTAATTAGATTGAGTGCTTTAATAGCAATTCCGGGACTCATTGCACTGCCGCCCTCAATGGTTTCGTAAATGGATCTTCTTATTCTTTCTATACTCTCATCTTTTAGAAGATAACCTTTTGCTCCCGCACATATTGCATTAAAAATATTTGTTTCATCATCAAAAACAGTACACATTAAAATTTTAATATTTGGTTGTACTGAAAGTACCTTTTCAGTAGCCTCAATACCATCCATTTCCGGCATATCTATATCCATTAAAATAATGTCCGGCTTAAGCCCTTTTAGAATAGCATGATAAATCTCTTTGCCATTACGAAAACATTCTATTACTTGAAAATCTGTACAAGAAGCAACTTTATCCCGCAAAGATTCCAATACAATTTTATTATCATCAGCTATTGCTATTTTAATCACAAGAATGTTACTTTTTTAGTATTGTAAACTCCACCCTTCTGTTTTGTGCTTTTCCTTCATCAGTAGCATTGTCTGCCACAGGTTTGGTTTTTCCAAAACCATCACTACTTAATCGTTTCGCATCAATTCCTTTAGAAACCAAATAACTAACAACCGCAGCAGCCCTGTCTTTACTTAGTTTCATGTTATATTCATCTCCACCAACATTATCTGTATGTCCGGCAATGAAAATTTCCATTTTAGAATTATCTTTTAGTAATTGTACTAAATTGTCTAATTCAAAAAATGATTCTTGTTTTAAATCTGCTTTGGCTGTTTCAAAAAAGATGTTATTAATTCTAATCGTCTGTCCTTTTTCAATGGGTGTAAGATAAAGGTCTTTATTAACCTCTTTGTAACTTGCTACATCTTTTAAGTTCAAGTTTTCGGTAACAGAGTAGTATCCTTCAGATTTTGCCTGGAAGGAATAATTTTTCCCATAAGGAAGAATAATGGTAAATTCTCCATTTTGTATATTTGATTTTGCAATACCAAGTTCTGTAGATGTTTCTAAATCCACATAGTTAATAGATGCTTCAATTGGTTTGTTATTTTTTGAGTTAAGTACTCTTCCTCTTACTAAAACAACAGGATTTGGCTTTTGTTCCTCCTTTGCTTTCAATTTTACAATGTTCTCATCTTTTACCATATAAAAATAATCTCCGGAGGCAGGGATTGTAAAATAAGCATCCCAACCTTCGCCATTAATTGGTTCTCCTAAATTTACAGGGTCGCTCCAGTTTTCCCACGTGTCATCTAAACGCTTTGTTACATAAATATCGTTATTGCCATAGCCTCCCGGTCTATTGGAACTAAAGTATAGTGTTACTCCATCAGCAGCAAGAAACGGGGAGTTATCATCATATTCACTACATATTTTTTTACCCAATTTTTTCGGCTTTGTCCATCTGCCGTTTTTTAGAAATGAAACATAAATATCATGTGGAGAATATCCTGATGTCTCTCCAAAACTCATTAATAAAATATTATTTGATGCTGAAAAATTATTGGTTACAGTTCTTCCTTTTACCATATCGTCATACTGAGGAACATTGATACCTTTTGGGTCTGACCATCCGTCTTTCTGAAGAGTGCTTACACTAAATCCAAGTTTAATATATTCGCCCTCTTCAAGATACCCTTTTATATAGCGAATATTTCCATCAGAACTTTGTGCAACAATAGTATTGTACCTCATGGTATTAAATGGGAATCCTAAGTGCTTTGCCTGCGACCAAGAACCATCTTCTTGCAAATTACAATACCAAATATCCTGACTATCATCAGCAGATGCGTGTTTTGTATTGGATGGATCATTTTCTCTTATGAAAAATAATTTCTTACCATCGGGCGTGATGTATGGATTAAGCTCAGGTAATTTAGTATTAACGTTCGGGCCTAAGTCAATAATTTCATAGGTCATTTTTGTTTGTGCCGGTAATAAAAAACTTACCGTTAATAATAAAAAGAGAATTTTTTTCATCATAATAAATTTATTCTGCAGTTCTTTTCTGATCTTCAAAGGTAGGTTTTATTTTCATTGGGAAATATAACGCATAAGTAAACATGCAATACCAGTTTTTAAAGTTAACCATTGCCTTATTGTCTTGCGCTTTTGGTCCCGGTCTTACACCGAATTCAAATTTAAAATTAAACCCTTGGTCTTTTGGGTGCCTGTTTGCAAACCCCATTCTCCAACCAAAGTGTGACACCTTATCGTATTGTACATCGTATGTTTTTCCGGCTGATGTAAAATCCGTAATAGAAATAACCGGTGCAAATAATAAATCTAAATAAACATCCTTATATCTAGAGTTTTCACGATATCCCCATCCATCAACATCTATTTGCAATTGACGAATAATTCTTGAGTGAATTCCGCCATATAAAGATACCGTTGTTAATGCGCCAAATCCTGTTTGGAAATGTTTGTTTCCTACAGAATCTTTAAATGTAAAGTCCGAACCATTACCTTTAAATTTCACCAAACTATCTGCGAGGTTTTTATAATTTAATGAGTTTGACATAGAAATTAAACCGGCTCTGAATGCCCAAATACTAAGGTGTTTTGCAGGCACACCACCCCTAATATATTTAGTAGTAGTAGTAGTTACTGAATAGCCATAACCATAAGAAGTGCTGGAAGATTGGCTTAAAACAATGGGCACGTGCTTGCTATATTGCGATTTACTAAATATAATACCAATACCTCCTTCTAAATAGGTATAATTTTTAGTGTTCTTATCAGAAATTTTATATCCATTTGTTCCAAATCCTGATCGAAAATCAAAATTCATTAAAAATAATTTTCCCATCATATATTCCGCTCTGGCACCCCAGCCAAATGTATAACCATTATTCCCATTAATATCAATAAATAGGGGGTCTATACATGCAGTAAAGTTTCTATGGTCTAACGGATTATCTTTTAGAACCGTCCAAGACACGCTTTGTGCTTTTATTTGCGCCGAAGCTGTGATTACAAGTATTAATAATATTATTTTTTTCATATGTTTAATTTTATAAATGATTAAAAGAATTTAGTGATACCAAGTCTTAATACAAAGGTTGTTACTTTTGCTTGTGTGAGAGCACCGTCTGATTGTGCTTTATAGTCAAAGCTTTTACTATAGAAACACGGCATAACAGAAACACCAAATTTTTGAAAGATATTATAGCCAACAGTCCCTTCAAAATAAAACCCGCTGCCACTATTTATAAAGCTCTTATTAGTATATTTTTCATAGCCCACTTTTGCGGCAATACCAAGCTTTCCAAGCGGTTGATAAAAAATTAAACCGCCACCAAGTGCCGTATATCCTCTTTGTGAAAAAGGTTTTTTAATAGAATCTAAATTGGAAGTTTGCCACCCAAAGTTAATGCCGATACCAACACGTAATTTATCGTAGTTTTTACCAATCATATAACCAAGTCTGCCGGTACAATAACCGCCCTCAGCTTTTGAAATTTTTAGTTGATTATCAGCCGCTTTATTTGTTTGTGTAGCACCATAATATGTAGCGTTTAAATCCATATTAATGTACCACTTCGCTATACGGTCTATCATTAATACAGGTAATCCGGCGGCATAAGAGTAATTACCTAATTTTGGGTTGTTGGTACTCACTTTAACAGCTCCAACTTGTAACCCCGGGAAATACTGGCAATTCATACCACCTTTTTGTGCAACTGCATAGTGGCTCCACAATTGCAACGTAATAACGCCAATAAGGAAAGATTTTATTTTCATGTTTTTTTTTGCAAAAGTATATTATAGATTAAGAATACAAAATACGAAAAAATGCGTATCAAATACCTTTAGAGCTAAAACTGAAAATAAATGAATGGTTTGCTTTCAGAAGACATTAGTTGATACAGCAACAAAATGATACAGCAAGTCATCGGAATCAGCGCATACAAGGGTATATTGTAAACCTTGTTGTACACATATTGACGTGCTTTTTCAGGTAACCAGTGAATGATGTAGCCGATAAGCAATAAAAACAGTACATCTTTATAATGCAGAACTATTTCCGGTATAAAATACCACTCCCACATAGAAAATAGTTTATTTAGCATTTTACCGGCGCCTTCTAATGTTTGACTTCTAAAAAATATTCGCGTAAATGAAATAAACAATAACGTGCCAAGTATCAATGCAAACTGAATGTATTTGTTGCGGGTTGTTTTAAATGGAGAAATTTTTTCCCATTGTTTATGTACCACCACTGCTATTCCATTTAATCCTCCCCATATTACAAATAACCAACTACTGCCGTGCCATAGCCCGCCAAGCAACATCGTTACCATAATATTAATATCTGTATTTATTATTTGTCTGAATTTTTTTGAAATAAATGCAAGTAAAAATAAAATTGTTATCAATCCAAAAATAAAATATAGTATAAGAAGATTTCCAAACAATAAAAGCATAACGACAGAAACAAAACAAATAAGTATGTAAGATGTGATGGTTGTATTTCGATTCCCGCCTAATGGAATATACAAATATTCTTTTAACCACGATGATAATGAAATGTGCCATCGTTTCCAAAACTCACTTGGGCTTTGGGCTTTGTAAGGATAATTAAAATTTATTTTTAAGCGATAGCCGAACAGCAAAGCAATACCGATTGCAATGTCTGTATATCCTGAAAAATCAGCATATACTTGATATGAATAACCAATAATTGCTAAGAAGTTTTCAAATGCCGTAAAATAGTTCGGGTTATCAAAAATCTTATCAACCATTTGCAGTGCTATAAAATCAGCAACAATCTTTTTAGATAATCCTTTTATAATGAGTAACCACGCTTGTTTAAATTCCAAAACACTAAGTTGATAAGGCTGATAAATCTGGTAAATAAAATCGTGCGCCTTGACAATAGGTCCCGCTACTAAATGTGGAAAAAAACACACGTAAAATCCATAGTCTGTTACAGACTTAAGTGTTTCTACCTTATTTCTATATACATCAACAACATAAGATAATGTTTGAAAAGTAAAAAAAGAAATGCCCACCGGAAAAATTAGTTTATCAACATCAAAATTTGTGGAGAAAAAAGAATTAGTAAACATCGAAAAGTAATTAGTAAAATGAAGCGTACCACCGATTAAATTATTAATACTATCAATAATAAATACAGAGTACTTAAAATAGCTAAGTAATAATAAGTTTAATATGACGCTGATGCTTAAAAAAAGTTTTTTATATAGTGTGTTTTGTGTTTGTGAAATTTGCTTTGCCCAAAAAAAATCACTTATAATTGTAAACCATAACAATAAAATAAAAACGCCGCTTGTTTTGTAATAAAAATAAAAGCTTACTAATAAAAGATAAAGTATTTTTAATTTCTGTTTTTTATATATAAATGAGTAAATAAGAAATACAATCAATAAAAATATCCAAAAAAATAGATGTGTAAATAATAATGGCTCGCCATTATTATAAAAAAGATATTTAATAAAATCTGTCATCTACTTTTTATTAATAGATTGAAGTTTGTCTAAAATAGCTTGCGTCATTAAGTTGCCAAGTAAAAAATATCCCTTTTTATTAAAGTGAATTTTGTCTTTTGCAGCAAACCCCGCTTTATACCATTTCAGCATAGATTTTTGCCCTCCCATTACAGCATTCATATCCCACACAGCTATTTGATGTTTTTTCATTACATCAAAAATTGCTTCATCGCCCAATTTCGTTCTGGGGTTACATTGCCTTCGTTTAATATAATTATCTGAAATAGTAGTAAGTAATATTGTGCTTTCGGGGTGAGCTTTTTTTAGCTTATAAATTAATGTATCATAGTGTTGTATGTATTCTTCTTTTGTAAATGTTTTACTACGCACATCATTAACGCCAAATGACAAAATAAATACATCTACTTTTAAATCTTTTAATTGATGTAATAGCCCTTCACATTTTAAAAATGATTCTGATGTGGCGCCATTTACACCAAAGCCGGCATAATAAACGCCCTTATTTTTATTATCACAACTAATGCCATCTAAAATAAATTCAGACGGTATAGAATCTTTTTTTTGTATTAAAAAAGCTATTGAATCTATCGGTAAATAGAGTGTATATTCCGTATAGTTTTTATGGTTTGTAATACTAGATACTTTAAATTGCGGAATAATTTCATAAGCGGAGTTAAAGCGATGAAAGACTTTAATATGTGTAAACCCTTGTAGCTTCTTCCATTCATTTTTAATAGACAAATAACATGTAGAGTCTGTTATTCCTGATATTCCACACATACCCAAGTAATGCAGTGTATCTGTAATACGTGTGCATTTATTCACTTTCCATTTTCTATTGCTGTATGTTTTGAAATAATAGGGACTATTACTCTTAACTTGTTTAAATGGAAATACAAAATATCCGCCACCCGTGCCTTTTACATATTCTTGCAATGAAGTCATAATGGCTTCGCTCCACCAACCGCCTTGTACATGAGAGCCTCCAAAGTGAACGATATTGATACTATTTTTTTTGCCTTTAGCCAATGAATCTATTTTTTTTATAAACTGCATAAACCTAGAGCTGTCTTTATCAAAATAAATTTTATTCTCTTGTAGGTTAATAAAGCTTGGAATATCCTTGATTTGTGCAACACACAATAAAGTATGAATAATAAATATGGTAGAAAAAAAGTTTCTCATGGCGTATTTTTATGTTCTTGTAAATTATAAAAATCTTTCATTAAAGAATAGTAAATAAATGTCGCCATTTTTCTTGCCCCAACCGGGCTAAAATGAATATAATCTTTTGCTGCAATACCTTCATTTACCCAAACAGGCATAGAGTTTCTGCCACCCATTGCTTTATACATATCAAAAAAAGCGCATTGGTTATTAAGTACCGCTTTTCTTATTGCATCAATAGTTTTTTCTAAATACGGATGCGTTATCATTTCTCCATTTTCATTTACACTCATATCTGCCGGACCAACAAACAAAATGGGAATATTTGGATTGATATTTTTTAAAATTTTAATCTGATAGTCAATAAAATTACCATATTGTATAGCCTTACCATCGCTATCAATCATTGGCATAGCATTGCCGCCAAACTGTAGAACTATTAAGCCAACATTAAGTTCATTAAAAAACTGTGTGAGCATTTCGGGCTGTATAAAATTAAAAAACGTTCCTGATGAGCCACGCAATGCAATATTATCTACATACACGCCTTTGTTATAATTCTCTAAAGAAACCCCATATATTAGTGGGCTTTTCCCGGAAAATTCAAAAGCCACAGATGTATTATACTTAACCGGATATTCTT
>JBDHZB010000015.1:0-47443 GCA_039811645.1 Bacteroidia bacterium | reverse complement strand
TACATAATGTGGGTACAATAATTACAAAACGTTCAAACCACATACCTATGTTTACAACAATGGAAAGCATGAAGGTTGCAAGTAGTGATGTCCTGATTTTTTTGAACCAAAATAATTGTGGAGATACTACGTTACAAGACATCATAATCCAATAACTCCAAGCCATAGGTCCTGTTGCTCTATTAAGAAACGCATATTGTTCAAATTCTACGCCGGAGTACCAAGACATAAATAATTCTGTTAAGTAAGCCACCCCCACGATAGAACCTGTTACGATAATCAAAATATTCATGTACTCAATATGCTTAATGGTTAAATATTCTTCTAAATGATATGCTTTTCTGATAATCAGCATTAATGTAAGTACCATTGCAAATCCTGAGAATACTGCACCGGATACGAAGTAAGGAGGAAAAATGGTAGTATGCCAACCCGGAACAATAGAGGTGGCAAAGTCAAAGGATACGATGGAGTGTACAGAAAACACAAGTGGTGTAGAAAGTCCGGCAAGTACCAAAGATACTTCTTCAAACCTTTGCCAGTGTTTTGCTCTTCCTCCCCAACCAAAACTTAAAATACTATAGAATTTTTTCCATCCTTTGTGAGCCATTCTGTCTCTTATCATCGCAAAATCAGGAATTAATCCGATATACCAAAATACGATAGAAACAGTTGCGTAAGTAGTTACTGCAAATACGTCCCACAATAAAGGAGAATTAAAGTTTGGCCACAATGAACCGAATTGATTTGGTAAAGGGAATAACCAATAATCTAACCATGGACGACCCGTGTGGAACAATACAAATATGGCAGCTTGAATAACGGCAAAAATAGTCATCGCTTCGGCCGCACGGCTGATTGCCATTCTCCATTTTTGTCTGAATAGTAAAAGTACGGCAGAAATTAAAGTTCCTGCGTGACCAATACCAATCCACCAAACAAAGTTTGTAATATCAAAGGCCCAATCTACACTATTATTAGATCCCCATGTACCAACACCTTCGCCTATTGTGTAAACTAAACTGCCAACGCCCCAAAGTGCTGTTAAGCAGGCAGCAGTAAATAAAATATACCACCACTTTCCTGTTTTCCCCTCTATGGGCGCAATAATGTCATCTGATATTTTTTTATACGTTTTGTTCCCTAATATCAGGGGTTTTCTTATTTCTGATTCTGCATGCATATCTTTATTATTTTATAAATTAAGCGTGATGTCCTTCTTGTTTGTTAGTTGTATGTTTGCTTTCTTCTATTTTTAATTCTTCATTCCATTCATATAATAGAGGTTCTTCCTGATTTCTTACTTTTAGTAAATAAGACACGGTTGGACGAACACCAAGGTCTTCTAATAGGAAGTAGTTTCTTTCATTCTTTCTCCATTTTGTTACTTCGGATTCTTCATTGTTTAAGTCACCAAATACAATGGCATTTGTAGGACAAGCTTGTTGGCAAGCAGTGTTAATGTCTTTGTCTTGAAGTTTCCTGCCGGCTTTTTTGGCGTCTAATTTTCCTGCTTGGATTCTTTGTTGGCACATAGAGCATTTTTCAATTACACCACGTGTTCTAACAATTACATCGGGGTTTAGTACCATTCTACCTAATTCAGTATTAGCAGGGTTGATGCCTGTAAACCTATAATTATCAATATAGTTAAACCAATTAAAGCGACGCACTTTGAATGGACAGTTATTTGCACAATAGCGAGTTCCAACACATCTGTTATAAGTCATCATATTTAAACCTTCTGTACTATGTGATGTTGCTAATACAGGGCAAACATTTTCGCAAGGAGCATGATTACAGTGTTGACACATCATGGGTTGGAATGTAACTTTTGGATTTGCAGATGCATTTTCCATTTCTAAGTACATTTCCTTAGCACCAACATGTTCTTCTTCTGCTTTAGTTCTAGTCATATCAGAAGAGTAATAACGGTCTATTCTTAACCAAAACATATCACGTACTTTTCTTACTTCTTCTTTACCAACTACAGCAACGTTATTTTCAACAGAGCATGACACAACGCAAGCTGCACAACCGATACAAGCGTTCATATCAATGGTTAATCCCCATTTGTGGTTTGGACGCTCGTGTTGGTCATATAAATCTATTTCTGTTACCGGTTTTTTACCTTCTGCGGTTAGTAGGGCAACAGTTGGGTTAAATGCTTCTTTATCTTTTTCTTTAAATTCGGGTAGAGATGCTTCGCGTAAAATCCATTCTTCTCTTCCCATAATAGTATGCTGAATTTGATTAGAAGAGAATTCATAGTCTTTACCTGTATTTGTAATTTTTACACCATAAGCAACTGCTGAAATTTGCTTGTCAGCAACTTGACGGAAAGCATAAGCATTAACACCAATATTATTGGCTACTTTAGCGTTTGTAATATTTCTGCCATATCCTATTGCTAAGCCTATTGTTCCGGGGGTTTGTCCCGGTTGAGGAATTACAGGTACCTCTGTTTGAACGCCATTTAAATCAATACTTGCAACGCTACCATCTTTGTCTTGACGAAGCATTTTATTAAATTGCAATTTATCCATGTCGGATAGAGATACTGTAATATAATTATCCCATACTATTTTAGAAATAGGATCGGGTAGCTCCATTAACCATGGGTTGTTAGATTGCGTGCCATTTCCTATTCCTACTTTTTCATAAACTACTAGTTCATAATCGGCAGCTTTTACGGATAAGGCTTTTTGAGCAAAGGCATCTATGGTTTTTCTTTCAGTAGATGTAACTTCTTCTTTTGCAACAGCTTTTGTTTCAGTTTTTTTATCTTCTTTCTTTTTTGTTTCTACTTGCGCCGGTGCAGTTAGTGATGTTTCAAAAATGCCATCATGTAAAGTATTTACCCAAAACGTTTCAAAGTCAGCATCTTTCGTTTGTAAGTTGTGTAGGTTTGTTTTCCAATGATTTCTAATGTATGAATAAAAATCTTCTGACTTTCCCGCCCATGCTAATAAACCATCTTCAAATTGACGAGTACCTTCATATTTTGGTTTTGAAAATATTTGTTTGATGATAGGTTGTTGTAAAGAGTAAATGCCTTTTTTAGGATTAGCATCTCCCCAACTTTCTAAATAGTGATGATTGGCTAATATAATATTTGACTTTTGTGCGGTTTCATCTAAATAGCATGAAGACACAATTCTGTTATTGACTTTTGCATAGGCATCAGCAAACTTTAATGAAGCCGGAGCTGTGTAAATAGGGTTAGCTTGATATACTATTATTGTTTTAACTTTCCCTGCATTCATTTCTTCTACAAGGGCAATAAAATCAGCATCATTACCTTGTTTTAAGTTATAAGGGTTTTCGGCATCAACTGTTTTGCCATAGTTATCTAATAACTGGTTAATACCAATTGTAAGTGCTTGTAGGTTTTCATCATTAATACCACATACTACTAAACTTTGCCCCTTTGCAGCAAATAACTCTTCAGTTACTTTATTAATATATTTGGTTATATCTTTGTTGGTAAAAGTAGTATCTCCTGAAAGTGCTGTGGCTCCTGTTTTTTGAGCAATAGTGTTGTATAAAGCAACAAGTACTTTTCCATATTCAGAAGGCTTTACCATATATCTATAATCGGCGTTAGCTCCGGTTAAAGACATATTAGATTCAAAATGATAATGGCGGCTCATTTCAGGGTGTGCTTTAGATACCTTTCTGTTTTGAGCATATTCTCTTGAAAATTCAGTGGGGTTAATCCATGTTCCTAAAAAATCACATGCTACACCCACAATTACTTTAGCTTTATCAAAATGATAATCAGGAAGAATATTTTTGCCGATTAGTTGCTGATGTGCGCTTCTGATAGCAGATGCAGACACCTCATCGTAAGTAATATGTTTGAAGTCGGTAATTGTTGCAGACCATTCGCCTATTAAAGATTTTAACGATGGGCTGATAACAGATGCAGTTAGTAATCTTACAGAACCTTCACTTACGGCTTTTTTTACTTTTTCATCAATATCTTTCCAGTTAGACGCTTTGCCATCTGATAAAGGAGATGTTAATCTTGCGCCATCATATAAACCTAAAACAGATGACTGAACACGTGCAGTACTTTTACCTTGGTTGATAGAAGACAATTCATTGCCATCTACTTTAATTGGTCTGCCTTCTCTGGTTTTTACCAATATAGAAGCATAATCATGTCCATCATAAAAAGTAGAAGCGTAATAATTTGGTACACCCGGGATAATTTCTTCCGGTTTTACAACATAAGGCACGGCGCGTGTTACAGGAGTTTCGCAAGAGGCAAGTGCTACTGCAGCGGTGCTGAACCCCATTATTTTTAAAAAGTCACGGCGTGTAGTTTTAGAAGGAGATGTTTCATCTAAAGGTAATTCTTCTTCAAACTCCTTTTCCGCAGATTTGATAAACTCTTCACTTTGATACAACTCAGGTAATCCTTTCCAATATCTTTTATTATTTGTTTTGTCTGACATAGTATAGGGGTTTATTTTTTATTCCATTTTTTATTTATTATTGTGTTCTTTATGACCATTAAATAATACTGTAATTATTATTAATAATGGCATTTTCCACATTCAAGTCCTCCAATTTTTTCAACGGTGAACTTAACATCTTTTTTACCTTTATATTTATCTTTTAAATATTGGTGTAATTTTTCATAATATGGGTTTCCTTCCATAGCCACTTCAGTTTCTCTATGGCAGTTAATACACCATTTCATGGTTAAAGGATTTTTTTGTTCAATAACATCCATTGTTTTTACATCACCGTGGCATCTTTCACAAGCAATTTTTCCAACTACTACGTGTTGTTGGTGGCTGTAAAATACATGGTCAGGAAGGTTGTAAACTTTAATCCATTTAATAGGATTTGCTTTTTCAGCATCATATTTCCCTGTAGAAGGGTCGTATCCGGCAGCAGCATAAATTTTTGCGATTTCAGTTTTGCCATATCTTGCACCTTCTTGTATTCCTTTATGGCAGTTCATACATATATTAACAGAAGGGATACCGGAGTGTCTGGATTTTTCTACACTATTATGACAATATTGACACGCAATTTCGTGGTCTCCGGCATGTATTTTATGAGAAAACTTAATAGGTTGCTCGGGTTTATATCCTTTATCGGTTTTCCAATCATAATATACACCCACTTGCCATAAGTCATTCCAACAAGATTTCATTCCAACAAAAGAAATAACAACAATAATAGCACCTACTAATCGATTATTTTTCCAAATCCAGTTTTTGATTTCTTCTCCTAATGTTTTATATTCGCCTGCAGTTTTTCCGGCAGTGGCATTCGACATGTTTTGTAAAGTGATTCTTACATTTCTTAATGAAATCCATAATACTATTAGTACAAATAATATTGCGAATATGATAAGATATTGTTTGTTAGAAGAATTGTCTTGTGCTGCTGTTTGGTCTTGTTGGGTGCTAGCAGCTTGTTTGGCGTCTGCTTTTTGTTCAACGGGCGGTGTTTTTAAGAAAGCAATGATGTCCTTTGTGTCATTTTCGGAAAGTTGACCTTCAAACACAGACATTGCAGCCTTTCCATTATCATCAAATACTTTATTAGCATAAGCATCTCCGGATTTTCTAAGTTTTTCATTGTTCAAAATCCATTTTACCAACCACTCGTCTGCTGGCTTTGGTACTCTGTCAAAAACGCCTTTTAGCCCAGGACCCGCCAGTTTAGTATCTTCGTGTGCTTTGTGGCAAACGGCACAGTTTTGTTTAAATAATTTCGCTCCGTTTTCGGCATTTTGAGAGAATAAAATACTACTTGTAAGCAGCATTATTGCTAATGAAGCGCTTTTAAGGTTTAGAAAAAGATTTTTTAGACACATAATGTTTAATGGTTTTTACAAAAATTAAATTTCACAAATTTTAGAACATGTTTTGAGTTCAAAGATGAATACACAAACTTTGTTTTTTAATGGCGGCAAATATATTTGAATTATATTCTAATAAAAAAGATTTTTTTAGTATTTTTTATGAATAAATATAATTTAAAATCATTCTAAATAGCAGTTTTTTGTTTATGACAAAAGTCATACAGATAATAAATAATAAAAACTGCTTTTGTGCATAAAAATATGTTTTTTAATACATTAAACGGTGTTAAAAAGGGAACAGTTTATTTTATATTATTTTTTATAGTAATTAAATAGCCTTAATTTTGACTACTTATCGTTAAATTAAATAATTTACTACTTTGCCGGCAAAAAAAATATGGATCATAATCAGGTAAAATCGTTTATAGAAAAAAACAAAGATAAATGGTTGGAAGAGTTAAAAGAATTATTGAGAATCCCATCTGTCAGTGCAGATTCCAAGTATCAAAAAGATGTTGTAAAAACAGCGGAAAAAATAAAAGAATTATTGTTGAAAGCAGGCGTAGATAAGGCTGAGGTATGTCCTACTAATGGGCACCCCATTGTATATGCTGAAAAAGCTGTTAATCCAAACTTCCCGACTGTGGTGGTGTATGGGCATTATGATGTACAACCCGCCGACCCGCTTGATTTATGGGAATCCCCGCCCTTTGAACCAACAATTAAAAAAACAGCAATTCATCCCGATGGTGCTATATTTGCCCGCGGCTCCTGTGATGACAAAGGGCAAACCATGATGCACATCAAAGCTCTTGAAATGATGAGTACTCTTAATGTCCTGCCATGTAATGTGAAATTTATGATTGAGGGCGAAGAAGAAGTGGGGTCTGTTAATCTTGGTGAATGGATTAAACAAAATAAAAATCGTTTAAAAGGCGATGTTATTTTAATATCTGATACTTCTATTTTAGCAAACGATACGCCTTCTATAGATGTAGGTCTAAGAGGACTTGCTTATATGGAAGTAGAAGTAACGGGTCCTAACCGCGACTTACACTCGGGAGTATATGGTGGCGCAGTTGCAAACCCCGTAAATGTGTTGTGTAAAATGATTGCTTCTTGTCATGATGAAAACAACCACATTACCATTCCCGGATTTTATGACGATGTACTTACGCTTTCTGAGCAAGAACGCATCGCTTTGAATAAAGCACCATTTAATGAAAATGAATACAAAAAAGATCTTGGTATTAATGCCATACAAGGAGAAAAAAATTATACTACCTTAGAAAGAACAGGTATTCGCCCAACCCTTGATGTAAACGGCATTTGGGGTGGCTATACAGGAGAGGGGGCAAAAACAGTACTGCCATCTAAAGCATTTGCAAAAATAAGTATGCGTTTGGTACCTAATCAAAACTCAGATAAGATTGCAGAATTATTTACTGATTATTTCCGCAAAATAGCACCACCTTCGGTACAAATAAAAGTTACGGCACATCATGGAGGGGAGCCTGTAGTAGTGTCTTCTACATCTAATGGGTTTATTGCGGCATCTAGAGCAATGGAAAAAACATTTGGTAAAACGCCTATTCCAACCCGTGGCGGCGGCAGCATTCCTATTGTTGCGTTGTTTAAAAAAGAATTAGGATTAGATAGTATCTTAATGGGATTTGGTTTAGATACCGATGCCCTGCATTCTCCAAACGAACATTATGGCTTATTTAATTATTACAAAGGAATAGAAACCATTCCATTTTTCTATCAGTTTTTTGCTGAACAGCGTAAAGCATAAATCATGAAGTGGCTGCGAAATAAACTATTTGCTCCATGCTTGATATGTGTATTGTTGGTAATATCGTGCAAGGAGATGAAAGATGTGGAGATAAAGGGCATTGAGAACTTCAAAATTACAAAGATGAATAAAGAAGGGCTTAATGCTATTATATCCGTAAAAATTAAAAATCCTAATAATTTTGGGTTCACAATATATTCGGGGCAAGCCGATGTTACACTGAGTAATATTCCGTTGGGGACTTCTCATTTACAAAAAAAGATATTTATCAAAGCTAATGAAGAAGCAGTCTATGATTTATACTTACATACTTCATTTGAAAAAATAAATATGAAAGATATTTTGGCATCTATTACGTTTTCTAATTTTGGTAAAATAAAAATAGACGGGCATATTAAGGCAGGTAAGGTTTTACTCAGAAAAAAAATTAAAATACATTACGAAGGCAGCCCTCTCTCTATGGGTGTAACAAATTAAATTTTTATTCTGTCTTCCCTGCTAGCAGATACATAGCAGCCATACGAACAGCTACGCCGTTTTCTACTTGTTCTAAAATAATAGAATGTTTGCCGTCGGCAATATCGCTGGTTATTTCCACGCCTCTGTTAATAGGACCCGGATGCATTATTAGTAATTCTTTTTTAATATCGGCAAGTATTTCTTTATTTAGCTGATATAATAAGGCGTATTCGCGTAAGGAAGGGAAAAACTTTGTGTCTTGTCGTTCTAATTGTATGCGAAGCATGTTGGCTACATCACACCATTCAATGGTCTTTTTAAGATTAGTTTCTACTTCCACTCCTAAAGAAGCAATATATTTTGGAATGAGTGTTAGTGGACCGCATACTTTTACTTTTGCGCCCATTTTATTAAGCAATAATATGTTGGATAACGCTACGCGCGAGTGTGTAATATCACCAATAATGGCAACTTTCACGCCCTTGAGTGTGCCTAATTTTTCCTGAATGGAAAATGCATCAAGCAATGCTTGCGTAGGATGCTCGTGTGTGCCATCGCCGGCATTAAGTATATGGGCATTTATTTTTTTAGATAAAAACACGCATGCTCCCGGCGAGGAGTGGCGCATTACTACCATATCTACCTTCATGGCTAAAATGTTATTAACTGTATCAGTTAATGTTTCACCCTTTTTTACTGAAGAAGCCGATGCAGTAAAATTAATAATATCAGCACCAAGCCGCTTTTGTGCGAGTTCAAAGGAAATACGTGTACGCGTGGAGTTCTCAAAAAATAAATTGGCAACCGTTACATCTCTTAAAGACGGTACTTTTTTAATGGGGCGATTAATAACTTCTTTAAAAGATTTTGCAGTATGTAAAATAAGCTCAATGTCTTGCTTTGTGAGGTCTTTTATTCCTATAAGATGTCTGGTAGAAAGTTGTCCCATTTATTTATGAATTAAATATACTTTGCTTTTTGTCCAGTCTTTTCCCCATTCTATAGTTACGCTTTGGTCATTAAATGCATCTACGCTGATGCCCGTATAGTTTGGTTCGATAGGAAGTTGTCGCGCCATTCTTCTATTTATTAAAACTAATAGTTCTACCGAATGTGGGCGCCCGTAATTTTGTAGCGCATCTAATGCTGCACGTATGGTTCTGCCGGTGTACAGCACATCGTCAATCAATAATACGCGTTTGTTTTCTACAGTAAAAGAGGGGTCTATTTTTTGTGTATGAGGGCTTAAGGGTTTTAGCTTAAAATCATCTCGATAAAATGTAATATCTATTTCGGCATAGGGAATATTTTTTGCCTTTTTAGAAGTTAGTAATAGGGTATGAATAATGCGTGATAAAAATACTCCCCTCGGCTGAATACCAACAATAACGGTATTTTCAAATGGAAAGTAATTTTCAATAATTTGTTTACTTAAACGAAGAATGGTTAACTCTAACTGTTTTTTTTCTACTAAAATTACCGGCTTACCGGACATTTATTTTTTGCTGTAATAATACAGAATAATTCTATGCTTTGAAAAAATTATTTTGTATTCAAAAACTTTTGATATTGTTTGTTAAGCTGTAATAATAATATATCTTTTCTGTAATCTCTGGAATAATAATCATTTTCTACAAAGCGTATTTTTTTTACTTTTTGCAGTACATCGTCTTCAAATTTTGTCTCACCATTTATTTTATATTCCCAATAAACAGGCTTTGGATCAGCACTGCCAATGCCTATTTTTAATAGACTTTTATCTTTTTGATAAGACATGGCAATGGTTAATGAACTAAAATCTATACTTTGTCTTTGTCGTAGTTTAAAGTAAAAAAACTGTTGTGCAACAATAGGGATATGTATGGCTACAATAAGCTCTCCTGCCTTTAATGTATGTGGATACACGCCTTCTCCTGAATATAATTGTTCTGCAGATATCCGTTTTGTTCCTTTTTCTGTTTGAATACTTACTTCGGCATTACAAGCCAATAGTGCGGGAGCCATGTCTGATGAGGATTTTGAAAAACAATTTTTTTTACCGCCTGTGGCTATGCAAATATCTCCTTCGCATTTTAAGCAGTTCCCTATAGACTCTCTCCACCAATCCGATTGATTGTAAAATACACATCTGTTTTCGCACAATAAATTTCCGCCAATAGTTGCCGATGCTCTGGTAATGGGAGAGGCAATGCTTAGCGCCGCTTCTTTTAAAATGGAAAGATTCTTTTTAATAAAATCGTGTCCGGCAATTTCTTGTAATGTACATGATGCACCAATGGTCAATTCTTTTTCGTTTGCAGTAATGGTTTTTAATTCCGGTAAAGAAGATACATCTATCAAAGATTGAAAAGCAATATTATTTTGCTTGAAGTTTACAATTAGGTCTGTTCCTCCGGCAATGTACTTACTGTTTTCATGCTGTGTAAATAACTTAACAGCTTCTGCTGAGGTTTTTGGGATTAAATATTTTTTATCTGTCATAACGATGATGTTTTAGCTAATTGTGGATTTGCCTTAATAGCATTATAAACTTGTTCGAACGTAATGGGCAGTTGTGTTACTCTTGCCCCTACAGCATTAAATATGGCGTTGGAAAGGGCGGGTATGCTTGGGTGTAATGCACCTTCACCACATTCTTTTGCTCCAAACGGTCCTTCAGGATCTTTACTTTCTATGATGTTGGTATAAATTTCAGGAGTATCTAATGCGGTTGGTATTTTATAATCTAAAAAGTTATTACTGAGTAAATGCCCCTCATGATACTTCATTTGCTCGCTCATGGCTTGTCCTAAACCCATGTGCCAAGAGCCTTCTAACTGGCCTTCTACAGCTAAAGGGTTAAGTGCTTTGCCACAATCGTGTGCGCCGTAAAAGTTAATTACTTTGTATTCTCCTGTATCGGGATTTACTTTTACTTCAGCGATGGCTGCGCCAAAACTATACGATGGACTTAAGCCTGCGCCGGCACCCTTATAATCTCCGCCCACTTTTGGAGAAATATACCAGCCGCTAAATGAAATAGCACCTCGTTGCGATAGTGTGATATCAACGGCTTCTTGCCATCCACAAATTTTTTCTCCTGAATTTGAAACAATTTCATTGTTATTCAGACGTAATTTTTCTTTTACTAATTCCTTTCTTTTTGCTACGCAAGTAATAATTTCATCTCTGAGTTTTTCTGCGGCGGCCTTTGCTGCGTTTCCTGCCATGAAAGTAACGCGGCTGGAATAGCTGCCTAAATCTACGGGAGTTAGTAGCGTATCTGCCATTACAACTTGAATAATATCTTTTTTGATACCTAAAACTTCGGCGGCTATCATAGGAAGGAGTGTATCTGTTCCTTGCCCTATATCACTTGCTCCCGATGTCAGCAAAATTCTTCCATCAAAGTCTAATTTTAAATGTACTACCGATTGCGGATATTCATTCCAAATAATCGGCAATAAACTTCCGCTGATGTACCAACTGCATGCTACACCTAATCCGTGCCCGTAAGGGAGTTTGCCATAACGTTCTGTCCATCTGGCTTGTTCCATTACAGAAGTTAATGCTTCTTTTAATCCATTACTTGTTATTCTGAATTGTCCAAGTGTTGTGGTTCCGGGAGGCAACAAGTTTTTCAAACGTAGTTCACAAGGATCCATTTTTAACTGATGTGCAATATCATCTAATACACATTCTGTTACAAATCGTGGATTAACACCGCCATGCCCTCTCATTGCTCCACATTGCGGTTTGTTGGTGTATAACCTTGCAGAAGAGTACCCGTAGTAATCTGTTTTATAAGGACCTTGTAGTAAAGAGCCGTTATAATACGTGGTAACCACACCAAAGCTGCCGTACGCACCGCCATCTATTTGCATATTGCCGTCAATGGCTTTTATTATTCCGTTGCTGTCTGTACCAATTTTAATATTGATGCGGGATGGGTGTCGTCCATGATTAGTAAGGAATACCTCTTCCCTCGAAAAACAAACTCTTACCGGTCTGTGTGTTTTCATGGCAATATATGAGGCAATAATTTCGTGAGCAAAAGGGTCGCTTTTACCTCCAAAACCACCACCGACATAAGGTTTAATTACTCGGACTTTATATAAAGGAATGTTTAATGTTTTAGAGAGTGCTTTTTGTAAATAATGCGGAACTTGTGTCGCAGTAATAATAGAAACACCGTTTTCATCCCAGTAAGCCGTGCAAGCGTGTGGCTCCGTAAATCCATGACTGATACCTTCAAAAGTTACGGTTAAATCTTTCACAATCGTTGATTCATTAAAAGATTTTTCTTTATCTCCGATACGGATTTCGGCTTTTTTATGAACGTTGGATTTGTGTTTTGCTGAGGTTTGATGAATAAAGCAGTCGGTTGTTTTTAAGGAATCGTCTATATTTAAGAATGCCGGTAAAATCTCATAATCTACTTTTATTTTTTGCAAAGCTTCATTGGCAATGGTTTCTGTTTCTGCGGCAACTGCGGCAACAATTTCTCCGATGTACCTTGTTTTGTCAATTGCCATTGCTGTTTCATCTTGAGAAATGGGGAGTACGCCAAATTTTTCAGGAAGTTCTTTTCCAACAGCAATATATTTCACACCGGATAGTTTTTGAGCTTCCGAAAAATCAATGGACTTGATAATAGCATGCGGATACGGACTTCTTAAGAACTTACATACTAAAGCATTTTTAATAATATAATCATCTGCATAATCAGCTATACCTCTTACTTTTTTTTCTGCTTCAATATAGGGTGTCCGCTTACCTATTACAGTATGGTTGTCGGATGCCCCTTTTATAGAGGAAGTCTGCTTGCGATAAATACCTGCATATTCCGCAATAGCATCAATAATTTTTTTATAGCCTGTGCAGCGGCATAAATTCCCGGATATCGATTCTTTAATTTCTTCTAGATTACATTTCGGATTATTATTAACAAAATTCAGTGCAGTCATAACCATGCCTGGTGTGCAAAAGCCGCATTGAATGGCACCGTGTTTTACAAAAAGTTCTTGTAATTGATGAAGCTGAGGTCCACTTGTAATACCTTCAATAGTTGTAATTTTTTTATTAACTGCTTTTAAGGTCGGTGTGATGCATGAAGATATCGGTGTGCCATCCATCCATATTGTACAAGCACCGCAACTTGCTTGGTCACACCCTACTTTTGTTTCTTTCAAATGCAAGCGCTCTCTTAGAGTATAACTAAGCATTTCATCTTCTTTCACTAAAAGCGTATAGTCTTTTTCATTAATTTTTAATTGTACTTGTATCATATCTTAATTTATTAAATTCCTTGTCCTATTGATTTACCACCATCTACATAAAGTGTTTGCCCGTTGATAAAGCGTGTTTGCTCATGCATTAAAAAAGCCACGGCATTTGCAACATCTTCAGGGTATCCTATGTTTTTTTGTGGTTGTGCCTGTATTAATTTTTGAAGTACATCGGGAGGAAGCGTTTTGGTAAGCTCCGTTTCAATTAAGCCGGGAGCGACTATATTCACACTTACATTGTATTTGCCAAGTTCAAGTGCTAATGCACGGCTTAGCCCTACAACACCCGCTTTAGACGCGCTATAGTTTGTTTGACCGGGATTTCCAAGCCACGCTCTTGATGAAATATTTACGATTTTACCAAAAGCTTGTTCTTTCATTCTGATAGCTGCTTCTCTGCACATCAGCCAAGTACCGCGTAAATTG
The DNA here is from genome assembly GCA_039811645.1 of Bacteroidia bacterium. Taxonomy (GTDB): domain Bacteria; phylum Bacteroidota; class Bacteroidia; order B-17B0; family Aurantibacillaceae; genus BPGX01. The sequence continues at coordinate 33,666 of JBDHZB010000015.1, read as the reverse complement.
ACATTGATTACTTTATCAAAATCTTCCAAACTCATTTTCCAGATAACCTTATCGCTGATAATACCTGCGTTATTTACAATGCCATAAATAGAAGTGTATTTTTCGATCACCTTTTGAAAAGCATTTTTTACTTCTGCTTCGCTGGCAATGTCGCACGCCATAAACTCTGCGGTTGCTAATTTTTCTAAAGGAGGCATTCTATCAAAAACAACTACATTGTATTTTTCATCACATAATCTTTTTACAATAGCTTGCCCAATACCTTTTGAGCCACCTGTTACTATAATTGTCTTTTGATGCATAATTCAATATCTTTTATAAAGTTTTGTTTAGCGTAGTATTCGTTCTTTATCTGAATAAGTTTAGCTATTATCGAAATAGCAATTTCTTTTGGTGATTGCGCATTAATATCCAAGCCTACGGGCATATCTATTTTATCAATAATGCTTTGTGGTGTTTCTTGTTCTTTCAGAAATTTTCTTGTTACAAGAACCTTTCTTTTACTGCCAATCATGCCTATATATTTAAATGGCTTGTTAATTGCGGCAGATAGAATGGCTCTGTCTAATTGATGATCGTATGTGGTTATTACACAATAGGTGTTTTCTATATTTTGATTGTATCGAATAATATACTCAACAGCAGATTGATTTAGTGGATTAATATTAGGTGAAAGATTTTTCTTTGCGGATTCTATCATGTTTACTCTATCATCAATTAGGTAAGTATCAAATTCTAATTGTGTTGCAAAATTTGCCAATGCAGCACCTACGTGCCCTGCGCCACAAATAATCAATGATGGATTTTTTTTGACCACTTCAATAAATACATACACGGTGCCGCCACAACACATTTGATGATCGTGCGTTAGTTTGTGTTCAAACAATAAATTTTCTTCTTTATTAATACAAGTAAGAGCATCTTCAATAACAGCTTTTTCTAATGCGCCACCGCCTATTGTTCCTTCGATATTTCCTGTTGGAAGCACAATCAGTTTTGCACCGGATTTTAAGGGGGTAGAACCTTTGGTATCTACAATGGTACATAAAGCAAGCTTGCTGTATGTTTGAAGTAGTGTATGGATAGAAGAATAAAAAGCCATTAGATGTTTTGTTCTAAAATCAAGGGATTATTAAAGTATTGATAGTACTCGTGAGGCGTATTGATGTTTGATAAAATTTTTTCTGAAGAAGCAGAGCAGTTAATTCTCTTGAATTTTATAAGAATATCTTTAATATTATACCGGGGGCTTTGAATAGATAATATTTGTTCCTTGATAGATTGGTGAATTAGAATAGGATGTCCGCCCTTACTCTGAAAGGTAGGCACAACATACGAGTTGCGACTCTTAAAACCTTGCATTTTTTTTAATAACGATGCTGTTACAAATGGATTGTCTATGTTTTGAATATAAGTATATTCTGACCGAGAATTTGATAGTCCGGTTTGTATTGAATAAAATTTTCCAAGATACGGATGTTCGTTAATAATAAAACGAGTATTCTTTTTAACATAAGATTTTTCATCTAACATTAGAAAATTATAATTGCTTTGTGAAGCAACAATGTAAATATTGCAATCCGCTTTAGTATAAACAGATAGTAATTGTGTTAAAAAATTATTTTGACGATTATATTTTAAAAGCATCTTAGGCGTACCCATTCTCTGAGACTCTCCTGCGCATAGAATAATCACGTCTGTTTTCATAACCGCTGTAATATTACAGCAATAAACCATATTAAAAAATGATAAAAATCATAGTTTAGTATCCAGATATCCTCTATATTTGCATTTCATAATTAAAGATAAATAGATATAAATATCTAAAATTAATTAAAATGAAAAAACTAGAACAAATTTTGAAAGAATGCACTACGGTAGCATTCGACATGGATTTTAAAACAGCCACGCAGTGGAAAAAATCAGGTAAGCAAAGAGCATTAATTGGCTATATGCCAATTTACTTTCCAAGAGAAATTGTATGGGCGGCTAATAGCTTGGCCGTAGGCATAATGGGAGCCGGAGATTATAAGCAAGTTGTAAAAGGCGATGCTTATTATCAATCATACATTTGCCACATGCCAAGAGGAATAGTTGATTTGGCTTTAGATGGACATTTCAAAGATTTTGACGGATTTGTATTTCCGTCAATTTGTGATGTGATTCGTAACCTTTCAGGTATTTTTCAAATTCATAATATCGGACATTTTGCAAAGTATATGGATTTTCCTCAAAATTTTGATCCGAAAATCGGTGGAGAGTTTTATAAAAAAGAAATGGAGGATGTGCTGGAGAAAATTTATGAAATAAATAAAGTAAAAGTTACACCGGAATCACTTAATAATGCTATCAAATTATACAACCGTAATCGCGAATTGTTGTTTGAAATATACGATATTCGTCAAGAATATCCATGGAGATTGGCAGCACACGAGCTTTATACCATTATTCGTGCAGGGCTTCAAATGCCGGTAGATGAACATAATACTTTGCTTGAAGACGTGGTAAAAGAAATCAGTAAAGAAAGGGGTCAACCTATGGACAATGTAAGAGTGGTGGTATGGGGTGCTTTCTGTGAACAAATTCCAATTAATCTAATAAGATCTATTGAAATGGCAGGTTGCTATGTTGTAGATGATGACTTTTTAATAGGTTCAAGGTGGATAAATGGCAAGATTGATGATAACTCTGCCGACCCTTTAAACGCCATTGTTGAAGCCTATCTTACAAATAGTACATTCAATTCTTCTGTGTATGATGTTGGAAATCGTAAGGAAAGAAGATTGGTTGACTTAGCAAGAAAAAGAAAAGCAGATGGAATTATTTTTGCGTCACCAAGCTTTTGCGACCCGGCATTATTAGATACACCAATGAGTCAAAAATTGTGTGATGAAGAAGGGGTTAAACATATAACATTTCAATACAGCGAAAATACCGGTCAGTTTAAAGTAATTAAAGAACAGGTAGGTGCATTTTCGGATTCAATTAAACTTTGGGAAGAAGTAACTAATTAAAATATATTTTTATGACTAATACTAAAGAAGTAAAAAAAGACAAAAGCATGATTCTTCAAAAGGAGATGATTGCTAAGCAATTTCAAGATTTGGCAACAGCCAAAGAACAAGGCAAAAAAGTTGTTTACACATTTGTGCCCGGCAACCTATCAGAGCTTATTCACGCCTTTGATATGATTCCTGTATATCCTGAAATTAATGCATTGCAATCAGGAATGAGAAAAAAATCAGGGGCATTTATTAAAGACTCCGAAAAAATCGGATATTCCGAAGATATTTGTACTTATGTAAAGTGCGATGTAGGAATGATGATGAATGGCAATATAGGACCTTATGGTGAAAAAATTCCTGCGCCGGACTTATTGCTACTAAGTTATACCGGATGCTTTACTTTTATGAAATGGTTTGAAAACCTTGAAAGAATTTATCCGGGAGTGCCCGTGGCCATGCTGCACACCCCATATCAAGAAGATGGAAAAATAACACCGGAAATGGTAACCTATATGGTAAAGCAATTAAAAGAAGATGTTATTCCAAAAATGGAAAAAGTATCCGGTAAAAAATTTGATGAAACAAAACTGAAAGAGGTGCTGAAACATGCTAGACAAACACAAGAATTGATTAATCAGATTTTTCAAATGCCAAAATACACGCCATCTCCTATTGATGCTTACTTTGCAGGCGTTTATTATATCGGACCTATTAATACAGGATTTAGAGGAACTCCCGAAGCAGTAGAATATTATACATTATTATTGGAAGAAATAAATGAAAGAGCAAAATTAGGACTTGGTCCTGTAACACCCGAAGGAGGCATGACAGAAGAAAAGTACCGATTGGTAGTAGAGGGACCTCCAAATTGGACAAGCTTCAGGGAATTTTGGAAATTATTTTATGACATGGGAGCCGTTGTTGTAGCATCTTCTTATACAAAAGTAGGAGGCGTTTACGATTTAGGCTTTAGACATAACCCCGATAAACCACTTGAAAGTTTAGCAGAATACTGTATGAGTTGTTATACAAATTACAACTTACCTCAGCGCATAGATTTATTAAAAAAATGCATTACAGAATATAAAGCAGACGGATTTTTAGTACACTCTATTAAAAGTTGTAATTCATTCTCTGCAGGACAATTAGCAATGATGAGGAAAATAGAAGAGGATTTACAAATACCGGTTGGGTTTATAGAATCTGACCTTGTTGACCCCCGTTATTTCTCATATTCAAATATTAAAAACAGGCTAGAATCTTTCTTCCAAATGTTGGAACAAAGAAAAACCATCATGAATCAAAATTAAAATTTATGAATTATTATTTAGGAATAGATTTAGGATCCACTACATCAAAAGCAGTCATTGTAGATGAAAATGACCAAGTAGTAGGAAGAGGCATCACTAACACGCGCGCAAACTATGAGGTTGCTGCAGAGTTGGCAAAACAACAAGCCATCTACAATACCAGATTTTACTTGCTTAAAGAAAAACAAGGAAAAGTTTTACTACAGAAAAAAGAATACCAAACCTTTTTCAAAGATTTAGAAAATGTTTTTCAGTATCTTCAGTTTGAGGATAGATTTGTAAAACTAAAAGAAGAGATGGCGAAAGTAGCTAGCCAGTTAAAGCATGTGGATAGCGCAAAAATAAAAGATATTTTAAATAAAATATTAACTGAGATAGACACAGAACTAAAAGTAAAATACCTGAAGGAAAATTTGGGAAATAAAAATCAGTTCTTCAGAGATATTGTAAGTGAAAGATACAATGAAAAGTTAGAGCAATCTGATAAAGCATATTTTGAACCACTAATGAACATCTTTGATAAGAGCATTAACCCAATTGAAAATGAAATTGTAAACTATGATTTTCAAAACTTAGTACACGAAAGTATAGATTTATTAGAAAAATATTACCATAATTTATTACATGCAGATGTAGATGAAATTTCTTCTGATTTTAGATCGGAATTAGAACTATTAGCAGGAAATTATAAAAACATAAAAGAAGATTTTAGATCCCATATTGAAAATGTAGCAAAAGAAAACATCGTGATAGCAAACATGGTTGGTACAGGGTATGGACGTGCTCTTTTACCTTTCCCCGCAGAGTGTATTCGTTCTGAAATATTGTGCCATGCTTATGGCGCACACGCTTTATTTCCAAAAACACGTACAGTATTGGATATTGGCGGGCAAGATACAAAAGCAATTCAAGTAGATCAGTATGGCATGGTTACAAGCTTTCACATGAATGACAGATGTGCTGCAGGTTGTGGAAGATATCTTGGTTATATCGCTAATGAGTTTGGATTATCACTAAACGAATTAGGTCCAATGACTATGGAAGCTAAAAAAGAAACCAATATTTGTTCTACATGTACCGTATTTGCCGGTGCAGAGGTAAGAGAATTGCTCAATGTTGGTGAACAAAAAGAAGATATCTTAGCAGGGCTACACAAAGCAATAGTATCTCGTGCATTTTCTTTAATTGCCAGATCGGGAGGCGTAAAAAATGAATTTACATTTACAGGCGGCGTAGCAAGAAATCAGGCAATAGTAAAATATGTAACAGAACTTGTTCGTAATTCTTATGGCAACGACATTACCATTAACATACATACAGATTCTATCTTTATGGGCTCGCTTGGTGGTGCATTGTTTGCAAGAAGAAACATCAACGTAAATTTAGATACTAAAAAAATGAAATCAGCAGAAAAAGCATAAAAAATAAAAATATGGAATCAATTTACACAATAGGCGTTGACATCGGCTCCAGTTATATTAAAGGAGTATTGATGGAATATAATGATAAGTCACAAAAAGTGATTGGCAGAAAAACTGAAAAAATCAGAAAAAGAAACCCTTCAGAGGTAGCAGAGATTATTATTAATCAATTATTGGAAGAAAGTAAATTAAAAAGAGATGATGTAAAATACATTGCATCAACCGGAGAAGGAGAATTGATGCATAATAAAACGGGGCACTTTTATAGTATGACCACACACGCACGCGGAGGTATTTATTTATGTCCAAACGCAAAAACCGTGGTGGATTTAGGAGCGTTGTATGTGCGTGCCATGAAAATAGACGAAAAAGGTAGAGTAGTAGATTATCAAATGACAGGACAATGTGCGTCAGGATCCGGCCAGTTTATAGAGAATATTTCCAGATATTTGGGACTATCGGTAGAAGAAGTTGGAGAAGTATCTCTTACTGCGGATAATCCTGAAGAACCATCAGGAATTTGTGCGGTACTGGCAGAAACAGACGTTATTAATTTTGTTTCTAAAGGGATTACCATTCCAAATATTATTATGGGCATACATCTTTCTATTGCTAATAGAATTGTTAGGTTAGTCGCAAAATTAAAATCAGATTATCCGATAGTGTTGGTGGGTGGTATGGCTATGAATGCCGGAATGGTTCACTCTATTAGATCATTAATGAAAGCAAAAAATCCGGAATTGGATATTGTTGCGCCTGCTGATTCTATTTACTCAGGAGCTATTGGTGCCGCTATTTGGGGAGGATACCGCTATTACAAATTGCAAAAGAAAGAAATGGTTGTTTAAATTATGCGACATCTTAAATCGGATATTGTAAGTGAAAATGTAGATTTTAATATAGCATCTTTTTTAAAAGATGCAGCGCATCGTTTTGAGAATAATTTTGTTTTTCAACATAAAGTAAACGGGCAATATGAAGGAGTAAAATGGAAAGAATTTTATCATAAAATTCTTTTAGCAGCACAGTATCTAAAAAATAATGGATTTAAGCGTGGGGATAAAATGGTTATATATACTCCTAATTGCTTAGAAATGTTGATTACAGAACTCGCAGTGATGGCATGTGGCGGTGTAGCCGTTCCTATTTTTGCCTATTTCAAAAGAGATACTGCAAACATGCTGATAGAGTTTTGTGACCCAAAGTTTTTAATTATTCATGGAGAGTTCCAATACAATCAATTAAATACCAATCTTAATGTAGAAAAAATATTTTCAATTAACGAAGATATTTGTAAAAAGGATGCTAAAGTTATTCCATTTTCGGATTTTTTCAATTATAATGTAATACCAAATGAGCAGCAAGTATTGGATTTTTCCATTCCTAATACAGAAGTTTGCTTAAATATGTACACATCAGGAACCATGGGGTTGCCAAAATGCGTACAGCTAACACATTTGAATATTTTATCACAACAAGTAGCGTTAAAAAAAATATGGAATGTTAATACAACAGACAGATTTTTAAGTTACCTACCATGGCATCATAGCTTTGGCGGAATATTCGAATTGTTTAGCGCACTATATAATGGAGCTTGTTATTATTTAGAATCCGGATATGGCAAAGACATTAATGGAATATTAGAAAACTGGAAATTAGTTCAGCCTACAATATTTTTTAGTGTCCCAAAAATTTATCAAACACTAATCGAACAAATTCAAATAGACTCTTCTATTGAAAAAGTGTTTTTTCATCAGAATTTAAAATTTATTTTTACTGCGGCAGCACCACTGCCCGAAAATATTGCCAATGAATTTACAAAACGAGGTGTAAAAATTTTAGAAGGATGGGGCTTAACAGAAACCTCACCTTGTTGTACAATAGGCAGTTCAGACAATATAAGACAACCCGGTGTGGTTGGATTGCCTATACCCGGCGTAGAAATAAGAATTGATGATGAAGGAGAAATTCAAGTGAAAGGACCAAACGTAATGAAAGGATATTACAAAAATGATGAAGCTAATAACAGTGTATTTACTGAAGATGGTTGGTTCAAAACAGGAGATGTAGGTGAGATTACATCATCAGGATTAAAATTAGTTGCAAGAAAAGATAGAATATTTAAACTCTCTAACGGAGAAAAGGTGATTCCTACTGATATTGAAAAATTAATAGAAAAAAAATGCTGTTATATTGCACACTCTATAGTTTATGGTAGCGGTAAAGAATATCCGGTTGCAATATTATTTCCGAATAAAAAATTCTTTTCTCACCCTGGTTATGACCAAACACCCGAACAGGGTTGTTTCTGTCCAAGAAATATTGAAGAGTTAGGGAAATGCCTAAGAGGCTGCCTTAGCCAGGCAAATGGAGATATTCAGCAGAAATTTTCAAAAATAAAAATAGCAGCTATTTTAGATAAAGAATTGAGTATTGACGACAATACATTAACGCCATCTTTAAAACCATCTCCAAAAAATATTATTAATAAATACATAGACCATATTAAAAATTTATACGGAGAAAACGTGCCTTTAGAAGAAGATATTTATGTAATTTTATTAGACGACCAATTAAAAAACACTACTTATTATGGGCGAAATTAAAGCATCAATGAAATTAAAGGAAGTAATGAAAAATTACTTTCATCGATTAGATAATAGTAACTTAGTAGCATGGTGCACAAGTGTTGGTCCTGCTGAAATTCTTCGTTCTTTTGGATTTGAAGTATATTTTCCGGAAAATCATGGTGCACTTTTAGGAGCCACAAAAACAGCAGAAGACAATATTAATCATGCTGTAAAAATAGGATACTCTCCTCATGTTTGTTCATACACAACTGCGGATATTGGGTCTTCTTTAAGTGGCAATACGCCTTTGAAGCAACATTATGGTATGAAAGGAATTCCCAAACCGGATATTATTGCCTACAACACAAACCAATGCCGTGAAGTACAAGATTGGTTTATGTTTTATGCAAAACAATTTAATTGTCCTATTGTTGGTATCCACTCACCGCGTTATTTAAATGAGGTCTCAAAAGAAGATATTACCTTAGTAATTAGTGAAATGAAAGCATTGGTGAAAGAGTGCGAAGCAGTAACAGGTAAAAAGTTTGATTTAGATAAATTTAAAAATGCAGTAAAGCTCAGTAAAGAGGCGACACATTTATGGCAAGACGTACTTAAAACGGCTAAACATACACCAAGTCCCATTACTTTTTTTGATGGAGTTATTCAAATGGGACCAATTGTAGTACTTAGAGGAACACAAGAAGCAAAAGACTATTATCAACTTTTATTAGATGAATTAAATGAAAAAAATAAAAACAATGATGCCGCAGTTCCTAATGAAAGAGTACGTATTTTTTGGGATGGCATGCCATTGTGGGGAAGATTAAGAAAACTATCAGATATATTTAAAGATAGTAGAGCAGCAATTGTAGCATCTACGTATTGTAACAGTTGGATATTTAATGAATTTGACGAGAATGAACCATTTGAATCAACTGCATTAGCTTATACCAAAATATTTATAAATCGTAGCGAACAAGTAAAAACACAAATGCTGTTAAACTGGGTAAAAGAATATAAAGTAGATGGATTGATTTTTCACGATACAAAAACCTGCTTTAATAATTCTAATGCAAAATTTGGATTACCTCAGCGCATACAAGAACAATATAAAATACCTACGTTAGTTATTGAAGGAGACTTATGTGATATGCGGTTGTTTTCTGAAGGACAGTCTATAACAAAAATAGAAACATTTATTGAACAAATAGAAGAACTAAAAATGAGTGTTAATGGAAAAGCTTAAAAAAGTTGCTATTATTGGAGGCGGACCAATAGGAATGATGACCGCCTTTTATCTTAAAGGAGCAGGTTGTGAAGTATATTTATTTGATAAGGATAAAGTAAAAATCAACTTAATACGTAACGAAGGGATTATTATTCAAGGAGCAAAAGAGCAGAAAATATTTTTAAAGCATGTTTACTCTTCTTTAGATGAAATTGAACCAACTACTTTTGACCTTGTGATTTTTTCTACAAAATCATATCATACAAATTCTGCGGGGCAAGAATTTAAATCTTATTTTGGTGAGCATATTGTTGTTAGTGCACAAAACGGATTAGAAACAGAAGATATATTAAAGAGTGTTTTTGGTGAAAGTAATGTATTAAGAATGGTTATTAATTTTGCCGGGAACCTTAATGCGCCCAATGTTGTAAAGCAAACATTTTTTATCCCACCAAATTATATTGCATCAGCAGACGATTCCAAAAAAGAAATAGCACAACAATTTGCAGAGGCACTTACACACTCCGGTTCTCAAACAGAATGCATAGATTCTTTTTCAATGCTACGACAAATTTGGGAAAAAACAATTCTTAACTCTGCACTTAGTGCATTATGTGGAATTACAAAAATGACCATGAGAGAAGTGATGTCAAATTCTGATATGGTAGAGTTGGTAGAACAAACAATTCAAGAAGCAGTAATGGTTGCCGAAGCAGAAAAAATACATTTTGACGATGACTTTATTAGAAAATGTTTGCGGTATCTAAAAACAGCAGGAAACCACTTTCCGTCTTTAGCCGTTGATATGATTAATGGCAGAGAAACAGAGATAGATTATTTTAATGGAAAAATTGTTCGATACGGAAGAAAACATTATGTAAAAACTCCGCTGAACCTAATGTTTTATAATATTGTAAGAGCACAAACAAATAAAAGCACAGCATCATTAATTACGCCGGATATTAAATTAGCTCCTACAGGAAAAAATGGCGCAGCAGTAAAGTACAATAAAAGCACCCCAACTTATTTAGGCGTAGATTTAGGATCTTCTTATACTAAAATTACAGTAATAGACGATGAAGGGAATGTGTTGTATAAAAATATGCTTAAAACATTAGATAGGGATAAAATCGCTATCCAACATGTAATGACGGCAATTAAAAATGAATTTAATATTGTACAAAGTTGTGCTACCGGCTATGGAAGAAAATATTTTTCAGACGCTGACATTACAAAAACAGAAATCAATTGCGCAGCAAGAGCCGTTAATCATTATGTAAAAGGAGAAAAAACAATTATAGATATTGGAGGAGAAGATATCAAAGTAATTCGCTGTGATAAAAATGGATTAGTAGAGAATTTTTATCTGAATGATAAATGTGCAGCAGGTACAGGCTCTTTTATTAGTGAGATTGCAGAAAAAGTGGGGCTTGATATAAAAGAAATGAATGAATTAGCAAAGCACTCTAACTATACTAAACCGCTGAATAGTTTTTGTACGGTATTTGCCAAAACAGAAATTATGAGTTGGATATTTGAAGGAATGCCATTGCAGGATGTCGCAAAGGGCGTATATTTATCTATAGGATCGCGCGTTGGAAAAATGAGAATAGACACCGGCGTGCCGGTTGTATTAATTGGTGGCGTAATAGCCCACCACGCTTATTTTAAAGAGATTTTAGAAAAGGTAATTAAAACAACCGTTCATGTAGTAGATAACCCTCAATACGCGGTATCGTATGGAGCAGCGCTTATTACAAAAGATTATGCAAAAACAAAACAAGAAGTAAAAAGCTAAAATATAATATATGGAGAAAGTACTCAGGTGGAAGATGGAAAAAATAGATGGTGAATTTATCAAGGTTGAAGAACCACTGCCAACCATTAAAGATAATGAAGTTGTTGTAAAAGTAGCAGGATGTGGTGTTTGTCATACAGATATAAGTTTTTGGCATTATGGTGTAAAAACAAAACATGAATTTCCACTTTGCTTAGGACACGAAATTAGCGGTACAGTTATAAAAGGACCAAATGAATGGCTAAATAAAAATGTCATTGTTCCGGCCGTGCTTCCTTGCGGGGAATGTGAATTATGTAAAAAAGGACGCTCTAATATTTGTCAAAAACAATTAATGCCCGGCAACGATTTTGATGGCGGCTTTGCTTCACATATTGTTGTGCCTTACAAATATTTGTGTACTGTTCCTGATAATGCACTAAAAAATCATTCATTGTCAGAGCTTGCAGTAATTGCTGATGCAGTATCTACACCTTATCAGGTAATGAAAAAAGCAAATATAGAACCTAATGATTTTGTGATTATAATCGGTGTTGGTGGTATAGGTATTTATGCTGTTCAGATTGCAAAATTATTTGGTGCAAAGGTAGTAGCCCTGGATATTAGTATCGAAAAATTAGAAAACGCAAAAGTTGCAGGAGCCGACGAGGCTATAAATACTAAAGACTTAGACATTAAAGCAATAAAGCAGGCAGTAAAAGAAAAATCAAAAGTACTTGGTACATCGCCATATATGTGGAAAATATTTGAAATGTCAGGCACCGCTATCGGACAAGACATTGCATTTAATTTATTAACGTTCGCTTCTACCATGTCTGTTGTTGGATTTACAATGGATAAACTAAATGTTCGTTTAAGTAACCTTATGGCATTCGATGCAACGCTTATTGGCACATGGGGCTGTAAACCGGAACTATATCCCGAAATTGTACAACATGTTGCTTCAGGAAAAATTAATATTAAATCTTATATTGAAGAACATTCGCTTAATGAAATTAATCAGGTATTTAAAAATACTTTAAGCCATCAATACAAAAAAAGAATAATCTTAAAACCATAAATATATGTCAGCATTAAAAGATCATGATTTATTAGTAAACTACGAATTTAAAGAAGGTGTTATTTTTGAAAAAAGACCTTGCTATGATTCAAGCGGAAAAGAAGTAAAAGGACTTTATTCCGCATGGATTATTCTAAATAATCCAAAACAATATAACTCATACACAACACAAATGGTAAAAGATGTAATTCTTGCTTTTGGCAAGGCATCTAACGACAGAAGCGTTGTGGCTGTTGTATTTACTGCTGTTGGCGATAAAGCATTTTGTACAGGAGGCAACACAAAAGAATATGCGGAGTATTACTCTAATAATCCTCAAGAGTATTCTCAATATATGCGATTATTCAATGATATGGTAAGTGCTATATTAAAATGCGAAAAACCCGTAATATCAAGAGTAAATGGCATGCGTATTGGTGGCGGGCAAGAAATAGGAATGGCTTGTGACTTTACTATTTCTGTAGATACTGCCAGATTCGGACAAGCAGGCCCTAAACACGGTAGTGCCCCCATTGGTGGCGCAACAGATTTTTTGCCACTATATGTTGGTGTTGAAAAAGCTATGAGTTCTTTAGTGCTTTGTGAACCATTTACCGCACACCAAGCATATTATCATGGGTTAATTACTGATGTAGTACCTTGCTTAAAACACGAAGGAAAATTTATTGCTAACCCACTGGTAGTATTAGACAAAACAGCTAATGAATTTGGAAAAATTATTTTTGGAAGCCAAAAAACGGGAGAAGAACTTACTAAGGCAAAAGACGTGTTTGCAAAATGCGAAACAGATTTGTCACTTCTTGATAAAGCGGTTAACCACTTAGTTACAAAACTAATGTACACATTTCCAAATTGTACCAACAAAACAATTTCTGAAGTGAGAAAATTCAAATTAGAACATTGGGATCAGAATAAAGAAAGCAGTAGAGAATGGCTTGCACTGAATATGATGACAGAAGCAAAAACAGGATTCCGCGCTTTTAATGACGGGCCTAAAGATAACAGAGAAATAGATTTCATTAAATTAAGACAGCAGCTTGCAGAAGGAAAAGAGTGGACAGAAGAATTAGTAAAAAGTGTTTCTCCTCAATACCAAAATCTTGTAAAATAAAAGTATGGAAAAAGTTATTACTCAATCGCATTTTGAAGGACAATGGGTGCAATTGATTTTAAAAGATGAAGGCGGAAACATTATTGATTCAGAAATGATGCAGCAATTATCTCACCTCTTTGATGAATTTAAATACCGTCCGGAAATAAAAATGATTACTATTGAAGGGTATGGGAAAAATTTCTCCTTTGGTGCAAGTGTAGATGAGCATAAAAAAGAACATGCCGCAGATATGCTAAGAGGGTTTCACAAACTTTTTTATCAGGTTTTAGATAACTCTATTCCGATTATTGCTAAGGTATCAGGATATTGCCTGGGAGGAGGTATGGAATTAGCACTTATCTGTAATCAGATTTTTGCAGATAAAACAGCAAAATTCGGACAACCTGAAATTAATTTGGGTGTATTTCCACCACCGGCCTCTATTATTTTACCTGAAAAAATAGGACTTTCCAAAGCGGAATCTCTTTTATTATCGGGTGAAACTATAGATGCCAATGCAGCGAAGAACTTAGATATTGTTAATCAATTATTTGAAAACAGAGAAGAGCTGGATAAAAAAACACAAGAGTGGATAGAAAAAAACATCTTGCCAAAAAGCGCATTATCATTAAGATACGCCGTGAAAGCAAGTAGAATTAAATTCAGCCATGTTGTAAGAAATTTCTTACCAAATCTTGAAAACTTATATGTAAATGAATTAATGGATACTCATGATGCCAACGAGGGAATAAACTCTTTTTTAGAAAAAAGAAAACCAGTGTGGAAGCATCAATAATTGTTTCTTAACTTTGTAACTATGAAAACAAAAACATTAGTAAAAAAAGAAAATGTTGTAATTAAGTTTGCAGGTGATTCCGGAGACGGTATGCAGTTGGTAGGATATCAGTTTACCTACAATGCAGCTTATGCAAAAAATAAAGCAATTAATTTTCCGGAATTCCCTTCGGAAATCAGAGCGCCAAAAGGTACTGTTGCAGGTGTATCGAGTTTCCAAATACAATTTGGGAATGAAGACGTACTTACTGCCGGAGACGAGTACGATGTGTTGGTAGCAATGAATGCGGCGGCACTTAAAACATCATTAAAGAGCTTAAAAAAAGGAGGGATTATTATTGCTAACGAAAATGGCTTTGATGCAAAAAACCTAAAATTAGCAAAATACGATACTAACCCTTTAGAAAATAATTCTTTAGAAGCTTATCAGGTATTTTTACTGCCAATAGAAACATTAACCATAGAGGCTTTAAAAGACAGTACATTGACAAAGCCGGATAAAGAACGTTGTAAAAATATGTTTGCGCTTGGTTTTGTATATTGGTTATTTAATCGTAAACCGGATAATACGGTAGAATTTATCGAATCAAAGTTTGCTAAAAAACCTGATGTAAGAGATGCTAACTTAAAAGCATTATACAGTGGTTATAATTACGGAGATATTACCGAAGCCATTTCTTTTCAATATGATGTTCCTGAAGCAAAACTTGAAAAAGGAACTTATCGTGGCATAATGGGAAATCACGCCATTGCCTTAGGGTTACTTACTGCTTCGCAAAAAGCAGACTTATCCTTAGTATATTATTCTTATCCTATAACGCCTGCAACAGATATTCTCAAGCATCTTTCCGGATATTTAAATTTTGGTGTAAAAACCTTTCAGGCAGAAGATGAAATTGCAGCTATGTGTGCAGCAGTTGGAGGGGCTTACGGCGGGATATTATCTGTAACCGGAACATCAGGTCCGGGATTAGCACTAAAAACAGAAGCATTGAATTTAGCAATAATGTTGGAATTGCCATTAGTGGTTGTTAACGTGCAGAGAGGAGGCCCATCTACAGGATTACCAACAAAAATGGAACAAAGCGATTTATTATTCTCACTATATGGAAGGCCGGGAGATTCTCCAATTCCTGTATTAGCAGCATCTACACCATCAGATTGTTTTTATATGGCATTTGAAGCAAGCCGCATAGCACTTGAATATATGACGCCCGTAATTTTATTATCAGACTCTTTCTTAGCAAATGGAGCGGAGGGATGGAAGTTTCCACCAATAGAACAAATGCCGCCTATTAAATCTACATTGATAAAAGAATACAAAGAAAGTACATTTTCGCCATATAAAAGAAATGAAAAACTAGCAAGAAATTGGGCGGTACCGGGTAATCCAAATACAATTCACCGTATAGGAAGTTTAGAGAAAAACCCTGAAACCGGCAATGTATCTTACTTTCCGGAAGACCATCAAAAGATGACGGATATTCGTAAACAAAAAATAGAAAATATAGCAGATTCAATTCCTGCACAAAAAATTGATAACGGTGTAGAAAAAGGAGATGTGTTGGTTGTGGGATGGGGTTCAACCTATGGGGTTATTAAAACAGTAGTTGATAATATGGTAAAAAGCGGATATAATGTAGGCCACACGCATATTAAATATATGAATCCTTTACCACAGAATTTAGAAGACCTATTTAAACGATTTAAAAAAATATTAGTTCCCGAATTAAATACCGGTCAACTTATTAAAGTTTTGCGTGAAAAATATTTAATACCGGCTGTTGGTTATAATAAAGTACAGGGTATTCCAATGACGCAAACCGAATTAACGAATAAAATACTGGAATTGATTAATACTAAATAAATGAATTATGGAAACGACATCAGTTCAAAATAAAAAACTTACTGCAAAAGATTTTTCTAGCGATCAAGAAGTAAAATGGTGCCCGGGATGTGGTGATTACGCTGTGTTGGCACAGATTCAAAAAGTATTGGCAGAATTAAATAAAAGCCCGGAAAATACAGTATTTGTATCAGGCATCGGATGTTCTTCTCGGTTTACATACTATATGAACACTTACGGCATGCATGGTATTCACGGTAGGCCATTAGCAATAGCTTCGGGACTAAAAGTAGCAAGACCGGAATTAGATATTTGGGTAATAACCGGTGATGGCGATTGTCTATCTATTGGAGGCAATCATTTGATCCATGAGTTAAGAAGAAACTTGAATTTAAACATTATCATGTTTAATAATCGTATTTATGCTTTAACCAAAGGGCAATACTCTCCAACCTCTGAACAGCAAAAAATAACGGCAACATCACCTTACGGCTCTATAGACTATCCTATTAACCCATTGGCATTGGCTCTTGGCAGTGAGGCTACATTTGTTTCCAGAACAAGCGACAGAGACCTGCAACACATGAATGATACATTTAAAAAAGCATCTGCACACAAGGGTTCTTCTTTTGTGGAAGTTTATCAAAATTGTAAGATATTTAATGATGACGCATTTGCTGCTTATACTGAAAAAGAGCAAAAACTTGAACATACAATTTATACAGAACAAGGCAAGCCGCTTGTTTTTGGAAAGGAAAAAGAGTTTGGTATTATCTTAGATGGCACTACACCAAAAATAGTAAATCTTAAAACAGATAGTGTATCAGAAAGTAACTTATGGATTCATGATGTTGCAGATAAACAAAAAGCATTTTTATTATCACAATTTTCTATGCCCGGCTACGAACAATTTCCTGCGGCTTTTGGCGTAATATACAAAGCAGAAAGACCTTGCTATGAAGATATGCTAGTGCAAAAAATTGACACAGTAAAAAAGAAAAGAGGCACCCCCTCTATTAATAAAGTATTATCAGGATCTAATATTTGGGAAATATGAGTAAATCTATTACAGATGTGTTGTTTTATGAACACAATCAAATACTAAAAACAAAAGAACTGCTTGAAAGATGGAATGGATTATGGGAAAAAAATCCACAGGCATTTGAAGAAAGTATTCAATTCTTATTAGAGTTTTGTCAGCAGTACGCTGATAAAATCCATCACCATAAAGAAGAAGAAATATTATTCCCGGCTTTAATGGATAACAACCCCATGCTTGAACAAGGGGCTATTGGAGAAATGCTGGACCATCATGAGATGCTCAGAGAACACATGGCAAATATTCAACAGTACATAACAGATAAAAACCATCAAAAAACTTATCAAGAATTTAATAAATATCTAAACTTGTTAGAGGATCATATTGCTATTGAAAACGACGAGGTGTTTCCAATGTCGGAAGATGCATTTTCTGATTCTGAAAAAGAAAAGCTATACTTTCAAATGCTAGATTTTGATCAGGAAATGGCTAGTAAAAAACACGAGTTAGAAGAAAAGTTAAATCAACTTTTGAAAGCATAATTTTCTTGTAAATTATAATGCATGGGTCATTGAACAAGGAAGTAAGATGCCATAGGAACTATTTTAATACCACTTAAAAAACAAATTTTCATAACTCCTTTTTATCATCTACTTTTGTAGCGTTTAAACAGTATTATGAAAAAAATTTTAGCTAATGATGGTATAGATAAAATCGGAAAAGAACTGTTAGAGAAAGCAGGATTTAATGTTTCTACAGAAAAAATTGCGCAAGAGCAATTGATTGATGAAATCAATGAAAAAAATTATACTGTTCTTATTGTACGTAGTGCCACTAAAGTCAGAAAGGATATTATTGATGCTTGTCCGAACCTTAAAATTATTGCCAGAGGAGGTGTTGGTATGGATAATATTGATGTTGAATATGCTAAGCAAAAAGGAATACAAGTAATTAATACACCGGCAGCATCTTCGCATTCTGTAGCTGAATTAGTATTTGCACATTTATTTTCTTTATCCAGATTTTTGCATATCAGTAATAGAGACATGCCGACAAAGGGCAGCAGTCAATTTAATGAGCTGAAAAAAAATTATACTAATGGAATTGAATTAAGCGGTAAAACCATTGGGATTATTGGCTTTGGAAGAATAGGACAAGAAGTGGCAAAGATAGCTGTTGCAATGCAGATGAGAGTATTAGCTTATGACCCTTATGTTACTTCCAGTGTTTTAAATATTAACTTATCGACTATTAACCATAGCTTTGATGTAGAAATAAAAACAGTTTCTTTTGAAGAAGTATTAAAGTCGTCTGATTTTATTACCATGCATGTTCCGGGAGGTTCTTTAATTACTAAAAAAGAAATTCAGATGATGAAAAATGGAGCCATTGTTATTAATGCTTCACGTGGTGGCGTTATTCAAGAAAAAGATTTATTAGAGGCGCTTAATTCAGGAAAGTTAGCCGGAGCAGGCTTAGATGTTTTTGAAAAAGAACCAACGCCCATGAAAGAGTTATTAAATCATCCAAAAATATCAGTAACACCGCATACCGGAGCAGCTACTATTGAAGCTCAACAAAGAATAGCCATAGAATTATCAGAAAAAATTATTCAAACATATTCTAAACTTTCTGTTTTGTAATGCCGGATATTGTTCCATTTAAAGGATATTTGCCCACAAAAGATAAAGCCGAAAAAATTGTAACACAATCGGCAGATAATTATAGTGCTGAGCAAGTAAAAGCAATTGTACTTAAAAATCCACTTTCTTATTTAAATGTTATTTTCCCTGATTATTCTGATAATACCCATTCTCGCCCACACAGTATGGAACGGTTTAATAAAATATATTATAAGTTCAGGGAGTTTACGGCTAAAAATATTTTAACTCAAGACAATGCGCCTTGTTATTATATTTATACACAATCGCACCAATCATTTGAATTTACAGGGATAATTGCTGCTATAAATGTAGAGGATTATTTACAACAGAAAATCAAAGTACATGAACATACATTAAGTGAAAGAGAAAATAAATTAAAAGAGTATCTGAAACATTGTAAAATCAATGCTGAACCGGTTTTGTTTTTTTATGATGAACAAGAAAAATTAAATAGTCTGATTGCTGACATAAAATCAAAAATACCGAATTTGGATTTTGAAAAATATGGTATTCGTCATCGTTTATGGCGTTCAGATACAGTACAGATTAATAATCAAATAAAAAACACGTTTTCTTCCATACCATGCGTGTATATTGGAGATGGGCACCATCGCTCAGCATCTTCTGTTTTGCTTTATAAAGAACTTTTATCGGAGCATAAAAGTGTTCCCAATTCCGCAAAGTATTTTCTTGGCGCATTTTTTCCAAAGAACGAACTGAAAGTTTTTTCTTTTCATCGGTTATTAAAAGATATTATTGTGCCTTCTGATTTTATTAGTCAGTTATCCGCCCTTTTTGAAATACAAGAAATACACACCACACAATATCCCCTTGCTACACACCACATTGGTATGTATTGGGATAAAAGACGATTTTTATTAAAACTTAGAGAACAAATAAGCCAACAATTCAAAACGCATGCGCAGCAATTAGATGCTGATATTTTATCACAGTTGATATTTAAACAGATTTTTGGCATACAAGATATTCGTAATAATAAAAATGTATTTTATTTTCCTGCATACAATACAAGTATTGCCGATGCCGAAAAAATGATAGATGATAAGAGGTTTGAAATCGCTTTTTTTACAGATTCTGTTTCTGTAGAAGCCATTAAAACTATTGCTTTGAATAATGAAATAATGCCGCCAAAATCTACGTATGTTTTACCAAAACTATTAAATGCCTTGGTACTTTATAGTTTAGAAAATTCCTAACAAGATATTTTATTTTTCTACAGGATATCCCTTGTCAGTCCAGTCTGCTTTTAGATTATGCGTTAGATTTAAAAGTTTATGGTTAGTAAATTTTAGTGTGTTCAGTAAGTTAAATGCCGGGCGCACATTTGGACAATGCTCAAACGGGCAGCAGCCACAGTAAATTACAATATCAGCATCTTTTTTTAGAGACGATAGCTCTTTTTTCAAATTTTCCAATCCTTCTTGTTCGCCTGCCGGACCAAGCTGTTTAGAGCCTTTAATATTTCCGCCAAAACCAATACATAAAATAATCGGCTTCTTACTTTTTGGGTTATTAATAATATCTGCAAGTGCCTTTGGTTCTATCAACTGCTTTATTGTCCAAGGATCGTTAGTAATAAATCCGAAAATAGCAGGAAGCATTATTAGCGTGGAAATTATTATTGTTTTGTAATTCATGTTTTGATAAGTTTAATTTTAATAATGCCACAAAAATACTGCATTTAGAGATTTGAAACTATAAATCAAGCATTTTGTTTCGTTAAAATAATCCAAATTTCTTTCTCTTTTCAAGGATAGAAATTAGTACCTTTGCCGCCAAAATTTTTATATGTCAAAGAAAGAAGTTTACATAGTTTCTGCTGTAAGAACAGCATTAGGAAGTTTTGGAGGCACGCTTGCCGGAATAGGTGCAACTAAATTGGGAGCTACTGCCATTAAAGGCGCACTGGATAAAATAAAATTAGATCCAAAAGAAATTCAGGAGGTATTTATGGGTAATGTGTTGCAAGCTAATGTAGGGCAAGCCCCTGCACGTCAAGCAGCTAAATTTGCCGGCATTCCGGATAATGTACCCTGTACAACCATTAATAAAGTGTGTGCATCAGGAATGAAATCTGTAATGTTTGCCGCACAAGGAATTATGCTTGGAGATATTGACTGTGCCATTGCAGGAGGTATGGAAAACATGAGTGCTGCACCTTATTATTCTGAAACTAATAGATGGGGCTCTAAATTTGGGAATACTACTTTAATAGACGGAATCAGTAAAGATGGCTTGTTAGATGTTTATTCTGCTAAACTGATGGGGTCTTGTGGAGAAGTGTGTGCTAAAGAATATAAAATTACTAGGGAGGAACAAGATGCTTATGCTATTGGTTCGTACAAACGTTCTGCTGATGCATGGACTGCCGGAAAATTTAAAGAAGAGATAGTGCCTGTTGAAGTTGTTTCTAAAAAAGGAACTATTTTATTTACAGAAGATGAAGAGTATAAAAATGTAAACTTTGATAAAATTCCTCAACTAAAACCTGCCTTTGAAAAAGACGGAACTATTACTGCGGCTAATGCATCTACTATGAATGATGGCGCTGCAGCCTTAATTTTGATGAGTAAAGAAAAGGCTGAAAAATTAGGATTAAAACCATTGGCAATTATCCGTTCCTATGCAGATGCGGAGCAAGATCCTACATGGTTTACTACTACACCATCTGTGGCAGTGCCAAAGGCGGTAGAAAAAGCAGGATTAAAATTAACAGACATTAATTACTTTGAATTTAATGAAGCTTTTTCTGTTGTGTCTTTAGTTAATGCAAAAATTTTGAATTTATCAACCGATAAAATAAATGTAAATGGTGGCGCAGTATCATTAGGGCATCCTTTAGGGGCGTCGGGGGCTAGAATACTTGTAACACTGATTAATGTGTTGAAACAAAATAAAGCTAAATATGGTGTTGCCGGAATATGTAATGGTGGTGGTGGTGCAAGCGCTATGGTTATTGAAAATGTGATGTAATTTATTAGATGATTTGAAAAACGAATTAATTACTAATGTAGTTTTTTTAAGTTTGCTTCATGGCTTAATTCCCAGTCATTGGGGACCCGTTATTGCTATGAAGAGACAGTTTTCTTGGTCATTTTCAAAAACATTATCAATCGCCGGATTAGCTGCTTTTTTGCATGTAGCCAGTACAGTAGTTATCGGGTTCACCTTTGCCCTTGTTGGTAAGTATGTTTCAATGCTTATTCCTATTCAATGGATTTCCTCCACAATTTTAATTCTTTTAGGAATGTATTTTATTTTTAAACATCACAAACACCAACATTTTCACATGTATCATCAGGAGGATATTAGCAAACAAAAAGATGCCATACAACAAATTCAACTATTACTTATAGGGATGTTATTTTCACCATGTATGGAAATTACCGGTATGTATTTTGTTGGAGGAATGGTAAGTATGCGTATCATTATTCAAATTAGTTTAATTTATATGATTATTTCTCTTATCAGTTCGCTGCTTTGGCTCATGTTCTTTGATAAGTTAATCACAAAATTAAATTTTCATAAATTAGAACATAATAGCGGCTTACTAGCAGGATGGAGCTTAATTATTAGCGGTATTTTGGTATGGATAATATGAGTAATGAAGCATACCAATCCTATCTTTTTATTATCAATGTTCTTTCCGGCAATAATAAAAATCGAGAGACATTAGCACGGATAATTCAAGAAGAGTTTATTGATGCAGAGGTATTTCTTATTAAAAGTAAATCGGACTTTGAAACAGCTATTCAAAAATGCCGGCAAGATAAATTTAAGTATGTTATTGTAAATGGCGGCGATGGAACTATTAACACCTTTATACAATATATTATTCCTAATAATAAGGTGCTTGGTATTTTGCCCTCGGGTTCCGGAAATGGATTAGCTCGTACTTTAGGGATTTCTTTAAATACCATTGAAGCATTAAAGATGATAAAGAAATGCAATATCCAAGAAGTAGATGTTGGTAAAATTAATGATAGATATTTTGCTTGTGCAATTGGATTTGGCATAGACGCAGCGATTGCTAAAACATTTGAAACACAGAAATTAAGAGGACTTTTAGGATATATTTTAGCTTCTGTAAAGACTTTTTTACAATACCGTGCATTGCGATTTACTCTAAATAGTGCAAATCAGCAGCTAAAAGAAGCGCGAGCATTTATCCTTTCGGTTTTAAATATTCCACAATATGGAAATGACTTTTATCTTGCTCCTTCTGCAAAAATTAATGATGGCTTACTGAATACAGTTTATTTAGGCAAGATATCATTTTTAAAATATCCATATGTAATGTGGAATTTATTAAGAAAAAAAGAGAAACATCCAATTGTATATACAACCCAGCAAAATCTAACAATAGAGATTCTATCAGAAAAATTTGTTTATCATATAGATGGTGAACCCATAGAAGTTGAAAGTGCAGACAGAGAATCCACAGCTTTTAATATTACTGTAATAAATAAAAAGTTGAAAATAATAGTTTAAATACTTTTTTTAGTAATTTTGCAAAAAAAATATGAAAAAAATTACTTTAATTCTGCTATCTGTACTATGTATTACTACAATCAATCAAGCCCAAAACCTTTTTGACAAAGGTGCCAACGTTGTAAGTCTTGGTATTGGCATTGGAGGGTATTCTCCGTATTGGGGTGGAGGTTATTCTCAGTCACCGTATTTTAATTTAGCATTTGATCATTCCATATATACATTTCCTGAAATTAAGAATTTATCTATTGGTGTAGGAGGATATGTCGGATATAAAACAATCTCTTATGTTTTTAATGGAGCATGGTTTGATAAAAACAATAATTTTCATAATAATAGTGTAACCGAAAGGTGGAATTATTTTTCACTTGGCGTTCGCCCAACCATTCATTATACTTTTGAAGGAACAAAATTCGAAACTTATGCAGGAATACCATTGGGGTATGTTATGGTTTCTTATAGCTATAGCGATCCTGCTTTTTATGCTAATAGCAGCTATGGTTCTTATTTTGGTTTTGGCTTTTTAGCGGGAGGAAGATATTATTTCTCTGATAAAATTGCTGCCTTTGCGGAATTAGGATGGGGCTTGTCTTATCTTAATATTGGCGCAAGTTTTAAATTTTAATTAAGCACCAAATTTATTTACTATTTCTTTTAAGTTTTTTGCTGTTTCAGAAACGGTTTTTAACTCATCTTCAAGTGACTGAGTAGGATTATTATTCTTCTTGGCTTCTTCAATAGATTTCTTTAGGTTCTTTTCTTTATCCGACCAAACATTGGTAATATCGTTTAAAACTTTTTGAGCAGCGAATTTATTCATCTTGCCTCCATTTTTATAATAAGTAGAGATGGTTTTTGCAGCATTCAAAATATATCCGGAAGAGTTTACCTTTTTCAAATATTTTCCGAGCATTGACATATAACCAAAAGTTTCAAACCCTGTAAATGTTGAAAGATTTTTTATCATGAAATCGAAGTGTGTGTCTTTCCCTGATTCGGAATAAATAGCAGTAACAGCCATAATAATACTTTTACTTTTATCATTCTCAAATTTCTTAGCATACATATCAGCCATATCTTTATTATTTTTGTTTAATCCATATAAGCATACCGATATTAATTCGGACGAATATTCTTTGTCCAAAGTGTTTTTGTAAATTAATAAAATATTTTCATCATAAGTTTCTGATAAAGATGCAATAGCATCTGCTTTTACAGAAACCGCCATATCTTTTTGTGCTATAGTTTTAATAACTTCTTTTAAGTTACTATTGTCTTTAATTTTAGATTTTAAGATATTGATTGCTTCAGAACGAATACCCGCATATTTGTCTTTTAAAACCTTTGTAATAAAAAATTCTAAAACGGTATTATTATTGAGTTTGTCTTTTAAATTAGTAATAGCTTCATAACGATCTAACCACAACGGAGCATGTTCAAATTGATACATATATTCTTCTGTGCTTTTTGGATAATCTATTTTGGCGAGTAATTGTCGTTCTGTGTCAAAGTTTACTAATAAAGGGTTTTCACTTACTTGAAAAGTAAATGTTTCAGCAGCCTCATCAATAATAATTTTTTTTCTGATTGTTTCCTTAGAAAGATAAATGTCAATATCTACCGGTAGTTTATAAATCGGAAATTCTTCCGGTTGATTTTGCTGTATGGTAAGCGTTAATATTTTTGAATCAGCATTATAACTTTTGTTGATTTGTAACATTGGATGTCCGCCATACATAAACCATTGATTAAAAAACCATTGTAAGTCTTGGCCTGTGGTTTCTTCAAATGCTAATCTTAGATGATGGATTTCAGTGGCTTTGAATTTATTTTGTGTCAGGTATAATTTTAATGATTGAAAAAATGCATCATCACCTACTAATTTCCTAAGCATATGTAGTACTTGTCCGCCTTTATTGTAACTCACGCCATCAAACATATCTTCTCTGTTAGAGTAGAAATAACGAATAAGCGCAGGGCTATTATCTACACTTCCATGTCTTCCAAAATAACCGCGCCCGGAGCGATAGTGGTTTTCATCAGCAGCATCACGACCATTAAAATATTCGTTCCACAAGTATTCTCCGTATGTTGCAAAAGATTCATTTAGTGGCAAATTGCTCCAACTTTCGCATGTTGCTAAGTCGCCAAACCATTGATGAAATAATTCGTGCGAGATAACACTCTCTCCTTTTACACCACCAACGGTATCTCTGTCTGTTTGATATAGAAACTCACCATGCAATGTTGCAGAAGTATTTTCCATAGCGCCGCTTACATAATCTCTGGCTATAATTTGCCCGTATTTTGGCCATGCGAAGTCAACGCCTAATTTATTAGAAAAGAAGTCTATCATTTTGTAAGTATTGCCAAAGATAGCTTTTGCATACGGTTCGTAAGCAGGTTCTACATAATAAGAAATTTCTTTTCCTTTCCATGGTTTATCGGTTACTTTTTTAAATTCACCAATTGCCATCATTACTAAATAGGGGGCATGTGGTAAGTCCATTTTCCAATGGTCTGTTTTTGTGCCGTCTTTATTATCTTTTATATCTGTTAGTAGTCCATTTGAAAGCGTTGTATATTTTTTATCTACTGTAATATAAATATCTTGTGTCATTTTTTCATTAGGAGAATCTACTGTAGGAAACCATACAGAATTACTTTGTGTTTCGCCTTGTGTCCATATTTGTGGTAATTTTCCCGGAACTTCATTTTTCGGGTTAATAAAATACAATCCTTTATCACTTTGAATGGCATTACTGCCACCCTCTTTTAATTTTTCAGGTTGTGCTACATAATTAATGGTTGCTAAAAGTTGTTGAGATGATGTGTATTTTTTATTTAGACTTATTTTGATGGAATCATTTTCATATTTATAAGAGAAAGGAATATCTGCTTTTGAAGTATGATCGCTGATTTTAATTGAATTGATTCTCATTCCTCTGGCATTCAGATAAATTTTATCAAGTGCATAAAAATGCGACTTTAGAAGAATTTCGGCTTTGCCATATAAAAGAGAACTGTCCCAATTAAACTTAACATATAAGTTTGTATGAATAATATCAATGCTTAAAGTATTAGATGCTCTGTATAGAGGATTGTATTCATAAATATGTTTTTTGTTACTTGGCGTATCTATGGGTGTTTGATAACCTTCTTTTTCTAATAAAAAGAAAGTTCTTGAAAAAGAAATAACACTAAAAGACAGTGCAATAAATAATAGAATTGTTTTTTTCATAACGATTGATTTTCATTGTTGTTATTAATATGTAAGGAAACTAATGCTGCAATAAATGCCCAAAATGGCAGAGACAGTTTATCTGTATCAAGAAAGAAATTAAAAAATCCATGAATAAAATAGGTAACAAGTCCTAAAAATAGACCATACGCTAAAAGTTTATGATTTTTATTTTTTAGTGAATAACAAAGGTTGTAGCCTAAAGAAAAAACAGATAATAATAATACAAAAACAAGCAGCATACCTAGAAGTCCTTGTTCTGAAAGTGGACCAAGATATTCGCTATGGGAGCTTCCTACGCTACCGAAATTAGTGCTAATGATTGTTTTTTCTTTACTAAGTTGATAAGGAGCATAATAAAACTGGTATGTTCCCGGTCCAAATCCGAATATAGGTTTGTCCAAGAACATTCTGTAAGCGCAATTCCATCGATTAATTCTTTCCAAGTTAGATGCATCATTTTTAATATTAAAAGAAGAAACAATATTGTCGTATAAATTTCCTTCAGAATCGGTTTTGTTTTTTCCCATCAAAATTAAAAGTTGCTCACTAAAACTAAAAATAATAATAACCAATGAAACAATAGTAATAATGAGCGTTCTGAATTTAATTTTGAAAAATAAAGTAACCAATACCATTAATGCAACAAATACCCCCATCCATGCAGCTCTTGCAAAGGATAAAACAAGTGCAGTAATCAGCAACGCAAATAGCAAGAAAAGTACAGAACGTTTTATTAAAGATTTTTCTATAAAAAGCAAAACAAAGGTTGGCGGAATAAACATTGATAGAGCGGCGCCATATGCAGTATGGTCGTTGTAAAATGGGCTTACAATCCAGTCTGCTATTTTATGATGAAAATTAAACTCTGCATGTTTAATAATTGTAATAATACAAACAATTGCTAAGGCGCTTAAATACATCCATATAAACGTTTTAATTTTAGAAACATCTTTAAATATATAAGTCATTAAAAAAAAGCCGCTGATTACAAACCATAAACGGGCTACAAGGAATTTTAAGGATATTACAACATCTTGGCTTGTGAATGTAGTAATAAGCATCCATAATAGCTGCAATAAAATAACGATTGTTATAGGGTGTTTAAAAATTTGTTTTGGCGTAATGCCTTTGATAAATTCATTAATCAGATATATTCCCGAAAACAATATCATCAGAGGTTCGGCAGGTAAGCTTAAGTCGATACCTTGTGTAATGCCTAATTCCCTTAAGCCAATAGATAATGGTGTTACAAAAACCATTAGGAAAATAACCCATTCTGTAAAATAAAAAATACCCACTAAACAGAAAATCACTAATGGAATAAGATTAAACGGAAGAAACCAATCGTATTTAAATAAAACAATATATGAATTTAAAAGCAAGAATAACCCGGCTAACAGAGAAACTACAAATATTTCTTTTTTTAAAAACAATAGTTTATTTTTTTCTGTTTTCGATAATTAAAAGATAAATAAAATAAATGGTAATAATTGATAGTTCTGATAAAGCAATGATAATCCATCGTACAGGAAAATATTTTTTATCAGGAACAAATGGTGGAGATATAACTTGAGCAAAATGTAAATGACCATTTAAATCTACTTCTAAACGATCTCTTTCTCTTTGTAAATTACCCAATGAAATAAAACTCTCTTTTGTTTCCTTTTGAAGATTATCCATGTAGTTTTGATGTATTTTGAGGGCTTCGGCTATTGGTAGTAAATCTCCGCTAAGCTTACCGTTTGCTTGTACTTTACTTAGATATTTTGCGGCACTTTTTTGATCAATAATATTATATTTTGTTTTTAGTTCAACCAGCATTTTATTAATACTGTCAATTCTTTGTTTAATGGCTTTAATTTCACGATCGTAATTAGCATGTTCTTCTGTAATGATTTTTATTTTTAATGCTTTAATTAAAGAGTCGGTTGCATCTATGATACTTTCTGCAATAGCTTTCGTCATTTCTGGGTTTTTATCCCTTACTTCTATATCAATGGATTCGTATAATGTAGGAGATACAGAAATATTTTCTCTATATAAATATATTAATAAACTTTTATAATCAGGTTTATTTATATCTATCCCATAGTGTTTTATCAGGTTTAATTTTTTTATCACAACATCTCTTACAGAGGCACTATTAATATATTGCAGTAATTGTTCTGTTTGTGATTCTTCCGAATAAGGTGCCAAGTGTACCGGATAAATAACGGCATTGGTTTTATATTTTGGAGGAATCAAATAAGATATGCCGCCGGCAATTATCGCCGTGATAACAATTAATAGAAAGAAAGTTTTCTTTCTATTTAAAAATATATTAATAATGGATTGTACATCGATGGATTTATTCATACATTTTATTTTTAGAAGATATAATAATATAAGAGAGAATTAAAATTTCGCTAGATGCAAAGCAAAGCAATACAACCAGCCACCTTATAGGTCTTGCTTTTTTATTGTCTGCAATAGCTTTCTGTACGGTATATTTTAGAGGTAAAACATATTGATTATCTACTAATGCTTGGTCGTATTTAAATTTAATGGTGGCAAACTTTAGTCTATACTTGCGTAAATTTTCACTCCATGTTTGGTAAGCACCACCGTGCTTTTTGAGCACATCATAAAGTTTATCTAATTCCTCTTTTCCTCGCAAATCATTTTTAGCCGTTACTTTAGCATATTCTTTTGAAATAGCTTTTACCTGAGCCTCATAATCATAAACACCAAGTTTTCTAAGAGATTGTAAACTATCCTCTAGTTCATTAATTCTTGCAATGGTATTGGTATATTCTTCTTTTATAACTTTCAGTGCAGTTTCTGTTCTTTCTGTGGTCATTTCTTTTTGCACACTATCTATTAATTGTACAATGCTGTTTGCAATAATTGCGGCGGTATCTGCATTTCTATCAAATACTTTAATTCTTATAGAGCCAAGATTGGTTCTGTAAAAACTAATATAGTGTTCCCATTTACTTTTTAAGTAATGTAATTTGTATTGCTTTTGCTCTAACTTCCATCTGTTCCATAGGTTCAATTTATCTGCCAAAAGTATTTTTAAGTCATCAGAGTAAACAATTTGTAAAAGTTTTTCTAAATCATCGTCATCACCTATTTCCAGATAATCTTCTTGATTTCCCATGTTTGGTTCTATCAGCATTTTAGAAACAGAAAAATGCCTGGCAGGAAGGATAATGGTTTCAGATTGATATTCTATAGGTAGAATATATGATAAAAGCGTGCCGAAAATAATAGATAAAATACCAACAAGCAAGATAATTTTCAACCTACTTCTAATCAGCGAAATAAAGAAATTGACAGCTAAAAATGCATTCATTTTTTAAGTTTTAATAATTTTAATGCCGATCCTAACGGAAGCAGTTTGATAATAAAAGCCCAAAACATACTAAGAATAATCATAATACCGAAATTTATTATCCAGTTATCAGAGATTTTTTTTGAAAAAAAGCTAATTGTAATTATACCGATTATAAAGAATATCAATGAACGAATTAAACCGATATTTACTTTTAATTGGAATATTTTTTTTGCCATCCATACCTGAATGGCGGCAGTAAAAAATTGTGTAACAACACTTGCCCACGCACTACCGTAAGCATGGAATTTCGGAATAAGAATTAAATTTAAAATAATATTAATGGCAATACCGGAAACCGCCATCCAATTAAGGTGCTTTAAGTTGCCGTTAGCCGTTAAAAGTGTTCCAAAAATATATGTTGTGGAAATAGCTGTAAAACAAAACATTAAAATACCAAATACATCGGCGGCATCTGTTGTGCCTTTGTTAATTAAAGATACTAATTCTTGATTATAAAAAAAACAGCCTATAGATGCAATAAGTGCGGGGGTTATTAGTAATGAAAAAGATAGTTTGGTAATAGATTCTATATTTTCTTTCTTTTCGAGTAGTCGGCTAAATACCGGCAATAGTTGTACCGAGAACAAATAAGCAATCATATTGGCTGCATCTAAAATCCTAAATGCTTTTGCATAAATACCCGCTTGAATGGCTCCAATAGGGTAGGGCAGCATGCGCTCTATCATTACGGCGTCTAACCGATTATAAAAAACCATTAACAAAATTAAAATAGCATAAGGTGTGCTTTTTTTTAGAATTAAAATATTAAATTTCCAATCCCACTTAAACTTAAAATGCTCGGTTTGTTTTAAAACTGCAAAAAATGCAATAATGGACGTTAAAAAATAAGCAAACGTTTGTGCATACACAAAATTCATTATGTCTAATTGTATGGGTAAAAGGTTAATAATTAAAATACCGATTAATCCTATCATTATTAACCTATCCAATACCGATACAAAACTATCTACCTTAAATAGATGTAAGCCCAATAAGTTGCTTCTTAGGTATAAAACCATACTGATAAAGAATTGATTAAAGGTAAGAATTAAAAGTAGTTTTAGATACCTTTCATTAAAGCCAATAACCCATCCTGCAAACATTGTTAGAATAATATATACTATGCCCATTACAAGTTTTAATGTAATGAGATTAGAAAAGTGTTTGCTTAATAAGTGTGAGTTCTGAGCAATATTGCGGTTATTAAAATTTACCAAGCCAAAGTCTAAAAAAATAGAAAGTAAAAAAGAAAAATTAAATAAAGTAAAATACTCTCCATAATATTGATTCCCTACTTTATATTGAATAAAAGGTTCAATAACTAAAATCCAAAAAGGCTTTATTAGTAAGTTTAAAAATAAAAGAAAAAATAAATTTTGTATAAAGCTTCTTTGCTGCATTAAGAGTAAAATCGAGTGGCAAATCTAAAAACATTTTGCTTGTTTTGTTATTAATGTTTTTGACAGATTAATCAAAATAATAAATTTATCGTAAAAAAGTTGTTTTTCGTCTGTTAAAATCTAAAATAGTATTGAATTAAACAGAGTTTATATGTCAAAGTAACAGAAATTTATTATTTTTTTAGCGGTCGTATTGTTATTTGAAAATCATCGTTAATTCATTAAGAATCTCGAACTTTGACCAAAATTTCAGAGTATGAAAATATTTAAACAGTTTTTTAGTGTGGTGTGCCTTTGTATAAGTTCACTTATTTTAGCGCAAGGTCAAAATTTTCCAAACAGAGGCTGCGGAACTCCTGTGCCATCTCAACAGTGGGAATCTCAATTTCAGCAATTGGTTCAACAATATATGCAGCAGCACCCGGAATTAAACAATGCTAAAACAGGTGGAAACAATCAAATTCAGGCAACTTATGTTATTCCTGTTATTATTCACGTCATTCATGGTGGGCAAGCGATAGGTACATATCCAAATTTAGCGAATGGGCAGCTTACATCTCAAGTGCAAGTACTTAATGATGATTACGCAGGCAATGGATATAATACATCTACATATCCTGCTACTGCGTTTACTGCATGGGCAGCTTCATTGCCGGCTGCAAATAAAGATGCTAGTGGGCGTGTGAAAATTGCTAATACAAATGTGCAATTTTGCCTTGCAACAATGGATACCTTAGGAAATATATTGCCGGAACCTGGTATTCATAGAGTAAATTTTAATACACTGCCGGCATTAACAGGTACCTTTACTTCCAAAGATCCGGCTAATGCTGCATATAATAACCCTACTAAATTTCAGGCTTTTATTGATGGGTATATTAAAAAAAATACGATTTGGAATGTCAGCAAGTATTTAAATATGTGGGTAACGGATGAAAATGCTTCAGTAGGATTACTTGGTTATGCTACTTTTCCTTATTTAAGTGGATTGACAGGAATCCCGGGAGGAATAGGAACGGCAACCACAGACGGTTTTTGGTGTTGGGCAAAATCAATGGGATCAATTAATATTTACCCTTCCGGCACTTATGATCCTACATATAATTTAGGAAGGACATGTTCTCATGAAATTGGACATTGGTTAGGATTAAGACATATATGGGGTGATGGCACTTGTGCTACAGATTATTGTAATGACACGCCTCCTGCTCAAGCAGCTAATTTTGGTTGCCCTACATACCCGTATCATTCGGGAACATGTACAGGAAATTCTCCCAATGGAGAAATGTTCATGAATATTATGGATTATACTGATGACCCATGTATGTATATGTTTACTGTAGATCAAACAACAAGAATTCAAACAGCAATGGCAAATAGTCCGTATAGAAAATTCTTAGGTACACATGGGCTATGTAGTTTACCTACTGTAACAGCTGCATTTTCTACACCAACGGCAGGTTGCGTAGGCGCAGCTATAACAATGACAAATACATCTACAGGAACACCAACGTTAATTAATTATGCGTGGGGAGTAACACCAACTACCGGGGTAATATTTAATCCAAACAACACAGCGACTAATCCTTCTATTACATTTGGCAGTGTAGGAACATACACTATTAGTTTGATTGCTAATAATGGAGCAACAGCAACAGCAGTACATACAATTAATATTACATCTATGACAGTAACAGCGACATCAGGAACGATAACATGTAACGGCGGTACAACAACCGGCACAGTAAATGCAACGGGAGGCACACCAACATACAATTATACATGGACACCAACAGGCGGCAATGCATCTACGGCAAGCGGTTTAACAGCGAACACTTATACAGTTAATGTAAAAGACGCCAACGGTTGTACAAGCAGTAAGACATTAAGCATAACACAACCAAGCGGCATGACAGTAACAGCGACATCAGGTACGATAGCATGTAACGGCGGTACAACAACCGGAACAGTCATTGCAACGGGAGGCACACCAACCTACAATTATACATGGACACCAACGGGCGGCAATGCATCTACGGCAAGCGGTTTAACAGCAGGCTCCTATACGGTTAATGTAAAAGATGCCAACGGCTGTACAAGCAGTAAGACATTAAGCATAACACAACCAAGCGGCATGACAGTAACAGCGACATCAGGCACGATAGCATGTAACGGCGGTACAACAACCGGAACAGTCATTGCAACGGGAGGCACACCAACCTACAATTATACATGGACACCAACAGGCGGCAATGCATCTACGGCAACAGGTTTAACAGCCGGCTCCTATACGGTTAAT
>JBDHZB010000014.1:0-48111 GCA_039811645.1 Bacteroidia bacterium | reverse complement strand
ATATGTGGGGCATAGAGTTTAAATATCCTGAAGCAGCAAGAGACTTTAAATTAAGTGTGTTCAACCGTTGGGGGGTAAAGCTCTACGAAGCCGATAAGCCCAACGCTAAGTGGGATGGTCGCAGCCTAAGCGGAGAACCTGTACCAACGGGCACTTACTACTATGTGGCAGAGTTTACTACAAACCCCGCACAAGGTGGTAAAAAGCAAGAAGCCAAAGGTTATTTTACATTAATGAGATGAATTGAGAAGATAGAATGAAAAAACTAACTATTTTCACTCCATTTATATTGCTTATCGGGGTAAATGTCAATAAGATTTAAAACCCTATGCACTACTGATAAAAAAAGCTCATCCATATTTGTTGGCATGTGATATAAAGATGGGCAAGCAGGGCAAATAATGGCTCCTGACATGGTGAGTGCTTCCATGTTTTTTAAATGAATGAGGTGATAGGGCATTTCTCTTACAACCATTACTAATTTTTTTCTTTCTTTAAGCATTACATCGGCAGCGCGGGTAATTAAATCATTACTGATGCCATTTGCTACTCTTCCCATATTTCCGGTACTACAAGGGCATATAATCATATCTGTATAGCCGGCAGAGCCTGATGCAAACGGAGCATAGAAGTTTTTATTATCCCATGATTTAAAAGGATAATTTTCGTAGCTTTTATCCTTGAGTTCATATTCCCACACTTCTTTAGCATTATCAGTAAGAACGATAGATATTTCAGCAAATAAATGTTGTTGTTTAAATAGCTCATCTAACAGAAGTTTGGCATAAATACTTCCGCTGGCACCGGTAATGGCAACTACCAACTTACGTTTTTTCTTTTCCATATATGTGATAGGTAATAATTAATTGTAGAATATTATTGTATAGTCCTCGGTTAAAAATTTTTGCAATAGGATTGTTGTAATAAATATTTGAAGGAAACGCATAGTATCTAAATGGTAAATAAGAGTTATTAGAGCGCAGTTCTACATTCCAGTACTTATTAAGGTTTGCCCCAAGCCCTGCATTAATTGAAAATTCAAACTTTTGATTGTGTACATAGCTTGTAATGTCCATGTAGTTTTTTTCTTCATAAGCCTTGAATAAATAACCAACAGAGTGCCCGAAACTGAGAAAGTATCTGTTTTTTAGAAGAATCCACTTAAAGTTAATTGGAATCTCAATATAATTTAAGCGTAATAGATATTGTGCATGGTGGATGGTATCGGGGTTGGCACGTGCTCCTTTTTGAATGTATATGATACCTATTTGGGGATAAAAGTTTTCAAACCATTTGTAATGAACAAAAATACCTGCCATGGTACCCATTTTATGAAATCCGTTGAGTGTGTCTCCATGTACTTGACATGCAGTGATTCCTCCTGATATTCCTAAGAAAAAGCGGTTTTGCGCCTTAAAATGAGTAGCACACAAAATAAAAAAAAGCAAAACTGTTAATGTTTTTTTAATCATGGAAAAAATTATGTTTTTCAAAATAATCAGTAATAGCTTCATTAATTAGTTTGTTTTGTTGTGCATCACTAAGTGGTGGTAGTTCATGGTTTAGTTTCCAATGTGGCCAGCCATCTTTATCTTTTCCTATGTATTCATATATTTTATAAGGTTCTAGTAAGGTACATACTGCTATGTGCATAATGGCAATTTTTTCATCTTTTGAGTATTTTTTGTGTGGTTTACCCAATTCTTGCAGCCCAATTGTAAAGAGAATAGCTGTGTAATCAGGCTCTTCACCAAACCGTTCTTTTAATTTACTTAAAAGTATTTGCCATTTATTTGTTTGCTCAATCATTGTTCTAAAAGATATTCGATAAATTCTAACACATCTTCTCTTCCTTGTTTGTTTATAGAAGATGTAATGAATATGTTAGGTTGTTCCTCAAAGTGTTTTGTCAATTCGGTTTCAAAATAAATCTGTTGTTTTTTTAGTTCCGATTTTTTTAGCTTATCGGCTTTTGTGAGTATAATGGCAAAAGGAAGACGATTCTTTCCAAGCCATTGCAAAAACAATAGGTCGTTACGCTGCATTTCATGCCTAATATCTAACAATACAAAAATACATTTCAGTGTTTTACGATTTTGTAAATACTCTTCAATAATAATTTGAAAGTTTTTTCTGTTTTCTTTGGAAACCTTTGCATAGCCATATCCGGGTAAATCTACTAAGTACCAGTTTCCATTAATGATAAAATGATTGATGGTTTGCGTTTTACCGGGTTTTTCGGAAACTTTAGCTAAGTGCTTATTATTACAAAGCAAATTAATAAGTGAGCTTTTGCCAACATTACTTCGTCCGATAAAAGCCAATTCCGGGTAATATTCCTTAGGGCAATCTTTAACACTTACCACGCTTTTTACAAACTCGTATTTTTTTATTTCTAACATTTTGCACAAAGGTCATCAAAATTTATTAATTGATAAAATTTGAAAACAGAGTCAAATATTTTTATAAATAGTTCGTTTTTTGTGGATAGTTTTATTCTTTAAGTTTCAAAAAATAGCTGTACCTTTGCAAAAATTTTGTTTATGAGTACTATGACTATGTCTGCAATTAATATTGAAAAAACACTTCAAAGCCTTGGCATAAAACAACTAAATAACGGTGTATGTACCGGTAAAAATTGGTTTGGCAGTGCTGATACAATAGAGTCTTATAGCCCCGTAGATGGTAAGCTAATAAGCAAAACAACCACTGCCACTACTGCGGAGTATCAAAAGACTTTACAAACAGCTTTAGAAGCTTTTAAATATTGGAAAAATGTTCCCGGACCTAAAAGGGGAGAAATTATTCGTCAGTTTGGAAATAAATTAAGAGAGAAAAAAAATGATTTAGGAAAGTTAGTATCTTACGAAATGGGAAAGTCCTTGCAGGAAGGGCTTGGAGAGGTTCAGGAGATGATTGATATTTGCGATTTTGCGGTGGGCTTATCTCGTCAGTTATACGGCTTAACCATGCATAGCGAAAGACCAAACCACAGAATGTATGAGCAATGGCATCCACTGGGTGTTGTTGGTATTATTTCATCATTTAACTTTCCCGTGGCAGTATGGAGTTGGAATTTTGCTTTAGCCGCTGTTTGTGGAGATGTTTGTATTTGGAAACCATCAAGCAAAACACCTATTTCAGCTATTGCCGTACAAAATATTTGGAATGAAACTGCAAAAGAAAATGAGCTTCCGGAGGGTATTTCAAGCTTAATAGTAAGTAATAGGGTTATTGGAGATTTAATGGCACAAGACGCACACATTCCACTTATTAGTGCTACAGGCTCTACGCGCATGGGGAAAGAGGTCGGGCAAAAAATTGCAGCACGTTTAGGCAGAAGCATCTTAGAGTTGGGAGGTAATAATGCCATTATTATAACACCCTCGGCAGATATTGATTTATCTATTCCTGCAATTGTGTTTGGTGCCGTAGGAACAGCAGGACAAAGATGTACAACAACTCGTCGTTTAATTATTCATGAGAGCATATATAATGATGTGAAAAATAAATTAGTGAATGCATACAAGCAACTTAGAATAGGCAACCCGTTAGATGCTAATAATCATGTGGGACCACTTATAGATAAAGATGCTGTAAAAACATACATGGGAGCTATTGAACAAATTATCGCACATGGAGGAAAGATGCTTGTACCCGGCGGTATATTAGAAGGTAGTGGTTACGAAAGCGGATGCTATGTAAAACCGTGCATTGCCGAGGCTTCTCCGGATATGAAAATAGTTCATGAAGAAACATTTGCGCCAATTTTATATTTATTAAAGTATAAAACAATAGACGAAGCCGTTGAAATACAAAATGGTGTGCCGCAAGGATTATCATCATCTATAATGTCTCTTAACCTTAGAGAAGTAGAGTTGTTTTTATCTGCAAATGGAAGTGATTGTGGTATTGCCAATGTAAATATTGGTACGTCAGGCGCAGAAATTGGCGGTGCTTTTGGTGGAGACAAAGAAACAGGCGGTGGTAGAGAAAGCGGCTCAGACTCATGGAAAGCATATATGCGCAGACAAACAAATACTATTAACTATGGCACCCAACTGCCATTGGCACAAGGAATAAAATTTGAACTTTAATTAATAATCAAAATAAAACAAACAAGATGAAAGCAGAAAACAACAAAGTGGTAATTGTTAATTATAAATTAACTGCCAACAAAAATGGAGAACAAGAAAAGTTTATTGAAGAAACATCAACCGATAACCCATTCATATTTTTATTTGGCACTAATCAGGTATTACCAGACTTTGAAAACAATCTACAAGGAAAGTCAAAAGGAGATACATTCCAGTTCAGCATTAAGTCAGAAAACGCTTATGGTCAGCCACAAAATGATTATGTTGTGAAATTAGATAAAACCATTTTTGTAAGAGATGGGGAATT
Source organism: Bacteroidia bacterium (assembly GCA_039811645.1). Taxonomy (GTDB): domain Bacteria; phylum Bacteroidota; class Bacteroidia; order B-17B0; family Aurantibacillaceae; genus BPGX01. The sequence goes on along the minus strand of JBDHZB010000014.1, from coordinate 43,707 downwards.
TGATAGCGAACAGATTAAAGTAGGGCACGATGTTCCCATGTATGATAAAGATGGAAACGAATTGATAGGTAGAGTGCTTGAAGTAGGTTTAGAGCATGTTATGATGGATTTTAATCATCCGTTAGCAGGTCATGATTTACATTTTGCAGGTAGTATTTTAGAAGTAAGAGACGCTTCGCCGGAAGAAATGAGTCATGGGCATGCGCATGGTATTTCCGGACACGAAGGACATCATCATTAATACAAAAATTTATTCCATGTCTTCTAAAATATATACCAAAACAGGAGATAAAGGAACAACAGGATTGATAGGAGGTACAAGGGTTCCAAAAGACAGTATCAGAATAGATGCGTATGGAACAGTTGATGAACTTAATTCCTATTTGGGCTTACTGCGTGATATTATTAATGATAAACAAGTTGTAGAATTAATCATTCAAATTCAAGATAGACTCTTTACGATAGGCTCTCATTTAGCCGCTGATAGAGAAAAAAATAAAATGCCATTACCCATGCTTTTTGATGATGATATTGTAGTATTGGAAAAAGCCATTGATGAAATGGAAAGCCATTTAGAACCAATGAAGCATTTTGTTTTGCCGGGAGGACATTCTACTATTTCTTATTGTCATATTGCAAGATGCGTGTGTCGAAGAGCAGAACGTGCTGTTGTAAAGCTATCCCACGAAACAGAAACAGAAAAGCAAATTGTCCCATATTTAAATCGCTTGTCAGATTATTTGTTTGTACTAAGCAGATATATGACAAAAAAACTGAATGCACAAGAAATAGCATGGCATCCGAAATTATCAAAGTAAGCATGAAGCCAGCAGATGAAATAGTTAAACAACTGTTATTACAAAACGATGCCTTTTCAAAATTTTTAGGTATAGAAGTAGTGGCGTTAAAAACCGGCTATTGTAAATTACAAATGAAAGTGCGCAAAGAGATGCTGAATGGATTTTATATTGCACATGGAGGTATAGCTTACTCACTTGCAGATAGTGCTTTGGCATTTGCCTCTAACAGTCATGGATACAAGGCAGTTTCTGTAGAAACATCAATCTCACACACAAAGCCACTTAAAGAGAATGACGTAATATATGCAGAAGCAATAGAGCAAAGCCGTACCAGTAAAATAGGCATTTATCATGTTAATGTTTATAAAGCACCGGAAAACTTACTAGTGGCTCTTTTTAAGGGCACAGTGTATATTACAGCAGAAGCTTGGTAGTTTATTCTTTTGCTTTGGTTTGAATATCAAACTCTGTCCTGCGATTAACAGCATGTTCTTCTTCGGAACATTTGATATTATTCTTACACTTGTTTAAAATTTTCGATTCACCATACCCAACGTAACTAAGTCGCTGCGGCTCTATACCTTTTGAAATAATATAATCATAGGTAAATTTGGCACGTTTTTCAGAGAGCTGCATATTATGTTTATCGTTACCGCGACTATCTGTATGTGAGGAAATTTTCATTACTAGCAAGGCATTGTCTTTCATTATTTGAATAACTTTATCTAACACCCTCATGCCTTCTATATCCGGCTTATATGAGTTAAGGGCGTAATTTATTTTTTCCATAATTTTAATAGTATCTGTACTATTTTTATTTTTTAATTTTAGTACTTTTAGCCAAGGATCGTTTACTTGATATTCTGAAAGGGTTGTTTTTTCAAGTTCCAATATGTTGATTTTAAACTCACCGCCAAGCCCTCTTACCAAACGTTTTATTACTTTATTTTTAGTATCTGTAATTAAAATAACATTGGCATGTTTTATGGTGTCATTTTGGTCAGAAGATATTATAAATGAGATGCCTTGTTTGAATTGTAAATTATCTATTGTAAATAAACCTTGCGCGTTTGTTGTAATTTCCTGCAGTGGAGCATCTTTGTCGGTAACAATAATTTTAGCATTTCTAAAAGGCTTAAAATGGACATCTCTTAAAAATCCGCGAATGGTAATATTGAGATCGGTATCTTCTACTTTTAATTCTTGCAATGTGGTTTTATCGTAAGGTAACAATTCAAATTTAAAAGGTTCTCCCGGAATATATTGGAAAGACTTAATTTCTTTCCCGTTTTTATTGGTTAAAATAATTTTAGTATTTGCAGGTAAGTTTAAGTCGGTTTCTGCAAAAGTAATTAGATAACTTTGTTCGTAATCAAGATATTTAAATGTAAACGAGCCGAATTCGTTTGTATAAACAGTATCCAATATATCTCCTATAAAGTTACGAATAATTAGTTTTTTATTTTTTAAGGGTTCAGTAGTAGTTCCTACAACAAGTAAGTTTCCGCTAATATTTAAGAAACCATCTCGCTTTAAGTCGCTAAATGGATATTTTTCATAAGGAAGTTGTGTAAATACAAATTTATTGCACGGTAAGTTTTTACTGATTCTAACAACACTGTCATTTTTAGCTATAAAAAATCGTGCTTTATTTTTCAGTATGTCTTCATTATTGTTTTCACTGACTTTTACAAAGTAAGTTTGAGATGTGTCTTTTATATCAAATTTGAAATAACCATTTTGGTCAGTTGTTGATGAGTCTTGTTTTTCACAATTTTCTTTGATTAAATAAATTTTTAAATTACGTGCGGGCTCTTTTCCTTTTTCGGTTAGTAAAATTTGTCCGTCAATTTTTGGTAGTGGACATCCATGAAACTCTTGTGTGCCGGGAATATCCGGGCAATTATCATATTTATCGGCAATACCATCATTATCGTTGTCCGGACATCCTTTCAGTGTTTTTAATCCTGCTGCATCAGGGCATTCATCTTCTGTGTCAATTACACCATCGTTGTCTTTATCGGGGCAACCATTCAAATCAATCTTTCCGGGTAAGTCAGGACATTTATCGTCTTTATCAGCAATGCCATCATTGTCTTTGTCAGGGCAACCCATTAACTCCGGCTTTCCTGCTTCGGTTGGACATAAATCTTGTTTATCAGGAACTTTGTCATTATCTTGATCGTAAATTTTTGCTTCTTTTTTGATTGAAGAAAATTTTAATAACATAAAAACATCAAATGCATTAGGGCTGTTATTAAAAATAATATCTGATAAATGATTTGTTCCAATAATTACCCAACCCAACTGTAAGATAAGCCCCATAGATATTTTTGCAGCAGAAGTATTTTGGTGTGTAGGATAATATTGAATCGGAAGTGCAGCCATAAACCCCTTGTTGTTTTCTACTCTTGGTGTAATTGCTAAATAGGCATTTTCTTTTGAGAAGGCAAGTGTATTTATATTGTTTTGTGGTATTTGGGCGGTAAAATTAATAAAGGTATTTTCTGACATTCTGCCTTCTGCTTGTAAAGTAATAACCGTTGGTAGTTTCATTTTGTAAGAGCTTGAGGCAGCCGCAAAGCCAAATCTTTTATTAATGGTATCATCAAGGTTTTGTGTAATGGTATTGTAATTAAAAGATAGATTACGAACATTCCAGTTGGTTACATTTGCTATAAAGTCGTTGCTGTTTTGTTTATTATAACTAATGGAACCGATGTCAATTATAGATGCGGAAAATTTAAATAGATAATTTATAATTTGCTTGCTGTATTTTTCAGATTTAATAAAGTAGTTTGCTCCGATATCTAAGCCAATAGATGGCTTGCCATTAAACCCATAACCATTGCCTATCGGATTAACAGCAAAGTTATTAGAATGCCCATATTCTATGTATGAATTATAAATATTCATTGTGGAATCGGCATTAGCTTTGTAATTAAAATCCTTAGCCCGTGCATAAAGCGATTGTATGCCTTGTAAAAGTTTAATGGTTGCTCCTACAGTAAGTTGATGTTTGGAGTTGTCAAAAATTTCTCTGGAGTAGGTAAGGCCATACGAAGCCCAAAAGTGAGAAGATATCATTGAGTTTGATGCTGTATTAGTTTGCCCGTATGCTTTAGGGTATTCCATGTGGTTATATAGCAATGTTGCCAACTCGTTATTTCCTAAGTTTAAGTTCATATAATTTCTAATATTCCATATAAAAGCAAATGCACTTTTTTCATCAATTTTTATTAGGAAAGAGGGCATAATTATTCTTGCAGACGACATGAATTTTCTATCAGCAGTACCATCTGTAAATGCAGTAGTACTTCTATTTAGGATTTTATTCATGTCAAAGTCATAGAAAAAATACCCACGATTAATTCCAAGGTAATTGCTGTTAAATCCGCCATATCCACCCATGGTTAAGTCAAATTTACAAGCACCGATGGCATTAGCGGGGTTTTGTAATACTCCTGACACTCCGCTGTAGTTGGAAGAAGAGAAATTAAATACATCTTGTGCCTCTGCATATCGGCATGTTATAAGTAAGAAAAAAATAAAAATAGATATTCTCATATAAATTAAATATTATACAAATGTGTAAGTTCGTTATTAGAAAAGTTCAGTTATAGTAGAATCGATATTATTTTACTAAAAATATATTAGCAATAATATCCGGATAAATGCCTGAGGCAATTAGTAACAGAGAACAAATTGTCAACAAAATCACTTCTCTCCCGGAAATACTAAGACCTTCAAACTGCTCTTTGTGATTTTGTTTTGTGTGCTGAAACATAGCTATTACTAATTTCAAATAATAAAATACACTGACTACAGATGCTAAAAGAGCAACAACTATAAGCCACTTATAAGGTGAAATTAAAAGAGCTGAGAATACATAGTATTTTGCAAAAAATCCGGCAGATATAGGAATACCGGCTAATGAAATCATAGCAATAATCATAGCAAAAGCTAACATTGGCTTTTCAAAGGCAAGTCCCTTAAGAGAATCTATTGTTTCTCCACGTTTTTCTGCAACTATTCTTAATACAGCAAAGGCAGTGATATTAGCAATAGAATATGCCCACGCATAGTACAATAGAGCGTTTACAGACAAGTTAGTACGAACATTGGCAATAATTAACAGCATCATAATGGCAGCGTGGCTTATGCTTGAAAATGCAAGTAACCTTTTAGTATTATTTTGATTTAGTGCTGATAGATTGGCAATAATCAACGAGATAATAATCAGCCATGAAATAATGTGTACATAAGATTCAAAGACAGGATAGAAGCTAATCATAAATAATTTCATAATAGCTGCAAAGGCTGCTGTTTTTACAATAGTACTCATTAAGGCTGTAATAACCATAGGAGAGCCTTCATACACGTCAGGTGTCCAAAAGTGGAAAGGAGCAATAGATACTTTGAAAGCCATTGCAATAAGAATCATAATAATGCCTGTGTATGTAAAGTAGGGCAGGTGTTCTTGAGATAATGTTTGTGTTACTTTTTCAAGATCAAAACTGCCGGCAGCACCGTATAATAATGCAATGCCAAATAATAAAAATGCAGATGCAAAAGAACCCATAATTAAATACTTGAATCCTGCCTCATTAGATAATATATCTTTTTTACGGCTTGCTGCCAAAACATATAGCGGAATACTTAGTATTTCAACACCCAAGAATAAAGTAACTAAACTTTTAAATGCAACTAAAATTAATGCGCCCACCAAAGAATACAACACTAAAGAAGTATGCTCCACAACATTAGCGGTTTCATTAAAATATGATTTTGCCATCATCAACCATAATAGTGCGGTAATAATTAAAACAGAAGAAAACGCTAAGGCAAGATTGTCAAACATTACCATTTTATCAGAATAACTCCATGAAAAGGTGTTATTCCATTCAGTTGTATTGATAATTAAAGCAAATAGCAACCCGATTATTGCAATCGGATAGATTAATTTCTTTACGTTAAATACTTCTGCAAGTAAGCTGAGAATTCCAAGTAATGTTATAACAATAAGACCTTTCATATTTTATTATTTTGATAAGAGTTGTAAAATATCTTGACCGGCAAATGCACTTAAAAGTTGGGGATAAATCCCTAACAATAATACCAATATAGCAATAAAGAATAAGCTAAATTTATCTTTTTTATCCATGGCGCCAAAGGTGTAATTTGTTTTTACTACATCGCCAAGCATAATAGAACGGTAACTTCTAAGCATATACACTGCTCCGAATATCATAGATAAACCGCCAATTATAGCCCACTTTAAACTTATTTCTGATAAGCCGGTAACGATTAAGAACTCTCCAACAAATCCTTGAGTTAAAGGTAGCGCAATAGATCCAAATAAAATAATTAAGAATAAATTAGAAAACTGTCCGTTTAAATTTCTGATACCTCCTAAGTTATGAATATCTCTTGTGCCTGTGTGTTTTTCAAGTAAATGTACGATGTAAAATAGCCCAACGATATAAACACCGTGTGCAAACATTTGCACTGATGCTCCATCCATACCTTGGCGTGTTCCGGATAATATTCCGGCTGAAATTAAACCAACGTGCGCCATAGAAGAATATGCCAATAAACGTTTAAAATCTGTTTGAACAAATGCAACCAGTGAAGCATATACAACTGCAACAATTGCAAGTAGCATTACAATAGATTTCCATTCTTCTAATGCATGAGGAACAATAGGAACTAACCAAAATAAAAGTCCATATAAACCCATTTTGAGCATTAATCCCGAAAGCATCATCGTGCCTTGAATAGGGGCATTTGTATATGTGTCCGGTTGCCAGCTATGAAAAGGAATAATAGGAATTTTTACTGCAAAAGCTACAAATAACATCCAAAATATTACTGTTTGCTGTGCCGGTGTCATTAATTGTCCTGCTTTATAAAAATCTTGCATATTCCATGATTTATATCCGCCATTGGTTACTAAAGCAGTATGGTGATATAAATAAATGAAAGCCGCCAACATAAATACAGAACCAAAAAATGTATAAAGGAAAAATTTAAGTGTAATTTTTTCTTTCCCCTCTGCACCCCAAAGTAAGCAGATAAAGTAAATTGGGATTAGAGCTAATTCCCAAAAAATATAAAAAGAAAAAGCATCTCTTGTGATAAACACACCCATCATTGCCATTTGCATAAAAAGTCCTAATGAATAAAACAATGGACGGTTAGCATAATCAAAACGACTATCAGAATGGTTTTTGTCAGTAGATGCGAAGATTATCGGGAAAAGAACGGCATTCAAGATTGCAAGCGTTAATGAAACGCCGGTTACTTTAAGGCTCCAATGTGCGTTAATGGCATTAATCCATGTAATATCAATACTTAGTAATGAATGTGCAGATGAGCGATTTAAAAGCCATGCGGCTATGCTTACTAAAAATTCAAGACCCACAAAAAATAGGGCTATTTTTCTGGCATTATCTTTAAAGTTAGGAAGCATTAGTAGTAATGCGCCAACCAAAGGGATTAATAATAATAAATTTCCAATCATAATTTTATCTTTGCATTAAAAATAATATCAGGATAATACTGACAGTCATCGCCATGATATAATAAGCAACATTTCCTATTTGCAGTTTTCTTATCATATCTCCTATCCATAATGTTCCACTGCCGATGCTACCAACAATGCCATCAAATACAATTTTTTCAAAGAATTTGTAAAACCCTGTTCCTATAAAGTCTAATGGTTTCCTAACGGCGGTTTCATATAATTCATCAATATAAAATTTATGATGAATTACTTTTTGCCACCATTTTAAGTCAGCTTCATCTTCTACGGGTATTATGGCATTTACAATATATAATTGATAGGAAAAATAAATTCCTGCTGCTGCTCCCAAAACGGCAAGTCCCATTAGTATCCATTCTGTTTCGTGGCTTAAACCAATGTACGATTTATTAATAATCACATTGTCTAAATAGCTGCCAATCCAATTTTTAACACCAAGTAATTCCGGTAATCCTAATAGGCCGCCGGCAACACTTAATATTGCTAAAACGATAAGTGGAATAGTCATTACAGACGGTGATTCATGCAAGTGTTTATAAGCGTGGCTGCCTCCCCTAAAGTTACCCCAAAAAGTAATAAATAGCATGCGGAACATATAAAAAGCTGTAAGTATAGAGGCAATTACACCAAACACCCATAGTATAGGGCTTTTTTCATATACATGTGCTAATATTTCATCTTTACTGAAAAATCCTGAGAAAGGAGGAACGCCACTGATAGCAATTGTTGCTAAAAGCATTGTCATATAGGTTGTTGGAATTTTTTTACTTAGCCCGCCCATTTTACGAATATCTTGCTCGCCACCCATTGCATGAATAACAGAGCCTGCGCCAAGGAATAATAATGCTTTGAAAAATGCATGTGTGATAACGTGAAACACAGAAGAGCTATATGCACCTACGCCTAAGCCCAAGAACATTAATCCTAGTTGTGATACTGTAGAATAGGCAAGAATTTTCTTAATATCAAATTGTAAGGTAGCAATTATTGCGGACATTAAAGCGGTTAATACTCCAACAATGGCAACAACCATCATTGCTGTTTCTGATAAAGAATAAAATACATTAGAACGAACCACCATATAAATACCGGCAGTAACCATGGTTGCAGCATGGATAAGCGCCGATACAGGAGTGGGACCTGCCATTGCATCAGGTAACCATGTGTATAATGGTATTTGAGCACTCTTTCCTGCTGCGCCTAAAAATAAAAATAAAGCGATTGCTGTAATAGAAGGAGTGTAAGTAACAACTCCTGGTTGCAGTAAATCTGTATAATTTAAACTACCATAGTTAATGAAAACAAGAGTTAAAGCCAATATAAATCCTAAGTCCCCGATACGGTTCATAATGAATGCTTTTTTTGCAGCATTATTATAGTTCTGATTTTTAAACCAAAATCCGATAAGTAAATAAGAACAAAGTCCAACACCTTCCCAACCAACAAACATAGTTAGGTAGCTGTTTCCCAGTACCAACATTAGCATAAAGAATACAAATAAGTTCAGATAGGAAAAATATCGGCTGAAGCCTTCATCTTCGTGCATGTAGCCAATAGAATAAACATGAATAAGAAAACCTACACCGGTAATTACCAATATATACAATGATGATAGCGAATCTAACCAAAAGCCCATAGGAGCATCAATAAGTCCGCTTACTATCCATTGATACAAGTTAACATTAACTATTCTACCCTCTATTGATTGTAATTGTATAAATAATAATAAAGATACAATAAACGCAATTCCTATGGTTCCTGCGGCAATAAATCCCACAAGACTTTTTGATAGATTTTTTCCAAAAAAGCCATTAATTGCGCTTCCAAATAAAGGAAGTAAAATTAAAACAGTTAATAATATGCCCATCATAAATTCTTAATCTTTTAGATTGCTTAATAAGTTTGTATCTATACTTTTTATATTTCTGTAAATCATGGTTAGTATGGCTAATCCAACAGCCACTTCGGCGGCAGCAACGGTCATTACAAAGAATACAAAAACCTGGCCGGAAGTGTCTTGATGTAGTGTGGAAAACGCAACAAGCAGTAAGTTTACGGCATTCAGCATTAATTCTATGCACATAAAAATAATAATACTATTTCTGCGAGCCATAACGCCAATGGCACCAATTACAAAAAGTACGGCACTTAATAATATGTAATAATCAGTAGGAATTCCGTTTATCATAATTTTTATTTGTTTTACGGTGTATTTTTCTTTCCAAGCATTACTGCACCTACCATGGCAGCTAACAGTAATACAGAGATAATTTCAAATGGGAATAAAAAGTCTGTGAATAGAACTTTGCCTAAATTTTGTACAAGTCCTACTGATGAATGTCCTATATATGTTTTGCCCATGCTTGCGGCTCCTTTTAATGCACCTGTAAGTACAATTAAAAATAACCCACCGATAATACCTGCTATAATTTTTGTTACAATTGTTCTTTGCGGCTCTGTATCATGGTTTAGGTTCATAAGCATAATAACAAATAAGAACAACACCATAATAGCTCCGGCATATACTACAATATTTACAATAGCCAAAAACTGAGCATCTAATAAAAGGTAAATACCGGCAATACTGAAAAAACTGAGAATTAAATATAAGACACTATTAATCGGGCTTTTACTAAAAACAACCATTAAACTAAATAATACGGCTAAAAAAGATAGTATTCCGAACAGCCATTGATGTATAGTTAAACCTAAAAGCATTATTCAAAAATTTAGGTGGTAAATGTGATAAAAATTTTATAATCAAAAAAATAAAAAACATAAATAAAAGATATGAGGGCATAACGCTATGGTTTATAAATTTTAATAGTTTAGATATAAATGTATACCTTTGCAAAAATATTTCTATTATGAACAATAAATTTTTGTTCAGAGTTATTCCAAAATAAGTTTTTACTTGATATAAGTATTATTTTGTACTTATTACCTCTATTTATTTTATATCAATATTACCTTCTTAAATTATGATACTATCCCATACTTTTGATGAAACAAAAGTAATAAACCATTTAAAGCATTTTTTACCGGCACAAGCACCACTAAAAGATTTTGTACATCATAATGTTCTGCACTTTTTTCAAAACACGAATTTTCATACAGCAAACGAGCAAGCCACGAAAATATTTGGTTACAAAACCTACCTGAGCATAAATGAGTATAGAGCATTATATGAAAGCGAAGAAATTAATGATAAGACATTAGATACTATTATTATTAAGTATAGGGGGAAAGAAAATCTTAATGAGTTTAAATTCAGATTGTTGTATGACAATTTGCACATGTCTTTTTCCGGAAGGATAGGGCAAGTGATGCATATATGGAAAGATGCGTACAAAGTTAATCTTAGTAAATATCTCCAGCCAAAGTTATTTAGAATTATCAGTAATTATCTAGACCAAGGCATTGCTTTGGTAGAATTTCCTTATACAGAAACATCTTTTTTAGATAATATCAGGAATATAGAACAACATTCGTATTTTTCTTATTTTATTCAAAAGAAAGGGAGAGCAAGGCAATGGTTGCTTCAAAATAAAAACTTAAATATATCGGATTTGTTAGCTATTTTGGTTGGACAGCAAGACTGGTATGAAGATTATCTTTTTGATATGTGCTTTGAGCATCCCGGATGGAGTGGAATTGTCAATATAATAGAAGAACAACCTGAAAGTATTACAAAAAAAAGACAAATCACACTTAAAGAGTTTATAATATTAGAATTGCTTTTTCAAATAGATTATTTAGATGACAGATTTGACCAATGGAAACCATTAGCAACAACGGGTATCATGCCAAAAGACCATTTGTTTGATAAAATAGAACCAGACCTGCCTTTTGAGTTACTTAAAATATGGCAAGAAGCATACGAATGGAGTTATTATCAAAAAATATTAAAAGCACTATATTCTACTAATAGAGAAATACAAACACAAGATAAATCAGATAGACCAAAATTTCAAACGGTTCATTGTATTGATGATAGAGAGGAATCTTTTCGGAGACATTTGGAGTATATAGACCCGCAATGTGAAACATATTCTATAGCAGGCTTCTTTAATATAGATGCATATTTTCAACCACAGAATAGTAATTATTTACTAAAAATTTCTCCTGCACCTAGTAACCCAAGTCATCTTATTTTGGAACACGACTCTAAATTGTCTTATCATATAGATAGAAGTTTAGAAGTACAGAAGCATTCATATTTTACAGGATGGTTAATGGCACAGCCACTTGGTTATTGGTCTGCCATAAAACTAATATCACATTTTTTAAAACCACACGACAACCCGGCTACTATTAGCGCAAAAAATCATATTCATGCAGATACATCTCTAAAATGTGACAGAAAAGAAGATAGTGAAGGTGATTTGTTGCATGTAGGGTTTACTATAGATGAAGCGGTGGAGAGAGCAGAAGAACTTTTAAAAAGTATAGGACTGATAAATAATTTTTCAAGAATTGTTTATATTATAGGACATGGAGCAGGAAGTACTAATAATCCCTATTATGCCGCTTATGACTGCGGTGCGTGTTCCGGAAAGCCCGGTTCAGTAAATGCTCGGGTTATTTGTTATTTTATAAACAAACCGGAAGTAAGAAAAAAACTTTTAGAAAAAAATATTTTAATTCCGGCGGATACAGTTTTTATTCCTGCTTTACACGATACTACATCTGATGAAATTCTGTTTTATGATATAAATAACTTAACTGATGAGCATAAAGTACTGCATCAAAGTAATACAAATACATTCTTAAAAGCCTTAGATATTAATGCAAAAGAAAGAGCGAGAAGGTTTGTTACTACTTCTATACAAAATATAACTGCAAACACAGTACACAATCAGGTTAAATTACGGACATTTTCCTTATTTGAACCAAGACCGGAATATAATCATGCAACCAACACAATATGCATTGTAGGAAGAAGAGATTTATCAAGAAATATATTCTTAGATAGAAGAGCCTTTCTTCAATCATATAATTATAAGCAGGACTTGGACGGCAAGTTATTACCTAATATATTAAAAGCCATTACACCCGTTTGTGGCGGAATTAATTTAGAATACTATTATTCAAGAGTAGATAATCAAAAGTTAGGTGCAGGTTCAAAGCTTTCTCATAATATATATGGATTGATTGGTGTAGCAAATGGAACAGAAGGCGATTTGAGAACAGCTCTTCCTTCGCAGATGATTGAAATTCATGACCCGCTGAGGCTGCTTGTGATTATAGAACATTATCCGGAAGTAGTTCTAAAAGCACTTGATTTTATAGGAGATATGAAAGAATGGTTTGTAAAAGAATGGATCATTTTAGTAGTTATACATCCTGAAACAGGCGATTTGTTTGAATATAAAAATGAAGATTTTTATGCTATAGATATAAGTGAGTGCCAAGCAATACAAAAAATAAATATTAATACATTACTTGATATGCTTGAAAACAACAATGATAATTTAGAAACTTATTTAATAGAATATTAAAACAATGATTGAAATTATAAAACTATTACTCATTAATATATTATGTATTAATTTTTTTGGATTTATTTTAAGCATATTAATTCCTGCAAAAAATGAAAGAGCTATATCTAAGTTATCTTTAATACTAACAGGGTTTATTGCACTTCACATATTGATACTGATATTACTGTATATTTTTGATTCTTTTAAAAGTTATAGTATTTACTTGTTTAGCTTATATCGAGATATGAATTATAGTTTTCAAGTTGCTTTGATATGGGATACAACAACGATTGTATTTCTATTTGTTGGAAGCATTATTACTTTACTCATTATGTATTTTAGTAGTTATTATATGCATCGCGAAAATGGATATAAAAGATTTTTTAATACCTTGTTGTTTTTTTATTTTTCTTACAATTTAATTGTATTGTCCGGTAATTTTGTAACACTATTTATTGGATGGGAGCTTTTAGGGTTGTCTTCTTTTTTACTCATTGCATTTTATAGAGATAGATATTTACCGGTTAGAAATGCAGTAAAAGTATTTTCAGTATATCGTATTGGCGATATGGGGCTTATCATGGCGATATGGGATTTGTACCAACTTACTCATGATAATATATTGTTTTTTAATATCAATAAGGAGGATTATTTTTTAAACTATTTTACAGCATATCCATACGTTGGCATAGGTATTTCAATTGGATTAATAGTAGCATCAATAGGAAAATCGGCGCAGTTTCCGGTTTCTTACTGGTTGCCGCGAGCAATGGAAGGTCCTACGGCATCATCGGCAATATTCTATGGTTCATTATCTGTGCATATTGGAGTATTACTTTTACTAAGAACGTTTTTCTTATGGAAATCATTATGGTATATACGTTTGTTTGTAGGCATTCTTGGTTGTATAACATATTTTACCGCAAATAAATCGGCAAAGTTACAGTCATCTATTAAATCTCAAATTGCGTACAGTTCAATCTCTCAAATCGGGCTGATGTATGTTGAATTATCTTTAGGATTGCGGTGGTTGGTCTTGGTTCATTTTATAAGTAATGCGTTTCTGCGAACATATCAGTTGTTAGTTTCTCCTTCAGTAGTGGCATATTATATGAGGCAACAGGTTTATTTTTCAAAGTTTATAAAAATACAAAAACACTTTATGCAGCTATTGCCAACAAAACTTTTTTATTCTCTTTATGTTATTGGACACAATGAATGGAATTTAGACTACATAGTAAATAAGTACTTATTTGGTACCATTAAAAAAGTTGGAAGGCTATTAAAATTTATTAATGAAAGAACACTTTTATTTTTTGTAATACCACTATTTATATTGTCGTTTGTGGGTTATATACTAAAGTTGCATTTTCCGATTGCTGCACAAAAATATTTCTCTTCTGTTTTTTCGTGTATATCTGTACTATTAATATTTAGGGCATTTGCAGAAAGATATCGTCCAATTTTTATATTATGGCTTATGATGATGAGTCAGCTATTTATATTAATTTCTATATCGTATAACGAACGGTTTAGTATAGATTTAATGCTGCTTTATTTTTCCGGTATATTCATGGGATTTTTAATAAGTATAATAGTTCTTTATATTCTTAAGCTGAAAGAGAGCGATTTTTTTGATGTTAATAAATATTATGGACATATTTATGAACATAAGTGGTTAGGATTTATATTTTTAATTGGGATATTAAGTTTTATGGGATTCCCTATTACTTTATCATTCTTAGGAGAAGATATGATTTTAGAGCATATTCATTTAAATCAAACATTATTGGTATTTAATTTTAGTATTAATTATATTCTCTTGGGAATTACAGGAATTAAATTGTATGCCCGTTTATTTTTAGGGCCACATTGTAAGCGCTACCATGAAGCAGCTATAAAATCTGCATAAAAACCCCTTTAATGAATGAGTAGTACTAATTATTGATTGAGAAGCGGTATTAATTTATTTAAACTTAACTCTAATACGCTTTTCTTTTTTTAGATTTGCAAAAAAAAATATGAAAAAATTAATTTTACTATTTGGAATGCTTGTATCAGCATATCTTGTGGCACAAACAACTCCTACGGTTAATGTTCTAACTTCGGTGTCATGCTTTTCACCGGCTACCGGGGGTGCTACCCTTACAGTAACCGGAGGAGGAACTCCTCCATACTCATATAGTGTGATACCCTCTACATACTCTACTTCTGTCGGTGGTGTTTTTCATGGGCTAAACCCGGGAGCATATACTTATGTGGTGTGTGATGCGTTATTTCATTGTGCAACAGGAACTTTTGTAATATCGCCAATAACACCCCCTACGCTTACTGTAACATACGCGCCATCAGGGTTATTGCCTTTTCTTTATCTTGCAACGGCAACAATATCCGGAGGTACGGCACCTTATTATACCGTATGGTCTAGCAACATTATGGGACCAATTAAATCTCATACCGTACACTCATCTATAGATACTGCTTATTTATATCCCGGAGACTATACAATATCTATACAAGATTCATTAAGTTTTAGTAATGGCTGTTCCGGGGTGGGTTCGCTTGGCACATATTCTTTTAGTATTTGTGATCCTGCTGTTGCTTCCGGGAATATTTCAATTTTACCAAACGATACCTTGTGTAGTGGTGCTACATTTACTGTACAATACACCCCCGTGTTATTGGCACCTGTGTATATTGTTAACAGCTTAAATTTTTCTTCAGACCCATCATGCATGCCTCCGAATGCTCCCGTTGTTACTTGGACTTGTGTGGCTGCCCAAACAACTACGTTTACAGGGCAATGGTTCTATGCTATGGGATGTTCTCCTGTTGCTGTTCCTCCAGCAGTCTTAGTAGTACAAAATTGTACTAATGTACAGTCTATTACAAATTTAAGTGAAGATTTTAAATTGTATCCAAATCCTTCTAACGGCATGTTGCATATAAACTCTGACACTTACTCAGGTATGGTTGCGGTTCAAATTACTGATGTTACAGGAAAGTTAATTATGAATAAAGAAATAGACTTAAATAAAAATATTTTTCTTGACTTGCCTGACGGAATTTATTATTTAAATATTAATACTAATAATACCGTTCGTAAATATAAACTTGTTATTCTAAAATAGACTCTATTTAATTCATTATAGAAGTCGGGGCGTAACTTATAGATTAAATTAAAAAATGTGCAGACACAAATTTTAATTGGATTGTTTTTTTGTCATCTATTAGGGGATTATACACCGCTGTCAACAGAATGGATGCTTAATGCAAAGCGTGTAGGAAAGCCTCTGTATCCAATATTTGTACACGCTCTTGTGCATGCATTATTAATGCTTGTATTGCTTACTGTTATGTTTAAGTTAGCCATGGTTAAATTGTTTGTATTATTTGGAATACAATTAATAACTCACTTTTTTATAGATGTATGTAAGGGTAGGGCGGGGGCTTGGTTCCCTATATTACAGTCTCCTAATAACAAGTGGTACTGGATAGTCTTTGGAATAGATCAATACTTGCATACTTTGGTCATTATAGCGATGTCGTTTTACGCAACATCTTAATGTAAATATGGAATAATTTAAAGAGCTTTTATGATTGCATCATTCACTGTGTGTATGTAAATAAATCTGATGCCTTTAAGATAATCTTGTGTTATATCTAAAACATCTTGTTCATTTTCTTTACATAGCAAAATCTCTTTAATACCTGCTCGTTTTGCGGCTAATACCTTTTCTTTAATCCCACCAACGGGAAGTAATTTCCCTCGTAAAGTTATTTCTCCTGTCATGGCAAGATGATTTTTTACTTTTTTACCTTTAATAGCACTAACAATAGAAACAAGCATTGCAACGCCTGCGCTTGGTCCATCTTTAGGAACAGCGCCTTCCGGAACATGAATGTGAATACTATGATTATCAAAAAAATCTTCTGCTATTTTTAGTTCTTTGGCGTGTGCTTTAATGTATTCTAATGCAATGGTAGCACTTTCTTTCATTACATTTCCTAAATTGCCGGTAAGTGTTAAGTGTGCTGTTTTTGATTTTGTAATTACCGTTTCAATGTATAAAATTTCCCCGCCGTTTGGTGTCCACGCAAGCCCCGTTACTACGCCCGGATTAAGATTAGATAAGTATTTTTCTTTTATGTGTGTTGGTCCAAATATTTTTGGCAGATAACTTGTTGTTATCTTTGGAATATTTTTTTCTGATGTGTATAGGAAGGCAATATGTCGTGCTATTTTAGACAGTTTTTTTTCTAGGTTTCTCACGCCGCTTTCTGCCGTGTAATTTTCTATTATATTTTCCAATAAGCTATCTGAAATTTTTAATAGACTTTTTTTAATACCGGCATCTTCGCTAACTTTTGGTATCAGATATTTCTTTGCAATTTGAATTTTTTCTTCTGTACTGTAACCATTGATATAAATAATTTCAAAGCGGTCTTTTAATGCAGGATGTATGGTATTAAGATCGTTACAAGTTGCAATAAAAAGTATTTTACTTAAATCAAATTCTGTTTCTAAATAATTGTCGTAAAAAGTGTTGTTTTGCTCAGGGTCTAATACTTCAAGTAATGCAGACGCAGGATCTCCTTGAAAATCTCTTCCTACTTTATCAATTTCGTCTAATACAAAAACAGGATTGGAAGTGCCTGCTTTTTTTAAGCTCTGAATAATTCTTCCGGGCATTGCTCCTATGTATGTTTTCCTGTGCCCACGAATCTCACTTTCATCATGAAGCCCGCCTAAACTCATTCGAATATATTTTCTGCCCAGCGCACGTGCTACACTTTTCCCCAAAGAGGTTTTGCCTACACCCGGGGGTCCGTATAGGCATAGGATTGGTGCTTTTAAGTTGTTTTTTAGTTTTAAAACAGCAAGATATTCTAAAATTCTTTCTTTTACTTTTTCTAATCCGAAATGATCTTCATCTAAAATTTTTTGTGCATTAGGAATATCAAAATTATCTTTCGTGTATTCATTCCATGGCAAGTCTAATAGTATATCTAAGTGATTGATTGTAACTCCAAATTCAGGAGAATTAGGATTCATTCTTTTTAGTTTGCTTAGGTTTTTTTCAAAAAATTCTTTAGTTTCCTTGCTCCACTTTTTATTTTTTGATTTTTCTTCCAGTTCTTTTATTTCTTGGTCAAATGGATTTCCGCCAAGCTCTTCTTGAATAGTTTTAAGTTGTTGATTTAAAAAATATTCTTTTTGCTGTTTGTCAATGTCATTTCTGGTTTTGTTTTGAATTTGTGTTTTTAAATCAAGAATACTCAACTCTTTATTTAATAAAGAAAGTAGTTGTAAAGACCTTTGTTTTAGGTCGTTAATTTCTAATAAGGTTTGTTTTTCTCTGTTAGAGATACTAATATTAGAGGATATAAAATTAATAAGAAAATTTGGACTTTCTATATTGTTAATGGCAAACCCGGCCTCAGTAGGAATATTTGGAGATTGCTTAATAATTTTTCCGGCAGCATCTTTAATATTAGATATAATAGCTGCGATTTCAGGATCGGCAGTATTAAGAACGGAGTCGCTAATGGCATTTATTTTAGCTTTAAAGTACGGCTCTGTTTGCAGCATTTCATTTATCTGTATTTTTTTTCTACCCTGTAGTATTACAGTTGTATTTCCATCGGGCATACGTAATAGTTTAATGATTTTAGCAGCGGTACCTATTTTGTGTATATCTTGTGGTAAAGGGTCTTCTGTTTTTTCATCTATTTGTGAAACCACGCCTATAATAGATTTGTTTTTATAGGCATCTTTTACCAGTGTAATGGATTTATCTCTGCCAACCGTAATTGGAATAACAACGCCGGGAAAAAGAACTGTATTGCGTAGCGGTAAAATTGGCAGTATTTCGGGCAAATTTTCAGATATTATACTATTTTCATCTTCCGAACTAAGCAGTGGTATAAAGTCAACTTCCTCCTCCATCAAGGGATTAAACATATTTTCAAACATAATTAAATTATAGGTTGTGTGTATATCCAAATACTATGCCAAAAGTTTATTCATTAATATTTGGCAAAGTTTCACATTATTCAATACTAAGGTATTATCTAATTCATCATCCTGTGTAAATAGCTCCTTGAGTCTTTTTATAACTTTATTAATATTCAAACCATGGTCGTAAATCATAGCGTGTATCACTTGTAAAAGTAGTGGATTGGAATAAAAATAACAAAATAAAAAATACTTTCTGAGTATATTAAATTTTTACTTATATTTATGCCCAATCTAATTAAAAGTTAAATTATGAAAAAACTATTTTTACTACTTGCCATCGGAAGTGTATTAACTTCTTGCAGCAAAAAAAATTCTCCGGAACCTCCAACGCCTAACAGTGATGCTACTTATGCAAAAGATGCTATTACTTCGTACCAAGTTATGAATGATGTTTTTGTAGCCGTTGCTGAAGCTAGAGATACTTATACTTATACACCATTTTTTGGTTCTGCTACCATTAAAAAAGACACTGTAGCAAAAATTGATAGTATTATTTTTAATAACAGCCATGGTGCTGATGGAAATATCCGCAGCGGTAAAATTGTTGTAAAATATAATACATCAACATTAAATGCAAAATACATTCGCCAACCGGGTTTTAAATCTACAGTTCAGTTGATTAATTATGTAATTAATACTTCTACTGTGTCGGCAACATCTATATCTATTAACAATAGTACATCTAACGGATTTAATCCTAATACTGCAAACTTAACATGGGCAGCTTCATATTCAGGGTTTACTATTAATAATGGTTCGTCTTCAGTTGTAAGCTCTGCAAATCATGTGGTTGCACTATTGAATACAAGTACAAATGCTGTTTATGCACCAAGCGGTAATTTACCAATTAACTGGAGTTATGCAAAAGTAGCTGTTTCCGGCAATGGATCTGTGTCTGATAGCAAAGGATCTTTTGATATTACATTAGATAATACATCAAGTACTTATCTTGTAAGAGATTTTGCAGGATGTGCGCCTGAAACAATTCTTAAACCGGGAAAACACCCCTTTATTAATGGTATAATGTCTATAAAACCATCGGGAGCAAATACCCAAACTATCAACATGGGTAGTGGCACTTGCGATTATAACATTACATTAACCATTGATGGTATTTCTTATCAAGTGGACGTTGAGTAATCTTTAGTATTTTTCTATATGTCTGTTACTGTATTTAAGGAAGAAAAAACTACCGCCATAGAAGGGGTAGTAGAACAAATGTCTGTATTTAACCATGAACAAGTTGTTTATTGCAATGATAACGATACCGGACTTAGAGCAATTATAGGTATTCATAACACCGTATTAGGACCTGCTTTAGGAGGTACTAGAATGTGGAACTACGCAACAGAGCAAGACGCTTTAACAGACGTACTGCGCCTTTCAAGAGGTATGACTTACAAATCTTCCCTTGCAGGTATTAACCTTGGCGGAGGAAAAGCAGTTATTATTGGTGATGCCAAAAAATTAAAATCAGAAGCCTTACTAAGACGATTTGGAAAATTTATTGATAGCTTAGGAGGAAAATATATTACTGCTGAAGATGTGGCAATGAATAGTAAAGACATGGAAACTATTCATATGGAAACACAATATGTAACAGGACTTCCCGAAAATATGGGAGGAAGTGGAGACCCGTCTCCTGTTACAGCAATGGGAGTATTGGCAGGAATGAAAGCTTCTGCCAAGGAAGTTTACGGAAAAGAATCTTTAAGTGGTAAAAAAATAATTGTTCAAGGACTTGGAAATGTAGGGAAACATCTAATAGACCTTTTAGCAAAAGAAAATGCGGAATTATTTATTTTTGACATAGATGAAAATAAAATCAAGGATATTTCAAAGCAATATAAAGTTACAGTCCTTAATACAAATAATTTATATTCTATAGAAGCGGATATATACGCTCCGTGCGCTCTTGGTGCAACCGTAAATAGCGAAACATTAAAACAACTGACTTGTAAAATAATCTGCGGTTCTGCCAATAATCAACTTGCTGATGAAAAGATTCACGGAAAAGAAGTGGAAGTAAAAGGAATTTTATATGCGCCGGATTTTGTTGTTAATGCAGGTGGAATTATCAATGTTTACTACGAATTAGAAGGATATAACAGAGAACGCGCATTATCTCATGCAGAAAAAATATATGATACAACACGAAAAGTTTTTGAGATTGCAAAAAATGAAAAAATCCCTACTTACTTAGCTGCAAATAAATTAGCCGAACAACGCATTAATGCTATTGCTAAAATTAATGCTGTAAGATAATAGTAAAGAAAAAACTATGAGTTTTGAAGAAAAAATCATGGCAGAAATTAAACAGTCCATGCTAAGCAAAGATAGTAAGCGTTTGGAAGCACTTAGAGCAATTAAAAATGTTATTATTCATATAAAAACTTCACCGGAAGGCTTTACTGAAGATAATGTAATGAAAGCCCTTCAAAAAGAAGTGAAAAAAAGAAAAGATGCTGCGGCTATCTTTGATCAGCAAAACAGAGCAGATCTTTCAGAAGTTGAAATATACCAAGCAAATGTGATGGAAGAGTTTTTACCAAAGCAAATGAGTGATGAAGAACTTACATCTGAAATAAAAAAAATTATTACTGAAGTCGGCGCAAATTCCGCCGCTGATATCGGCAAAGTAATGGGAAAAGCAACAAAAACGTTAGCAGGAAAAGCTGACAATGCAAGAATATCGGCAATGGCAAAGACCTTGTTAAGTTAATTCATGAAGGGATTAAAAATAGGAGACGTACTGAATGTATTAGAAGAATGGGCTCCATTAAACTATCAAGAAAATTATGATAATTCAGGACTTGTTATTGGTAATAAAGACGATGTTTGTACAGGCGTTCTTTGTGCATTAGATGTTACGGAAGCTATTATCAATGAAGCAATTCAACAATCTTGCAACTTAATTATTGCACACCATCCTTTAATTTTTAGTCCTCTAAAAAAAATAACATCTGCTACGTGGATAGAACGTTGTGTCGTTAAAGCAATTAAAAATAACATCAATATTTATGCACTGCATACCAATGCAGATAATATTATAACCGGTGTCAATCACACAATTGCGAAAAAATTAAACCTAACTAAATTAAGAATATTACAGCCTAAAAATAAGATATTAAAAAAACTTGTTAGCTTTGTTCCCATGTCACATATAGACTCTGTACGACAAGCATTGTTTAATGCAGGATGTGGACACATTGGTAATTACGATAGTTGCAGTTTTAGTACAACAGGAGCCGGTACATTTCGTGGCAATCAACATAGTAATCCTTTTATTGGAGAGAAAGAAAAGTTGTCTGAAGAAAACGAGGTTCGAATCGAAACCATCTTTGAATCACATAAAGAAAAAAAAGTAATTACAGCACTTTTAAATACCCACCCTTACGAGGAAGTTGCTTACGATATTTATCAATTAGACAATTATTACAATAACGTTGGTAGTGGCATGATAGGAGAGTTAGAAACAGCAATCTCCGTAAAAGATTTTTTAAAAAAAATAAAAGAAGTGTTTAAGGCAGAATGTGTTCGTTATACCGACTATAATAAACCAATTAAAAAAGTGGCTTTTTGTGGAGGCAGCGGCTCGTTTTTACTATCACAAGCTATTGTAAGTGAGGCAGATGTATTCCTTAGTTCGGACTTTAAGTACCATCAGTTTTTTGACGCAGATAACAAGCTTCTTATCACTGATATTGGGCACTTTGAGGCAGAACAATACACCCCCGAAATTTTTTGTGCACTAATTCAAAAAAAATTTCCTACATTTGCCGTCCATTTATCAAAAATAAATACAAACCCAGTAAAATACTTTTAAACTATGACAACACTGAAAGAAAAGTTAGATGCATCTATAGAAACTAAGTTAAGAATATTATTTCAGTTACAACAAATAGATTCTAAAATAGATAAAATCAGATTTATTCGCGGAGAATTGCCTTTAGAGGTAGCCGATTTAGAAGCGACAGTAATGGGGCTTCAAACCAGAGTTCAAAAACTACAGAGTGAAATTAAAGAATCTGAAGAAAAAATCCAAACCAATAAGCAAGAAATTAAAGACTTTCAGGCGGCGATAAAAAAGTATGAGCAACAACAAAATAAGGTTCGTAACAACAGAGAATATGAAGCATTAGCAAAAGAAATTGGATCGCAAGACCTTGCAATTCAAATAGCTGAAAAGAAAATTAAAGAAGAAAAATATAATGTTGAAACAAAAATGCAGTTTTTAGAAATAGCTGAAAAAGAATTTTCTGAAAAACAAAAAGATTTAGAGTTGAAGAAAAAAGAATTAGATGAGATTGTATCTGAAACAGAAAAAGAAGAAAAAGAATTATTAAAAGAGTCAGAAAAATTTTCTTCTAAAATAGAAGCGAGATTAATCAATTCATATAAAAAAATTAGAGAGAATGTAAAAAACGGTATTGCGGTTGCTATCATTGAAAGAGATTCTTGTGGGGGGTGCTTTAGCCAAATACCACCACAAAGAATTTTAGATATTAAAACACATAAAAAATTAATTGTTTGCGAACATTGTGGTAGAGTTTTAATCGATGCATCGTTAGACCCCAATTATGTGCCGCCTACAACCGATTATGTGTTAGAAGAAAAAACACCTGCTAAAAAGAAGAAAAAATAAATTTATTGCTTGCAGCCCTTTCAAAAGAAAGGGCTGCTTGTTTTTAGCTATGAGCATTGTAAATAATATTATTGTAAACCCTGATATAGAAGAATATTGCTATGAGCATTCCCATAAATTACTTCCTGAGTTAGAAGAAATTGAAAATTATACAAAGACACATCTATCCTCTTTCAAAATGCTCAGCAATGGTATTCAAGCCCATTTTTTAATCACAATATCTAAAATGCTGCAACCTAAGCGTATTCTTGAAATAGGCACCTTTACAGGGTTTTCTGCTATTTGCTTGGCACAAGGCATGCGAGCCAATGGGTTGTTAACCACAATAGAAAAAAATACAAAACACGTAAAGATAGCACAAGATTTTTTTACTAAATATAAATACTCCAATATTCAACTGATACAAGGTAATGCTATTGAAATCATAGAAAAGATAGACGAGAAATTTGATTTAATATACATTGATGCAGACAAATCTATGTATAAAAATTATTATGAACTTTTATTGCCAAAACTATCTGAAAACGGATGGATGTTGATAGACAATACTCTGTGGAAAGGGCTTGTAACAAGTGTGCCGCAAGAGCCTATAACTCAATCTATTCAAGAGTTTAATGAATACTTAAAAGAGCAAACAAACATTTGGCATTGTATTTTACCCATAAGAGATGGTATTTCTGTAGTACGAATAAAATAATTAAATACGGTTTATCTGCTTAAATTACCGTTTAATTAGTATTATCTTTTGTTTAATATAAAATATTTCTTTGTATATATTTTTTTTCTTATATTTGCAACTCACATACAGAACTACAATTCTTACATGAAAAAAATTATCTTATTAATATTTTTTGTTCTTATTATAACAATAAGTTTCGGAGCAGCACCTCCACCACCTCCACCACCTCCGCCGCCTCCGCCGCCTTGTTGGCCGCCTCCATGTATTCCTATAGATGGTGGAATTAGCCTATTAATGGCTGCCGGTGCTATGTATGGAGCAAAAAAAGTGTATGATACCAGAAAAAACAGAAAAAATAAAGGGAAACAATCTTCCGAAGAGTAGTAGGTCTATTATTGGTTATCTTAATGATTCTAGGATTAAGTTCTTAGTAATAGCTTCTCTTTCTTATTTTGTATTATTTTTAATCTACGAATTTATTCTAAAGAAACACACTAGGTTTGACGAGTATTTTATTCGGTTTATTATTGAAAATGTAGATGAGATTTTAAAGAAATTACATTACAAAACATTTAAAACCCTTGATATTAACGACTTTCAGGTAATAGGCATACATGGTTCAATTGGCGTATGGGTTGGAGGTGCGTGTAATGCTATCAGTTTGTTTATTGTATTTAGTGTATTTGTAGCTGCTTTCCCGGGAAGGCAAAAAAATAAATGGTGGTTTATACCCATTGGCATTTTAACCATTCATATTATTAATGTTTTACGCGTTGTAGGATTAGCAATTCTTACATATATAAACCCCGCTTGGCTTGAATTTAACCATACATATACATTCACCTTTTTAGTTTATGCCTATATTTTCTTATTGTGGGTATGGTGGGTAAATAAGTACGCTTAATGAAACCATTGTACAAAGCCATTGTATTGCTTGTGTTTTTTATATTACTCGGCTATTTTAGAGAATATGTTTTTATCAATTTTAATAATTTAATTTATTTTAAATTCTATAAAAGTACAACCATGCCAATACCATCTGCATTCCTCTTTTTCACTAAGTTTTCATACGCTACTTTATATTATGTAAAATACCCTCTTACCATTACTTTTGTTGCTATATATATTATTACCTCAATTATTTCATTAAAGTTTCTAAGGATGAATAATTGGTATCAAAAACTACTTCTAATCATTTATGGTATTATTATACTCCTTTCTGTTATTTTGATGATTTATGGTTACTTTTTCAAACTAAAACTGAATGACAATGAATATACAATAAGTAGATGGTTAATGGGCATTGCTCAATCACCATTTATTTTGTTCACCTTAATTACATTATATTTGTGGGAAAAAACTAAACTAATAAAAAATGAAAAAGGAAACTGAAATATTTAAATTAATAAGAGAAGAACAAAAAAGACAAGAAAGAGGTATTGAACTTATTGCCAGCGAAAACTATGTAAGCAATCAAGTAATGAAAGCCATGGGGAGTGTATTAACTAATAAATACGCAGAGGGATATCCTGGAAAAAGATATTATGGCGGATGCGAAGTGGTAGATAAAACAGAACAACTCGCAATAGATAGAGCTAAAGCACTATTTGGCGCAGAATGGGTAAATGTACAGCCTCATTCGGGAGCACAAGCCAATGCATCTGTGATGTTTGCATGCATCAAGCCCGGCGATAAAATTTTAGGATTTAATCTTTCGCATGGAGGACATTTAACACATGGTTCTCCGGTTAATTATTCAGGTAAACTTTACAAGCCTGTTTTTTATAATGTAGAACAAGAAACAGGAAAAATTGACTTTAATAAATTATATAATCAGGTGTTAGAAGAAAAACCTAAGTTGATTATACTTGGGGCTTCTGCTTATTCAAGAGATTGGAATTATGAATTGATAAGAAAAGCAGCCGATCAAACAGAAGCTATACTAATGGCAGATATCGCGCATCCCGCAGGATTAATAGCAAAGGGAATTCTAAATGATGCACTGTTGCATTGCCATATAGTAACTACCACAACTCACAAGACACTAAGAGGCCCAAGAGGTGGTATGATTATGATAAAAAAAGATTTTGTTAATCCGTTTGGAGAAAAAACACCAAAAGGAGAATTAAAAATGATGAGTGCTCTATTAGATAGCGCTGTGTTTCCGGGCATACAGGGAGGTCCGTTAGAACATGTGATTGCTGCTAAAGCAGTTGCATTTGGAGAAGCCTTAACCGATGACTATATGTATTATGCCATTCAAATTGTAAAAAATGCACAAGCAATGGCAAAAACATTTATTTCAAAAGGATATTATATTGTATCCGGAGGAACGGATAATCATTTAATGCTGATAGATTTGAGAAATAAAGGAATTTCAGGAAAAGAAGCTGAAAAAGTTTTAGGAGAAGTTGATATTACCGTTAATAAAAACATGGTTCCTTTTGATGATAAATCTCCATTTATTACATCGGGTATTAGAATAGGAACCCCTGCAATTACATCAAGAGGATTAAAAGAAAAAGATTGTATAAAGGTTGTTGATTTAATTGATGAGACATTTAAAAATAAAGATAACCCAAAAGTATTATCCAAAATTAAAAAGAAAGTAAATCAAATGATGCTGAAATACCCATTATTTGCTGAATAAAAAAATATGGACTGTAAAACAATTATTTTTGACTTAGGCGGTGTTATTCTGCCGTTAGATGTACAATCAACAATTAAGAAAATATTAGCACTTACAGGTAAAGACGTTAAAAATTGGATACAATTTGGATTTCCTCATGATATTATCCAAAAATTTGAGCTTGGTAAAATATCTGAGCGTACTTTTTTTGAAGAGATGAAAGACTTATTGGAATTTGATGATGATATATATTATTTGAAAGATGCATGGAACAGCATGTTACTTGATATTCCAAAAGAAAATATTGAAACATTAAAAGAATTATCAAAGCAACACCAACTTATTTTATTAAGTAATACATGCGAAACACACATTAAAAAGTTTGAGCAAATGCTTTCTGATACACATGAAATTAGTCATTTGGAAGAATTATTTAATCAAGTTTATTTTTCATGCAGAATGGGTTTGAGAAAACCTGATGAAAAGATTTTTCAAAAAATTATTAAAGATAATAATATTGACCTGCATAAAGCTATCTACTATGACGATACATTAACACATATAGAAAGTGCAAAAACAATAGGTTTAAATGCCTTGTTATATCCACAAAATCAACTGTTAGACTGTGTTTTACAACCGATAACGGTTAATTCTTTATTATAAAAACTATTGTCCTTTCCAGATATTTTTCAGATATTTGAACAAAAAACTATAAAGTGGAAAATACTCCCCAGCAGAAATCCTCTATAATTAATGAGAAAGATATTCAGATTGTTTTACGAGTAGTTCGTCAAAATTGGTATTTCCCAATTATTTTTGTTGCTATTGCTTACGCATTGGGTTATTTTTATACATATAGACTGGTTAATATTTACCAAGCATCCACACAAATTTTAGTCAATACAAAAGATTATTACGATAAAAATTTAATATCAGAAGATAATTTTTATTCCAGTTCATACACCA
The DNA here is from genome assembly GCA_039811645.1 of Bacteroidia bacterium. Classification (GTDB taxonomy): domain Bacteria; phylum Bacteroidota; class Bacteroidia; order B-17B0; family Aurantibacillaceae; genus BPGX01. The sequence continues at coordinate 15,939 of JBDHZB010000014.1, read as the reverse complement.
CATATATTGATAATTCCAATCAAATGAGGGTAATTAAGTCCTATGATATAATGGAGGAAACTATTGAGAAATTAAAAAACACTTTGCAGGTTTCCTATTTTATTGTTGGTAAAGTGCGAGAAACAGAGCAGTTTTCCGGTATGCCGTTTTATATAAAAGTAAACAATATAAATCCTAGTTTGTATGAAATGCCTATTAAATTTAGTATTATAAACTATACTACATACGAATTGGAGTATATAATAAATAATAATACAATTAAAAAACGTGGGCAGTTCGATAAAGAACTTGTTGATGTTGATTTTAATTTACTAATAAGCAGAACGCCTAATCTCACTATGCAAACTGCTCTTGCTTTAGCAAAAATTAATTATGAAGTAGTTGTACATTCAAAAGAGTTTTTGATTTCAACATACATGCAAACGCTGAATATTGAAAACCCGGATTATACAAACATCTTAAAGATTTCTATTGAGGATGTAATTCCGGAAAGAGCTATCATTGTGCTAGACACTCTTAATACCGTGTATGCTCAAAGCACTTTAAAAACAAGATTAGATTTAAATGAAAAAACACTATTATATATTAATAAACAATTGGAAGAAATATCAGCAAATCTGAAAGGCATTGAAGACACTATGCAATCTTACAAAAACTATAATAATATTTTAGACCTTGACTGGGAGCAAAAAAATTATCTTACAAAACTTTCTGATTACGAAGCGCAAGTTGGTCAATATCAAATGCAAATAGAAGCGCTTAACGATTTGGAAAAATATATTATTGAAGATAAAGATCCGCAATTTTTACCACCTAATATTTTTATTATGGAAAAAGCAGGGTTTTTACCGGATGCTGTAACAGAACTGTACAAACTTCAATTAGATTTGAATGATAAATACGGAACAAACACGGATAACAACCCCAATATTACAAACCTTAAGCAAAATATAAGACGGTTAAAACAAGATTTACTGATATACATTACCAATTCCAGAAAAGCAACTTTTAATCTTATTGAAAACCTGAATGCTGAAATTAACCAGTATGTTTCAAAATTTCGCTATATCCCTCCAAAACAAAGAGATATTTTAAATATTCAGCGCAAAATAGATATCAATGAAAAGCTCTATTCTTTTTTACTTGAGAAAAGAGCCAATACGCGAATTTCAAAAGCTACGATTACACCCAATATTAAAACCATTGAAAAACCAAGAAATATTGGTATTGTTAAACCGGACAAACCTAAAATACTTAATTCATTTTTATCATTTGGATTTGGACTTGCTATTGTATTGGTTGTTCTCCGTGTATTATTTGTGGTAAAAATTACAGATACCGAACACTTAAAAGAATTAACAACCATTCCGCTTATAGGAACAATTCCTTTTCAAAAAAATATTAATGAATCTTCTGTTGTCTCTGTTGAAGAACCCTATGCTCCAATCAGTGAGTCTATCAGAAATATTATTACAAATATTAAATATAGCTCAAAAGATAAGCCAATTAAAAAAATCCTTGTTACTTCGTTTTTACCCGGTGAAGGAAAAACATTTTTATCTATTAATCTTGCTGCAATGCTTGCTAAGTCAGGTAAAAAAATTGCATTAATAGAACTCGACCTTCATAAACCAAGAATTTACAAAGCATTAAAATTAAATCCGGAAAAAGGAATCAGTGCATTTCTTTCTCAACAAGCCGAAGCCGATGAAATGTTGTATCCTACATTTATTGAAAATTTAGATTGTTATCTTGCAGGAAAAGATGCGCCACCCAATCCGTCCGATTTATTATTATCTAATAAGCTGAACGAAATGCTTCATCATTTGGAAAGTAAGTATGATTTCATAATAATAGATACGCCTCCTGCAGGGTTGTTGGTAGATCCTATCTATTTAATGCAATATGCAGATTTAAATATATTTACCATCAACGCTAAAATTGCAACAAGAAGAACAGTCAAATTTATTAACCAATTACACAAAGAAAATAAAATCCCAAATTTATTTTTAGTACTGAACGGTATTAATATAAGAAAACACGGATATTATTCGTATTACGGCTATGGATATAAATATGGTAAAAAATATGGCAAATACGGTTATGGGTACGGCTATGGTTATGGAAATTCCTCGTACAAAAAATACTGATAAATGCTTACTAAACAGCCTATAATTATTGCAGGACCTTGTAGTGCAGAATCTTATAACCAAGTAATTTCTACTGCCAAGGCACTATCTGATATTAAAGATGTATCATTCTTTCGTGCCGGAATATGGAAACCAAGAACCCGTCCCGGAGGCTTTGATGGCGTGGGAGAAGTTGGGTTAAAATGGTTACAAGATGTAAAGCAACAATTTAATTTACGAGTATGTACAGAGATTGCTAATCCTCACCATGTAGAGCTAATTTTGAAATATAATATTGATGCTGTTTGGATTGGCGCACGAACCACTACAAACCCTTTTAGTGTTAATGAAATAGCATCTTCTTTAAAGGGTGTGGACATTCCTGTAATGATAAAAAACCCTATGCATCCTGATATAAAATTATGGGTGGGTGCTATTGAAAGATTTAAAAACTTAGGTATATCAAATATAGCAGCCATACACAGAGGATTTTATTACTACGGAAATGAAAAATACAGAAACAAGCCACTTTGGCAAATTCCATTAGAATTAAAAACCATTTTACCTGATATTTCTATTATATGCGATCCAAGCCATATTTCCGGGAATAAAAACTTAGTTGAGTCCATTGCACAAAAAGCTATGAATATCGGCATGAATGGGTTAATGATAGAAACACATATTAACCCTGAATTAGCATTGAGTGATAAGGAACAACAGCTATCGCCTTTAGAACTAAAAGCTTTACTTACTCACTTGCATTATCCTGCAATATCTACATCTAATAATCAATTTAATAATCAATTAGCCGATTTAAGATCTATTATTGATGAAATAGATGAGGACTTACTGAACCTATTAAGCAAGCGTACCGATATTGTAAAACAAATTGCTTACTATAAAAAAGAACATAGTATTACTGCATTTCAACTTTCAAGATGGAAAGAAATAATTACAACAAGAAAATCTGTTTCTGATAAGTTGGACTTAGATGATGAATTTATTCTTAATATACTTTCTTTAATTCATGAATATTCAATTAACATACAGAATCAAATTATTAATCATTCTGCTGAAATTAAAAAAGAGAATTAATTATTATGCAAACAAAACAAGAAATTGTAGAGAATTGGTTGCCGAGATACACAGGTGTTGCGTTAGAAGATTTTGGACACTACATTATACTTGTAAACTTTAATAATTACATTGATTTATTTGCAAAAAAATATAATGTAGAAGTAAAAGGAACTGATAAGCCTATGCGCAGCGCTCATGCCAATGGTATTTCAATTATTAATTTTGGAATGGGTAGCGCAGCAGCGGCTACCATAATGGATTTGTTAAGTGCTATTAACCCAAAAGCTGTTTTGTTTTTAGGGAAATGCGGAGGTTTAAAGAAAAAAAATCAAATCGGAGATTTTGTTTTGCCCATTGCAGCTATCAGGGGTGAAGGAACATCTGACGATTATTTCCCATCGGAAGTACCATCATTACCTGCATTTAGTTTGCAAAAAGCAGTTTCTTACACCATTAGATTATCTGATAAGGATTATTGGACAGGAACGGTATATACAACAAATCGTAGAGTGTGGGAACACGATGACGAATTTAAAGAATACCTTCGAAAAATACGCGCAATGGCTATTGATATGGAAACAGCTACAATTTTTTCCGTTGGATTCTATAATGAAATTCCAACAGGAGGATTGTTATTGGTAACCGACCAGCCAATGATTCCGGAAGGCATCAAAACAGAAGAGAAAGACAAGTCTGTGTCTTCTCAATATACAGAACAACATTTAGACATTGGCATTAAATCTTTACAAGAACTTCAAAATAGCGGAATCTCCGTAAAGCATCTTAAATTTTAATTATGATACAAAAAGCTGAATACTATATCAGCGGCATACTAAATAAAGATGTTACAGTATTAGCCAAAGCGATTACAGTAATAGAATCTAATAACAAAGAACATCTGCAACTTGCGGATAAAATTATAGAAGGTATTTTGCCTTATACCGGCAAATCTTTTAGATTAGGAATTACAGGTGTGCCGGGAGTTGGGAAAAGCACCTTTATTGAATCTTTTGGGTTATACTGTATTAATAAAGGGCATAAAGTGGCAGTACTAGCCATAGATCCAAGTAGTAATATTTCAAAGGGTAGTATTTTAGGTGATAAAACAAGAATGGAAAAACTATCGGCAAATGCAAATGCTTTTATCAGGCCATCACCAAGCGGAGGTGTGTTAGGTGGAATTACTTCAAAAACATACGAAACAATACTTTTATGTGAAGCTGCCGGTTTTGATAAAATTTTAATTGAAACAGTCGGAGTAGGGCAAAGTGAGGTAGAAGTATCTGAAATCAGCGATTTCTTTTTACTATTAATGCTTGCAGGGGCAGGCGATGAATTGCAAGGTATAAAGCGAGGTATTATGGAACTTGCCGATGGCATTGCTATTACAAAAACAGACGGAAATAATATTGCACAAGCAAAAGTGGCATCTGCACAACTTAGCTCTTCTTTGCACTATTTTACACATGCACTTAAAAATTGGAAAGTCCCTGTAATATCTTGCTCTGCCATGCAAAATACAGGTATAAAAGAGATATATGAAATGATGGAAAACTTTCTTAAACTATCCAAGCAATATAACTATATTCCTCAAAAAAGAAAAGAGCAACGAGTTAATCGGTTAAAAAAAATTATTAGTAATTACTTAATAGATGATTTTTATGCCGATAGTAAAATTCAAAAGGCTCTTTATGAAGTTATTGGTCAAGATGATTTTATACCACACCGTATTGCGGAGCTGCTTATCAGTTTGTATAAAAAATAAGCAAGCTCTTTTATAAAGTCTGAAAATTTTACTGTAATTTGCAGAGCTCAAAATAATATGATAAATTCGGCATTTAATAAAAAAAAGATAGGCATTCTTGGAGGAGGACAATTAGGAAAAATGCTTTTACAAAAGGCACATGATTTTTCACTTAACGTATCTGTTTTAGAACCTGATAATAATGCACCGTGCAAATCCCTAACCTCTCATTTTGTACAAGGCGACTTTAAAAACTTTGATGACGTCTATCACTTTGGGAAAAAATTAGACCTTATTACTATTGAAATAGAAAATGTCAATACTGCGGCATTAAAAAAACTAAGAGATGAAGGAAAGGAAGTATATCCTCAACCTGAAATTATTGAAATGATTCAAGATAAGGGCTTACAAAAAATGTTTTATCAGAAACATAGTATTCCCACTTCAGATTTCTTTTTAGTAGAAAATAAAGCTCAAATAGAAAAATACACAGAGTATATGCCCTTTTACCAAAAAACAAGAAAGGGCGGCTATGATGGAAAGGGCGTGAAAAAGATATTTGTTAAGGAACATATTGAAAATGCTTTTAATGAACCGTCTGTGTTGGAAAGAAGAGTAGTTGTTGAAAAAGAAATAAGTGTAATTGTTGCGCGAAATAAAAATGGAGAAACAACCACATTTCCAATTGTAGAATCAGTATTTAACCCTACCGCACACTTAGTTGATTATCTAATATGCCCGGCTTCGGTTAATAAAGATATTGCCGAGCAAGCAAATAAATTAGCAAAACAAATAGCGGATCAACTTTCTTTGGTTGGACTTTTAGCAATAGAATACTTTATTTCTAAAGAAGGAAAATTGTTTGTAAACGAAATGGCACCGCGTGTACATAATTCTGGGCATCATACTATTGAAGCTTGTATAACCTCTCAGTTTGAACAGTTGTGGCGAGCTATACTTAACTTCCCGCTTGGAGACACAACCATTATTCGCCCTGCTGTAATGATTAACTTGCTTGGTTCAGAAGGGTTTGAAGGAGAAGCGCACTATAACGGCATGGAAACGATATTAAAATACAGCGGTGTTTATCCACACATTTATGGAAAGCAGAATGTCAAAGCTTTTCGCAAAATGGGACATATTACAGTAACAGACAAAACCATTTCATCAGCATTGCAAAAAGCAAAAAAGATAAAAGAACTTATTAATGTTACAGCTTTATGAGAGATAAAATTATAGTAATTACTATTACAGGAATCGCTGCTTTTTATATTATAAGAAAACTTATAAAAGCTATACGAAATGGTTCTTGTGAAAAAAAGGACTGCTGCAAATAAATACTATGAGTAAAAAATTTATTCCACATATCAACAGAGAATTAAGCTGGCTTTCTTTTAACGAAAGAGTATTGCAAGAAGCGGAAGATAGAAAAAATCCGCTTTTTGAGAGACTAAAATTTTTGGGCATATTCAGTAACAACAGAGATGAATTTTACAGAGTACGTGTTGCTACCGTAAAAAGATTAATAAAACTTGGCACACATGCTGTTAATATCTACGGGGAAGACCCCGATGTGTTGCTTACTAATCTACAGAATAAAGTACTCGCCCAACAAAAAAAATTCGATGACCTATACATTCAAATTCTTGAAGAACTAAAAACAAACAATATTTACATCATTAACGAAAAAGAAACGTTACCGGAACACAAAAAATACATTAAAGAATATTTTCATAATGAAGTAATGCCCTCATTGTTTCCTATTCTTATAGACCCCAAAAAAGAATTTCCTAATTTAAAAGACAAATATGGATACCTTGTTGTAAAACTGGTTTCTAATACCAATACTAAAGCCACTAAATATGCAATTGTTGAAATTCCTACCAAGGTATTAAGCAGATTTGTGGAACTTCCTGCGCTCCAAAATAAAAAATATATCATTTTATTAGATGATGTTATCCGTTGCAACCTTAATGAAATTTTTGAAGTATTTGGATATAAATGTATCTGTGCTTATAATATTAAACTTACACGAGATGCAGAACTTGAAATAGATAATGACTTAGGTCGCGGCTTGTTAGAGAAACTTTCAAAAAGTTTAAAAGAAAGAAAAAAAGGTAATCCTGTACGCTTTGTATATGATAAAGAAATGCCCCTTGAAATGCTGAATTTTATTACTAAAAAACTTGGCATGAACAACAAAGACAGTGTTATTCCCGGAGGTCGTTATCACAATTTCAAAGACTTTATTAGTTTCCCGAATTTAGGAATAGATAAACTAACCTTACCTGCCAATCAGCCATTGGAACATCCTGATTTAAAAGACATTCAAACTCCAATTATAGATGTTATTCTTCAAAAAGACATTCTGTTACATTATCCTTATCAATCATATAACCATTTGATTAACTTACTGCGAGAAGCTTCCATAGATCCGCGTATTCAATCTATCAAAATCACTTTATATAGGTTGGCAGAGTCCTCACTCATTGCCAACTCTCTTATTAATGCCATCAAAAACGGAAAAACAGTAACCGCAATTGTAGAGTTACAAGCAAGGTTTGACGAAGAACACAATATCTATTGGGCAAATAAATTAAAAGAAGCCGGTGCCGAAGTTATTTATGGTGTCAGAGGATTAAAGGTTCATTCTAAACTTTTTTTAATAACCGGAAAAGAAAAAAACAAACCATTCAAAATTGCACACATTGGCACAGGAAATTTTAACGAAAAAACAGCAAAAATTTACACTGACTTTTCTTTACTAACAACTCACAAAGGAATTGTAACAGACATAGAAAACATCTTTAATTTTTATCAGGATAATTTTAAAGTTGGAAATTATCAGCATTTATTAGTATCTCCATTTACCATGAGGAGCAAATTAACACAACTTATAAAACAAGAAATCAGTAATGCCAAAAAGAAATTGCCGGCATCTATTACCATTAAATTAAACAACCTGGTTGATAAAGAAATGATTAATTGGCTTTATACCGCATCTCAATGTGGTGTAAAAATTAACTTGATTATTCGCAGTGCATGCTCCTTGGTAACAGAACTACCGGGCTATAGTGATAATATTAAAGCTTATAGCATTGTAGATAAATTTTTAGAGCACGCCAGGATTTTAATCTTTCATAACAATGGTAACGAAAAAATATATATGTCTTCTGCTGATTGGATGACAAGAAACCTAGACCATAGAAGCGAAGTTGCCACACCTATTTATGATGAAACCATAAAAAAAATCATTACTGATATCATACAAATACAACTTTCCGGTAATGTAAAAGTTCGCATCATTGATCGTCAGCAAACAAATCAATATAAAAAAAGAGAGCCTAAAGAGCCTATCATACGTGTTCAGGAAGCAACATACAATTATCTTCAAAACCTTACCAAAAATCAAAAACGTAAATTATGACAATTTTGGCAGCCATAGATATTGGAAGCAATGCGGTGCGACTTCTATTAAGCAGGGTTTACGACTACAAAGGAAAAACTATTTTTCATAAAGAAGAGCTTATACGTGCTTCCGTTCGGCTTGGAGAAGATGTTTTTTTAAATGGTAAAATTTCAGAAGAAAAAGAACAGCGACTGCTACATACATTAAAAGGATTTTATCACATTATGCAGGCACATGGTGTGCAACACTATAGAATAGTAGCCACAAGTGCCATGAGAGATGCAGAAAATGGTTTAAAAATCATTCAGGACATTGAAAAAGAAACCTCTCTTAAAATAGAAATCCTTGATGGTAAAACAGAGGCAGCGTTGATATTTGCTAATCACGTAGAAGAACTCCTTGATCCTAATGAAGCCTATATGTACATTGATGTTGGCGGGGGAAGTACAGAACTTACCATATACAATAAACACAAGTTGGTGGCATCTAAATCATTTAATATAGGTACATTACGATTATTATATAATAAAATTTCTGACGACACCTGGGACGAAATGAAAGTTTGGATTAAAAAAAACATACAAGGCATTTATCCGATGTATGGAATTGGCTCGGGAGGTAACATTAACAAACTCTATAAAATGAGTGGAAAGAAAGAAAATAAAACACTTTCTTACAATAAACTAAAAGGCTTACACGAAATGTTACTGTCTTATTCTTATGAAGAAAGAGTAAAACTAATAGGATTAAAACCGGATAGAGCAGATGTAATTGTACCTGCTGCAAAAATATATCTAACCGTTATGAAAATAGCAGATATAGAAAGAATACATATTCCGCAAATAGGTTTGTCAGACGGAGTTATACACCAACTATATGAAACCATGCAAATAAAAAAATGATTTCGAGTAGCGAGATACTTCACTTTGGTTGGTCTGAAATATTAGATGTATTTTTAGTAGCCGTACTATTGTTTGTACTATACAACCTTATTAGAGGTACTAATGCCGTTAAAGTGTTTTGGGGATTAGGGCTTATTTATATTGTGTGGGTAATTATTTCTGCAATGGATTTAAAACTACTCAGTTCAATTATTGGAAAATTTATCAGTGTAGGTATTATTACCATTATTATCATCTTTCAGCAGGAAATAAGAAAGTTCTTACTACTTATAGGATCTTCACAATTTTGGAAGCAACATTCAAGTATTTTTAATCTAAAAGATGCACTTAACCAAAACAATACACAAATTATCCCGATGAATATTTTACAGGAAGCCTGCTATAATATGTCTCGTACTAAAACAGGTGCATTAATTGTTATTACCCTTAAAGATGATTTAAGTTTATACATTCAGTCCGGCGTCCCTGTTAATGCCCCTATATCAGATTATATGTTAGAAAGTATTTTTTATAAAAATGCGCCTATGCACGACGGAGCTGTTATTATCAAAAGTAATTTTATTATTGCCGCTCGGTGTATTTTACCCGTTAGTGAATCAGATGCCATTCCTGCATCTGCCGGAACAAGACACAGAGCCGCATTGGGTATTACAGAAAACACTGATGCCATAGCCATATCCGTAAGTGAGCAAACCGGCAATGTTTCTATTTCGCATCGTAGCAAGCTATACTACAACATTGCTTACAAAGAATTTATTCCATTACTTGAAAAGTTAGTAAAACACTAATAAAAACCAAATATTTTTTGTGCATTTTTAGTACTTTCAAATTTGCCCATAACGAAAATTTAATGTTTATTTGCAGGAAATTTTTTAAATAAATTTGTATGAGTACAACTACAGCGCCCGCTCATGAAAGTATGTATGAAGCGGTACTAGCAAGATTAAACGTTGCTGCAAAATTAATGAACCTGCCTGAATTGATAACAGAGGTACTAAGACATCCTCAAAAAGAAGTAAGAGTAAGTTTACCCATAGTAATGGATAATGGAGACGTAAAGGTTTTTGAGGGATTTAGAATAGTACACAGCACCTCTATTGGTCCTTCAAAAGGCGGTATCAGATATTCTTTAGATGTTAATGAAGATGAAGTAAAAGCTTTAGCGGCATGGATGAGCTTTAAATGTGCCGTTGCAGACCTCCCTTATGGCGGAGCAAAAGGCGGTATCAAATGCGATCCTAGAAAAATGTCTGAAGGAGAATTAGAAAGACTATCTCGTGCTTATGCAAAAGCAATGAAAGATGTATTTGGCGTAAACAAAGACATACCTGCACCGGATATGGGCACAAGCGGCAGAGAAATGGCATGGATTTTAGATGAATTTAATAAAATACACGGAGAAGATATTCCAGGCGTTATTACAGGAAAACCCGTAGGACTTGGCGGCTCTTTAGGACGTGAGGCAGCAACAGGACGTGGCGTAATGATTAATGCTTTATGTGCTTTGGAAAAACTAAAGTTAAACCCTAAAAACATAACCGCTTCGGTGCAAGGGTTTGGAAATGTGGGCTCGCATGCGGCTCGCTTAATTGGAGAACAAGGTATAAAAGTTATTGCCATATCTGATGTTACAGGCGGATACTATAACGAAAAAGGAATAGATGTAGCAGATGCGCTAAAATTTGCTGCTTCTAATAACAAAGTCTTAGAAGGATACACAAAAGCCACAAAAATATCCAACGAAGAGCTTTTAACTTGCAAGTGCGACTTACTAGTTCCTGCTGCACTCCAAAATGTTATTACAGAAGATATTGCTGAAAAATTACAATGCAAAATAATGGTAGAAGGAGCTAACGGACCAACACTTCCCGAAGCAGACGCGATATTAAACAAGAAGAATATTGTAGTAGTACCAGATATTTTAGCTAATAGCGGTGGCGTTACGGTTTCTTACTTTGAGTGGGTACAAAACAGAATGGGCTACTATTGGTCTGAAAACGAAGTAAACCAAAAGCACGATGAAAAAATGAAAGTTGCTTTTGAAAAAGTATGGAACAATGCTCAAAAATATAAAACATCAATGAGAATGGGTGCGTACATTACTGCACTAGAAAAAATACAATTAGGAATTAAAATGAAAGGACATTTTTAAAATAAAACGATTATGACAGAATTACACGTATTGAACATAGAACACATAGAGCAAAACACAGAAGAATTGCCATTTACATATAAACCCGATGTACCAAAACTAAAGCTTTATGGACAGATACTAATCTCTGAATCGGAAGAAGAAGAAGAAGGTATTTTATTTTTAACCCAAAAGCAATTAAACCAAATAATTGGAGGAAAGGGGATAGAGTTAATTACAGAAGAAGACAAGTGGTATATAAAGCATCCGCTTACCAAAGATCAAACATATAAAATAGGATTTGTAGAATTAGACACGGCTTTTTTAGGAACAGCAGGAGAAAGAAAATGCTTTGAACTAATAGAAGTTAAGTAAATATCCGCAATACATAACTAAAAAAAATCCTACCTTTACAGGTGGGATTTTTTAGTTTAAAAAAGACAATAACCGAACTTTGCCAAACTGTGTTCGATTTATAGGGGGATAGAACAATACCACCGAAGCAGGAACTTGGCGGCTACATAAAAAAAGCTGTTTTATGCAGCTTTAAGAGGTCGGTATTGCCAAGACTTTCTTTTATCATTCTTCGTAGTAATAAGAGTAGTCAATTCCTTTCATGAACATTTCCCTGTCGTATATCTTATTGGTGAGTGATCTTTTTATAAGTTGTGCTAAAACACTATAATCAGCCGTGCTGATAATCATGGCATTCATGTAATCCTCTTTTTTTATTTTACTCCAGTCCACACATTTTTTAAGTACTTTTTTCAGCATCAAATCCAGCCATACTCTTGTGCTTCTGCCATTTCCTTCCATAAAAGGATGTGCCTTATTCATGGCTGCATATTTTTGTATAATATCTTCAAAGTTTGTTTGCGGCATGGCATCTATTTGTTGCAAAGTGACTTTTAAATGCTGTGCATGCACAAATTGATATCCCCCTTTTGAAATGCTTTTTTCCCTGATTTGCCCGGCAAAATCATACAAACCTCCGAACAAGTATGCGTGTATTTGTTGTAAGCTTTTGGTTGTTCCCACCTCAAACTCGTTTATTAAATTACTTTCAAAAAGGGTGTAGGCTTTTTTCTTACTTTGTCCATCAATGCTGGTGTCGCTGTAAAGAAACCAATCCAAAAACGGCATCGCTTTATTGTTGGGGAAATGTTTAGCCAATCCTATTACTCCGTTGCTGTCAAGGGTGTCGGTTAATCTTTTCTTTCCATCCGGAGCAAGCAATTTCAACTGGTTAGTGGCACTAACCAGTTCGGTATTTTCTTTCTTTAATTTAGTTTTCAGGTATTTCCAGTAGTTACGGGTTTTGGTATAATCTCCCTCTTCGTTCAAAATACCCACAATATCCAATACCGAAAACCGCCATTTGGTATTTTCATCATCCCAAATAGCCCGCACCTCACGGTCGTTAAAAAAGCGGATGGATATTTTCATAATTTAAAGTTAAAAGTGAATAGTGATTAGTTTATAGTAAATAGTAGGTGGTAAAAATTTCTTTTTCACACTTTGTTTTTCACTTTTCATTTTTTTTTAGCTGTTTTAATTGATGAAATGAGCATTGCAATGAGTTCATTACAATCATTCTGTAAACTGTTAAATAAATTTTGTCCTATATAATCGGTATCTTTTAGAATGTTTAACCAATAGTCTGTTTCATTTGCTTCTTTTAAAGCAATACTCATTTTATGGGTAAAGTACGGTTTGCTTTGTACAAATTCTGCTTCACGAATTAAAGCACCAGTGGCTGTTCCACTGCGTAAAACCTGTTTACTCAAGACAAACTCCTTTCTTTCTGTTTGCATAAATTGCGACAACCGCACCACCCGAATTGCAAAAGAATAACTCTTATCTTTTAAAATTGATTTCCCCATAGTATGATTACTTTTAGTTTTTCACTCTTCACTCATCACTCTCCAGCGCTTTCTCCACTCTATACTTTATATCGTAGCTAATGATAATAAAATCCAACTCCTCCTCCGTAAAACCGTAATACTCCGCAAGAACTTTGTCAAACACGGCATTTATAGCCTTCTCCTGCCAAGTGAAATCTGTCCAGTTTTTATGTTCATAAATGTATTTTACCATTACTTAAACCCAAGTATGCGGCACAATGTACGAATTATTTACCGCAAATTTGCGGTTATTATTTTAATTTTTTACCGCAAAGTGTAAATCCTAAATGAAAAAATTATTCCCTGCGTTGTAGGTTCTTTTTCTTGAACAATCTTTACTTTCTCTTCTGTGTTTACTTTCTTTGTAGCCATAGTTTGTTGGTTGTAAGTTAATTATTTTAACTTTGTCAATCCGTGTTCGATTTATAGGGGAGGGCAGAATAGTCTGTTCTTGATATTTTTATTTCAATAACTTGTCTGGACTTTCAAGTGTATACTCAATATTGTCACCACTTGTCATAGCCCATGAAAGAGGTTTCTTTTTAATGAATTCTTTAAATGTTTGAATAGTAATTGTTTTTTTATCTCCTTTAAAATCTCCTTTCTTAAATTGTGAGAATTTCATGTTTTCCCAACAATCCCAACTCTCTAATCTATACTCCCAGGTGGTTAAATCAGAAAGTATTTTTATAAAATCTATTATTCTATTCTTAGCATCAGTATTTATGTGACAATTTCTATTCTGAATATTTTCAATATTTGCTGGCGATCCATCTTTATTTGAAATTCTTAATCTATCGCCTCTTTCCTTACTTACACTTATTGTATCTCTTTTTCTGAAGAAATTATCCATTTCTTTCATTAAAGTAAACACACTATATTTGTCATTTTCAAATATTGGTTTTAATGGATTCCAATCCTCATGAACTCTTAAATAATTTAACCAATTTAATACATTCTCAGGATAACTGAATAGAACATTAAAAACTCCATCAGTAAAAAATAAAGCAGGTATTGCAGATTCAGGTATTTTGATATTTCTATACTTCCAAGCGACAATACTTATTAGCATATGGATGGTGGCTAATGGATATTTTAATCTAAAATTAGATTTCCCATCATAATTTCTAAAATTATTTGGCTGAATACAATTATCAAAATTTGACCATTCATTTGGTTTATGTCTCTTGTTAACTAAAAGCATGTGGTGTCCCATGCTCCTAACTTCTTTACGAAAAATTTCAATATCTAAAAATATTGGATTACTTTTTAAATATGCTTTATTAATAATGGATACTTTACCATCATAAAAGCCAATAATTTTCCAACCACGGAACATTGACATAAACAAACCACATAGCAAGCCATCACTATCAGGACTTAAAACACAACAATGATTTTCCTCTAATATCCAATTATACTTTTTACAAATTGAATCGTAATCAATTTGTTCGTTTTTATCTTTTAATAAAGTTTGAATCGCCATCTATTATGATATTAAATCGTTTTGTAATTCATTAGTCAGAAAATCAGAAAATAGGTTTGTTTGATCATCATCAAACTCTTTTTTTAATCTTTCCTTTGTTAAAGCACAGTATTCGGGCTCTATATCAAATCCAATAAATTTTCTATTTAACTTTTTTGCCATTACTAATGTAGATCCACTTCCAGCAAATGGATCTAAAACAATGCCATTTTCAGGACAAAAGCATTGTATAAAATCAAAAGGTATTCTGTCTGGGAAAACCGCAGGGTGTTTTCTTTTTAAAGGGTTTTTATCACCAGCCATTAAATAATCCCATATTGTTCCTCTGCATTTAGTCATATTAATTGGCCTAGTTACTGTTTTTTGTGTTTCTCCATTTGTTTTTCTTGCTCCACTCCCTGTCATTACTCTCCCACCGTGTTTTGAAGGCACTTTCAATGGTTCTTTATTAAAATAATTTGGTCTTTCGCCTTTTAAAAAAATAGGCATATATTCATGATCAACTCTAAACCTTTGCTTCCACCATGCACCTTCAGGTCCATATTTTCTATAAATTACTGTTTCAAAAAGTTTAAATCCAATATTATCGCACCAATCAATTATAGTTTTAAAAGATGTTAAACTTTTTCCAAAATTATGTGTTTGGTCTTGTATTACCACAGCAGCAATTCCGCCATCTTTTAAAACTCTAAACACTTGTTCCCCTGTTTTATGTAAATCAAACTGCAAATTTCCCTTATAATCTCTAATTTTATCATAAGGAGGTGAGGTTACAACAATGTCAATAGTATTGGAAGGTATTGATTTCATTAATTCAACACAATCACCACAGTATATTTCATTTAATTCAAATTTTTCCATCTTTTTATTTTAAACAAAGGTATTGTCATTTAATTTTTGCGACCTTTTTTGCTGTTTTATATTTCACAAATGTAAATATTTCATTCTCATTTTTCATCGATACAAATTTACAATTTTATTATGTTATTTCTATAGAAAATTCTCAAAATATAGTATTTTGTTCATTTTTAGACACTTGTGCCCGTTGCGCAGCAATGGCGCAAAGTTGTTGTTAGCGGACAGTCCCGAAGGGCTGTCCCTAACACAAAGCCGCCCGCCGTTGAGCGGGAAGCCCGAAGGGATTTCCGCTCAACTTG
>JBDHZB010000013.1:0-49333 GCA_039811645.1 Bacteroidia bacterium | reverse complement strand
TGCAAGCAACAAGATACTTAATGTATGTAGTAATCTGGAAAGATAAATAGAGTTTGCACGTCCGACAAATGCAGGAATAGAATATAAATCATTTTTTTTATCAAACTCCTCATCTTGAATTGCATAGATAATATCAAATCCGCTTACCCAAAATAAAACAGATAGTGCAATAAGTAAAATACTTAAACTAAAATGATTGGTAATAGCAATATAAGCTCCAATGGGCGCCAAACTTAAGCCAAGGCCTAAAAACACGTGACATAAATAAGTAAATCTTTTTGTATAACTGTATCCTAATATCACAAGTAGTGCAGCCGGTGATAAATAGAAGCACAAAATATTTAGACGATAAGCACATATTAAGAACAATACAATGCTCACTAATGTAAGAATCATGGCATTCCTTGAATTGATTTTTCCACTTGGAATTTCTCTTGTACGTGTCCTTGGATTTAAGGCATCAATATTCCTGTCCAGATATCGGTTAAATGCCATTGCCGAAGTACGGGCAAAAATCATACATAATATGATAAGCAAAAATTTTTCCCAAGAAAAGGCAGAAGGGTAATCGCGGTATGCTAATACTACACCAACAATAGCAAATGGCATGGCAAATATGGTATGGCTAAAACGAATCAAATTAAGGTATAGAGAAAACTTTTGTAACATATTAAAATTTCATAGACTTAAATACAACCATAAAAACAGGAACAGACACGATAATTAATGAGTACATAAATGTTTTTGGCATCTCATAAGATTTTTTTTGTGTTAAGTAAACCATAATTCCAATAGAGGCTGTAATACTTGTGAGTACTGTGAAAATTAAACTAATAAATAAGCTGAAAAACAAACTGATAATGCACAAAAAAGCAAAAATGCCTGAAATTATTTCTATAATACTTGTTTTTCTGTTGCCATTAACCGTCATAATGGTTATTGATAAGTTTCTTTAGTCTTGAAATATAATTCTGATACTGCCACATATAGTAATTGTCTGTTGCATTAATACATTTGCAATATTGTTTTAATCTATGTTTTATTTCATCACGAAGTAACTCGTATAACTCAATGGCTTCTTCTTTTTCGGAAGCATTTCCAACAATCCTTCCATAGTGGTCATTTAATGATTCATCTAAAGCGATAGAAGGTTTCTTTCCTCTTTTAATATATTCCTGATATTTATCTTTGATAGAAAATGCTTCGTAAGAAGTATTAATAAATCGCTCTCTTATTTCTTGAGGAAGCTCATAGTTAAACTCTAATTCATAATCCCAATTATCTTTATATCTATTTTCTAAATATAAGTGAGGCTCTCTAAATACATGTCGCCAGTCAATTTCAGTTTGCCAATACCCAAATCGCCTTAAATTATTACCTAAATCTAATATTTGGAATTTCTTTTTTGTTTTCCATACCCTACTGCCTCTACCAATCATTTGATGATAAAGCGTTAAAGAGCGTGTTGCTCTATTTAGAATAATATTTTCAACTGCAGGTTCGTCAAATCCTTGTGTTAATATACTTACTGATGTTAAAATGCCTGTTGGAGATTTTCTAAACCACCCTAACACATCGGCTCTGTCTTTATCGCTAAATGTACTATCTAAATGCCTAATGGGATATCCTTTTTTATTAAAAGCTTCATATACTGCCTTACTGGTTAAAATACCTGCATTAAAAATAAGCGTTTTAGTATTTAAAGCACGTTCCTCATAAGCTTGCAGCAGCTTATTAAGCATTACGGATTGAGTATATAATTGTTCGTGAGAACTAACGGTAAATTCGCCATTTGCACCCACTCTTAAAGAACTTAAATTAACTTCGTAAGAAAATGTTTCGGCATCACATAAATAATTTCTTTCCACGAGAGCCCTGATGCTTTCGCCAATAATCAAGTCATGATAGATTTGATATAATGGCAGTTTTTTATTACTACTGAGAGGAGTTGCGGTAACACCCAATATATTTACATCTTTAAAGTAGTGAAATATTTTTCTAAATGAATTATTATGGGCTTCATCTACAATTACCAATCCAATGTCTTCCAAAAATTCTTCGTTTTCTTGCAATCGGTTATTTAACGTTTCAACTAAGGCAGTAAAACATTGATAATGGCTTTGATTTGGTAAAGATTTTACTTCAGAGTTAATTACTTTATTTACTATGCCGATATCGTTCAAAACATCAGATGTTTGCTGGCTTAATTCAATTCTATGTGTTAAAATCAGCACTTTACGCTTATATTTCTTAACGTATTTTTTTGCTATCTCCGAAAAAATAATAGTTTTTCCCCCACCGGTAGGTAACTGAAATAACAAGTTGGCATTTGGAGGCAGACCTTCTAACTTATCAAAAATTTTATCTACTGCCTCTTTTTGGTAGGGATATAATTTTTTCCCCTCTTTACTTAAAACTGCTTCCATTTTGTTAAAAAGTTTTGCAAATGTACATAGAATTTCCGAATTGGCAAATGTTTTTTATCTTTTTTCAAGAAAAATTTAATTAAACTTGTAAAGTATTGAACTTTTGTATATCATTGCGCAACTTTTTCGGGGTGTAGCGTAGCCCGGTTATCGCGCCTGGTTTGGGACCAGGAGGTCGCAAGTTCGAATCTTGCCACCCCGACTAATAGTTAATATCACTTTTCACATCTTTTTAATGGTTATATTTTCCAACTCAAAAATTAATTTAGGACTTTGGATATTAAATAAGAGAGAAGATGGATTTCATAATATAGAAACTGTTTTTTATCCTATTAATTGGCGTGATGTTATTGAAATTATTCCTGATACGAATAATAAAACACAAGGGATTGCCTTACATTGCAGCGGTATTCCTCTAAGTATTGCCGAGACAGATAATATTATTTACAAAGCATATCATTTGCTGTGTTTACAATTTGTCTTACCCTACTTAAAAGTATATCTACATAAAAATGTGCCATTTGGTGCAGGACTAGGTGCCGGTAGTGCAAATGCAGCACATTTTATAAAAGCATGTAATACTTTGTTTAGCTTAGGATTATCTAATAATGAAATGGTTGCTTTGTGTAATAGACTGGGTTCTGATTGTGCTTTTTTTCTTGACAATAGGCCTTGCAAGGGAACCGAGAGAGGTGATATTCTCACAAGTATTAATGTAGATCTTAGTATGTATTATATTTTAGTGGTTTACCCGAATGTAATGATCTCTACTAAAGATGCATATAATAATACAGCGCCTATGCCACGAGATTTTGGCATTGAGAGTATTGTTTCCTTACCTATTGAAAAATGGAAAGATGAATTATCAAATGATTTTGAAAAAAGTGTTTTTCAAAACTATCCCAATATTAAACAAGTGAAAGATAAGATGTATCAAAAGGGAGCTGTGTATGCAAGTTTATCGGGTAGTGGAAGTGCTGTGTATGGCATTTTTTCAGAAAAGCCGCCAATAGAAAAACAGGAGTTTGAAGGAATGAAATTCTTTTTACAAAACCCTGCGGGCTAGTTTTCAGCTTGTGTATCTCCAACGTACATGCCTTCTTTATATACAGCAACTCTTGTGAGGATACCATTATCATCGTAGATGTAACTTTTACCATCCATCAAACGATTATCTTTAAATGTTCCAACTTTTGAAACCTGTTTATTTTTATTATATAAAGTATAAAAACCATTTAATGCTGTCGGTGCTTTTTTAGGATCTCCTTCGTTTGGTTTATCTTCTTTACTTGCAATAACAGGTGGCGCTTTTTTCAACTCTTCTTTGTTTTGTTCTATTGGTTTTTTGGGTTGAAATTCTTTGATACTGGCAACATCTACTTGTCCATTATTAAAAGTTTTTTCTGCCTTTGTATCTCCTGTTTCATAATATTCTTTAAACATGCCTACTTCTTGTCCATTTTGAAAATTACCCTCAATTGCCACTTGTCCGTTTTCGTAAAAATATTTGGCAGGACCTTCTCTTTTTCCTGATGGATTGAATGCAAACTCATGTTGTACTTGTCCATTATCATAATATAATCTGTATTTGCCTACCCATTTGTTTAATTTTGAACTCCATTGTCCTTCTTCTTGTATTTTTCCATTATCATGGTATATTACACAATATCCGTCCGGGCGACCATTAACATATTGTAGTTTTGTTTTAAGATAACCATTACAATAATATTCTACCCACAGTCCGCTCTTTTTATTATCCTGATATTTACCTTCCTCTACTTTTTGTTCAGTTTGATAGCATGTACCGGGTTTATTTTTACCATATACAATCCATTTTCCTTGTTTCTTACCTTCTACATCAATTTTATTAATTGTATCTCCTGCTTTTGTTACTTCATAAGATTGAGAAAATGTGCTGTTCGTTCCCAGTAACATTCCGAAAATTATTATGAGATGCATACCTTTCATAAATTTATTGTTTCAAAGATAGGGAGAATTTCTCATTCGCCATTAATTTTTTAGATAAAACCCACTTTTTATTAGATGAGTTTTCAATTTCTTGTACGAAAAAAGAGAAAATTGGTTACAAAACTTAGAAAATTTCTTTTTCAGATTTTGCTATCACTGCAGATGCAACTGCATTTCCTATAACATTAGTAGCACTTCGTCCCATATCTAATATTTGGTCTATGGCAAGTAGTAACAGTAACCCCTCGGAAGGGATATTAAAATAACTGAGCATGCCGGCAATGATTACTAAAGAGGCTCTTGGAACTCCTGCTATGCCCTTGCTGGCAAGTAAAAGGATAAGCATCATGTTTATTTGATCTCCAAATGAAATGTGTATATGATAGGCTTGCGCTATAAATAGCGTGGCAAAAGTCATGTAAGTAATAGAACCGTCTAAATTAAAGGAGTAGCCTAATGGTAATACAAAGCTGACAATTTTATTACTGATGCCAAACTTTCTTAATGCTTCTATTGTAACCGGCATGGCGCTTTCTGAACTGGCGGTGCTAAATGCCAATAAAATTGGTTCCCATAATACACTCAGTAATTTTTTAAAATTAATTTTATAAATAAAACAAATAATACCCAACACTATAAATGCAAAGAAGACGAGCGTAAGGTAGAAAATCGCAATAAGATAAATATAGCCACGTAACACATCTATGCCCTGTTTAATAATAACGGCGGTAATAGAACCAAAAACGCCTACCGGAGCTAAATACATAATATAATGCGTAACCTTGAACATTGCTTGAGAAACAGCTTCTGCAAACTCAAAAATAATTTTACCATTAGCTGTTGTTCCTGCAGCAATACCAAAGATTAATGCGAATATCACAATGGGTAAAATATCATTTTTTGCCAGCGCATTAAAAATACTTTCCGGAATAACATGTGTGATAAACTCATGAGCATCAAAGGATTTAGACTTAACGATGACTGGCACTGAGTGAGGAATTTCCAAATTCATTCTTGCTCCGGGCTGAAAAACATTAACACTTACTAACCCTAGTATCAATGCAATAAGCGTTGCTATGTAAAAATATACCAGTGTTTTTATACCAATTCTTCCCAATGCTCCGATATTTTCTATTTTACTTACACCACTTATTAGAATAGAAAAAACCAAAGGTGCAATAATCATTTTAATTAGTCTTAGGAATATTTCACTTAGTAATGAAAAACCGGAAGATGCGTTTTCTTTTACAGTTTTAAAATCTTCATGTATGGTTTTTTCAATTATTTTTGAGGAATGAATATTGTACTGAGATGTAATATTTGTTGATATGTCAGATTGAAGATTGGTGTAATGTGTGTTAATAACATACCCGACAAATATTCCAAGTATTAATGCGGTAAGAATTGCTACAACTAATTTATTTTTAATTAAAAACTTTTTCATATCAGGTTAATTCCAAATAAGATGACACATAAGGATATCTTTCATTATAGAGTTTTTCTACTTCCTGTTTAAGTGTGTAACGAAGTTCATCTATATTTATTTTTTTTTCGGCACTAATAAAAATTACGTGGTTATGCATGTGTTGCATCCATGATTTTTTTAATTCATCAAGAGGAGCTATCTGTTCGTCTGCTATTAATGAATGGGTTTGTAGTTGCTTTTGATAAAGTTGTTCGTAGATATCTATTTTATTAAAAATTAAAATAATCTTTTTATTACCGATATTTATTTCTTGTAGAGTTTGATTTACGATATTAATATGATCTTCAAAATTGGGATGAGAGATATCTACAACATGTAGTAAAATATCGGCTTCGCGGGCTTCATCTAAAGTAGATTTAAAACTTTCCACTAATTGATGTGGTAATTTTCTGATAAACCCGACTGTATCGCTTAATAAAAACGGCGTGGTTTCTAAAATAACTTTTCTGACGGTTGTATCTAAGGTTGCAAACAATTTATTTTCAACAAACACTTTGCTTTTACTGAGTAAGTTCATTAGTGTTGATTTCCCGACGTTGGTATAACCAACAAGGGCAACGCGCACTAATCTGCTTCTATTTTTCCTTTGTAAAAACATTTGCTTGTCAATATTTTTTAAGTCTTTTTTTAATTGAGCAATTTTATTTTTTATAATTCGTCTATCTGTTTCAATTTCTTTTTCACCTGCGCCGCCTCGTGTTCCGGTGCCGCCTCGTTGCCTTTCTAAGTGCGTCCACATACCGGTTAATCGTGGTAAAAGATATTCATATTGTGCCAAAAGCACTTGTGTTTTGGCATACGAGGTTTTAGCTCTTTGTACAAATATCTCCAAAATTAACATTGTTCTGTCCATGACTCTTTTTTGAAAAGCTTTTTCCAAATTTCTTTGTTGGACGGGAGAAAGTTCATCGTCAAAGATGATAATATCTATATTATTTTCGTCAATAAAATTTTTTAATTCTTCTACTTTGCCTTTTCCTATAAATGTTGCGGAATCCGGTTTTTCTAATTTTTGAGTAAATACTTTAGTTGTATGAACGTTGTATGTAGCCGCTAAGAATTTTAACTCGTCTAAGTATTCTTCCAGATGTTCGTTTTTCTGATATTTTGAAACAACACCAACTAAAATACCTCTTAATAATCCGTTGCTTGAATAACTGCTCTTTTTTTCAATCATTAAAGTTATTGCTTAATATTTTTAAGAATATACTCTGCGGTTGCTTTGGCTTGATTTTCTTGCATTTGTGTTTTGGGCATTACACCTTTCCCATTTAAAATAATTTGAACAATTTCTTCTTGTGATAAATTAGTTTTGCTTAAATCAGCAGCACCTTCTACGCTTAATGCGCCATTGTCGCCATGGCATTTTTTACATGCATCTTCATAGATGATTTTCCCATCTGTAATTTCAGCAGAAATAGTAGTTTTTTTTGTACGATTCATTTCAGCTAAGCCATAAGCCCCTGTAATTAAAAGAAAAGACAATACTGCCAATATTTTATTGGATTTTTTATAGGCGATAATGGCAATGGGAATAGAAGCGAATACCATTATTATTTTTATGATAAGCAACGTGCTGATTTCAGGAATTTGTGTCAATAAATAAATGCCACTAACTAAAAACAAAGTACTTACAAGCATTTCTAATACTTTGGTATATTTTTTAAATTTCTCTAAAGCACTAAGTGCATTTGTCAGTAATAAAATAGTTTTGATAAAGTAAATTAAGAAAAACACCGTAACGCTAATGCTATGAGTAGTAAGAATGATTTTAAACATGTTTTTTTTGTGCAAAAGTGAGTAAATAATCTTTAATATAAAATATGAAAAGCGGCAGAGAATTTAATCACGAATTTTCAATGGCTATTTAATTTTCATCATTTCTACAAGGCGACCGGTGAACGAGCCTCTTACACCGGAAGGTCCTAAGTCTTTCCAAGTACCGCCGACTGTACCGTCTTTATTTATGTATAAAATTAGTTCTTTAAGAAAATACACACCATTGAAAGCGACTCCTTTTATAATTTTATCTTCTGTTAATACTATTTTTTCATCCGTTTTTGTACCTTTTAAATGCATTTGAACAAAATAGTTACCATCTGAGGTGATAAAAAAACTTGTTCCTGAAAAATCATTCTTTTTTTGGGTTAATTCAATTGTCATTGGGTATTCAGTGCTTAATCCACGAACGCCATTCATTTCATTAGGTTGAGTTAAAATACCCGAGATAATTATGTTTTGTGCATGAAATTGTTGTGTTAAGCAGAATAATATAAGTATAGCTATTTTTTTCATAGTATTTATTCTATTTTTTGTGCAAAAGTGAATAAGTAAAAGTAAAGAAACAAGAAAAAATCTTAATTAGGGGAAAATGTTAATAAAATAAATAAGTCAAATCTTTACATTAATTTTGCGATACTATTTTTAATTATATGAAACAACGTGTATTTATTTTAAGTAGTTTTTTACTACTTTATTTGGGTAATTATTTAAGTGCTCAAACGCTTAATTATTATTTTGGGAACCTACATTCTCATAGCGGCTATTCCGACGGAAACAAAGACTCTACTACTTCAGGGTGTTCAAGACCTGTACATGATTATGCTTTTGCCAAAGCGTCTCAGCACTTTGATTTTTTAGGTATATCAGAACATAATCATTATTCATCAGCACACAACCCTGGCATGCAATTACCTCGATATGCTTACGGTTTATCGGAAGCGGCTGCTGCTAATCAGGAAAATACTTTTTTATGTCTGTATGGAATGGAGTGGGGCGTGTCTTCTTCTACTAACGGGCATGTTGTGGTGTATGGGTTTAATCAGCTAATTGGATGGGAAAGTGGTAATTATGATATTTACAACGCACAAACCGATTACGATGGATTATTTAAGAAAGTAAAAAACAATCCCAATGCTTTTTGCTACTTAGCGCATCCTTATACTACTGATTTTAAGTACTTAGCAACAAATCCATATAATGCTACTTACGATTCTGCTATAGTTGGCGTACCATTTCGCAGTGGGTTGGCATTCAGTACCAATCTGACTTATTCTGATTACCCGGCAGGAAATTATTTTGGATATTACACTCAATTGTTAGCCAAAGGATATAAAATAGGAAGTGGATACGACCACGATAATCATTACACTACTTTTGGCAGAAGTAATGCAGGACGATTAGTAATTGTAGCACCTGCACTCACTACGGCTAACTTATATTATGCCATGAAAAACATGCACTTTTATGGAAGTGATGATTGGAATGCCAAGGTTGATTTTAAAATTAATGGTAGCAATATTATGGGAGATATCGTTACATCGGCACTTATTCCTACAATTTCAGTAACCCATAACGATGGTGACGGAGAATTGGCAGATACTATTAAAGTATGGAGCGGTGTGCCGGGAAGCGGTTCATCTGCAACTGTTCTTAACTCAGTAAGTAGTAATAATGTATTGACTTATACTGATGCCTCTTTGGTTAACAATACTACCAAATACTATTTTATAGAAATAATTCAGACCGATGGTCAAAGAATAGTTACATCACCAATATGGTACACCTATAACACAAGTGCCGGTATAGAATCATATAGTAATAAATCAGGAATTAATGTTTTTCCTAATCCATTTCAAAATGTTATTTATCTTGCTTGCCCAACACGGTGTAGTGTAGAAATAACAGACGTTATGGGAAGAACTGTTTATAAAAGCAATATGTCAAGTGGTAGTACAAAAATAAACACTGAAACATTCGATAATGGTATCTACTTTATTAATGTTATTTCTGAAAGTGGGGTAATAGAATCATTTAAAATGATAAAAGATTAAAAAATTACCGTTTAACTTATTAAATTTGCGCTTATAAAAGTTTTATGAAAAAAATAGTTTTATTATTATTAGGCGTTGTGTTTTTGTGTGCTTGTAATACAAGTAAGGATAATAAAACGCAAAGTAGAAAACAATCTGAGAAAGCCGGAGGTGCATTTGTAATCGCAGAAATTTCTAAACCAATTTCATTGTTTCCTCATAAACTAACAAGAATAGAAGAAGCATTTATTTTAGAACAGATTTATGAACCCCTAGTTCGTTTAAACCCTAAAACATTAGAGTTGATGCCGGGTTTAGCAGAAAGATGGGAGGTTTCAAAAGATGGCAAGGTTATTACCTTTAGTTTAAGAAAAGGAGCGCACTTTCACGATGATGAATGTTTTAGCGGTGGCAAAGGCAGAGAAATTACAACCGCAGATGTGTTATATACTTTTGAAAAGTTGTGTTACGATAATCCTGAAAACTTACATTACTTCACTGTTTGTGATGATAGAATTGTTGGTGCAAAAGAATATAATGAAGCCATGCAGAAAGGAGAAAAAAAGGAAATTTCCGGCATTAAAATTATTGATGATTACACCTTTTCAATTACTTTGGTTTATTCCAATTATCAAAGTTTCTTGGAAATCCTTGCAACCCCAATTTCTGTTATTATTCCAAAAGAAGCATATAATAAATATAAAACAGCATCATTAGTTGGGTCAGGTCCTTATATCTATAATAAAGCTCTTTCCAAAGATGATCAAGTAGTATTGGTTAAAAACCAAAAATACTATGGTATAGATAAAGATGGTAATGCCTTACCTTATATTGATACACTTCGTATTAAATATTGCGCCAGTTCAGAAGACGCCGTGAACGCATTTTTAAATCATCAAGCAGATATTGTATCAGAAATACCAAACAATATGGCAAAGCAAATTGTTGCCAATCACATTAATTCATTTGAAAAAAATCCACCGGAATATATTATAGATGCTTCTCCACAAATGGCTACACAGTATGTGCTTATTAATATTAATAAACCGCCATTTGATAATAAAAAAGTAAGACAAGCCATTAATTATGCGATTAACAGAAATAAAATGATCGAAAAAGTATGTAATGGACAAGCATATCCGGCAACACATGGTATCACACCTCCTGCTTTTAAAGATTACGATGTTTCTAAAATACAAGGTTACGATTTTGATTTAAAGAAAGCAAAAACACTATTTGCAGAGGCGGGTTATCCGGACGGGAAAGGATTTCCAACGATTTCTATTTATGTTAATCGTGGGTATTCTCGCGCTCAAGCTGCTATTACAGAACTACAAAGGCAATTGCAAGAATATTTGAATATTAATGCTACATTTGAATCATTGCCTTTAGCTGTTAAATTTGAATTAGAACAAAAAAATAAAGGTAATTTTTTCAGACAAGCGTGGATTGCAGATTTTCCCAATCCCGAATCTTTCCTAAATATTTTTTATGGAAAATATGTTACTTTAGATACAACAAAAGTTTATTTTCCAAATACACAACGATATAAGAACCCGAACTTTGATAAATTATTTGAAAAGGGAAGAGATGCAATTGTAAAAGATACTTCTTATAAATATTTCTTTATGGCAGAGCAAGCATTAATGGACGATGCTCCTTTTATTCCGCTGTGGTATGAGGCATCTTATCGTTTGTATAATAATAGAATAAAGGGTTTGTATTTAAACCCTATGCGTTATTTTGATTTAAGAGAAGTGTTTATTGCAAAGAACAGTAAGTAAGAAGTAAATTTGCTGTGTCCGAAAATTACTATGAAATACTTGGGCTGCCGCAAGATGCAACAATTGCGCAAATAAAGTCTGCATTTAGGAAATTAGCACACAAGTATCATCCGGATAAAAATCCGAACAAAAAAGAATTATTTGCGCTGATATTGAAAGCGTATGAAACACTTTCCGATATCGAAAAGAAAAAACAATATGACCGCTCGTTGCAATATAATAATACCTATACAGAAACACCTGATAAATTAAGAAAACAAGAAAGATGGGAAGTAAGCAAAGAAGATTTGCAAAGAAGAAAATATTACAAAGATTATTTTGAAAGACTCAAAAAAGAACATCGGGTAGAGCAGGAAAAACAAAATAATCAATCATTATATAATGAATGGCAATATTGGCTTTATGCGGCTGCACTTACTGTACTAATTGTTATCTTAGTAATTTGGTCGTATCAAACCCAACAATAATAAGTCTAAAAATGTAGCAATTAGCGTGGTATGAGTAAATTATTAATGTATATCGGTGGTATTATTTTCTTCATCGGATTAATTGTTTTTATTTTTGAAAATTCCGGTATTAAATTGCTAAATTGGTTTGGGAACCTGCCCGGAGATATTAAAATAGAAAAAGATAATTTTAAGTTCTACTTCCCTATAACTTCTATGATTATAGTAAGTATTGTGCTTACATTATTATTAAAAGTATTACGAAGGTTTTTCTAATATTTTAGAAGTATTAATAAAACTACTCTTCTGTATTTTTGAGTTTCATTAATAATGCGTGTGCCCCTTGATATATAATTTTCTGCCCTTTGAGTAGCTCATAATCTTGAATTTCAATATTATTATTGTACGTTACTCCTGTTTTTATAGGCACGAATTCAAATGTACCACTATGCTTCTCAATAAATACATACGTTTTATTATCATAAAAAACAACAGCATCTTCCGGAACTACATAGGTGATTTTGTTTTGTATAGGAATATCAGCTATCATATAAGTGCCTGGGATAAGATGCGGTTCGTATTTATCAAAGTGGCAGTGCACTTCGGTTGTGCGATCTTCTTTTATTTCTTTATTGATATATATAATTTTACAAGGATATTTTTTATCCGGTTGAAAGTTTGTGTAAGCAATCACTTCTTGATCTATATCCAAATACTGCAAATCTTTTTCAAATACCTGCATGGTTAAATGAATATCATCAGGATTTATAATTTCAAAGAGGATATCGGTGGGTTGAATATATTTTCCAATAGAGGCGTTTACCTTAATAACATACCCCGTTACAGGCGCATAGTAATTTATCTCTTTAGAGATTCCTGATGAAGTTAAACTTTCCGGATTAATTTGCAATAATTTTAATTGCTCTGCCAAAGATTGTAATTTTACTTTTTCAGTTTCATAATCTGCTTGTATTTGCTCAAAAGATTTCTCACTAACGGCTTTATTAGATAGTAAGTCTTTTTGGCGCAGGTATTCCTTTTCTAGTTGATGCAGTTTTATTTTTGTGCTTAAAAATCCTTCTTGTATTTTAATGTAATTTGGATCTTCTAAAACAGCAATTACTTCTCCTTTTTTAATAGGCATTCCCGGTAGTAATTTTGTGTATTTCAAATAACCGCCTAAGGGCACACTGATAGATAAAATGTTTTGAGGAGGAACGTCTATTTTTCCTTTTACTTGAATAACCGCACTGATATTTTTTTGATGCATGGTATCGGTTTTTATCTGTATGTTTTTTAATTCCTCATTGGAAAGTGTGATAACAGAAGTTGTTTTTTGTTTTGATTCTGTATTTTGTACTTCATTGCTATTGTTACAAGAAGGCGAAAATAAAGACACTATCAGTATTGATAATATTGAGCTAAATGTTTTCATATTGATTAGTTTTTACTGTTAATAAATAAGATTTGATGAATGATGTTGTTCTGATTTTTTACCATATCTAAATAGTTGCTTTTTGTTGTAATTGCCTGATTGATAAATGTAAGCCATTCTATAAAATTGATATTTCCTTTCTCAAGGTTTTGTTGTGCAGTGTTGATGATATTAGCCGCACTTAGTAAATTTTCTTTTTGATACAATTCAATTATTTTATGATTAAATTTATAGTCGTTAATTAATTTTTTCAATTCATAATTATATTGATTTTGCAAAATTTCATAATTGAATTGTTCCCATTTTAACAAGGACTTTTCAGCATTTATTTTTTTGTTTTGTGAGTTAAAAAACACAGGAATTTCTATTCCTGTTTGGATATACTGAAATCGCTTTGATATCGGATAAAAAATATCATCACTACCCATGCCCTGCATACTTTGATTGTGGTATCCAAAAAACCAGTCGGGTAGTAGTTTGTTTTGTTCTAATTTTATTTTTTGTGTTTGCAATACGATGTTTTCTTTTGCTATTTGTACGGCTATAAACTGCATACTTAATGATGAATCAATGGCATCAGATGGCAGTAAAATATTCTGATAAGAAATATCTATGGAAGATTTTGTATTCATATACATTTGAAGCATAATAAGTAAACTTTGTAAATCTCGTTCAGATTCTTTGTATTGAACGGATATATTGTTTGCCTGCAACGATAAAATGCTTTTGTCTAATTCGCTGATACTTCCTTTTTGATATTGTAAATTAATAATACCTGATGCTTTTTGATACAAACTATCGGCATATTTCAGCAATGCCCTTTTTTCTTTAAGATAAACAATGGTATAAAAAAGTTTGCTTACGGTATTTTTAATTTCCTTTTTAAGAAGACTATTTTGTAACTGATTAATCTTCCACTCTTGTTTTAGTATTTCTTTTTGATAAACATATACACCTGGGAAAGCCATGTTTTGAGATATATTTATGCTGTTATCTTGATATGCACTATTGTATTGCCCATAATTAAATTGTATCGATGTTTTAGGAAGATTCCATCCTGTTTTACTTAATTGCTGATAGTACTCATCTATATGCTTTGTGTTTTTTACTTGAAGATTGTTTTTAATAGCGGAATCAATCACCGCTTGATAACTCATGGTTACCTGCCCATGATAAAAACAAGGAAGTAAAAAAAGTAATAAAGATAATGGTGTTTTTCCTATGCTTTTCTTTTTTAATTCAAAGCGATAATACAATATGGGTAATACAAATAAAGTAAGTAGTGTAGAAGAAAATAACCCGCCAATAACAACGGTTGCTAAGGGTTTTTGAACACTTGCACCAACATCAGTACTTAAAAACATTGGTAAAAACCCAAGTGATGCAACGGCAGCGGTCATAATAACAGGGCGCAATCTTTTTTTAATACCCATAAATAAAATTTTAATCGGGTTAGAAAAACTTTGTTTCAGAGTATTAAACTCTGTAATTAAGATAATGCCATTTAATACAGCAATACCAAATAGTGCAATAAAACCAACGCCTGCACTCACGCTAAATGGAATATTTCTGAAATATAAAAAGAACACACCGCCAATAGATGCCATTGGTATTGCTGAATAAATCAGTAAACTTAATCGTATAGATTTAATGGCAAAATATAAAAACAAAAATATTAGACCAAATGCAATAGGAACAGTAATCATTAACCTTTGCTTCGCAGATTCAAGATTTTCAAAGCTTCCGCCGTATGTAATGGAATAGCCGGAAGGGAATTTTATGTTTTTCATTTTATCTTTTAGTTGGTTGATGATACTTTCTACATCTGTATTACGAACGTTAAACCCTACTATAATTCTGCGCTTTGCACTTTCTCTTTGGATTTGATTAACGTCTGTTTTTACAGAAATATCTGCAACTTGGTATAAAGGCACCTGTGTTCCGTTAATAGACGGTATCAAAATATTTTTGATGTCTTGTATATTTTTCTCCGCACTGTTTTTTAACCGCACAACCATATCAAATCTGCGTTCATTTTCAAAAATCATTCCGCTTGAATACCCTGCAATAGCGGCACTTATTACTTTATTAATATCTGATATATTGATATTAAACTCGGCTAATTTTTCTCTTTTATAACTGATAACAATCTGAGGTTGCCCAAACACAGGCTCTACAAATAAATCTTCCGCTCCTTTTATGGATGTAATATATTTAGCGGTAATATTCGCATATTTAATGAGTGAATCTATATTTTCACCAAATATTTTACAAACCACATCTTGTTTCGCACCCGTCATTAGTTCATTAAAGCGCATCTGTACGGGGTATTGAAATCCTGTTTGTATGCCCGGTATTTCTTTAAGTTTTTCCTGCATTTTATCTGCCAGTGTATTAAAATTTTTTGCTGCTTTCCATTGTTGTTTCTTTTTCAGAATAATCATTAAATCAGCAGCTTCTATAGGCATAGGGTCTGTTGGAATCTCTCCACTTCCAATTTTGGCTACTACTTTTTCTACTTCATTTGGAAAATTTTTTAAAATAATATCTGATGCTTTTTGACAATAATCAATGGTTGTAGAAAGCCCGGAGCCTGTTAATACTCTTGTTTCTACTGCAAAGTCGCCTTCTTCCAGTGTAGGAATAAATTCTCCACCCATTTTTAATAATAACCATACAGAAACAATCAACACAAGAACAATGGCAGAAATACCCATAACCGCACGCCTGAAAAATTTCTTATATAACATAAAGTATCCATGTTCAATTTTAGACATTAGTTTTTCAGAAAAAGAAAATTGTTGTCTGTTTTTACTAAATTTTGCCAACCAACTACTCATCATTGGAATATATGTTATGGACAATATGAAAGCCCCTGCTAATGCAAATATTACTGTTTCTGCCATAGGTCTAAACATTTTTCCTTCAATGCCTGTAAAACTTAATATTGGAATATACACCACTATAATAATGATTTGCCCAAACAATGCACTATTCATCATTTTAGAACTTGTATTATAAATCATATTATTATTCTGAGATGCCGATAATGCTGTTTTTTGTAACATTAAATGATGAATAATAGCTTCCACAATAATAACGGCACCATCAACAATTAATCCGAAATCTAATGCGCCCAAGCTCATAAGATTGCCACTTACTTTAAATATATTCATTAAGATAACTGCAATAATCATAGATAGCGGAATGATAGTGGCAACAAGTAATCCAAAGGAGATATTACCCAAAAAGATAATAAGTACAAAAATAACAATCAAAGCACCTTCTATAAGGTTTTTCTTTACGGTATTTAGTGTGTTATTTACCATTTTTGTTCTGTCTAAAAAAGGTTCAATAATTAATCCTTCCGGTAAAGATTTCTGAATATCTGCAATGCGTGTTTTTACTTGCTCTATTACAGTATTGCTGTTTTCTCCTTTCAACATCATAACAACACCGCCTGCAACTTCATATTGATTGTTATATAAAAGTGCCCCGTATCGTGGTGCACTACTTATTTTTACTTCGGCAATGTCTTTTAGTAAGATAGGCAGATTGTTGAGGTTTTGTTTGACTAAAGTATTTTCTATATCAGCTATAGAAGTCATTAAGCCTTCTGTTCTGATGAAGTAAGCGGTACTATTTTTTTCAATATAAGCACTGCCGGCATTCTGGTTGTTTTGTTCTACTGCCTTTATTATGTCTAAGATGCTTAAATTATAAGATTGCAGTTTGTTCAAATCAATTGATATTTCAAATTGTTTTAACTTACCTCCAAAACTGCTGATGTCGGCTACACCCTTTGTTCCCAATAATTGTCTTCGTATTAACCAGTCTTGAATGGTACGCAAATCCGTAATGTTGTACTTATTCTCATATCCCGACTTTGGACGAAGAATATATTGGTAAATTTCACCCAGTCCGGTTGTAATCGGACCTATTTCAGGCTTTCCTATTTCTGTTGGTATTTGAGGTTGTACTTTTTGCAGACGTTCTGCTACTTGCTGGCGAGCCCAATAAATATCTACATTATCATCGAATACAACTGTAATAAGTGACAATCCAAATCTTGAGAAACTCCTTAATTCTATAAGCCCATTTATATTACTGCATGCTTGTTCTATAGGAAAGGTTACTAACCGCTCAATGTCTAATGCTGAATAAGCGGGAGATACAGTAATAATTTGAACCTGGTTATTGGTGATGTCCGGTACCGCATCTATGGGTAGTTTTTTAAATTCATAAATTCCAAATATTATCAAACCAACAATAAATATGGATATAATAAATTTATTATGAATAGAGAAATGTATGATTTTATTAATCATAAAAGTAATTTTAAAATAAAATAATAGAGAAAAAAGAAAAATAGATAGTTACATTAACTATGCAACTTTTTTAGGAGGGTGCCAAATCGATGTATATATATTTGTAGGCAACAAGTTGATATTTCTTATAGTATATTTTTGTAATAATGGCTGAATGTCTTTTTCTATAGACACAGATTCGTTTTTAGCAAAAAAGCAAGTATGGAAGTGTACACAATCATTGCAAGCCTTAAATGGCAAATCATGATGCTCTTCAGATGAATCTGTATTATTAGCGGTATAGTGTGCTTTCAAAAATTCAGTAAAAGAAATGTGTTCTGCTTTTTCGTGAGAATAATAGTGCTGAAATAAGAATGGGATTTTAAATAAATCATCGCATTCCAATAAAACAACAAATGAAAGGAATACTATCCCTGTTATTTTAACAACACTTTTCATGGCTGCAAAGATAATAAATCAAAAAGATATAACGACAACCGATTACACTTAATTTTAACCGATTGTAAAATAATGCTATAATACTCATTAACTTGTCTATTTTTGCAATAAAAAAATCTTATGAAAAAATTATTATTGAATGTATTGTCTTTTATGAGTGCAGGAATATTGGTTTATGCTCAGAATAATGAAGGTATGGCTATTTATCAAATGACTATTGAAGGGCTGCCTCCTGAACAAGCATCTATGATGGGTGATATGGAAATGAAAATGATATGGAAAGATAATAAAGTATATTCCGAACAATCTTCTATGATGTACAATGTAAAAAGTGTTACTGACGATAAAGGAACGTTAGTGTTAATGGACCAAATGGGTAATAAAATGTATTGGAAAAGCACCAACGATCCAAAAAAAGAAGAAAAACAACCGACCGTAGATTATAACATAGAATATGCAACTGAAACTAAAAAAATAGCAGGGTATGATTGTAAAAAAGCCATTGTTACAGTAAAAGGTAAAGATGGAGAACATAAGGTTGACATTTGGTACACAGAGCAAATTCCTAACCACTATGCAAAGCACAAATCAAATTCAAAAAGAGATCAAAATTCAGTATATTTAAAAGCAATTAAAGGAATGCCATTAGAGTACTCTATGCCACAAGGACAAATGACCATAAAGGTAACAGCTAAGGAAATTAACTTTAATCCGGTATCAAATGATATTTTCAATTTATCTACAGATGGATATAAAGAAATAGATCCCGGTATGATGAAAGGAAAACAATAATTTATTTATTGAAGAGGTGGTTTCATTTATTGAAGCATGATGATAATACAGATAAACATATCTACTTTTGCAGCAAAAATATCACACTATGAGAAAATATAATTTTATTTTAGTTGGAATACTTTTTACAATAAGCTTTGTATATTCACAAGCAGATATAAAATTAAGTGAAAAATTAGAAAAGCAGTATCCATACGTTAACTATATTTTTTCACAAGACTCCTTGCAGGGTTTTAATAGCGCAGTACACCAAAAGCAGGCACAGCAAGTCAACTATGTTGGGTTCGAATATAAAATGTTTATGTATAAGTCTAAAAGAGAATTTATCAAACATAAATATGGACTTCATACGGAGCAAAGTTTTGATATTTTTGGAACAACAGCTAAAAATATACCACCACAAATGACACCTAATGTTGCGCCTTGCGTTAATGAAGACTTTGAAACAGGAAGTTTTGCAGGGTGGATATACCAAGAGGGTAGCAATTCCAACTCTTGCACTCAAGCCGGGTGTTGTACAACTGGTGCTATAAATTATAGCTCAATTTTTACAACCCCTGCTGCAGATCCTAACGGTAAAATACCTTCAGGAATTCCAAATTCTCCATTAGGTGGGAGTAAAGTAGCGCTATTGAATGGTTTTGGCAGTACGGGTGCCAATTACTATGTTTCTCGTATTCAACAAACCTTCCCTGTTACTACTTCTAACGCGTTGTTTCAATTTGCATTTATGGCAGCCTTAGAAAATGCAGGACATGGTTGTTGCGATCAACCCTATGCAACTATAAATGTATTAGATTGTAGTAATAATGTTCTTCCATGTCCTACTTATAGTATTGTGGCACCAACATCTGGTTGTTCCAGTACATTTACCGGATGGACAAATAGTAGTGGTTGGACGTACACTAATGCATGGGTTGTTTCAAGTATAGATTTAACACCGTATGTTGGCTCATGTGTTACCATTAGGGTAACTGTAGGAGGCTGTAACGCAGGAGGACATGGAGGCTATATGTTCTTTGATGCTTTATGTAATCCAATAGATATTACTGTTAATAATATTATTTTCCCATTAGGTTTAAATGGAGGAAATATTCCTGCTTGTGGTGTAGGAACAGCTACAGTATCTGCGCCGCCTTTACTAGGTCCCTATGTATGGAATGGGCCATCGGGTAGTGGTATTTCAGGTTATACTAACCCAACTTTTACAACCACTACCAGTGGTGTTTATACCATTAGTATGAATCCTACAGGCGCTTGCGCCCCGATTACACGTACAGTTAATATTCAGTTTTATCCTAACCCTAATGCTACATTCCTTACTAATAATATCTGTAATACTTATACTTTAATTAATACAGGAGACCCTCCGCCATCTGTTCAAACATATTCTTTTGCAGGACCTTCTGCACCGGCAAGTTTTACAACTTTGGCAACCAACACAACGATTGTAATGCCAACGGCAGGGACGTATACTATTTATCATACAGTAACTAACACCAATAGTTGTTCAGCTACACAAACACTACAATTAACTGTACCAAGTATCCCAACAGTTGCAGTGAATTCAACAAGTGCTACCTGTACGAGTGGTGGTAGCGGAACGGTAAATATTTCAGGAGGAACAGGTCCATTTAATTATACATGGTCGCCATCCGGAGGAAATGCGGCAACTGCATCTAACCTACCGCAAGGAAATTATACAATAACAGTATCTGATAATAATGGCTGTACAGGTACCGGTACTACCGTAATTAATGTGCCACCAACCTTAACAGCAACTGCTGCTCAGGTAAATAGTGTTACCTGTAAAGGCGGAGCCAACGGTTCTGCAACAGTAACTATTGCAGGAGGAACACCGGCATTTACTTACTTATGGTCAAATAGCAATACTACATCTAACCCAACGGGGTTATCGGCAGGGTTTTACACAGTAACAGTAAAAGATTTAAATAACTGCCAATCAACTTCAACAGTGCAGATTATAGAGCCGCCGGCATTATCAATTACAGTAAGTTCTTCAAGTATAAGTTGTAACGGAGGTACTAATGGTACCACATCATCAAATGTAAGTGGTGGTGTAGGAGGCTATACATATACATGGACTCCAAGCGGCGGTAATAGTGCTAATGCTACAGGTTTATCTGCCAACACATATACGGTAAATGTTGCTGATGCAAACGGTTGTACTATATCTGCAAACACAGTGGTAGTTCAACCACCCGCATTATCTATTACGGTAAGCTCTTCAAGCGTAAGTTGTAATGGTGGCAGCAATGGCAGTACCTCTGCCAATGTGAGTGGTGGCGTAGGAGGTTATACTTACGCATGGGTACCAAGTGGTGGAAATAACGCCAATGCTACAGGGTTACCTGCCAACACATATACGGTAAATGTTGCTGATGCAAATGGTTGTACTATATCAGGAAGCACAGTAGTTACTCAGCCATCGGCATTAACGATTACAGCTACTTCTACTAATGTTTCATGTTTCGGATTTTTAGATGGAGCCACTTCTTCTACTGTAACAGGCGGTATGGGGGGCTATATATATGCATGGACACCAAGTGGAGGAAATACTTCTTCCGCTAATGGGCTTGGACCTGCAACCTATACAATAACAGCAACAGATGTTAATGGTTGTGTAACAAGTACAAATATAACGGTAACTCAACCATCGTCTGTTTCGCTAGTAACAAGTCCAAATGCAACAATTTGTTTTGGGCAAAATTCAAATGTATTTGCAAATGCTTCCGGAGGGTCAGCACCATATACTTATACATGGACACCCTCAACTTTAGCAGGAGCAGGACCCATTGTTGTAACGCCAACAACTACTTCTTTATATAATGTATATGCAACAGACTCGCATGGCTGTTTATCACCAACAAAAACAATACAAATTTATGTGCATCCGCCACTACAAGCAACGGGAATGTTTGCTACGGTATGTGATAAGGTTGCGGGAACATTAACAGCGGCATTGACCAGCCCGGGTAATGGAGGTCCTTATAATTATTTTTGGAGTAATGGAGCTACTACACCATCAATAACAGTAACCGGTAATTATTCATTAACACCGCAAACCTACACTGTAACAATAGATGATGGATGTACCATACCAACTGCTGTGGCTGTAAGTACATTATATGTTAACCCATTACCTAAGGGATACTTTACAGGAGACTTGTTACAAGGCTGTATGCCATTGCACGTAAACTTTACTGCGGTATCAAGCGGAGGTTCTACGGAT
The DNA here is from genome assembly GCA_039811645.1 of Bacteroidia bacterium. Lineage (GTDB taxonomy): Bacteria > Bacteroidota > Bacteroidia > B-17B0 > Aurantibacillaceae > BPGX01. The sequence continues at coordinate 27,165 of JBDHZB010000013.1, read as the reverse complement.
AGTTATATTTGGAGTTTTGGAAATGGACAATCAGGAACAGGTAATCCAACATCTTCTAATTATCCTAATCCGGGAACATATTCCGTAGGTTTACAAATTACCAATCAATATGGCTGTAAGATGGACACCTTTGCTTTAAACTATATTCATGTGTACCCATATCCTGCCGCAGACTTTCAAGCAGATCCTTGGAACGGCTCGATTATCAATCCTAATATTAATTTTATTAATACATCAGTCGGAGCTACTAGTTATACATGGAATTTTGGCGACTACAGTTCTCCTACTAATACAACTTCTATTACAAATCCAAACCATGAATACTTATATTCAGGAACATACTCCGTTACCTTAATAGCAATAAACCAATACGGTTGTGAAGACAGGATTACTAAAACCATTTATATAGATCCGGAGTTTCATATATACATACCAAATGTATTTACGCCTGATGGTAATGGATTAAATGATGAGTTTCAACCGAAAGGAGTGGGCATAGATGAAGATAATTATAAACTGCTTATTTTTGACAGATGGGGAGAGATGATATATGAAAGTAATAACTTTAAAAAAGGTTGGGATGGCACCGTAAAAGGAAAGCCAAACAAAGCTACACAAGATGTTTATATCTATAAAATATATGTAAAAGATATTAAGGGTGGTAAGCATGAATTTGTTGGGCACGTAACTTGTCTTCCTGATTATAAATAGAAAAATTGCTAATTTATTGTTAGGTTTGCCATTGTTTTTTTGTGGCAACCCTTTATGTAACATACAATGATTTACCCGGTGGTATCTATTACAGCCAAGTTATAGATGTTGTAAGGTATATGCAAACGACATGTAAAGAAAAAGTTTACCTTATATCATTTATATCTGTGAGAGATTTTTTTAATAACAGAAGAAAAATTAAAGAGCATTTTTCAAACTCAATTGTTTTGCCAATGTTTCCCGGATTTTCTAACTGGAGATTAAATCGTTTCTACCTCTTGTTTATCTCATTGTTTTATTTCAACTCCATAGTTATATCCAGAGGTATTTTTGCGTGGGATATTGTTTATCCGTTTAGGAAGGTGAATCTTATTAAGAAATTAGTGTTAGATGCAAGAGGCGCATACAAAGCAGAGTTTGAAGAATATAAAATTTATGGTAATAAAGATTTTATACAAAAGGTGTATATGCTTGAGCAACAAGCTGTGCTTAATTCTGATTTCGTAAATGCAGTTTCAAATAAGTTGGTACGCTACTGGAAAGATAGTTATGGATATGCCAGCAATAATTATTCTGTTATTCCTTGTACATTGGCAAAAACTTTTATTAAAGACTTCCCAACTAAAATAGATATAGAAAAAAGCAGAGCATCTATGGATTATTTGCCGGATGATATTGTACTGGTTTTTTCCGGTTCTATTTCAGGTTGGCAATCATTATCTTACTTTGATGAGATTCTAAATAAACTGTTTTTATTATACTCAAATCTTAAAGTATTGCTAATTGGTCATCATGATTTAAGCCAATATAAAATAGCAAAGCAATTTCCGGAAAGAATAAAACAAATTATGTGTGGTCAAAGCGAAGTAATTAATTACTTATATATGGGAGATTACGGATGGTTAGTAAGAGAGCAGAGTATTACCAATAAAGTAGCCTCTCCGGTTAAGTTTGCCGAATATTTAGCCGCCGGGCTTAGTGTTATTATCTCAGAAAATTTAGGAGATTATTCTGATTTTTGTCTTCAGTATAATTGTGGCAGTATTTTTTCAGAACAAAAAATCAATCACAGATTTAAGCAAGTAAGTTATGAAGATAAAAAGCAAATTCATGAACTTGCGATACAACACTTTACAAAAGAAACTTATAAAGACACTTACCTTAAAATATTAAATAAAAAGTAGATTGTAATGAAAGTAGCATTGCTTACAGACGGTATATATCCTTATGCAATAGGCGGAATGCAGCGTCATTCTTACTTTTTGGCAAAATACTTGGCTCAGAATAATGTCTTTGTAAGAGTTTATCATTGCGTGTTTGAAAATAGAGAGATTGATATTCACAACTACTTTACTGCTGATGAGTTAAAAAATATTGAGTTTATTGAAATCAATTTTAATAATAAAATAAAAATTCCAGGATATTATATTTTAGAATCCTATTTATATTCTAAAAGAATTGATAATCATTTAATAAAAGATATTCGTTCCTTCGATTTTATATATAGTAAAGGATTTACGGCATGGGTACTTTTAAAAAATAAAAAAAATATTAAAAACTATCCAAAAGTTGGAATAAAATTGCATGGATATGAAATGTACCAATATGCCAATAATATTTCCATGCGAATAAAACATTGGCTGTTACAAATCCCGGCACGATTTGTTACAAAAAATGCTGATTATGTCTTTTCGTATGGAGGAAAAGTATCTGATATTTTAAAAACCAAATTACATGTTCCTATTAATCGAATAGTTGAAATCCCTACTGCTATTGAAGGAGAACTATTGGCCAAATCTATAACAGCATATCATCAGCCATTAAAATTTGTATTTGTTGGCCGCTATGAAGAAAGGAAGGGGATTAAAGAATTACAACAGGCAATACTCAACTTGAATAAAGAAAATAAGTTATTCGAAATTATTTTTATTGGAGACATTCCTGATACATTAAGATTAAAAGATAAAAATATTCAATACCTCGGAAAGATAACTAATTATGATAAAATAAAAGAAATTTTGATTGGCTGTGATGTGTTGATTTGTCCAAGCTTTAGTGAGGGAATGCCAAATGTAATAGTTGAGGCTATGGCAAATGGGCTAACAGTATTAGCAACCGATGTTGGAGCTATTTCTTTACTAGTTAATAAGGAAACAGGATTTTTAATTCAAAATAATTTGGTTCAAACCATTGAAATGGAAATTAAAAAAATCCTTGGTTTGTCAAAAGAGGAAATACAAAAAAAGAAAGGTCAAGCATTACATCATATTACAAAAAACTTCACATGGGAAGTAATTATCAAAGATGTAATTAGTAAGATAGAAAATTTTAGAAAACTTTAGCTTCAACGCTAATTTCTACATTAGCATCTTTTGGAAGCCTTTTAGCTTCTATGGTTGCTCTTGCCGGAAAATCTCCTTTAAAGTAAGAAGCATATACTTCATTAACATGATGAAAATTGTTGAGGTCACTTAAAAAGATAGTAACTTTTACTACATTGTCGTAAGTTAAATTCGCAGCACTTAATATTTCTTTAATATAATCCATTACGATTTTTGTTTCTTCACGGATATTACTGGCTTTTATAAGTTGTTTTGAATCTAAATCCATAGCAATTTGACCTGCTACATACACAGCATCGCCAACAATTACTGCTTGGTTATAAGGTCCAATGGGAGCCGGTGCTTTTGGTGTATTTATTATTTTCTTCATAGTTTTTTGTTATTTTAGGTTGGTGAATTTACGAAATTTATATTAATTAAAACTAATTTTTATGATATAAATTAATATCGAAGTATTCTAAGATAGATTTATAATAGGAGTCTGCTACTTGGTATATTCTATAAGGAATTTTTTTGTTGCCCACCGTATAGTCATTTTTTGAAAAGGAAAGGCATTCGTAAATATTATCTTGACACATACTTTCTCCATACACTAGCGGTGAGGAAATATATCTTGTTAATAAAAGGTTTCTGCAATACACGCCTTTGTTTTTTGTAGGAATACAATATTTTTTCAGATAGTTGGCATGAGAGGCGTTAGCACTTAAGACATTTAGATTGTTTTCAAAATGATACATGGCATACCCACTTATTTTTTCACTTTTTTCAATATGATCGGTAAGTAATAGCCTTAGAAAATGAATTTTATTTTCTATTTTATCTAAATCATCTTCTAAAAATGCACCACCAATAAAACACATTGAATAGTTGTTTTCTGTAGGCTGTTTCCACGGGTTGTTATTTTCATCAACATTATAATGAATGATAACAGAGAGGTGCGGGTTGAAATTATTAATAATACGTGCTCTTTCAAGTAATTCATATTCTCTAAAAAAAAGCTGGAAGAATTTTTGTTTTGAACAGGTTTTAAGTTGAGTGTATTTTTTATTATCAATTTGATGAGTTAGCAATAAACTATCTAATACTTTATTTTTTCTTTTTAGATACCAACTATTAAAACTTATTCCAAAGGCAGTAGAGTTTGCTGATTTTCGGGTTATGAAAACTTCAGCACCCAATGCTTTTAGCTTTTCACCAAGAATTTCTGCAGTTAAGAAGGTTAAATATCCTTCTATTAATTTAATAGTGTCTGTTTTACCATGATTGTTGTAGGTAAAATTTAATGATCTTTGTTCTACTAACGCTGTATTAAGATCTGCGCTGAAATGCCCGGGATCTATTGCAATTCTAATACCCGATAATGGCAAAGCATTCTTTTTTGTAACACTCGTATTTTCATCTAAATTAATAAGAATACTGTCTTTTTCTTTTTTGGTTAGATTTCTTATTTTCTTATATATGAAAAAATCTTGTAGTTGTTGGTTTGATTGAGATTCCAACATTTTACCGATAATATATATTTCATTTTGATAAATGACTAACTCATCAGTGCCTTTAGAATTGTAAAATACTATTTTATCAGGAAAAAATTTAACCTTGGAGGATAGTTGGTTGTTTAGGTCTAAATATGATTGACACTTTTGTTTAAGAGACAATATGCTCTGAGCCGTATAATTAGAAACTAAAAAGAATATTGCAACAAAAAGAAAAATGATTTGTCGCATTGACAAAATAAAATAATTAGTTAATTTATTTACTTATGATAATTTTCTTGGTTATAGAATATTTATCAGATTGAATGGTTAGAAAATAAATTCCTGTTTCTAAATCAGAAATATCAATAGATTTTTCAATTTTCAAATCATTAGGATGAATGGTTTGTTGTAATACATTAGCCCCTAAGATGTTAGTAATTCTAATACAAGCGCTTTCTATTGGAATATTTAAACGTGATTTGATATTGATAAAATTTTGGGAAGGTTGAGGATATACGTTAATACTTTCAAATACTGACTTGTTTTCTTTTACACTTGCCAAACTGGGGTTGTAAATAACAGTAATGCTGAGTGTATCATTAGGGTTGGTTGTATTAAAAATTTTATAATAAACTTCGGAATACCCTGTTGCAGTTGGAGACTCATCAAGATAAGTGATAAAATCGCTATTAGCACCGGGCGTAAGAACAATAAGATCTCCGGGGTTTGTTAACGTATTGCCGGTTGGAGGAAGACAAGTAGCCCCTACGCAAAAAAATGTAGAGGCACTTGCATTCAGTTGTTTTACTGTTCTTATAGCATTATAAGTATAAGTATTTGAAGAAGATGTGTTGAAAAATCTAAATTTTGAAACTATTTCCGCTCCTACCGTTGTTAGTACCGTATAAGTGCTGCCATTAGGCATAGGTGAAATTGTAGCAGTAGCTGCGTTATTTAGCGTAGCTAAAAAAATAGAGTTTTGAGAAATTGAAATGAGAGGTAATAAAATGATACCAAATAATATCTTCTTCATATAATTTAATTTTAATGGGCTATTGTTACTTTTTTATTAAATGATTCTTTAGAGGTTTTAAGGTTTAAGTTGTAAATTCCTTCGGCAAGATTAATAGCAGGAATTTTTAACTCATGTTCGCCCGCACCAATGTTTTGATGCTGTGCAGAGTAAACGGTTTGCCCCAATGAGTTTACTAAAGTAATAGTAGCGTTGTCATTCTGATATAGTTCAAATTTTACATTTACATTATCAGAAGTAGGGTTAGGATAAATATACACATTATTTGCATAAATCACATTACTAACACTTGCTGCAATATCTGTTTTGAATAATTTTGTTAACCCTAGACCGTAATTTGCCGGTCCACCAAAAATTGTATTTCCACCGGACTTTAAATAGTAACTACCGTTTCCATAAGTACAACAAGCGCCATCGCCATAAGCATCTTGAATTGCTAATTTATAACAAGTATTGTTAGTTAGTGTAAAGGTTTTGGTATGCAATAATATTCCTGCAGATGCTAAATCTGAAAAAGGACCATCTTGTGCAATAATGGTATTAGATACTTCGTCAATAACTTGCCATGTATCCTCAGAGCCGTATTGGTCTTGTGTAAAATCCATTTGCATATTTAAGTTAGTAGCAAGCAGTGTTGTAGTAGTAATTGTTTTTGTCATGGTATTGTTTGAATTGTTTTGGTCGGTATTACCATTAATAGAGTTGACACCTATTACTAAAGTGTTGGTTCCGGCAATAGGTGTAAAGGTCATATTATTCATAGTGATAAGCTTCTGTGTATATGGAGGGCATGAGCCTGTCCATGTGTAAGTTGAAGGAGTTCCACCATTGATAGCATAGGTGAATGTTGCGGTTGTAACAGTATCGCTACCATAATTTGTAAACCAATATTTGGGATTAATAATACCGGCACATGCTTCTGTTTCAACGTTCAAACTAGTCATCCCTAAATCTCTTTGATTAGCAATATTTGTAATATAAACGGGACCATAGGCACCATTAATGGTTAATGTATTAGATTCAGTAACAAAACCAACTAATTGTAAGCGTCCTAATAAGCAAGAGGTTGTGTAAATTCCGGTTGCAGGGAATTGAGTAGGCACAGTATAAGTAAATGTTCCTGAGTATAAAGAGCTGGATGTTGTTGGGTTTACTGATGTGCCAAAGGTTGGTGTAAGTACTTTTCTTAGTACGTGGTGGTGATTATAAGTTCCATCTGCATTCCAATTAGTAGGATTAAAATTTCCATAATCGTGTTGATTACCTGGAATGCCATCTTCTGTTAGCATAATGGTTAATGAGTTAGTTGTAACAGGGCTGTTGGCAGTATAATATACTTGAGCTTGAACGGTTAATACTCTTGTTTGAGCATCTACAGTACCTTGTAGGGCAACATTGCAGTAAGCAGGCTGACTTTTAATAGTTGCAGCCATTGAGTTCCAGTGATTTCTCATTGTAGCCATTGCTGTATAGCCTAAAGCTGAAAATATTGTACGATTACCATCTCCTGTTGGATAGCCTTGAATACTCATGCCTGGCATTCCCCCAATTGAATTACCATCTCCTGTTCTAAAATCTTGTTGTCCTGCTCCGGGAGTGGCATATCCGCCTTGGTGGATATTCACTATTACAACGTGCGTGGGGTCCGCGTTGTAGATTTGTGTTGCAATTTTGTGCCCATCGGGACAATAGCCACAATTTTCACCTGTAAACTCTTCCAAAATAAATTTCTTATTTTGAGGAGATGTATTTACCGGCAATTGGGCAAACATAGAAGCGCTTATTAAAGAAAACGCTGCTACAGATAATAATTTTGCTTTCATAGTTTTTGATTTAATAATTTAGTCGCCCAAAATTTAGGAAATATAATTTGAATATAAGTAATAAGGATTGATTTTTAACATATTCAGATGATTTATAGAGGGTAGGCGCTTTTTTAAGTAATAACATTATTTCTTTTTCAGATATTAGCGGCAAGTTTATTTTTTCATGGAAGATAAGTATCTAAAAAGAGGTGTTTCTTCAGATAAAAAAGAAGTACATCAAGCAATAAAAAATTTAAGTAAGGGTATTTTTAATAATACTTTTTGTAAAGTAATAGATGATGTTTGGGATGTTAATTCCGGTAATGCACTTATTCTTCATGCTGATGGCGCAGGAACTAAGTCCTCATTGGCATATACATATTGGAAAGAGACCGGTGATATCTCTGTTTGGAAAGATATTGCGCAAGATGCGATTGTAATGAATATAGATGATATTTTTTGTGTGGGAAAAGTTAATTCTTTTGTGTTGTCTTCTACTATTGGTAGAAACAAAGGAATCATTCCGGCAGATGCAATATCAGCAATTATTAATGGTACGGCAGAATTTTGTGAAGTAATGCGACAATATGGTGTAGATATTATTTTTGCCGGAGGAGAAACTGCCGATGTTGGCGATTTAGTAAGAACAATTATTGTAGATAGCACGGTTGCCGCTAAAATAAAAAAACAAGATGTCATTCAGATAGATATTAAAGAAAACGATGTTGTTGTTGGGTTTTCATCTTTTGGTCAGGCAAGCTATGAAGCACAATATAATAGTGGCATTGGTAGTAATGGACTAACAATGGCAAGACACGATGTGTTTAATAAAAGTGTGGCAGAGAAATATCCGGAATCATACGATAAAAATTTGCCTTCAGATGTAACATATATAGGTAAAAACTTTTTAACGGATAAAATAAATGTTTCTTGGAAAGATGTAAAAAATAAAATACAGCAAAAAGATATAGATATTGCAAAGTTAGTATTATCACCTACCAGAACATACGCTCCTATGCTGATGAAAATATTGCAGTTGCACACTGATAAAATTAATGGTATTATTCATTGCACGGGTGGTGGGCAAACAAAGGTTTTACATTTTTTAAAAGCAAATTTAAAAATAGTAAAGAATAATTTATTTGAATTGCCGCCTATATTCAATTTAATTTATAGTCAAAACAAATCCAATGCAAAAGAATTGTATAAGGTATTTAATATGGGGCACCGATTAGAAATTTATACTGATAAAAATACAGCTAATGCTCTTATAGAAATAGCGACTTCATTTAATATTGAAGCAAGAATAATTGGACATGTTGAAAAGAATAATACCCCGGAAGTGTTTATAGACTCTGCTTTAGGGACATTTAATTATAAAACTGATTAAATAAAAAAAAACTCATCAATTGATGAGGTTTTTTTTATTTAAATCTAAATTGATTTTGTGGAAATACTCAAGTTGAGTTTTTTATCAATTTCTTCTATGTAAGAACGAATTTGTTTATCGGTTTGTTTTAAGTCATCTATATTTCTGCAAGCATGTAAAACTGTAGAGTGATCTTTTCCGCCACACATTGCGCCAATGGCTTGTAAAGAAGCTTTGGTGTATTTTTTTGCAAAGTACATGATAATTTGTCTTGGTTGTACAATTTCTCTGCGACGTGTTTTTGCTTTTAAGTCTTCTAATTTTAGATTAAAGTATTCACATACTATCTTTTGAATTACTTCAATTGTAATTTCCTTAGTAATGTTTTTTGCAAATTTATCTACAATTTGTTTGGCTAATTCAACAGTAATTGGCTTTTTATTTAAAGAAGATTGAGCCATAATAGAAATTAAAGCACCTTCTAATTCTCTTACACTTGTGGTGATGCTTTGAGCAATGTATGAAATAACTTCTTCCGGAATTTGAATGCCTTCATTTTCTATTTTTTTGTAAAGAATTTTTTTACGGGTTTCGTAATCCGGCACTGTAATATCGGCTTGCAGTCCCCATTTAAAGCGAGATATTAGTCTATCCATTATGTCTTCAAGGTCTGCGGGCGCTCTGTCTGAGGTAAGTACAATTTGTTTGGTTAATTGATGCAGGTGGTTGAAAATATGAAAGAAAGTTTCTTGTGTTTTTTCTTTTCCGGAAAGGAATTGAACATCATCTACAATTAAAACATCTACAACTTGATAAAAATGCACAAAATCATTTTGTCTGTTTTCTCTTACAGCTTCTGTAAATTGAGTAATAAATTTATCTGCTTGAACATAAAGAACAATTTTATTTGGATATCTTTTTTTAACTTCGATTCCAATTGCTTGGGCTAAGTGAGTTTTTCCCAGCCCTACACCTCCGTATATAAATAATGGATTAAATGCGGTTTGTTCTAATTTTTCTGCAACGGCAAATCCTGCGCTTCTAGCTAATCTGTTACATTCTCCCTCGGCAAAGTTTTCAAAACTATAATTTGGATTTAAATGAGAATCTATTTGAATTTTTTTAATACCCGGAATTGCAAATGGATTTAGTTTTGGCTGATTAGTATTAGTGGGAACATTTATAGAGGGGTTTTTTGTATTGGTACTAATATTAGGCAGCTTGATGTTTTGCCCGGTACTTGTGGAAGTTCCTTGATTGATATCAATTAAATAATTTAATTCGGCATTTTTACCAATATGTAACTCTAAAGATTTTTTAATTAAGTCAATATAGTGTTCTTCTATATATTCGTAAAAAAACATAGAAGGAACTTGAATGAGTAATTTATTGTTGTTTAGTTCAAGTGGTTTGATTGCGGTAAACCAAGTTTTGAAATTTTGCTCACTGACATTTTCTTTTATAAACCCCAAGCACTTCTTCCATGCTGCCTCTGCTTGCTTTTTTGATGTTGCCTCCGCCATTGTGTATTAATATTTTATTTATGTTATTGTAAAGTTCGTTTATATAATGTTGTTAATATCTATGTTGATTAATATTTGTTTAGTGCAAAGATTTTCAGAATTTTTTGGTTATGCAAGTATTAAGTGATAAAAATTTAAACTTTTTGATTTTCAGCAAATTGAATAATTTTTTTGTTACATTCAGAAAAATTTACAATAAACATACCAAGCCATATTCCTGCCCATCCTACTTGAGTTATTGTGCATGCGTTTCCTAATTTATTTTTTATTGTTTTTGGTGTGTTTAAAAAAGTATGTGTGTGCCCGCCAATTATTAAATCAGTAAACTGTGAGTCAGCGGCTAAATTTTGATCGCTTACTTTATGATTGTTGTAGGCATATCCTAAATGGCTTAAACAAATAATGTAATCACATTTTTTTTCTTGCTTTAAAAATATTTCTGTTTGTTGTAGTTTTTCAATAGGATTCAGATATTTCATGTTGCCATAGTTTTGTTTTAAAATTAATCCATCGGGGTCAATACCAACACCTGTTACACCAACTTTGATGCCATTTTTGTGAAATATTTTGTAAGGTAAAATTTTTTCTGATAATGCTGTGTCTGAAAAATTATAATTGCAATTTATAAAAGGAAATTTTGCATGAGGCAGTTGTGTTACAATATTTTCTATTCCTAAATCAAAATCATGATTGCCAAGTGTAGAAGCATCGTATTTCATATCACTCATTAATTTAAATTCCAACTCTCCATGATAATAATTAAAATAGGGTGTGCCCTGAAAAATATCACCGGCATCTAATAATAATACGTTGTTATATTCATTTCGTATTTTCTGAATTAAAGCACTTCGCTTTGCAAAGCCTCCCATGTTAGGATATTTAGGGTCATTATCCGGAAAGGGATCTATTCTGCTATGCTGGTCGTTGGTATGTAAAATTATCAGCGTTTTGCTCTTACCTTGCTTTTTAAGTATTTGTGCTAATGCTGATGTTTGACTTAACACGTAAGCGCTTCCTAAAAAATATTTAATAAAATCTCTTCTGTCTAAAAATGCCTTCATATTATTTTGAATAAAAACAGTGTTGGGTAATATTTTTTTTCTTTTGACAATAGTTAATAATAATATCTCGTATTAATGTGTTTGCGGTTGAAATCTTTTTTGCTGAAGATAAAAAACTACAATTATCACCACCATTATATAGATAGTCGGAAGTAACAAGAATAAAGGTGGGTTTATTTTTATTTTGTTTAAGTAATAGTTTTTTCTCTTTAATACTAAACTCCATAATTTTTGATTGCTGCTCTTCATTAATTTGCAGTATTACAATTTGATTATCAAAAGGCATTAATTCAAATATATTTCTTTTGGTAACATCACCTTTTGGCAGATTGCTTCGAAGCCCGCCATAATTTAGCAACACCATATATGTGGCAGTGTCTGTTAGTATAGAATCTGAATATAAACATAAACTTTGAAAGACAAGTTCTGCCAAATTGTTACAATCTGCATTTTTTTCAAGAGGAATATCTGAATGTGCAATAGCCATGTTAAGATTATTATCTAAATATGTTTTATAAGGTGTGATTTTTTTTAGCATCAGAGAATCTGTGCTTTCATGTTCCAAACTATAATGGTGATAGTTACTATTATTTTCCTGAACACAGTAATGTGTTGAGCAAGAAAGTAAACAGAAGAAAAAAATATAGACTAATATTACTTTTTTGAAGATACGCATGAAATATTTTATGCGAAAGTTACACAACTTCATTTAGAATAAAAAGTTTTTATCAGAAAGATATTTTTAATTTTACACTTTTGTAAAAATCTTTTAGTTTGAAAATCTTTTTAAAAATTTTTATTGGATTAATTTTTCTGAGTTCATTATATGCTCAGGAATATCATCTAAAAGGTGTGGTTACAGATGAAAAACAAAACCCTCTCCCATTTGCAATAGTGTCTGTAAATCAGTCCGGGAAAGGAACTTCTTGTAATGCAGATGGCGCATATAACTTAGTATTGCCAAAAGGTAATTATGAAATTGTTGCGCAGTATTTGGGATATAAAAAGCAAGTATTGAAAGTAGATTTAGATGCTGATAAAGTATTAAATTTTACAATGCAGCATGAAGATATTACCTTACAAGAAGTAAAAATTAATGCGTCTGATGAGGATCCTGCGTATGCGGTTATTCGTAAAACAATTAAAAAAAGAAAATATCATAATAAACTTTTAAATAGCTTATCGTATCATTGTAATATCTATTTAAAGGGAGTCCAACGTTTGTTAGATGCGCCTGAAAAATTATTTGGCATGAAGGTTAATCTTAAAGACTCTGATAAAGGAATTATTTATCTTTCTGAAACGCAAAGCACATACTATTTTCAACCACCGGATAAAAAGAAAGAAATTATTAAAGCCAGTAGAGTAAGTGGGCAAAGTCGGTCGTTTTCATTTAACAGATATATTCCAATGCAAGTGAATATCTATCAAAATAATGTGGGGTTTTATTTTATTTCAGATAGACCATATATCTCTCCGATTAGCGAGAACGCCCTGTTATTCTATAAATACAAACTAATCGGAACTTTTTTTGAAGACAATAAAATGATTAATAAAATAGAAATATTCCCAAAACAAGCTACTGATGCATGCTTTAGAGGGTATTTATATATAGAAGAGAATACGTGGCGAGTACATAGCTACGATTTATATATCACAAAAGAATCTAAACTCAATTTTATTGATACCTTATGGATTCAGCAATTAACAAGGAAACTAAATGACTCGCTGTACCTTCCCGTATCTATTAAATATCAATTTAACTTTAATTTTTTAGGCATTAAAGGAAATGGTTATTATTTGGCATCAGTTTCTGATTATAATTTTACAACAGAAAAATTACCAAATAATTTTTTTGGAAATGAAATGGTAAAATTTGACACAGACGCCATTAAAAATGATTCTGGTTATTGGCAGCAAGCAAGACCAATTCCTTTGTCAAAAGAAGAAAAAAAAGATTATGTCAAAAAAGACTCTGTAGAAAAAATTACAACTTCACCACGCTATATAGATTCGCTTGATAGGGTTGCAAATAAAATAAAACTTAATAGCTTTATTTTTGGATATAGATATAGAAAAACAAAAAATAAATTTAGCTTAGCTATACCGGGATTGGCAGAAACAGGTGTAGAATATAATACAATTGAAGGGATTAATATCGGACTAAAAGCAGGTATGCATAAAGAATTTTTAAACAACAAAAGCATACATATTCTTTCGGCATTTAGATATGGTATTGCCAATCATTTACCGGGTATAAAATTACATTTTGATTTTGAAAATAATCCTATGCGATTTCAAAACTTTGGGGCTTCTGCACAATATTATATTGAGCCGTTTAACCACCATGCGTCTATTCCGGAGTGGGTAAATACACTTTATACACTATTTGACTATAGAAACTATCTCAAATTGTATTTAAACAAATCTATTAGTATTTATTATAAACAAGAACTTATTAATGGCTTATATTTGAAGACAGAATCTGAATATGCTGAAAGAGTATCTTTGCAAAATGCCGCATTGGATATTTTTAAACACAAGAATTATTTTACTTCCAATAACCCACTATATCCATTTAGTGACAGTATGAATTTTAAAAATAATCATTCCTATATTATCAATGTACAATTATCTTATAGGTTTAAACAAAGATATACTTCATATCCCGACCAAAAAGTTATTTGGAGAAATAAATATCCATTGGTTTATGCAAAATATTTAAGAACCATTCCTATAAATACAAACTTTACAGATTATGATTTATTAATATTAGGACTAAATGGTGAATCTGATTTGAAATTTTGGGGCGAACTGAGTTATGATTTAAGAGCAGGCAAGTTTTTTACAAATAAAAAAATGTATTTTATGGATTATTATCACTTTCCCGGTAATCAAACAATGGTGCTGAATAATTGGAATACATTCAGAATCTTAAATTATTACAATTATAGTACCAATGATTATTTTTTAGAAACACATCTTTTATATAATTTTAGAGGACTCATTTTTGGACGACTGCCAATACTTAAAAAATATAAAATACAAGAAATCGCTACGGCACATTATTTATATCAGCCACAGTTAGGAAACTATTATGAACTTTCTTTTGGCATAGATAAGCTGTTTTACTTACTAAAAGTAGAATATGCAATGGGGTTTTATTCGTTTATACCTAAACCTTTTGCAAAAATCATGATAGGTATTAATTTATCAGGGAAAGAATAAAAGTAGAAATGATTAAAGAAAAGAACATACAGTTATTTTTTACTGATATAAGAGTTAATAGATTTCAAATGCTTATCATGCTCTTTTTTGCAATTACTTATGCATTGATTTCACTTGTTAATCATTATTGTTTCAGAACCTATGCATTAGATTTGGGAGCCTACACAAATGCAATGTACGATTATATTCATTTTCAATGGAATGATTGTTCTGTGTTTCGTGAAATACCCGAAAATTTATTGGCAGATCACTTTGATTTATATTTAATTATCTTTTCTCCCTTTTTATTTCTCTTTGGAACCTATACATTATTGGTTATTCAAATTATAGCCATTTTATGCGGCGGATGGGGAATTCATCAATACATCTTACTGTTAACTACTAATAAGAAATCAGCAATTGCTGCAATGACAATGTTCTATTTGTTTTTTGGCATTTATTCATCTCTTGCTTTTGATTATCATAGTAATGTGGTGGCTTCTGCACTAGTACCATGGTTTTTCTATTATTTTAGAAAAAATAATTTTTCAATATCTTTCCTTATGTTAATACTAATATGTATTGCAAAAGAAAACATGTCTTTATGGATGATTTTTATAATAATAGGATTGCTGTTTGATAATAAAAATTTTCGTCAACCGAAATTAAGGAACGTTCTTTTAATATTTATTATTTTTTCAATTCTTTATTTTGTTATTGTAACGAACTATATAATGCCGGCTTTAGCAAGAGGTGGAAAAAATATTCAACTAAACAATTGGTATTCTTATTTTGGTAATAATATTTCTGAAATAGCTCGTTATATGATACAACATCCGTTAGAAGTACTTAAAGATGTTTTTATTAACCACACTAATAATCCTCGTGGAAATTACGTGAAATTAGAATTTCATATTTTAATATTGCTTTCAGGATTATGGACATTGCTATTTAAACCTCAGTATATCATTATGTTGATTCCTTTATACTTTCAAAAAATGTTAAGTAATAATTATTTAATGTGGGGAATAGACACACAGTATTCAGTAGAGTTTGCTGCTATTTTAGTAATGGGTGCATTTTCATTTCTTTATTCTCTAAAAAATATAAAATTACAGAAAGGATTAATGTATTTTTTACTGGTAACAACATTGGCTTCTACCATAAGAATAATGGATAACACTATTCTATTTACAAACAAAGCCAGAATAAGAATATATCAAGAAAGACATTATAAAAGAGACTATGATATTAGCCGAGCATATAAAGTTTTAAATAATCTTCCAAAAGATGCTGCCATCAGTGCACAATCCCCCTTTGTTCCGCACTTGGCTCTGAGAAAAAAGATTTATCAATACCCTATTGTAAAAGATGCAGAATATATTGTGTTGTGTACCAAAGAAGAATATTTCCCATTAGATTCATCTGAGTTTCATACAAAGTTGCAGCAATTAGAAGAATCAAATCAATTTAGGGTACTGATAAAAGATAGTGATTTTATTGTATTTCAGCGAGTTAGGAAGATAGAGTGAAAAATTTTTTTTATTCAAAAAATTTTTTCATAGTTTTGTAAAAAATTTTTATATGAGAAAATCTTTACTTTTATTTTTTCTCCCTTTATTCAGTTTTATATCCGCCCAAAATAATGCATTAGTATTAAATGGAGCATATATGATGCTAAATGGTGGCTCGGTTGGGGCACCTATTTATTTGGTAGTTAACCAGCCAAATATACTTGGGATTACACGACCCGGTGGTGGGCATATTAACTCTGAAAATCAATATAATTTTGTAGAGTGGGTTACGAGTACCAATACAGGAAGTTATGTTGTACCTTTTGGAGTAGGCGGAACCGCTACAGACTATATACCGATGACATTTAACAAATCAACGGCATCAAATATTACACTTACTGTATCAACATATTCTACTAATGCAGCAAATAACCCATTCCCGGGGGCAAGTATTAGTAATGGGGGGGGGGTTGGAGCAGTTTCTTCTATGCCTCAAGCTCTCAGTGCTATTGATAGGTTTTGGGACGTAAGAACAAACGCGGGTGTAACAGCAGATTTATATTTCTCATATAGAGGTATTGAAAATACAATAACTTCTTGTCCTACAGATACACTTAAAATGCAGAATTGGAACGGTGCTTCTTGGAATGCATTAAGAGGTCCTGGTAATCCCGGTGTTACAGTTGGTATTGGCGCCGTTGGACCTGTTCCTACATGGACAACTTATGCACAATTTGCATTAACTGCTGTTCCAATTTCACCAACTATAACGTCTTCTCAAAGTGTAACTTGTAATGGCGCATCAACAGGTAGTGCTGTTGTAAATACAACCGGAGGCTTAGGTCCTTATTCTTATACATGGTCACCTTCCGGCGGTAATTCTGGATCTGCTACAGGATTGGGCGCAGGAAACTATACAGTTACAGTGGCAGGATCTAATGGTTGCTCAAAAACATCTACAATAAATATTGCACAACCAAGTGCTATTACTTTAACAGCAAATCAAACTACGGTAACATGTGCTTCGTTGGCATCTGCAACAGTAACGCCAAGCGGAGGTACTCCTGGATATACATATACATGGAGCCCATCTGTAAGTACTACAAATACAGCAACGGGCTTAACAGCAAATAACTATACGGTAACTGTTAGTGATGCCAATTCTTGTTCAAAAGTAACAACTGTTACAATATCATCTAATACGATAGCACCAAATATTACCGCTACACCGTCCGGATCACTAAATTGTACTACGACAACCGTGCAAGTATCAGGAAGCACTACAACAACCCCTGTGAGCTATACATGGAGTGGAACGGGTATTACAGGAGGAAACGGAACAGGAACCATTACAGTAAATCAGGGGGGTACATATAACCTTACAGTAACAAATACTTCTAACGGGTGTTCAACCACTACTAATGTAAGCGTTACCTCCAATACAGCAACACCAAACATAGCTGCTATTCCATCCGGGTCTATTAATTGTGCTACTACAACAGTTCAAATAGCAGGGAGTACAACAACTACACCTGTGAGTTACACGTGGAGTGGTGTAGGTATTACTGCCGGTAATGGAACAGGAACTATTACAGTTAATCAGGGCGGCGTATATACTTTAACGGTAACTAATACTCTAACAGGATGCAAAACAACAACGAACATAACAATTAATTCTAATACCACAACTCCAAATATTACAGCAACACCATCGGGTTCACTTAATTGTACAACAACAACAGTACAAGTGGTTGGCAGTACAACTGCTACGCCTGTAAGTTACACATGGAGTGGCTCTGGTATTACTGCCGGTAATGGCACAGGAACGATTACGGTTAATCAAAGTGGTACATATAATCTGACAGTTACTAACACTTCTAACGGATGTTCTACTACTACAAATGTTGCTATTAATATTAATACGACAGTTCCAACAGTAAATGCAGGTTCTAATCAAACCTTGACTTGTGTTTCATCTTCGGTTACATTAAGTGGTACTGCCAACCCATCTACAGTAACAGTAAGTTGGCTTGGTGGTGTGTGCGGAAGTGCTACTTCTTTAACAACGGCAGCTTGTGCGCCCGGTGTTTATACATTAAGTGTTACAAATCCTGCTAATAATTGTTCTAATACTTCAACTGTTCAAGTAGCTGCAAATGCAAGTATTCCTTCTGTAACGGTTGCAAATACAGGCACGATTAATTGTATTAATGCTAATGTACAGATTGTTTCTACTACTACAGCATCTCCTGTAAGTTATACATGGAGCGGAACAGGAATTACAGGAGGTAATGGTACGGGCACAGTAACAGTAAACCAAGGAGGTACTTATACTTTAACCATCGTTAATACTTCTAATGGCTGTTCTTCTACCGTTACAAATAGTGTTACTTTAGACAATACGATACCATCCCCAACCACAGCAATTTCCGGGACAATTACATGCGCTACTACCTCTGTAGATGTTTCTGCAAATGCAGGCGGCGGTTCTTATACTTATACATGGTCAGGCTCTGGTATTTTGTCTGGTAATGGAACGCCTACGGTTAATGTTAATCAAGGAGGTGTTTATACTGTAACAGTTGCAAATACCGTAAATGGATGTACTACAACTACAAATGCCAATGTAACCATTGATAATACAGTTCCAACATTAACACTATCTCCAACTTCACAAACTCTTTCTTGTTCAACACCTACCGCACAAATATCTGTTGCCGGTACGGCATCTTCTTATACGTGGACAACCTCAGGTGGTAGTATTGTTAGTGGATCAGGTACATCAACAGTGATTGTAAATGGTGCAGGTAACTATGATGTAATTGGAGTGGCATCTAATGGCTGTACAACAATTGCAACAGCATCTGTATTAAATAATTCAAATGCGCCGATTGTTACTCTTTCTTCAAACAACGCAACCATTAATTGTTCTGTAACATCACCAACCATTACTGCAATATCTTCTGCAACTAATACAACTTATACATGGTCTCCAAGCAGTGGTATCAGTAGTGGGGTAAATGGAGCAACCGCAACATTTACTAATACAGGCTCTTATACATTAGCGATTACTGATAATGACAATGGTTGTACAACAAATACCATTGTTAATATTGTTTCTAATACAGTGACTCCAACTGCTTCATCAGGAGC
This sequence comes from Bacteroidia bacterium, assembly GCA_039811645.1. GTDB lineage: Bacteria > Bacteroidota > Bacteroidia > B-17B0 > Aurantibacillaceae > BPGX01. The sequence continues at coordinate 7,972 of JBDHZB010000013.1, read as the reverse complement.
TATTAGCGACATAACTTGTACAAACACATTAATAACATTATCTCCAAATTACACACCATCTTCAGGATTAACATATACATGGACAGGTTCGGGTATTACAGGTTCGGTAAATAACGCAACGGCTTCTGCCAATGCAGGAGGCACTTATACTGTATCTTTTGTAGATCCTAGTAATGGATGTTCTAATTCTCTTGTGCTAACTATCAATACTAATACAACACAACCTACAGTAACTATTTCCCCATCTTCTACAACCGGAATAGGATGTTCGGTTTCCAATCAAACAGTTTCTTTAACAGCAAACGGCAGTGGCAATGTATCTTATAATTGGAACAGTGGCTTATCTTCAAACTCTGTGTTGGTGGTAAGTACTGCAGGAACCTATTCTGTGGTTGTAACGGATAATACAAATGGATGTTTTGCTATAGACCAGTATTCCGTAACAAGTAATATCGTTACACCGAATTTATCTGTAACCGCAAATGCTTATACACTTGCTTGTGGCAGTAGTTCTACTTCTTTAACTGCGGGTTCTACTAATACAAACGTTTCTTATTCTTGGTCGGGACCAAGTGTGGTTTCGGGTGGAAATACACCAACGGTAACCGTTGGCAGTTCAACCGGAATTTACACTGTAACCGTTACGGATAATATAACACAATGTACTGCTTCTGAAACAGTATCTGTATATACATCTTCGGTTGTAGCAGCATTCAATACAAGTACCAATGGAGGCGTAGCTCCTTTGCCTGTAACATTTACTAACACTTCTACCGGAGCAACATCTTATACATGGACATTTGGCAATGGAAGTTCTGCAAATACAACAAATGCAAATACAACATATAATGCCAGTGGTATTTATACCGTAACGCTAGTTGCTTCAGATGGCAATTGTGTAAGCATCGCTACAACTACAATTTCTGTATTAGAAGATATTAATATCGATGTGCCAAATATCTTTACGCCAAATGGCGATGGGGTTAATGATGTATTCTTTATTCGTTCCACAGGAGTGAAAGACTTAAACATAGTGATATTTGACAGATGGGGATTGAGAATGTTTGAAGGTAATGGACCAAATACCTCGTGGGATGGTAAAGCAACTAATGGACAAGATGTTCCTACCGGAACTTACTTCTATATACTAAAAGCAACAGGATATTCAGGTAAAGAAATAGATAAACAAGGATATATTACACTAACTAGGTAATAGAAATTATATAGCCCAATAAAAAAGCCCTCTAATGAGGGCTTTTTTATTTTAAGTAAAAGATTTTGTATTAGTTAATAGTAGCAGGAACTACTGAAACAAAGGATTTTTCTCTTTTCTTTTTGAATACCACGGTTCCATCTGTAAGAGCAAATAAGGTATGGTCTTTTCCCATTCCTACATTTTCACCCGGGTGGTGTTTAGTACCACGTTGACGAACAATAATACTGCCGTGTTTTACAAATTCTCCGCCAAAAATTTTAACGCCTAAGCGTTTACTGTGTGAATCTCTGCTGTTTTTTACACTACCTTCACCTTTCTTATGTGCCATAATGTTTAATTTTAATAGTTAATAATTTATGCTTCTATTTTTTCAATTTGAATGTAAGAGAACTCCTGACGGTGTCCATTTAGTTTTTGATGACCCTTACGGCGTTTTTTCTTAAAAACTATCACCTTGTCTCCTTTAAGGTGCTTCAAAACTTTTGCAGATACTTTGCCACTTAATGTAGGTGTACCTACTTTTACTGACCCATTATTATCGGCTAATAAAATTTTGTCAATTGTTACAGAATCGCCTTCATTAGCTTCTAAGCGATGTGTATAAATCTTTTGGCCTTCTTCAACTTTGAACTGTTGTCCGGCAATTTCTACTATTGCATACATAAAAATGATTTTAAGGGCTGCAAAAGTACAAAACTATTCTTTTATAAAAAAATTTCTTTTTTAGTAGGGTGATTTCCAAAAAATAGTGGGGTTATTGGTTTTATAATTTATCCAAAAAGAGTTTGAGAATTTTTTGTCAGAGTGCTTCTTAACACTTGGTTCTTGCCTGAAATCATTAACAGGGAGTAGTTTTACATATTGATGATTGATGTTTTCGCCTTTAATTTCCATATTGTATTTGCTTGCAATTGGGCATTCTATCATGTATAAATTCTTAGCCATATATTGAAATAGATAGTATTCTTTTGTTTGAGAATTTTTTTTATTCCAATTAGCATCAGGATTAAGAATAAGTGATAGCTGATGAATGATTCTGTATCTTACTTCTTCAATGCTCAAGAGTTCTCCTTTTTCGTTCATTACATAGGCATCAAAGGTTGGATCTATGTAAAGCCATTTTTTTAAGTCCTTACTCCATACAGTATTAATTACATGACAGTCAGGGTCTATACCTAAGCTATCTTTTGGTAAGCAAGTTACAATTCTAGATTTAATTCCCATTGATAAATAACATTCATTAAGTACGATGGCCAACCCACGGCAGTTTAAGCCCCTTTTGTTTTGCTTACATTCGCTTATCATATCCATTGCATTTTGCACTTCAGGATTGGCATGGCTTCCATCATGGGAAATTAAGTTATGTATCCAGTGTAATAAGTTTAAAATCTTAGAGATTTCATTCCCCTCTCCGGCTATTGAGTCTAAATGAAAGCCTTTTCTCAGTGCTTTGAGTTCAGGCGTGTCTTCTGACTGGTAAGTAAAAGGAGGAATTTCTCTATTATCATTTATGTTATATTGTTCAGAACGCTGTAGAATATAAAGATAGTCGCCAACTGATTTTATTTGCTGTGCAATTTTAGCAAATTCGTTAGAATGACGAATATAGTTGAGATCAGAATCTTCTTGAATATGCATATAATCAGTATAACCCTTTTCTATTGATTTTTTTAGATAAAACAAAGATTTGTCTTTATTTTTGATTAGAGCATAGGTGCAGGCGATGTTGTAGTAAGCATTAACTATATAATTGACATTTTCTTTTTTATCATTTTCATTTAATTTTTCATATTTTGTTAAGAATTCAGTCATTAGTTTTTCCTGAGTTTTCACATCTTTTTTTTCGTAAGCATCAACTATTAGTTTTGATTGTTTATTGGCAAAATCCATGAATTTTGTATCCTGAGCATAAATATTAATGGTAATAGAAAAGGGTATAAGAAGTAATAATGAAAAATATTTCATGAAATTTTTTTGTAAATGTAATGAAAATATATCCTTGTATAATATCTTTATCTTCCGCATATTTGCAATAAAAAACATAGTTTTGCGTTCTGCTATTATGAAAAAGTACTTTTTGTCTATATTGATATTGCTTTTTAGTTATTCAATTGTTTTTGCACAATCCAAAAAGAGAGTTCATAACCAACATGAAATAGGATTGTTTATAGGAGGTTCATATTATATCGGAGATTTAAATCCTCGTCAGCACTTTTACATGACTCGCCCTGCCTTTGGTGCATTTTATAGATATGCCATGGATTACAGAGGGGCTTTTCGCGTGGGTTTTAACTGGGGACAAATAGCCGGAGATGACTCTCAAAGTGATAATAAAGACCAAATAGAAAGGAATTTAAACTTTAAAACAAACATAGAAGAGTTTTACAGCACTGCCGAGTTTAACTTTTGGGATTATCGCATAGGAAACGACAAACATTTTTTCACCTTATTTGTTTTTGGAGGTATTTCTGTTTTTCATTTTAATCCAATGGGAGATGCAGGGGGGTCAAATTGGGTAGATTTAAGACAGCTAAAAACAGAAGGAGAATCTAAGCTTTATAAACTATGGCAAATATCTATCCCTTTTGGCGTAGGTATTAAAGTAAATGTTGCTAAAAATATAGGACTTGGATTAGAATGGGGACCAAGAAAAACCTTTACAGATTATCTAGATGATGTAAGCAGTTCTTATCCAAATCTTACACAAAACCCACCAAATGGATCACAAGGACTTTTGATGAGTAACAAAACAAAATTACCATGGTCTAAAATTACCGGTGATATGCGAGGCAACCCAAGTACTAAAGATTGGTATTTCTTTACAGGGTTAACCATCAATATTCGTATTAATAGAAACGTACCTTGTTACACTTATGGTTTTGATAGATAAGAAATGTTACTTAATACTATTAAGTTTGCTATTAGGCTTATCTGCGTGTAATCAAAGCAATAGAATTGAAGACGTACCAAATACACCCACAACAGGTATGGTAAGTATTTGTGCAGAGCACTCTTTTAATTACTTTTTATCTGCGCAAATGCAAACATTTGAATCTATATATAAAAATGCAAAAGTTATTATTCACTATAAAGACGAGCAGGCTGTTATTAGAGATTTACTTAATGATAGTTGTAAAGTTATTTTTTTAAACCGTAAACTTTCTGAGGCTGAATTAAAAGTTTTTAATCAGAAAAATATTTACCCGATACAAACTGCCATTGCAAAATCTGCGATAGTGCTAATAGGAAAGCCTTTTAATAAACATGGAATATCTACTAATGAACTAAAAAATTATTTACAAAATAATTCATCGTACACATTTATCTTTTTGAGGAAGCAATCCGGTGCAACATTATACTTTAAGGATAGTATATTGAAAATCAAAAATTTTGCCAAACATTGTTTTAGCTTTGAAGACACAGCACAGTTTCGGCAGTATATTACTACGCACAATAATACTATAGGTGTATTAGATTATGCATTAATTTGTGATGATGATGATAAATGGACGAGAGAACTAAAATACCCATTGAATGACACTTTGCTTATTCCTATAAGAAAAGACACACATACATTTGCATATTATCCGGACCAAAGCAATATTGCATCGGGCGATTACTGTTTTATTAGAACTATTTATTGTATTAGAAGGAGTGAAAATTTTTCATTAGGCGCCGGTATAGAAGCATTTATTGCCGGTGAAAAAGGACAGTTATTATTTAAAAAAATGGGCTTTGTTCCCATTTATCAAAGAGAAAGGCGGGTTCAGTTTAGCCCGATACCATAGATATTATTAATTTTTATTTAATTTAGCGCTTCTTAAATAAAAACCATGCTGCAAGTTAGTATCATTATAGAAAAAAAAGAGCAAGTTATAAACGGACTGAAAAAAAAGCATTATACAAATGCAGAACAACACATCAATGAAGTAATTGCATTAGATACAGAAAGAAAAAAATTAACAACACAATCAAATGAATTAAAAAATCAGCTCAATACAATTTCTAAGCAAATTGGTGAGTTATTTAAATCAGGAAAAAAAGCAGAGGCAGATCAGTTGAAGCAAGAAGTAAATACTATTAAAACAAAAGAATCAGAAATTGATAGTAAACTTAATGAAATAGAAAAAAAACAGCAAGATATATTAGTATTACTGCCTAATGTGCCAAATGAAAGTGTTCCGGAAGGTAGAACTGCCGAGCAAAACGAAGTGGTTTATGAATACGGAAAAATTCCTCAACTTACACAAGATGCGCTGTGTCATTGGGATTTGGCTAATAAATATAATTTAATTGATTTTGAAACAGGAGTTAAATTAACCGGAGCGGGCTTTCCTGTGTATAAAGGAAAAGGGGCAAAATTACAACGCGCACTTATTAATTTTTTCTTAGATAAAGCTACATCTGCGGGTTACTTAGAGATAGAACCACCTATTATGGTGAATGAAGCCAGCGGCTTTGGTACAGGGCAATTACCCGATAAAGACGGACAAATGTATTTTGTAAACGAAGATAAACTTTATTTAATACCAACCGCTGAAGTACCTATTACCAATATATACAGAGATGTAATATTAAAGGAAGATGATTTGCCAATAAAAAATTGTGGTTATACACCTTGCTTTAGAAGAGAGGCAGGCAGCTATGGTAAAGATGTAAGAGGATTAAATAGATTACATCAATTTGATAAAGTAGAAATAGTACAAATTACACATCCTGATAAAGCATACCAAACTTTAGAGACCATGCGAGAATATGTAGCAGGGCTCTTAAAAGAATTAGAATTACCATTTAGAATTGTAAAACTTTGTGGAGGAGACATGAGTTTTGCATCTGCATTAACATACGACTTTGAAGTATTCAGCGCCGCTCAAAAAAGGTGGTTAGAAGTAAGTTCAGTATCTAACTTTGAGACTTTTCAAACTAACCGATTAAAATGCCGATTCAAAGATAAGAATGGAAAAACGCAATTGGCTCATAGTTTAAATGGTAGCGCATTAGCATTGCCAAGAATAGTAGCCGCTTTATTGGAAAACAATCAAACGTCAAACGAAATTAAAATTCCAAAATCGTTAGTATCTTACTTTGGTGCAGAAGCAATTAGTTAAGTTTCGTTAAAGAATAAATTATAAGTTTTTTCTGATTTTTATATCCAAAAAAAAATCATAATCTTTGCCAACCTAATAAATAAAATAAATATGAAAAAAGTTTTTGTTACAATAATTTCGTTATTCGGACTTTATTCTTTTGCACAAAACGACCCTATTATTATGACCATTGGTGGTAAGGAAGTGAAAAAATCAGAGTTTGAATCATTATATCATAAAAACGGCAGTAAAACAATAGATAAGAAATCTCCTGAGGAATATGCTCAAATGTTTGCTTTATATAAAATGAAGGTTTATGAAGCTTTGGCTTCGGGCTTAGATACCGTGCCACAATTTAAATCGGAATTTGGAAACTACAAACGCCAACTTGCTAATCCGTATTTAAGCGATAAATTAGTTAATGATAAAGTAGTGGAAGAAGCTTACGAAAGATTAAAAACAGAAGTAAAAGCAGCGCATATTATGGTAAGGTGTAACGAGAGCGAATTACCAAAAGATACATTGGAATGTTGGACAAGAGCTAACCTTATTCGTAATGCTATTTTAGGAAAATTCCCAACAGCTAAACAAATTGCCGACTACGATAAGTTGCTAAAAAATACAACACAAATTCAGGCAGACTTTGCTAAAAAAGACAGTTCATTGTATAAGTCAAAATTAAATTCAGTAAAGCACCTCGAAAAATATTTTAAAGAAAGCGGTGAAGATAAATTTACCGGAATTGCACCAAAAACATCTGATGATGCTTCTGTGGTGGACAACCACGGTATGTTAGGATACTTTACGGCATTTGATATGGTATATCCTTTTGAAAATGCAGCTTATACTACAAAGATTGGAGATATCAGCCCGATTGTCAGAACAAAATATGGATACCATATTGTAAAAGTATATGATGTAAGACCAAGCCGTGGAGAAATGCAAGTAGCACACCTTATGGTTAAGTTCCCGAAAGATGCAAAGCAAGAAGATAAAGATAATGCCAAAAAGAAAGCATTTGAAATATACGAGAAAATAAAAAAAGGAGAATTGAAATTTGACGATGCCGTAAAACAATTTTCTGATGATGAACAAAGCAAGCCAAGAGGAGGCATACTACCCGCCTTTAAATCCGGAAGATACCCTGAAGCATTTGAAAATGCTGCATTTAAACTGCAAAAAGACAACGATGTTTCAGAACCTGTAGAATCTCCTTATGGATGGCATATTATTAAAAGAGTTTCTTTAAAAACTTTACCTCCGTTTGATACCTATAAAGTTGAACTAAAAGCAAAAATTCAAAAAGACACACGTTCTTTAGCCGGAAGACAAGCATTAATAGCAAAAGTAAAACAAGAATGTAAAATAACAGAAACCCTTAAGAATAGAGACGAAATTATGAAGTTCTTAGATACAACATTCTTAAAAGGAACATGGAAAGCAGAGAAGGTGCAGCCAAAAGCAAACTTAGAGATTGTAAAGCTATGTAACAAAACATATAACTTAATGGATTTTGCTAAATATCTTGAATCACAAATGACATTTAGAAGTGATAAAGATACGAAAGGTGTAATGGAAAATCTTTATGCACAATGGAAAGATAAAATTGTAATAGAATTTGAAGATTCTCGCTTGGAAGAAAAATATCCTGAATATAAAACCTTACTAA
>JBDHZB010000012.1:0-51219 GCA_039811645.1 Bacteroidia bacterium | reverse complement strand
CACTTCCCGCACCACAAATAGTAGCATTATTAACAGCTACTGTTGGTATGGGATTTACTGTAATATTAGAAACCGTACTTGACATACAGCCATTAAGATCTGTATAATTCACTGTATAAGACGTGCTTGATGGTGGTGTAATAGCAATTGTTGATGTAGTTGCGCCTCCGGGTGTCCATACATAACTACCACCGGCAGGCGTTCCGTTTGCCGTTAAAGTAGTAGATTGCCCTGCGCACACAATAGGATTATTTACCGTTATTGTTGGCGTAGGATTTACATAAACCGTTGCTGATGTACTTGCGCTACAACCATTGGTATATATTAGATTATAAACTTGTGTCAGAGCAGGTGAAACCGTAATACTTGAAGTAGTAAAACCACCCGGTGTCCAAGAATAAGTTCCTCCTACAGGATTTACTATTGCATTTAAAGTTGCAGTTTGCCCTGCACAAATCGTTGCATTACTTACAGATATTGTTGGTGAAGGAGCAATACTCACAAGAGCCGTTGTTGATGTAGTACACCCGCTTAGCGAAGTATATTGTAAAGTATATGTTGTTGCCATTGTTGGAGACACAACTACACTTGGAGATGTTGAGCCCATCGGAAGCCAAGAATAAGTACCTCCTGCCGGTGTAACCGTTGAAGTAATTGTAGCACTTCCCGCAGAGCAAATAGTAGGATTGCTTACTGCCACTATAGGTATCGGATTTACCGTAACATTAGAAACAGTTGTGCTTGTACAACCCAATAAACTAGTATAAGATACTGTATAAGAAGTGCTTGATGGCGGTGATACAACTATTGATGAAGTAATAGGTCCTGTATTCCAAGCATAACTTCCACCTGCAGGCGTTCCGTTAGCCGTTAATGTTGTGGACTGCCCTGTGCAAATAGATGGGTTATTAACAGATAATACCGGAGCTGTATTTACAAATACCGTTCCGGTAGCAGAAGCCGTACATCCACTTATGCTTGTGTATGTTAAGTTATATACTTGCGTAGAAGCAGGTGTAACAGTAATATTGGGTGTTGTATATCCGCCCGGTGTCCAATTATAAGAACCACCACCCGGACTTACAGTACTCGTTAATACCGTTGGTGTACCTGCACAAGTAGAAACCGTACCAACATTTACGGTAGGAGGAGGGTTTACAGTAATACAAACAACATTAGAGTAGTTTACACCTCCGCAAGTAACTTGCGCCCTATAACATGTATTAGATGCCAACCCACCTGTAGCATAGGTTGCAGAAGTAGCCCCGCCAATACTTGTCCATGGTCCACCGCTTGTAGGTCCTGATTGCCACTGAATAGAAGCTCCCGTTTGATAGCCGGCAAGTGTCAAGTTTACACCTTGACCTGAGCAAACAGTTGTTGTATTAGAAGATGCAGTTCCCGCATTTGGCGTAGAAGACCTATAACATAGTACAACTTCAATTCTATCTATACAAACAGAACCGGAGCCTGATAAAAAGCTTGTTGAAATTGTATTATTACCACCATAAACATAACCGGGTATTCCGCAATTAAAAATACTGGCAGTAGAAGATGTAAAATAACAAGAACCGCAAGAACAATCCGGAGCTGTAAAATTAACAGGTCCTACATTGGTACCATTAAGAAAATCACTCCACGAAATAGAATTGCCACAGGAGTAATAATAGTTAACTTGCGCTGACACAACTATATTTCCGCCAGGCACAGGGTCTGCAAAGGTAGATGACAATGAACTTCCAAATATACATGGAGAACTCGTATTGTTACTATAACATCTATAATCATTACCACAAATACTACAACAACCATTTGCTTGCGCTCCTGATAAATTAATATTAACTGTAGTGGTTGTACACTGTCCGTAAAGGTTTTGTATAAATCCTAAAGACACAAATAAAGATAATATCACTAAACCTTTAAATAAACCTTTCATCATAAATTTTTGATTTTTTGCAAAGTAAATAAAAATTTTCTTAATAAAAAAAGCTTTTAGTAAAACTTTCTTAAAATCATTTTATGTACTTTGGTTCACTTTTGCATGTAAAATATCTTGTAAATTATTTTTCTCGTCTCGTAAACGAGCAGCTTCCATATAATTTTCTGCTTCTACAGCCTGCATCATGCTTATTTCGGTTTCTTTTATCAATTTTAATAATTGTTCTGTAGTCATATATTGTATAATAGGGTCGGCTGCCATATTAATTTCTTCGCTTTCCGTATAATAGTTCTTATCAGTGTATTGAAGTGGCTTTTCGTAAGTAGGTGATGGTTGTAATAAGTTCTTTTTGCCTGCCTGAGTGGGCGTAATGTTATGTTTAAAATTATACTCTATTTGTTTATTGCGTCTTCTCTGTGTTTCATCAATAGTTTTCTTCATGCTCTGTGTAATTTTATCCGCATACATTATTACTCTTCCATTAATATTTCTTGCTGCCCTACCAACAGTTTGTACCAAAGAACGTGTGTCTCTCAAAAAACCCTCCTTATCTGCATCAAGAATGGCAACCATTGATACTTCTGGCAAGTCAAGTCCTTCTCTTAAAAGATTAACGCCAACAAGTACGCTTATTAATCCTGCCCTTAATTGTCTTAGTATTTCCACCCTTTCTAAGGTATCAACGTCTGAGTGAATGTATGCGCAACGAAAATTTAGTTTTTGCAGGTACTTATCTAATTCTTCTGCCATGCGCTTTGTGAGTACAGTTACCAATACTCTTTCATCTTTTTCTGTTACTTTTCGTATTTCTTCAATCAAATCGTCTAGTTGATTTTGACGAGGTTTCACTTCTATCACGGGGTCTAAAACACCTGTTGGCCTTATCAATTGCTCCACAACAACTCCTTCTGATTTTTGCAATTCATAATCGGCAGGCGTAGCGCTTACATATACTGTTTGGTGCATCAGCATTTCAAATTCATCAAACTTTAAGGGACGATTATCTAATGCAGATGATAATCTAAAACCATACTCCACAAGATTTCCCTTTCTCATTCTATCACCGTTATACATTCCTCTAACTTGTGGTAAAGTAACATGGCTTTCATCAATAATTATTAAAAAATCTTTTGGAAAATAATCAAGTAAGCAAAATGGTCGTGAGCCGGGCGGTCTTCCATCAAAATAACGGGAATAATTTTCCACGCCGCTGCAATAGCCAAGTTCAGTAAGCATTTCAACATCATGTCTTACTCTTTGGTCTAATCTTTTAGCTTCTGCTTGTTTACCTTCATCAAGAAATTTATTCACTTGTATTTCTAAATCTTTATTGATATCCAAAATAGCTTTATTTAAAGAGTCCGGAGAGGTTACAAAAATGTTGGCAGGATAGATATTAAAGTAATCAAATTTCTCTATAGGATTTTGCGGACTATTATGATAAGTGTAAATTTCTTCAATGGTATCTCCGAAAAAAGAAACTCTCAAATTATAATCTGCGTATGCCAAATTAACATCAATCGTATCACCGGATACTCTAAAATTTCCTCTTTCAAATTTTTCGTGAGAGCGACTGTATAAAGAGGTTACTAACTGGTGTAAAAATTTATTTCTTGAAATAACTTGCCCTTCTTTAATCGGAATAATATTGTTTCTAAAATCTTGCGGGTTGCCAATGCCATAAATACAAGATACAGAGCTAACTATAATTACATCGTTTCTTCCGGACAGTAAAGCAGAGGTGGCACTCAAGCGAAGTTTTTCTATTTCGGAGTTAATTGCCAAATCTTTTTCAATGTATGTGTCTGTAACAGGTAAATATGCTTCCGGTTGATAGTAATCATAATAACTTACAAAATATTCTACGGCGTTATTTGGGAAAAACTGCTTAAACTCGCTGTATAACTGTGCTGCCAGCGTTTTATTATGACTTAATACCAATGTTGGGCGATTAATATTTTGTATCACATTTGCCATTGTAAAAGTTTTTCCGGAGCCGGTTACACCAAGCAATACCTGATTTTTAACACCACTTGTTATGTTATGTGTTATTTGATTGATGGCTTCCGGTTGGTCGCCCGTTGGCTGGTATGGTGATGCTAAATTAAACTTCACCGTATTCTTTTATGGGTTGTGCAGATGTGCCATTTTCTGTTACCTCTTTACTTACTTGTTTTACAAAATAAATACATACTATAAAAACAACTATCACAATATATCCGAGTATATCAAAGTTTTGAATAGGACTTATTTTATTTTTCTGATAAACAATTAATCCTGCAAAAACAGCACCTATCCCTCCTGCTATTTGTTGCAAGGCGGCAGTAACACTCATAAAAGTTCCCCTATCTTTCATATAGGGCAACATAGAATTCAAAGCAGAAGCAGGAATCATTCTACTCATAATACCAACAAACATTAATATATTAACACCAATAACAAACCAAAGAGATACCGGATGAAGATGTGTATAAATTAAGGCGAACACAGCCGCCCATAGTGAACCAAAAACAAAAATTTTAAATCGGTCTATCTTATCGCTTATCTTTCCTACTAATGGCATAACAATAAAGGAAGCAAGTCCGCTAAAAAAGAAAATCATAGGTAATTGCTCGTGTGATACTTTAATATTATTAACCAAGAATGCTGTAGTAAATGGCATAATCATAAAGCCACCAATAGGAAGTAACATTGTGGCTATAAAGCCTTTTTGATAACGTTTGTTTGTAACAATATTTAAAAGGTGCTTGAAGGGATGATATTTTTGTCCTTCTCTCCCACTAAGATGTGCCGTAATTGGTTTTAATTTCATTACTACCGCTATAAATATTAAAATAGCCAGTGCATCAATCATTAAGAAAGAAATATGCCAATGCATTTTATTAGCAATAAAAATTCCTAATGGAATACCTGCAATTTGGCTTAATGCAAAAGCCATCTGTATAATACTAATTACCCTACCCCTCTGTTGTGGTAAGAATAAATCTGTAACAATTGCCATGGAAATAGAACCTATGACACCACCAAACAGACCTGTAAACACTCTGGCAAGTAAAATGGTTTCATAAGTATTGGCAACACCACAGAAAAAAGTACCAATAATAAATCCTGTATAAAAAAATAAAAGTAGTTTTTTCCGATCATATTTATCTGCAAAGCCTGCGGCTATAATGCCTGATATGGCTGCACTAAACGCATAAGAAGATACAATCACCCCAAATTGTTTGGTTGATATATTCAGTGATTTAATCAAAATATCTCCCAAAGGCGAAATAATCATAAAATCAAGTACAATAGTAAATTGAAGCAGTGCTAAAATTAATACTACAAATTTTTGATAGTTTGAAAGTTGAGTGTTGTTAAGTTCATTCATAAAATTATATTATTAATTTTTTTATTTTTTTAATCTTAAGATATAGGAGATATAGTGCATTGTTGATTATTTAAAACCTGACTTTCTACCGCAAAAGCATGAGGTGAAATTTGTTTTAATTCTGTCATGGTTATTTTCCCGATGTATTGCTCAGTGTGTGGCGCACTTACCTTAATATAATTATCTGTCCAGCCTGTCATGTTATCATTTTTACTATTATCTTCCCATAAAACATTACGAATAGTACCAAGTTGAGTTTGATAAAAATAGTGTTGTTTTTTTTGTGACAATGCTCTAAGTATATTATTCCTTTCCTTGCGAATATTTATTGGAACCTTTCCTTCCATTGATTCGGCTGTAGTATTTGTTCTTTCGCTGTATGTAAAAACGTGGAGGTAAGACACATCTTGTTGTTGTAAAAACTGATATGTTTCATTAAACAGTTCATCTGTTTCTCCCGGGAAGCCAACAATTACATCTACACCTATGCAGGCATGCGGCATAATTTGTTTAATTTTCTCTACACGTGAAGCATAAAGTTCTCTTTTATATCGCCTTTGCATTTTAGCCAGAATAGTGTTACTTCCGGATTGTAACGGAATGTGAAAATGTGGCTGTATATGTCTTGATTGGCTTGCTAATTCTATTATTTCATCTGTAAGCAAATTAGGTTCAATAGATGATATTCTGACACGAAAAGGCACTTCTATTTTTTCTATTTCCTGTAATAATTGATAAAAGTTTTCATTACGTTTTTTTCGATTGTCTTTATTTTTATCAATCTGATTATATCCAAAATCTCCGATATTCACACCTGTCAGCACAATTTCTTTTACTCCGCTTTGAAGTATAGCATGTATTTTATCTATAACTGAACCGATTGTATCACTTCTGCTGATACCTCTTGCTAAAGGAATAGTGCAATAAGAACAAGTATAATCACACCCATCTTGAATTTTTAAGAAAGTGCGGGTTCTTTCTCCTAAAGAAAAGGAAGAATTAAAATGATACGACTCCTCTATTTCTTTATAAAATGCAGCCGGTTTTTCAAAATCAAACGTACGGATAAATTCTGTAATTTTAAATTTTTCTTCAGCGCCAAGCACTAATTTTACACCCGGTATTTTTAATATCTCTTGTGGTTTTAATTGTGCGTAACAACCAATAATAATTGTTTTAACTTGGGAATTTTTAGCAAGTGCTTTCTTAATAATTTGCTTACATTCTTTATCTGCATTTTCAGTAACTGAACAAGTATTAATCACAAAAAAATCAGATGGATTTTCATGCGACACAATATCAAATCCTTCTGCTTGAAACATTTTAGAAATAGTAGATGTTTCGGCAAAATTTAGTTTACATCCCAGTGTATAAAAAGAAACTGTAGGCATTATAGTGTTTCCGGTTCTGCAATAACTTCGGTTACATCATTTGGCAATAACTTTTTAAGTAAAGCTTCAATACCTGCTTTTAATGTATAAGAAGCACTTGGACATCCGCTACAAGCTCCTCGCATTTGCAATGTTACAATACCATTATTGTATGATAAAAAAGTAATAAACCCTCCGTCTCTTGCTACAGCAGGTATAATATATTCATTTAAAATATCTATTATTTTTTGTTCTACATCAGTAGAGGGTTGGCTGTGTTTTACGGCAACGTCTTCAACACATCGCTCGTTGTTTTTCAAATTATCTTCTATATTTTCTTTAAGCACTAAATTCCCTTTATTCAAATATCCACTGATATAATCTCTTACCTCAAATAAAATATCATCCCACGAAACAGATTTTTGCTTTGTAACCGCAATATAATTAGCGCTAATTAATACATGTTTTACAAACGGAAACTTAAATAGAGCTTGCGCCAAAGGGCTTAAATCTGCTTCATTAATCGATTTAAAATCTAATGCCATGTCTTGCTCTATAAAATAATGATTACTGATAAACTTTATAGTATCGGGATTTGGCGTTTGCTCCATATAAAGCGAATGGTTTATCGTATTTGTTTTCATACGCTGCAAAAGTATAAAATAAATAGCAGAAGCCACTATTCATTTTTTTTATAGTTTTGCACTTTGCATGTCGGCTCCCCTTTTGATATTAGACGTTTTAACACCTGCATTAAGAAACAATCCATATATTCCATGGTGGATAGTTGTGCTTTTATCTGTACAAACGGGAATAATGGCGTTATTATATTTCTATTCTCCCGAAATATTTGCCATTCCATTTCAGGCGATGATTGACAAAAGACTTGTCAGAAATATGAAGGAAATGCAAAACTCCTTTCAGGTTAAAATGATGAAATGGATGGATGTAGTGTTTTTCTTAAGTATCTCTTTTATTCTATTTAATTTAATTACATCTATTCCAAATTTTATTTTTGCTCAGGGACTGCATGCTACCGTTTTATTCCTATTAATTTTAGCACTTTTTGTAAGTATTTACTATCTTAAACTATTTTCTTTTCTTTTTGTTTCATGGCTATTTGATGAAAAAGAAAAATACTATACTTTCTTTTTTAATGTTGGAATGTATATTAAAATTATTGGTATTATCTTATATCCATTAATACTGTTATCTTCATGGAAACTGGTTCATTTAGGAGAATATTTTTATATTTATTTATTCATTTCATTTATTGCCGGTTACTTGCTTACACTGCTATGGAGTTTTATTCAAACCGAAAAAAAAACCATAGTTGATTTTATTAATTTCTTTTTATACATTTGCGCCTTTGAATTAGCACCGTTGTTACTAATATATAAAAATATTACCTTTTAAGAATGGCTATAAAAAAGAAAAGTAAAAAAAAATCGCAAAAAAAAGTCGGTAATAAAAAAGCGCCTATTAAAAAAGCGCCCAAGCCATCATTAAAAAAGAATAAACAGAAAAGTTCTGCTACAAAAAACATACACATACAAGAAAATATTGTTGAAAAACCTATAGAGAACAAGCCCATAAATGCCGCAAGTAACCTATTAAGCAAACTAGTGAATGCAAGCATTGAAGAAGAAAAGAAAAAACAAAGTTACGCCGAAAAAAAATTAGCTCAGTTAATTGCTGCATCTAAACAAAAAAACGAACCTACACAAAAAAACGCATCCATTACAACTACTGTAACCAAAAGAAAGCGCCGCAAGAAACAAGCCAAAACATGGGAAGAAAAAGCACAAAGTTTACCAAATATTGAAGTAAGTAAGTGGCCTAAATTAGCCGTCAGAAATATTTTAATTACACAGGCAAAGCCATCGGAGTTACAAAACCCCTATCAAATATTAATGGATAAACATAAAGTAAACGTTTACTTTAAAGCATTTCTTACCGTAGAAGGATTAACCGCTCAAGAGTTCAGAATGCAGCGAGTAGATATTTTAGAACACAAATCTATCATCTTTACAAGTCGCTTAGCCATAGACCATTTATTTAGATTATGCCAAGAAATGCGCATTACACTACCCGAAGAAACAAAATACTTTTGCATTAATGAACAGGTAGCATATTACATGCAAAAATACATGGAATTTAGGAAAAGAAGAATCTTTTGGGGACAAGGTTCTTTAGAAGATTTAAAAGGCGTTCTGAAAAAAAACCTTACATCTAAATTTTTATTGCCGGCATCTGATGCCATTAAAGAAAAAGTAATTGATATTTTAGATGCAATTAAAGCACAATATACACCCGTTGAAATTTATCGCACTACACCTACCAACATCAGTAATATTAAACCGGAACAGTTTGATATGATTGCTTTTTTTTCTCCCATTGCCGTAGAATCTTTAAAAAAATCTTTTCCTAAATTAAAACAAAACAATATTCGCTTTGCGGCATACAGCCATCTTACTGCAAATAAAATGAAAAGTTTGGGATACAGAGTAGATGTATTTGCCCCAACTTTAGAATTTCCTAGTTTAATTAATGCTATTGCGCATTATTTATTAAGTACTAAGAAAAAATAAGTATACTTCTATGTTTGTTTTATTTCTAAAAGAAATCAGAAGTTATTTTAATGCCCTAACCGGATATATTTCCATACTTGTATTCTTAGCATTAACAGGATTATTACTGTGGGTAGTTCCCAATTCTGCTACCGGCTCAAATATTATAGAAAACGGATTTTCTTCGTTGGAGTCTTTATTTGCATTGGCTCCATGGGTATTTTTAATTCTAATTCCGGCAATCAGCATGAAACTTCTTTCGGAAGAAAACAAATCGGGAACTATGGAATTACTTTTAACAAAGCCACTAAGCGAACTACAAATTATCTTAGCAAAATACTTTGCAGGACTTGCCATTATTGTTTTATCGTTACTGCCTACATTATTCTATTATTATACTGTTTATCAGCTTGGCTACCCTAAAGGGAATATAGATACAGGCGGAACGTGGGGTTCTTATATAGGATTGTTATTTTTAGGAGCAGGATTTTTATCAATTGGTATTTTTACATCTTCGCTTACAGACAATCAGGTAGTAGCATTTATTGGCAGTTTATTATTGTGTTTTATTTTTTCAAATGGCTTTGATTACTTATCTTCCTTCAGCATGAAAGGTGCTTTATCCGAATTTATTTCTTCGCTGGGAATTAATTACCACTATCACAGTATGAGCAGAGGCGTTATAGACTCAAGAGATGTGCTTTATTTTATCAGCTTAATTTTCATTTTTATATCAAGTACAAAATTAGTGATTCAAAGTAAAAAATGGTAGCAAAAGCGAATCATATAAAAAATAAAAAAAGGCGTGATATTTCTGCATACATTACCAATATTACCATTATTGTATTATTAAATTTCATTCTTGGATTTTATTTTTTCCGATTAGACTTAACATCAGAAAAAAGGTACACCCTATCATCATATACCAAAAACTTTTTAAAAGAAGTAGATGATATTGTTTACTTCAAAATATACTTAAGCGGAGAACTCACACCGGAGTTTGTAAAACTTAAAAATGAACTCAAAGAAATGCTTGATGAAATCAGAGTGTACAACGACAATATTCAGTATAACTTTATTGACATTAATGCCGCCGGCTCTAAACAAGAAGTACAAAGTATTGAAAAACAATTATACGACAAAGGTATTGTTCCTGAACAAGTAATGGAACAAAAAGAAAATAAAACATCGGAAAGTTTAATATGGCCGGGAGCCGTTGTGTCTTACAAAGGAAAAGAAATTCCTTGGCAGATTTTTTCAAGACAATTAGGATTTACGCCTCCGGAAAACGTCAACCACGCCATTAACGAAATTGAATACGGCATTTGCAATACCATCAATAAACTAAAAAGAAAAAAGAAACCAAGCATATCTATTATAGAAGGACACAAGGAATTAGATACCATACAACTAAATGATTTTATCAGAACCTTAGCTGAATACTATGATGTTTCAAGAGTAAAAATAAATCACAAATTAAATGCATTGAAAGGACTTGATGCCATAGTAGTAGCAAAACCGGACACATTTATTGATGAAAAAGACAAGTTTATTATAGATCAATTTGTTATGACCGGCGGAAAAGTTTTATGGATGATAGATCCTGTAAAACTAAATATGGATTCATTTAGATTAAAAGGATACTCCGTTGCACTTAATAATGATATAAACCTTGAAGACATGTTGTTCCGATATGGTGTAAGACTAAATGTTGATTTAGTACAAGACCTGCAATGCGCTTACATACCAATAAATGTTGGCTTTAGCAAAGGGCAGCCCAATTTCAAAATGTTCCCTTGGGTATTTTATCCGCTTATTATGCCAACCAACGAACACCCCATTGTAAAAAACTTAGACTTAATAAGAACAGAATTTATCAGTACTTTGGACACACTACACACATCAGGCATACAAAAAACAATTTTATTAACCACTTCTAAAAACACCCGACTTGCCACTATACCGTACAGAGTATCTTTAGCGATGGTACAATTCAAATTAAGAGAAGAGCAATTTAATTTAAAATACAAACCCGTTGCCTGTCTTTTAGAAGGTCAGTTCAAATCTTTGTATGATAACAGAGTTACAAGCATTATTTTACAAGACAGCACCATTAATTTCCAAGCTAAAAGCGTACCAACAAAAATGATTGTTATTTCTGACGGAGATATTGCAAAAAATGATTACAATAAAATGAATGGTACCGTGTTTCCTCTTGGGTTTGATAAATATGCCAACCAAACATTTGCCAACAAGCCTTTCTTAATCAACTGTATGAATTACCTGCTTGATGACCCCGGACTGCTCCAACTACGTTCCAGAGAAGTTAAGTTAAGACTTTTAGACAATAAAAAATTAGCCGTTCAAAAACTAAAATGGCAATTGTTTAACGTAGTAGTTCCTCCTTGCATAATTATTTTGCTTGGCTTAATACAATTCTATCTCAATAGAAGAAAATACACCATCGGCTATTAATGAAGCACATTGTTATTACATCAACCGATAAAACAGGAAAATATAAAGAACTGTACACACAACTCTCGTTAATTTTAGAAAACGAAAAAGACTTAATCACCAGAATGTCCTCAATATGCAGTGCCATTAAAGAAGTATTTGATTTTTACTGGATAGGATTTTATAGAGTTTCAAACAATGAATTAGCCGTTGGTCCATACATTGGCACATTAGCTTGCTTACGTATTGCCCATGGAAAGGGTGTATGCGGTACTGCTTGGCAACAACAAAAAACATTAATTGTCCCCGATGTCAATTTATTTCCGGGGCACATTGCTTGTAGTTCCGATTCAAAATCAGAAATTGTTATTCCTATTTGGAATAATAATAAAATAATCGCCGTACTTGATATTGACAGTGAATATTTATCTGCTTTTGATACAACCGACCAACACTATCTTGAACAAATTGCAACGCTTTTAGACGGAGATTTTATTTAGCATTATCTTCTTTACTTTTATATTGAATCACAAAAAAGTAATAGATAATAAAATCCATGGTAAAGTACAATAAAGCAACAATAAGAAAGTGAATAAAAAATATCTTCTTGTATTGCTCTTCAACCCAAACAGACCTAAACACTAAAAAGAATAAAGGGATTAAAAACTTTAGGGCTAACCATATCAAATCCTTGCCTAACAATTTTTTTGAATTAAACTTATGCTCTAAAAAAAGGTCTGTTGTATAAAACACAACATACATTAAAAAAAACATCAACGCAATATGAACATCAAAAAGATAAATAGAATTAAAAAGATATAGCCCAACAAGAATCAACATAGAAATAAAAAGAAAAATAATATGAGGAAAAAATCTTCTTAAAGTCATTTTTTAGGAGGGAAAATAAAATCCTTTAGTGCCAGATACAATGCCGCAAAAACAGAAAGTAAAGATAAAACCGCTGTAAAAACGGGTGTTTGTAAATGATAATGTTCATCTAGTTTTTTTCCGCCAAATGCACCGAGTGTAATAATAATAGCCATTTGAACACCCATTTGTGCATATTTCATATAGTCCTTCATAACTACTGAGACACCACTTTAATAGGCGAGGTTTTTTCTACTGCCTTAAAGTCGGCTTTAACAAGCATATTACACTTACCATTAAACTCTGCTCCATTTTCAACAATCAGTTTTTTGGTAGCAATGTCTCCTGTAAGGCGGCTTTGCTTTTTAAGTGTTAAGGTTTCTTTTACATTAATATTACCAAAAATCTTTCCGGCAACATCAGCATCTTCACAAATAATATCTCCGGTAATAGCAGCATCATGTCCCATTACCAATCTTCCGGTAATTTTTACATCACCTTTTATGGAGCCGTCTAATCGTAAGTCTCCCTCACAATTCACAGTACCTTCAATAGACGTGCCGTGTTGAATAATATTAATAATATGAGGATGCAGTATTTTGTTGTCCTTTCCGAACATATCTATTTTTTTGCACGAAAATATACATATATTTTTGTAAGTATAATAATTAATGCGTTATCTTGTAACGAGTGCGTGCAAATAAAATTTCACCTCATTAATGTAAAATAACCTTTGGCTTCTTGCTTTTTACCACCTTGTGCGGGATTTATGATAAACTCTGCCACATAGTAGTAAGTACCCGTTGGTACGGGTTCTCCGCTTAGGCTGCGACCATCCCACTTAGCGTTGGGCTTATCGGCTTCGTAGAGCTTTACACCCCATCGGTTGAATACAAGCAGGTGAAAATTTCCTACTGTTTGCGGACAAGGAAACTCTATGCCCCAAGTATCGTTAATGTTATCATTATTGGGCGTAAACACATTGGGTATCCTTATATTTGAGCAAGTTTCTTCCACTTGTATTTTTATACACACACTATCCGAACAAGTGTTACTGCTTTCACTGCCTATTACACAATACTCTGTTGTGGTTGTAGGGCTAAATATAGGATTGGCAACATTAGGATTATTAAGCCCCGTAGCAGGTATCCACAAGTAATTGCTTGCGCCACTTGCTTGTATCTGAATGGTATCGCCAATACCTATGGTGTATAGTTGTGGTGTAACCGTAACAGTTGGTGTGCTTACCACACTTACAGTAACAGCAGCCGTATTGGTGCAAGTACCGCTAACGCCCACTACTGTATAGGTAGTGGTAATATTGGGTTGAATGAGAATGCTTAAGGTACTCTCGCCTGTGTTCCACGTGCAGGCAGAGGCTCCGTTTAACGTAAGCGTATCTTCTTTACCGGAACACAGTAGTGTATTGCCTGTAATGCTTAGGGGCAAGTTTAGGTTGTTTGTAATAGTAACAACAGATGTTTTTTTACACCCCGTACTATCCATAACAATAACGGTATAATTACCTGCACTAAGATTACTTGCTGTATTGGTAGCACTTATAGGCGGAGACCAAAAATAAGTGTAGTTGCCCGGGCTGGTAGGTGTGAGTGTTACAGAGCCGCTACTGTAACAACCAACGGGTGTTTGTTGTATGCTTACCGGTATGTTGGGGCAATAACAAATGGTACTGTCTATGCCATCATCTATTATGGTGGGATAAAAGTTGGCTATAGTACCCTGATTGACACTGGTAATGCTACCACCACTGCCTACGATGCCACCCACATAAGCATAAGCAACGGTGGTGGTGGGTAAGCAGCCTATGCCGTTTTGATCAGCCTTTTGTATGAAATTTTTTTGAGACGTGGCAGAATATGCTGGTGCAAATGTACCATTTAATATGTAACTATGGTTTGGCAATAGTGCTAGCCCTATGAAGTAACTATTGGCAACCGCTTGCCTATAAACCCAATTAACAACACCCAAAGAATCTATACTAAAGGCATATCCATTAATTGCTGTGGGAATAGTGCTACCAGAAGGAAAATTGAATATACCTACATATTCTTCTTTATAGTTTAAATGTAGTGTCCAATGCCCTTCGCCTATATATGCTCTTTCAAAAGATACTGCCCACTTGAGATTTTTGCTTGTATCATTAGGAATTTTAAAAATATAACTTGCATTTGGATAAGATAATGTGTAAGTATTTGTTGCACCAGTAACTATAAGATAGTTTTTGTCTTTTAGGATACTCCCCCTTCCAAAATCATCTGCTATACCTCCTATGGTTTTCGTCCATATTATATTACCGAGACTGTCTATTTTAATAAGATAAATATCGGTAGCGCCTGCTCCATAAGACATGGTTTGCCCTGCCATTACATAGGTATTACTATCCGATTCAATAATGTCAAACATTGCATCCATGTTAGCACCACCATAAGTTTTTGTCCACTGTAAATTTCCTGAGCTGTCTAACTTCACCACATATACATCCGATGTAGTTCCTCCTAACCCAAATGAATTGGTGCTGCCGACCGCCAGGTATCCTTTGTCTTTACTTTGTACCACGGCATTGCCTTGTTCATAATTATTTCCACCCACCAATTTACTCCACTGAATATTAAAATTTTTATCTAATTTAATAAAACAAAAATCACCGCTATTTAAAAATGTATTACAAAGCATTAAATATCCACTATCTTTGGCTTGAACAATGTCAGACCCTTGCATAGAAGAAGAATTTATCTGCTTTTTCACTATAAAATTTCCCGTTGTATCAAATTTTATAATAGTAGTTGCAAGCAGAGAATAGGTTAATTGTCCAACACTAATAAGTTTGCCATCAATAGTTTTAATGCACCTATGCAATGATCCATTACCACTAGTATTTTTTATAATCTTAGCAAAAGTATTTTGAGCGTTTATAAAATTCCATGTAAATAATATCAAAATACTAAATATAATAACAATCCTTTGCATAATTTAAAATAACAGACGGAGAGTGTTGCTCTCCGTCCTGTTATTATCTTGGTTTTAGTTTATTGTATAATTAACTTTTTAGTGATTATTTGATCGGTTTCTTTATCCCTTATTCTTATTAAATATGCTCCGGGCTTGGTATCTAATTTTATATCTATGTTGCCTTGTTTCAGTTCCATGTCTTCGGTAAAGATAATTTTCCCCGATACGTCCATAACTTCCACATACAGCATGCCGCTTTGCTTATTGCTTGTTATGGTAAATGCTCCTGAGTTAGGGTTAGGATATACATTAATGCCCTCTAAACCATTGTTCTTATTGTTGTTTGAAACAGGTGCAAATGATGTTCTGCTGTTAGATGATATACTGCAATTGTCCTCAAACCAAACCAATGTTTGATATACCGCATTGTATAAAGCCCTTGCCTGATACACCACTGCGCCATCGGTATGCGGGCAGAGTTGTGCCATGTTGTACAAAGCGGTGCTGTCGGTAGCATTTAATGCACCTATGTTGGCATAACTTAAGTAAAGATTATAAAAGTTACGAACATTGGTTTCAATATTATTTTGCGGGCTTAAAGCAGTAAGCTTTGCTTGTGCAGAAGTCAGGTTGCCGTTTGATATATCTGTTTCTATATCTAAAATTGCTTGATGCACAGAGGTTTGATTACTTGTGTAAAAATTTTGTAAAACAAGAGAAGCATTCCGTGTGGTAACATCTGCCGACAAGTTGCGATACAATTGATGATTAGCCAACCACTGCGTAGGAGCATTAAAAGGAATTTGATTGAGTGCAATTTGTTTTAGTAAGTTAATAACAGGCGTACTGTTGATGGGTGAATTAACTAAATTAGGCGGGAAAAACCCACTACAAGCATTAATAACAGGGCAGGAGTAAAATGGTCCGGTGGCGGTTTGAAGAGAACCTCCAGCAAGGTCATAGTAAATACTCCCTCCACTACTACCTTGTGGATTAAAAATAGATGGCGCAGCACCACGCACATATAAAACAGATAACAGAGGGGATGATGCAATACAATATGTTTTCATTGGAGGAAAGGTTGGTGGAGGTGTCCCGCTTACACTCCATCCTCCTCCCAGCCATTGGTTATCGCTTGGGGCAGAGGCAGAGCCTTGTTGTCCAATAACAGCGCTGTTGTTTAATACAAAGCCAAAAGTATGATTTTGCATTTTATTGCCTAAAAACCCACAAGGGCTGCTTACGCCATCGTATTGTATGCCATAGTAAGTGTTTTGTACACTGTTGCAGGTAATATTTTCATTTACGCTTTGTCCTGTGTATATGCCATTCATATTCGGGTTAACAACACTTGCACCTGTTACGTCATTCGCTTGTATTTGGTTAGATAGCATACCGCTGCCGGTTAGGTTGGCATGGTAAATACCATATTGTGTCGGCATAAATGGTGCAAAATATGGCTGGTTAGATAATGTAATACAATTTAATATGTTATTAACCGTTTTCTTCTGAAAATTTGCAACATAAATACCCTTATACACATTGCTTATTTTATTGTTGTTCACATTAATAACCATTGCCGTATTAATATATGGCACTCCTCCAGTAGGAACAATATTTGCCAAATACACTGCAGAAGTTACATACTGACTTGTAATACTATAGCCCGGCAAGTGTGGCTGTATGGTATTGTTGTTAATATCCACCTGACCTGAGTATTGTGCACCGCTAGCCATAATAATAGGAGGAATAGAAATGGAACCAAATGTGGCATTAAAAGTAATGGCGTTTTGGATATTGTATAGTTGGTTATTAGTAGCTGTTAATTGATAATAACGGTTGGTTGTAAGCAATATGCCGTACTCGCCTGTATGGTTAGGAAGAGGAGCAGTTGGATATGTGCTAACTTGTGTACTTCTGAAATCGCAATACTCTATATCATTTATAAAGTAGTTAATGGTTTCTATGCTGCGGCTTAAATCATAAAACTTATTATTAAATACACCAAGAGGTGCAGCGGGTATCACCCGCATTCTTCTATTAGGAAAAAACTGGACTTTTCCTCGTGTGCCTGCATAGATTCCCTTGCCTATACCTGCCTTGCCTTTATTGGCTCCATTTTGAAATATGTTATTCATACATGTAAAGTTTGTGTTAAGAGCACCTATGTCTATCCATAAATTATCAAATACATTATAGCTAGAAAGTCCTGCGGCTCCTATTTTTATTTCATAATAAGTATATGGTAAGGCACTACCGATGGTGGTCCCTACACTGTCTAAATAAATACCTAAATAAGCCTTATTGCCCATATTGGTATTGGTAAAAGGATAAACAGCATTATTAATATAAGGGCTGCTGAGCGGAAAACCCGGGTTAGAAGCGGTTGCTTTAATGCTTGCTACCTGAGATGCAGGAGTAATAAATGGGGCTATGTTTGTGTTGTATGGTATGGCTCTGCAAGTAAAAATGCTGTTTTGTATATTAAAATAGGGGTAGGTGGTCAATGGGGTTGTTTGACTGAATTTTTGAATGGCAATAGATGTGTCGTTCTTGTTGAATGTTGCCGTAACACAATTAATAATATTACTACCAAATATCGGAGTTGGTGCACCATAAGGCAATGAAATGGCACAATGCGCATCTTCTATTAAACTATTGTTGCCTACGCCTATTTTGCCATTACTGTTACCGTTTAAGGCAGCGTTGGCTATAATAATGCCACGCCACATACCTTTACAGCAATATAAGTGCGAGTTTTGAATAGATAAATTACCATTATTTTGTATAATTATTTTTACTCCCGGGCTCATTTTAAACTCAGAATTCAGAAAGAAAATAACTGTATTAATGTATAAATCTGATACAACATTATAACTCATACCGGGTGGTGGACTTGAAGTCAGTAATCCACCTAAGGTAGCAGAAGGACAAGCACAATCGTTTGTTACAGATATAGTAACTACGGCAGAGTTTGTACATCCGGCAGTGTTAGACCCCATTACGGTATAGGTTGTAGTAACGGTGGGTGTTACTACTATCGGATTATTATTTTGACCGGAAGGAAGCCATGTGTACGAATTAGCACCGGAGGCAATAAGTGTTGCGCTACCACCCGTACATAAAGATTGATTTTGATAATAAGAGCTGTCTGTATTCATGGTTACAATAAAGGGATGTAAAGAATCTAACCCTGCTTGATATTGTCCAAATGTTTTTAAACCAAACAAACTTAAAACCATAATGAATATGTTTACACACCATCGCTTGAATGCCTTGCTATTTAAGGGTTGTGGAAGCATCAGGCGCTGTATCGCTGATTTACTTGTGTGTGTGTGTGTGTGTAACACTTGTTACATCACTTAAAGTACCTCTGAATTGTTTTTGTGTTTTCATAGGTTTTAATTTTATTTTACAAAGGTAGTTAAAAAAAAACTAAAAAGAAAAAAATATTTTGTTTAATCAGAACAATAAGTGGCAGAAAATAGAGCTAAATAATGCAATTACTTAATTTTCATCATTTCTACAAGGCGACCGGTGAACGAGCCTCTTACACCGGAAGGTCCTAAATCTTTCCAAGTACCGCCGACTGTACCGTCTTTATTTATGTATAAATTAGTTCTTTAAGAAAATACACGCCATTGAAAGCAGCGCAACTCAGTCAAGCTATCGGATATATTCAAATGTCAGAAAAATATCTTCTGAAAAATATCTTCTGAAAGTAATTACAGATTATAATAAAAGCAAACTACTGCCCGCCGCTAAGTTTTTATTAGCACAGTATTATAGTGATACCAAAGTATTAAATAAACCCGAACAAGCTAAAAAATTACTAAACGAAATTATAAAAGACTATCCTAATACAGTATGGGCAGAAAATGCCACTGCGGCATTAAAGTGGGTAGGACAATCTGATGAAAAAATTATACTTAAAATAAAAAAAACTAAGTAATTTTTTGAAAGATATAGTATTATGGTGAATGAGATAGGTACGGATTACTTATTATATATATGAATAAGCAAAAAAAAAGTTATTTATAAAATAAAAAAGCCCTTCTATGTGAAGGGCTTTTTTAATTAATTAAGCGGAATTAATTATTTTTTCTTTCCACCTTTTTTCTTGCCTTCTTCAGCTTTAGCTAAAGAATCAGCTTTCTTTAAAGAGTCAGCTTTAGCAACAGAGTCAGCTTTAGCTTTTACAACAGCTTCAGCAGCAGCGATAGAATCTGCTTTTGCTTTTTCTACAGCAGCGATAGAATCTGCTTTTGCTTTTTCTTTTGCTTCAATTTCTTCTTTTGAAGGACCGCAAGCAACAATAGCTACACCAGCGATTGCAGCTAAGATGATTGATACTGATTTTTTCATTTTTTTTGTTTTTTTATAATTTAGGGTGCGAATGTAAGTAATTTAATATTGATATAAAAAAATTTTTTTAAGACTTTTTTTGAAAAATTTTAATAAAGATTACCAATCTAAAAATAATCAAACTATATTAGCCGCTCTAAAAATTTAAAAATCATGCCGCAATTTGTTGCAGAAATAGAAGTAATGCCTCTTAAAGCACTTTTAGATCCTCAGGGGAAAGCCGTATTAATGGGGTTGAAAAACATGAATATCAACTCTATTCAAGATGTAAGGGTGGGAAAACATATTCAACTAAATATAGAGGCAGGCTCTAAAGATGAAGCCCATAAGGTAGCAGAAGCCGCTTGTAAGCAATTACTACACAATCCTATTATGGAAAATTATCAAATCACAATAAAATAATAAAATAAAAAATACAAATTATGGGATATCTATTTACATCCGAATCTGTGTCTGAAGGACACCCCGATAAAGTAGCCGATCAAATATCTGACGCTATTATTGACAACTTTTTGGCATTTGATGCATCTTCTAAGGTTGCCTGCGAAACATTAGTTACTACAGGACAAGTGGTAGTAGCAGGAGAAGTAAAATCTACTGCATATTTAGATTTACAAAAAATAGTACGCAGTGTTATTGAAAAAATTGGATATAATAAGTCAGAGTATATGTTTGACGCCAATTCTTGTGGTATTTTATCTGCTATTCATGAGCAGTCAGCAGATATTAATAGAGGGGTTGATAGAAAAGATCCATGGAAACAGGGTGCCGGCGACCAAGGTATGATGTTTGGATATGCTACTAATGAAACAGCAGACTTTATGCCATTAACTTTAGATTTATCCCATAAACTTTTATATGAATTATCTTTATTAAGAAAAAATAATACAATTAAATACCTTCGTCCTGATACTAAATCACAAGTAACACTTGAGTATGATAATAATGGTAAGCCAAAAGCCATTCAAACCATAGTTATTTCTACTCAACATGATGATTTTGATACGGATATTAAAATGCAGAAAAAAATTACTGAAGATGTTCAAAATATATTGGTACCAATAATATTAAAGAAATATCCTCATTACAAACCTGTTTTTAATAATAAAATCAATTATTTAGTAAATCCTACCGGAAAATTTGTAATTGGTGGTCCGCACGGAGATACAGGATTAACGGGAAGAAAAATAATTGTTGATACTTATGGTGGTAAAGGTGCGCACGGTGGTGGTGCCTTTTCAGGAAAAGATCCTTCTAAAGTGGATAGATCTGCAGCGTATGCTACTCGCCATATTGCAAAAAACTTAGTGGCAGCAGGATTAGCAGATGAAGTATTGGTTCAGGTTTCTTATGCCATTGGTGTAGTAGAGCCTGTAGGATTGTATGTTAATACTTACGGAACATCTAAGGTGAATATGCCCGACTACAAAATTGCAGAAATTGTTCACTCTTTATTTGACTTAAGACCTTATGGCATTGAAACAACTTACAAGTTGAGAAACCCAATATACAGTGAAACAGCCGCTTATGGACACATGGGGAGAGAAAATAAAATAGTAGAAAAAGTGTTTGAAAAACCTGATGGTTCTAAACTAAAAAGAAAAGTAGAGTTATTTACTTGGGAAAAATTAGACAGAGTGAAGGACATAAAAAAGGCGTTCAAATTAAAATAATAAAAATAAAAAGGGGCGCTAAGCCCCTTTTTAATGTTTAAAAGAAAAAAGGCAAATGATTTCTGTTAACAACATAGCGGTTATTTTTGGAGGATTTACATTATTTGAAAATGTTTCTTTTTTAATTAATTCAAAAGACAGAATTGGATTAGCCGGAAAAAATGGTGCCGGAAAAAGTACAATGCTTAAACTACTTGCGGGGCTTCAAACACCAACAAAAGGAGAGATTTCAAAGCCTAAAATATGTAAAGTAGCATACTTGCCACAAGATATGATACATCAGCATGGGCGCACCGTTTTTGAAGAAGCGGAAACTGCTTTTGAAGAAATAAAACAGATGCAGGCAAGAATGGATGAAATATCGCACCAACTTACAATTCGAACGGATTATGAATCTGTGGAATATCTGAACCTTATTCAAGAACTTACAGATATAAGCGCAAAATTAGATGTACTTGGAGCATCTAATACGTCAGAAGAAATAGAAAAAGTATTGAAGGGATTGGGGTTTGAAAGAAAAGATTTTATTAAACAAACATCGGAATATAGCGGAGGTTGGCGTATGCGCATAGAACTGGCTAAATTACTGCTTCAAAAACCCGATGTATTACTGTTAGATGAGCCAACCAATCACTTAGATATAGAAGCCATTATTTGGTTAGAAGAGTTTTTGGAAACTTTTTCTGGTGCGGTGGTATTGATTAGCCATGATAGAACGTTTTTAGATAATGTAACTTCCAGAACCATAGAGATTGTAAATCAAAAAATTTACGACTATAAAACAAACTATTCTCGCTATTTAATTTTAAGAGAAGAAAGAATAGAGCAACAAGAAAAAGCCGCCAAGAATCAACAAAAAATTATAGACCATACAGAAGCCTTGATTGATAAATACAGAGCTAAAGCCAATAAAGCAGCATTTGCTCAGTCATTAATAAAAAAATTAGACAGAATGGAGCGTGTAGAAGTAGATGATGTTGATGGCGCTGCTGTAAGGTTTCGCTTTCCTGCACCAACTCATAGTGGTAAAATAGTTATTACTGCAGAGCATGTTGGAAAACAATATGATACTAAAGAAATATTTAAAGACGCTAACTTCATTATTACCAAAGGAGAAAAAATTGGATTTGTTGGTAGGAACGGAGAAGGTAAAACCACAATGATGAAAATTATTGCAGGCAAAGTTCCCTTTAATGGTAAAATGCAATTAGGACATAATGTGTTAATGGGCTATTTTGAACAAGACCAAGAGGAAAAATTAAATCAGGATAAAACGGTTTTTGATACAATAGACGAATTGGCAGTAGGCGATATAAGAAAACAAGTAAGAGGCTTATTAGGTTCATTTCTGTTTAGCGGAGAAGATATTGATAAAAAAGTAAAAGTATTGAGTGGCGGCGAGCGAGGTAGGTTAGCACTGTGCAAGTTGCTGTTACAACCATATAATCTTTTATTATTAGATGAACCAACCAATCACTTAGATATAAAATCTAAAGAAGTTTTGAAAAACGCTTTATTGGAATATGAAGGAACGGTTATAATGGTAAGCCACGATCGAGATTTTATGAAAGGATTGTGCAATCGTTTATATGAATTTAAAGATGGAAAAGTAAAAGAACACCTATGTGATATTGCTGAGTTCATGGAACTAAGAAAGATTGAAAAACTACAAGAGCTTAATCTTAAAAATAAAGAAGTTAAAAAGGAAATAGTGCAAAAATCAAGTACTGCACAAACGGATACAGCAAAATCTCCATCATCTAAAATAAAAAAGATGGAAAGTGAAATTGAAACCATTGAACAAAGGATTAACGAAATGGAACAACAACTTGCTGTGCCTGAGAATTATGATAACTTAATGAATAATAAAGATTTTTTTAATGAGTACACGAATTTAAAAAATACAATAGAACAAAAGTTAAAAGAGTGGGAAAAACTTATTTCCTCATAGAATTAAAACTCAAATTTATAACCCATTCCTTTTATTGTTTTAATATAATCTTCACCTATTTTTTCACGAATTTTTCTAATATGAACATCAATTGTTCTTTCGCCTACCACAACATCATCTCCCCATATTTTATCTAAAATATATTCTCTTGAAAAAACCTTCCCCGGTTTTTTGGCAAGCAGTTCTAATAATAAAAATTCTTTTTTTGGCAGTTCTATTGGTTGATTGTCTTTAAAAACTAAATGTTTTTCTTTGTCAATCTTTACAGGACCTAATTCAATAATTGTATTGTCAGAGTTACTATCTATTCTTCTGATTAAAGCCTTAATTCTTGAAATTAATAATTTTGGCTTAATGGGTTTTGTAATGTAATCATCAGCACCGCTTTCAAACCCTGCAATTTGAGAGTAATCTTCCCCTCGTGCAGTTAAAAAAACAATTAGTTTATTTTTCAATTCAGGGATAGTTCGTATTTCTTTACAAGCTTCAATACCATCTAATATTGGCATCATCACATCTAAAATAATTAAATCCGGTTTTTCTTTCTTTGCGGTATTAATTGCTTCTTGCCCGTTACCGGCAGTTATTACTTCATAGCCTTCTTTCACTAAGTTGTAGGACAAGAATTGAAGAATATCTTCTTCATCATCTGCAAGTAAAATTTTAATTGGCATAATGTTGCAAATATACAAACGAAATCAGAAATTATATGTTAAGTATATGTTATGTTTTAATTAAAAAACATTGTTCTCAAATATTCAGCTATTTGAACCGCATTAGTTGCTGCGCCTTTCCTAAGATTATCTGCCACTATAAATAAATTCAGTGCTTTTGGGTTGCTAAAATCTTTTCTGATTCTCCCTACAAATGTTTCGTTCTTTTTATGTGCAAATAATGGCATGGGATAAATATTATTTTTAATATCATCTTGAATTATAATGCCGTCAGTGTTTCCAAGAACTCTCCTAATTTCCGGTATATCAAATTCTTTTTCAAATAAAACATAAGCACTTTCGCTATGCCCGCCAATTACAGGAACTCTTACACAAGTAGCATTAACATCTATGGAATAATCATTTAAAATTTTTCTGGTTTCATTGTGCATTTTCATTTCTTCTTTGGTAAAATCATTGTCGGTAAAAATATCTATTTGCGGAATTAAATTGAAATCAATAGGATACGGATAAGCAGGATTGTCGGCTTTTTTACCACTCCTTTCCGTCATTAATTGATGAACGGCATTAGCACCTGTTCCGGTAACTGCTTGGTAAGTAGAAACAATAATTTTGGTAATCTTATAGGATTGATGTAATGGGTTAAGCACCATCAACATTTGAATGGTTGAACAATTTGGGTTTGCAATAATTTTAGTGTTTTTTTGAATAACAGATGCATTAATTTCAGGAATGACCAAGGGAACCTCTTTATCCATTCGAAAAGCAGAAGAATTATCAACTACAAAGGTTCCATTTTTTGCAAACTCAGGGGCATATTGTAATGAAGCTTTGCTACCGGCAGAAAACAATGCAATATCCGGCTTTTGAGCAATAGCATCACTCACACTTTTTACAGTGTATTCTTTGGCTTTAAGTGTAACTGTTTTTCCTACAGACTTTTCGGAAGCTACCGGAATAAAATCACTAATAGGGAAATTAAATTCTTCCAAAACCTTAATCATTTCTTGCCCTACTAACCCTGTTGCCCCAACTACTGCTATTCTCATTTTTTTTGACGGCTAAATTACATTTTTAATAAATAAAAATACCATTTTACTCAATTTTTTAATGGATTCACTCAATAATTTAAGAATTTAATAAATTTTATTAGGATAAGTGCATAAAATACTTTAATTTTGAACTGAAAATTTTGAGTATGAAAAAATATAAATTAATCACATTATTAGCAGTTCTTGTTTCTTCTTTGGCATTTTACATGTGTAATAAAGATAAAGATAATTCTATAGCACCGGGATACAGAGATGAGAAAGGGGGCGGAGGGAATCCTGATCCTAACACTGTGATAGCAGGAGGCACTAGCACGGTTACAAACCCGGCAACCAGCAATAGTACACTTAATGTAAGTGGTACAGGATGGTCATTTGCAAGTTGTGCAAGCGGTGGAGGTACAGTATTAAAAGCAGTTAATGGTTCTACTACAGTTCAAATTAATTTCTTTACACCTCCGAGCAATGGTAATTACAACTTACAAACAGGGGCACCTTCTAGCAGCAGTCAAGCTCAAATGATTATATATAATGCAACAGGTCAACCTGCCGGCGTTACTTGGTATTCGGCTTCAGGATTATTAAGTGTAAGTACAAATACTGCAACCGGGCAGGTAACAGGAACATTTAATAACGTTCCTTGTACTCAAACACAATTTCCATTTCCTGTTGTAACAGCCTCAGGAGCTTTAACTTGTATTTAATTACAACTTTCTTTTTGGTTACACTTTAGTGTGATTGGTATTTTCTTTTATAGAGTTTGGAAATATTTAATTTATTTATTTTCGCGAAGTTCAGTTTATAAAATACACTCTCCTTTTTTGTTTGATGTGTATAATAAATGTTTTATCAAAAGTAGTAATAATTATCGCATTAACGAAATTAATAAAATAAGAAGATGTGCCGCCGAGAGCAATGTGATATTTGATTATTACGATATAGGAGCCTCTTCAACTCTGCCCATTTCAAGAAAAACATTAAAACATATTTTGAATCACACCGTTACACCTATAAAATATGCAGAATTGTATTTTAAATTAATTCAATATTTTGAGTGCAAAAATGTGTTGGAAATTGGCACTTCCATTGGTATTAATACAATGTACTTGGCAGCAGCTACCCCACAAGGAATAGTTATTACAATAGAAGGTCAAAAATCCATTTATCAGTACGCGTCACAATTATTTGAAAAGCATCATTATCATAACATAGAGCATAAATTCGGGCTTTTTGATGACGTTTTGCCGGAAGTATTAACCCATTCTGATAAATTTGACTTTATACTAATAGATGGCAACCACACCTATCCCGCTACCATAAAGTACTTTCAGATGTTGGTTTCCCATCTTCATGAAAATACAGTTATTATAATAGATGACATATATTGGAGCAAAGATATGACAAGGGCTTGGGAAGAAATAAGACAAAATAAATCAGTAACAGTTTCTATAGATTTATTCCGCTGCGGAATCTTATTATTTAAACGAGATATAAAAGAGCCTTATCACCTTAAATTAAAGTATTAAAAAAGATTTTATATATTAAAATAATATTATTACATTTGCAGCCCTTAAATAAAATTTTTTATGGCAAGAGTTTGTGATTTAACAGGAAAAAAGCCCGTAAAAGGAAACAGCGTTTCGCATTCCAACAAAAAAACTAAAAGAGAATTTGGCGTAAACCTGAAAGTGAAGAGATTTTTCATTCCGGAATTAGATAAATGGGTAACATTAAAAGTATCTACATCGGCAATTAAAACAATTAATAAAAAAGGCGTTCTTGCTGCGGTGAAAGAAGCAGTACAAAAAGGACACCTTCATAAATCAATATTAGAACCGATAAAAAAATAGGTTATGGCAAAGAAAAAAGGAAATAGAATACAGGTTATATTAGAATGCACAGAGCATAAGAACAGTGGGTTGTCAGGAACATCACGTTATATAACCACTAAAAACAAAAAGAATACTTCTGAAAGATTAGAACTTAAGAAGTACAACCCAATTATGAAAAAATATACTGTTCATAAAGAAATCAAATAAAACTTAAAGACATGGCAAAGAAGACAGTAGCAACATTAAAAACAGGAAAAGGCAAAGAATTTGCTAAAGTTATTAAAATGGTAAAGAATCAAAAAGGTTCTTATTCATTTAAGGAAAGCGTAGTACACGTAGATCACGTTCAAGACTTTTTGAAAGATTCTTCCAAACAAGAAAAAAAATAATCTTTATTTAATAAAAAGTATTAATCCCGATATTACTTATCGGGATTTTTATTTTAATCAAAATAATATATCATGAAGTTGGCAAAGAATGGAAATAAAATATTTAGAGTATTGCTAATAGCATTGGCAGTAGTTATTTCGGCATACTTGCTTTCTTATGCATGGATTAAAACGCATCGTCCCAAAAACTCTATTGCAGTAACAGGATTAGCTCAAAAAGACTTTATATCTGATTTAATTGTTTGGACTGCCCGAGTTTCAAGGTTTTCTAAAGATTTAAAAGATGCCAATAAATTGCTCAATAACGATATAGAGCAAATTAAAAAGTTCATGAATAGCAATGGTATTAAAGAAGATGAGTATCATTTTACACCCATTCAAATTAACAGAGAGTATCACAGAAAGTTTAATGAAAATGGTGTTCAGATAGCCGAGGAGTTTTCCGGATTTACAGTTTCACAGAATTTGGTATTAGAATCTAAGTCAATCACCATCGTTGAAAAAATGATTTCTAAGATAGGAGAGATTATTAATGAAGGAATAGAGTTTGATGTAACACAGCCCGATTATTTTTATACAAAACTTAGTGATTTGAAAATAAAATTATTAGAAGATGCCACAAAAGATGCTCGATTGCGAGCAGAAACTATAGCGGGTAATGCAGGCAGCAGCATAGGTGCGTTGAAAAATGCAAGCATGGGCGTGTTCCAAATTACAGCCCAAAATAGCAATGAATCCTATGATTGGGGAGGTTCATTCAATACAAAAAGCAAAAGCAAAACAGCATCTATTACAGTAAAATTAGAATACGAATTATAATCTTACAAAATGATTAAGTTCTTTAAAAATCTTTTTGGCAAAAGTGAACAAGAGGAAAAACAAGAGTTAGACCAATCACTACAAAAAACAAAGCAGTCTTTTTTTGAAAAAATATCACGTGCTGTAGCAGGAAAATCTAAGGTTGATGATGAAGTATTAGATGGCATAGAAGAAGCGCTTATTGCAGCTGATGTTGGTGTGGATACAACTGTTGCTATTATACAAAAGTTACAAGAACGAGTAAGAAAAGATAAATATCTTAATACAGAAGAATTGCATCTTATTCTTCAAAATGAAATTGAAGGCATGATGCATTTAATGGAACAAAAGATATTTACCGCAGAAACAAAGCCTTATGTAATAATGGTGGTTGGTGTAAATGGCGTTGGCAAAACAACAAGCATAGGAAAGTTATCTAATTTATTTAAACAAAGCGGATATTCTGTAATGCTAGGAGCCGCTGATACTTTTAGAGCTGCTGCCATCGACCAATTAAAAGTATGGGCAGATAGAGTAGAAGTGCCAATTATCATGCAACAGCAAGGTGCAGACCCTGCAAGCGTAGCATTTGACACATTGCAGTCCGCCAAAGCAAAGGGTACAGATGTAGTTATTATAGATACGGCTGGACGGTTACACAATAAAGTAAATTTAATGAACGAGCTTAGTAAGGTGAAAAATGTTATGCAAAAAGTGGTTCCTGATGCACCACACGAAGTAATATTGGTATTAGACGCTACTACAGGACAAAATGCTTTTGAACAATGCAAGCAATTTACGAATGCCACACAAGTTAATGCCCTTATTCTTACAAAGTTAGACGGAACAGCAAAAGGAGGTGTTGCTATTGGTTTATCACATCAATTTAAGGTACCAATTAAGTACATAGGCACGGGTGAAAAAATTACAGATATTCAACTATTTGATGTAAAGAAATATATTCAATCAATTTTTCAAAAATAAATATTATGAGTGCATTGCTTTCAAAAATTCAATTTATTATCACTATAATTCTTCTCATTGCCGTTAGTTGGCTGTTTTATCAAAACCATCAGTTAAGAACTACAAAACATTCACCAACCACTACTGCTGTTTCATCAACCGCATCACAAGAAACTAACAATACAAGTGAAGATTTAAAGCCATTACCAGATGCAAAAATCGCGTTTATCAATGTAGATGCCTTAAATGATCAATACTTATATATTAGTGATTATGTAAAGGTAATTAAAACGAAAAAACAGGCAATCGAAGCACAGTTACAGTCGTTAATGGCACAGTTTCAAAAAGATTATGAGGAGTTTCAACAATCTGTGCAGGCAGGAATAGCACCACCGGCAGAGCTTGAAAAGCAAAAAAAGAAATTAGAGTTACAACAAAAAGACATTCAAAACAAACAATTACAAATGGATAATTTGGGATTAGAGTTGCAAGAGAAAAATGAGCAGCTTCAAAAAGATGTAAAAGAGTTTTTGAAAAAACTAAACAACGGAAAATACGACTATATTTTATCATACTCAGAAGCAATACCAAGTATAATGTATGCCGGAGAATCTTTTGATATTACCAAACAAGTTGTGGAAGGGTTAAATAAAGAATACCTTGAAAAAAAAGGTAACAAACAATAATAATTATTGTTTGTTTTTGTTGCTGTATCTTAGTACTTCTATGCCAAATTTTTTTAAAAATTCCACTCCTTCTTCAACGCCAATACCTTTGTATTCAGCATAACTATCTTTAAAAAAAACTTTTTTTATTCCTACACTATAAATTACTCTGGCACAAGCAATGCATGGCGCAAGCGTTACATATAAAGTAGAGTCTTGTAAATCCACCTTATTTTTTGCAGCATACAATATGGCATTTTGCTCTGCATGTAAGGCAAGAGAGCAACTGCCTTT
Organism: Bacteroidia bacterium; assembly: GCA_039811645.1. Lineage (GTDB taxonomy): Bacteria > Bacteroidota > Bacteroidia > B-17B0 > Aurantibacillaceae > BPGX01. Next base: position 21,023 of record JBDHZB010000012.1, on the reverse strand, counting down.
ACTATCTCTTGGGCAACCTGTTTCAGGCCATTCTTCATCGCAGTTGTGCGTACCTGCGGGAGGACCATTATATCCTAAAGAAATAATTCGAGTGTCTTTTGTCAGTACAGCACCTACTTTCATTTTTACACAATGAGAACGCTCTGCCAATTGTGCGGCAAGAGACATGTAAATATCTTCAAAACTTGGTTTAGTCATAATTAAGTGCAAATGTAAACTAAAAATAAGATATTGTATATAAATTTAGTTTGTTATTAATATGATTTGTTCAGTTAAAGATAAAAAATGTTATTTGAATTATCCTTAATTTTATATCATTGGTTTTTATATACTTTTGCAACTTGTTAATTGGTTTATGGCTATACGATTTATTTTTATTCTTGCATTAATTGCTTTGGTAGAATGGTATTTTTTTCAGTCTTTGAAATGGCTGAATGGCTCTAAAATATATAAATACCTATACATGGGGCAATGGGCGTGGATATTTTTCTTGGTATTTATTGTTATTGTGTCTTTTTATTACAAACCATCTGAATGGCATGATTTTTTTAGAATGATAATGGCATTTATATTTATTGTAGAGACCGCAAAATTATTTGGAGTGTTATTTTTAATACTTGATGATATCAGAAGATTAATGATGTATGGTTTACAAAAATCACAGCTTGTATCGGAACATACATCTTATACACTACTACAAGCAGGGCGCTCTGATTTTTTTTCTAAAATAGCCTTGCTGTTTACAATAATACCATTCTTAGGATTTATTTATGGAATTATTAAAGGCGGCTACAATTTAAAAATACATCAGGTTAAATTGTCATTTCCAAATTTTCCAAAAGACTTATCAGGATTAAAAATCATTCAGATATCAGATTTACATTTAGGCTCTTTTTTTAGCACAACTCCTGTAGAACATATTGTAAAAATAGTCAATCGTGAAGTTCCTGATATTATTGTTTTTACGGGCGATTTGGTAAACAATATTGCCTCAGAAGCTGAACAATATATAGGTATTTTATCTAACTTATCTGCGCCTTATGGTATGTACTCCATTTTAGGAAATCATGATTACGGAGATTATGTAAGCTGGGAAAGCAATGAAGCAAAAAGTAAAAATCTTGAAGTATTAAAAAACATGCAGCAGAAAATGGGTTTTCGTCTTTTAATGAATGAACATGTTGCAATAAGTAAGGATAATGAATCTATTGCTATCCTTGGTGTAGAAAACTGGGGCGCTAATCTTCATTTTCCAAAATATGGTAATTTAAAACAAGCACACGATGGCACTCATCACTATCCATTTAAAATTCTTTTATCGCACGACCCTTCGCATTGGGATGTTCAAGTAAAAGAAGATTTTAAAGACATTGATTTGACATTAAGCGGGCATACTCATGGGTTTCAGTTTGGAATAGAAAGCAAAGCGTTAAAATGGAGCCCATCACAGTGGGTGTATAAACATTGGGCAGGTCTTTATCAAAAAGACAATCAATATTTATATGTTAATAGAGGTGTTGGGTTTATAGGTTATCCGGGAAGACTTGGTATTTGGCCCGAAATTACTATTATAGAGTTAAGCCATAAAGCATAAAAAACATTTAGTATATTCGCCCTTAATATGAAAAAAGGTCTTTTTTTATCCGTTAGTATTCTCATTTTTAGCTATACGGCTTTTCCTCAATTATTGTTAGATAAAGTTATTTGCATGGTAGGGAAGCATCCTATTTTATTGTCAGAAGTAGAAATGGGATACAAAGAAAAAATAGCAGAAGACTCGTCGGCTACTAAATGCAGCGTTATAGAAGAATTAATGTATCAAAAACTATTGTTGAATCAGGCAGAAAGAGACAGCGTTACGGTTACAGATAATGAAGTAGATGGAGAGGTTGGACGACGATTGGCTTATTATATCAATATGTTTGGCAGCCAAGAAAAATTTGAAGAATTTTATGGGAAACGCGTTAATGTATTTAAAGATGAAGTAAGACCTGAAGTAAAAAATCAATTATTAGTACAAAAGATGCAGCAAAAATTAGTAGGTGATATAAAAATAACACCATCTGAGGTAAAGTTTTTTTATCAATCTATTCCGCACGATAGTTTGCCAATTATTAATACAGAATATGAATGGTCACAAATAGTTATCAAACCAAAACTTTCTGAAGATGCTAAAAAACTGGCACGAGAAACACTTGAAAATTATAGAAAAAGAGTTATAAATGGTGAAAGTATGAGTGTGATAGCCGCACTTTATAGTGAAGATCCCGGTTCTGCTAAAAATGGAGGAAGGTATGAAAATGTAGCAAGAGGAATGATGGTTCCTGAATTTGAGTCCGTTGCATTCAGATTAAAAGCCGGAGAAATATCAGAAGTATTTGAGACACCTTACGGATATCATTTTATACAAGTGATAGCAAGAAAAGGAGAGTTGGTTGATTTAAGACATATTTTAGTTATTCCTAAAATACAAAATATAGATGTTGCACTTGCTAAACAAAAAGCAGATAGTGTGTATCAGGCAATATCAGATGGCTCATTATCATTTGAAAAGGCTGTGATTTTATTTAGTAATGATAAAGAAACAAAACAGAATAACGGTGTAGTTATTAATCCATCTAATGCCTCTGTAAAGTGGGAGATAGAAGATATAGGAAGATTGGATCAAAATTTAATAGTTATATTTGAAAAAATGCAAGCGAATGATGTTACAAAGCCACTACAATATATGACATCTGATAATAAACCCGGGTTTAGAATTATAAAGCTAACGAATATTACAGAACCACATAGAGCCAATATTAAAGATGATTATCAAAAACTTGCGCAATTAACACAGTTAGATAAACAGAAAAAAATTATTAAAAAATGGATTAGCCAAAAAAGCCAATCTACTTATATCAAATTAGATAAAAGTATTTACAATTGCACTACATCAGAGTACTGGAAAATACAAAATAATTAATATGACCAATTTATCTGACAAAGACACAGCATTACAATTTAATAAAGACTACCAAATACTAAAATCAGAAATTGGTAAAATAATAGTGGGACAAGACGATGTGGTAAAAAACACACTCATTTCTATTTTTTCAAAAGGACATTGTTTATTAATAGGCGTTCCGGGGCTTGCAAAAACATTATTGGTAAAAACTATTGCAGATGCATTAGGACTTAGCTTTAATCGTATTCAGTTTACTCCTGATTTAATGCCAAGTGATATTGTTGGATCTGAAATTTTAGATGAACAGAAACAATTTAAATTTATTAAAGGTCCTGTTTTTGCAAATATTATTTTAGCAGATGAAATTAACCGCACACCGCCCAAAACACAATCAGCTTTATTGGAAGCGATGCAGGAGCAATCTATCACTATAGCAGGAAAATTATATCATTTGCCACAACCATTTTTTGTATTAGCAACTCAAAATCCAATTGAACAAGAAGGAACATATCCTTTGCCGGAGGCACAGTTAGATAGATTTATGTTTAGTGTTTATTTAGATTATCCTTCAATTCAAGAAGAAGTGCAAATTGTAAAACAAACAACCATTAATAGAGAGGTTAGTATTAATAAAGTGTTAGATGAAGTGCAAATAAAACAATATCAAAATGTTGTAAGAAAATTGCCCGTTACAGATTATGTTATAGAGTATGCAGTAAAATTAGTAAATCTTACAAGAGAAAATAGTAATTCAGATATAACTAAAAACTATATAGCATGGGGAGCAGGTCCAAGAGCCTCTCAATATCTTATACTTGGTGCAAAATGTCATGCACTTTTAAATGGAAAGTTTAGTCCGGATATAGAAGATGTAAATTATGTTGCCACATCTGTATTACAACATAGAATTGTATTAAATTATAAAGCAGAAGCAGAAAATATTAAAACAAAGGATATTGTTGAGCAATTAATTAAATCTATTAAGTTATGACAAATGAAGGCAGCTTGTCTGATAAAGAAAAAGAAGATGCTCTAAATGATGGTGTAACTCCGTTGGAAGAAGAATTTTTGTTTAGTAAAAAGCATTTTAATTCTACAGTTATAGAGGATGATTCTAAGTTGCAAAACTCTGAGTATAATAATATTCTTTCACAGCTTCAAAATAAAACACTACAAGAAAAAGAAGAAATATTATTTTGGTTGAAACAACCGGGCAACAAGCAGTTACTTATACATCATATTTCAAATAGCAATGATATAGATAATTTAATCGCCTTAATTGCAGCATACTGGGAAGCAGGCATTAATAATTCAAATGATTTATCTGTATTTATTCCATTTTTATTGTCTGATAATTTTAATTTAATGATGGAGGCTTATTCTGCAATTATGTGTTTAAATAGACCGTTCTCTCACGAAGAGACAATGAATGCAGTAACCCTTATAAAAGAGCGCTATGATTTACTTCCGGCAGCTCACTTACCATTAGTAGATGAGGTACTTGATGTTTTGAACAATGAACTAACAGATGAGGAACTTTTTTGATGAAAAAAATAACCATAGCCATAGATGGATATTCAGCCACAGGCAAAAGTACCTTGGCAAAAGGAATTGCAAAAAAACTCAATTATATTTATATTGATTCAGGAGCTATGTATAGAGCAATTGCTTTATATGCACTTCGTACGGGCTGTGTAATTGATGGGGTAATTAATGAAAAATGTATTATCCAAAAACTCTCCGAAATTAAAATTCAATTTATATTTAACCACCAAACATTTATATCTGAAACATGGCTAAATAATGAGAATGTAGAAAAAGAAATTAGAACACCGGCTATTTCAGATATAGTGAGTAAAATTAGCAGTATTAAAGAGGTGAGAGTATATTTGGTTGAACAGCAGAGAATGTATGGCAAAGATAAGGCTATCGTGATGGATGGACGGGATATTGGCACAAATGTTTTTCCTAATGCCGAACTAAAACTATTTGTTACTACTGACCTTGATATACGCGTTAAAAGAAGAGTTGATGAGCTTCACAGTAAAGGAATTTATGCCACTTATGAGGAGGTAAAGCATAACCTTGAAGAACGTGATTATATTGATATACATAGAAAAGAAAATCCGCTTATAAAAGCACATGATGCAATAGAGTTTGATACAAGTGATTTTAATCGCGATCAACAATTAGAGTATGTACTTAAATTAATACATGATTTAAAAATAACTGAGTAAAACTTATTTTTTTAACCAGTTTTCTATTTCATTTTGTTGTAAAGAAAGATAATCTATTTTATTAACTATCGTGTCATTTTGTACCATATAAATAGTCGGCATACGAACACCGGCTAAGTAAATAAAAGGCTTCCCGAGTAACATGCAATATGGAATGTTTGTTGCTTTAGTGTCTTCAAAAAATACTTTTAAATCTTTCTCATCTCCATTTAAAACAAAATAAAAGGGAAGTTGATGATTGTTTTCTTTCATTAATCGTATTTTTTTGGCGGCAATTCGGCAATGGGGGCAGGTTAAACTCATAAAAGCTATAATGTGTTTTCCTTGTTTTAACTCTTTTGGTGGCGTGTGTGTTTGTGCATGTATTATTAATGTATCTGCTTCAAAAGGATAAGCATCTTTTTTATTCAATAAATAAGATTGAGAATAATTCATATCTACATAATTTAGTACATGCGGCATTGCAAGAGATATAATCAGTATAAGTATGGAAATATATTTGCTTCTTTTAAATGTAAATCCGGCATAGAAAAAATACAAAAATAATAATAGCCCAAACATTAGAATATTTTTTATGAGTGCTTGCAGCGGTGTCATTACTATGTGTGTGCCGAAGCAACCGCAGTTTCCATTGTTACCCTCTTTTATTAAAATAAAAATTAAATAAATAGAGAATACTAATAATACAATCATTGCCCATTTTGAAACTTTTTTAATGGCTATATTTGTAATAAGCATCGTACCAATAAAAAATTCTATACTAATCATAAGTCGAGCTATAAATGGAGCTGTTTGCCAATTCGCTACAGATAAATCTATAAAGGTTAATTCAAATGGTTCTATGGGATATAGTTTTGTGTATCCTGAATAAATAAAAATTAAACCTAATAAAACAGAGAGTAAAGCAAAAAATATTAGTTTAATATATTTCATTGTTGATAATATTTATCTAACATATAGATAAAGGAAGATATAGCTGCGCCACCCAACTCTAGTTCTCGTTTATTTACACTTTCAAAAACATCATCTTTTGTGTGATGTATATCAAAATATCTTTGTCCATCCGGAATATAGCCAATAAGAGGTGTGCCTAAAGTTTCCTTTAATAGGTAAATATCGGATCCGTCTCCGCCGGGCAAAATGGTAATCAAATATGGATTAAATAAGTGATTCCAGTTTTTACAGTTATTGTATAAAATAGAATCTACGGTTATAAATCTTGGCGTAAACCCTCCTAAATCTGTTTCAAGCGCAGCAATGTGTCGTTCTTTTTTTTGTAGTGCAATATTTGCGTATGTTTTTCCACCCATTAATCCGTTTTCTTCATTCATAAACGCAGCTATTCTAATCGTGTGCAGCGGTTTATAGGTTTTAAAAATATTTATAGCATCTATGCATTGAACAATACCAGCACCATCATCGTGTGCGCCTTCTCCTACGTCCCAACTATCTAAGTGCCCACCTATTGTAATATACTCGTTTGGATATTTACTTCCTTTTATCTCCGCAATCACATTATATGAGACGGCGCTATCTAAAAAAGTCATTTCATTAAAAATTTCCAATTCTATATTATTGTCATTTTTAAGATAGTAAGATAAAGTATCTGCGGCTTGATAACTGAGTGCCATTGCCGGTATTTTCTTATCAGAGATTTGCATATTGTATTTCATTCCTCCCGCATGAGGAGAGTTATTGTTGCAAAGTGTCATGCTTCTTATCAAAAAAGCAACAGCTCCATATTTGGCAGACATAGATGCGCCGTAATATCTGTTCATCACAGTTTCTCCATAAGATTGCAGGGTAGAAATATTCTTAGGGTTAAATTTAACATTAAAAAAAACAATTTTCCCTTTGATATTCTTTTCACCAAGTAATTCTAATTGTTTTTCGTTTGTTACTTCTATTACCTTAGCTTTTATTGGGTGAGGTGTACTAACGCTCCCTCCTAATGAGATAACGGCAAGCTCTTTTTTATTTGTTTTGGTAAACATTGTGCAATCTGCCTGTCCTCTTTTCCATACAGGAACTTTTACCGGTTGTAAATATACTGTATCAGGGTGATATTGTTGCATTAGCTTATATGCCCAATCTACTGCTTTATTACAAGCTTCGCTCCCGGATAGTCGGTTGCCAATTTTTTTACATAGATAATTTAAATTGGTATAACATTTAGAGTCTTCTAAAAAGTAATTATATATTTTTCTAATTGTTACACTATCTTCAGTTTGTGCAATAGCAGAAAAGTTAATACTAATAAAAAATAATATCTTTAATAAATTCAGTCTTAACATATTCGTGAATATTTTGAATTAATTTATTTTTCATAAATAAGAGTTCCTGCCTTAATACATCAGAGCGAACGCTCATTATGAAGGTATCATTATCAAATCGTAAATTATATGTATTTTTAAAAATATGAGGACCTACAATATTGTGCCATTCAGAGATTACTCTTGCTTTTAAAACTTTTTGGTCAATCTTTTCTTTTTTAAGATATTCATTTAATAGTTCGGATAATTTTTTAAATTCTTGGTTATTACTCATGCTTTTTTCTTTACAGACCAAATTAAAATATCTTTTTTACTACCCCAATGATATCCTAAATGAAAAGGTAATTTTTTAATGGCAGAACTATCTTTCTGAATTTTTTCAAGAATTTCCTTTTGCATACTTAGATATGGAAAATCACTTACGGGTTTTGCGTATTCACCATATAGTTTTGTATTCCATAAGGCATCACTCAAATATCTAAAAGGCATACCGGTGTCATCTTGTAAAATTGCAACGGAATTGTTTAGAATTAAATTTCTCATATTACTCATAAATGGGTTATGTAATAAGTAAGAAGCACTTTTAATATATGTAATATAATGATTGAATTTTTTTAGATAGTTATAAAAGTAAATACTATCGTTGAAATTTTTATCAATAACGTTGTATCTGTAATAATAAATTGTTTTACAGCAACCATCTTTAATTGCGGTTACTTTTACACCAAAAGGTTTGTTTTTTATTTTTTCATTATAAGTTATTTCTTTTACTTGATTAGTACTATCTTTTATTATGTAATGAATATCTGTAATGTCATAGTTCATTCTTTTTATGAAGAAACAAAGGACAGGTAAGCTTCCATTAACCTTTTGTGCTTGAAAATCTTGCAGCATCTTTTTTGTAATAAAATAACTTTTTTGAAAGATATCATTTAGTGATTGTTTAAAGCTATAGATGTATTCTTTTTGCTGTTTAGCATTTAGTTTATTAATTTCCGGAAGTGTTCCTATTGGTTCTAAACCAAGCATTACAAATGTATCTGCTTTTGGGAAAAAGGCAGAAACCGTTAGAAAATCCGGACCGGAAAACGGATAAAAAATAGTATGTGTTAATGTATCTGATGTTACAACCTCAGCATTTCTCCATGATGTAATATTATTTAATCTACCATTTTTAATACGCTTCCACGAACTATCTAGGAATGTATGATAGTGCTGCCAATATAAACTATCATATAATTTAATAAGTGCGCTTTGTTTGTTTTTGTTGCCCGAAAGAATGTCTGTTACTACATTGTACTCATTAGCTTGATTGTATGTGCAAGAAACACAAGCAGATTGAAACTGATTACTATTTTTTTGACTTACATTTATCAGACTGTCTTTTGTTTTTGTTATTTCTTTTGGTTTTTCTGTTGTGTTGCAAGATGTAGCAATAACAGAAAGTATTGTTAATGCTGAGAAAATAGTATTAATGAAATAATTTTTCATACATGTTAGTGTTAGGTTTGTTTTTCTTTCTTTGTTTTTCATAGTTGTAAATAGCTAAGCTAATAGATTGAAATAATGGTGCCGCAATTTCATCGTATTCATATTTTCCGTCCATAATATTATTTTTATTCACGTAGATTACTGCGCTTAAAATAAACTCCACATTATTTTTAAAGTCTGCAATATACGCAGTTTCAGATAAAAAACCATAAGCCCTTCCTATGATGTTGATATTCCGTAAACTATCGGTCCTAATCCGTTTGTATTTTGCACCATAAATAAAGAATTTTTTCCAAGTATCATAATAGGCATTGGTGTCTGCTTTTAACTCAGGACATTCTCGCGGATATTTTCCCATGTATTTAATTAAAGAATCTCTGTGAGCAGAAGATAAATTTAGAACTTTTAATTGACTGTCAAAAATTAAGTCCTTCATAAGTTGATGAGAATAATTTAATGTCCAATCATTATGATAAGAGAAGTTTTTGGGAGTTAATTTTTTTATTCGAATAGTTCTCTTTTTCACTTTCTTTTTAATTATTTCCTGATTGTATCCTACAATATAGTTTTTTTTTAGAGAATCAAATTTACAGATGGCTTCTTGTTGTTGCTTAAAAATAGTGTCGTGTTGATTAATAATGTAAACATTTGGCGTGTAAAAAGTACTATCATTAATGCATTTATAAATAAACTTATTTTTTATTTGTGCTTTGCTAAACTTCCAATCATTTAAACAAACGTGAATGGTTTTACAATTCAAAAAATCATAAGCATGGGTAAAAGATTCATTATCACTTAATACCAACATTTTTTTTATCCACAAATTTAGATGTGGATATTGTGGATATGCTGAAGAGTCTGTGTAGTATGGCTTTTGACAGAATAATGAATCCATGCACACGTAACTATTTAAGTTAATACCAGGATTATTAATGGCTTCTATTTTTTTAACAGAAGCTACGGCAATAGGTAGCTTTACCATGCTGGCAGGATAATTATATAAAGTGTCAGAATAATTAAAATAGAAATCCTGAAATGAAACAGAATCTTTGGTTACACGATTAATTTTAGTATAAATAATTTGCAACCTGTAGTCATTAGCACTATTTAAAACTTCTAGTTGACTGCCAAATAGATTTTTTTGAAACAAGGAGTCTAAAAAATTATTTTGTCCTTGTGTTGTAAAACACACAAAAAGAAATAACACTCCAAATGTGAAATATTTATTGTTACTTTTTGTCAACATTTTTTTTAGAAATTAAGAAATAAACCAAAAATCCTACAGCAAGCGTTATTAGAGACATATACGCAGCATTGGTTTGACTTTGAATTACAAAATACATTATCCAAATATTCATTGCAATAAACAGAATAGGGACAATTGGATAAAAAGGCACTTTAAAGATAGGGCGATAGTTTTTATTTTTTCTTAAAATAAATAACCCGATGGTTGTGAGTAGCGTAAATAAAATCAATGTAAGTCCTATATAATTAATGAGCCATTCAAAGGAAGATGTTAATGCCATAATAATAGAAAGAACAGATATTAGTAATACAGAAAGGTAAGGTGTGCCGAATTTATTTTTTCTACTAAATATAGAAAACACATGATAGGTTTCTCCAATAGATGCAGCCACTCGTGGCGCCGTCATAAGCATAGAGCTGATGGTGGAAATTAAGAGAATAGAAATAATTAACCCTATCATTTCGCCAATAACGGTCCCAAAAATATATTTTGCAGAGATTACACCTACTTCAACATTCCCTTTTAGAAGGTTGATGGGCGTTGCGTATAAAAAACTGGCATTTAAAAAAATATAAATAATCATTACAATGAATGTGCCTGTAATCAGAGCTTTAGAAATATTTTTTTGCGGATTTTCTATTTCACCGGCAACATAAGCCGCAGCATTCCAACCCGAGTAAGCATAGCTTACATAGATTAAACTGATGGCAAAAACAGGAGATATTAATTCTTTTGATATAATAGAAAAATTAAATCCAAACAATTCTGTATTTGCGCCGGGATATTTCCATGCATAAATAAAAATGAGTAGTAATAGTACTTTGACTAATGTAATAATCTTTTGAAACTTTGCACCAAAATGAATGCTAAATAAATGTATGGTGGTTAATAATATAATGATTAAGCATGATATTAATTTTTCATTTTCTATGTGAAAAGATGCATTTAAATATTTTGAAAATGCTACTGCTGCGGCTGCAATAGGAGCAGAAAATCCAACGATAATAGAAGTCCATCCTGCAACAAATCCTATGGAAGGATGATATAATTTACTTAGATAGTTATACTCACCACCATTTTTAGTTAAATACGAGCCTATTTCTGCATAGCACAATGCTCCAAATAAAGCAATAATGCCACCAACCACCCATAATGTAATAACACTCCACCCATTTTGAATACTTATTAATTGAAATCCTAAACTGGTAAATACACCTGTACCAACCATATTTGCCACCACAAGAGCAATGGCAGCCCATACATCAATTTTTTTATTATTACTAAGCATTAATCAAAACTTTGGCCGGACTGATTGGCTTTTTCTAACAATAAAAGGTAGTCGGCAGGAGAAATTCCGCTGAAAATATAATTAATAGGGTTAGTTTTTTCATTATTCTTAATTACCTCGTAGTGTAAGTGTGGCGCTGTGCTTAGCCCGGTAGAACCAACATAACCGATTAGTTGTCCGCGTTTAAGTTTTTGACCTGCACGTACCGCCAAGCGACTCATGTGTCCATATAATGTTTGATATCCGAAACCATGATTAACAACAACGTGCAGTCCATATCCGCTATTGTCCATTACAGCAGTTTCAACGGTGCCGTTTCCCGTACAGTAAATTGGAGTCCCTTGCGCTGCCGGCAAATCAAGCCCCGGATGATACTCTTGTGTTTTATAAATAGGATGTATTCGCCAACCAAACCCGCCGGTTACTTGCCTTGTTAGGTCTTTTATTTTAAGAGGCATAATGGCAGGAATAGATGCAAATAATTCGGTCTTGTTTTTTGCAAGTGTAGCAATATCATCTAAAGATTTAGATTGAATGTAAAACTGTTTGCTTAGTTGATCTACTTTCAACCATGTTTGTTTCATTAAATAACCTTCTTCATAAGTGTCAAAATCAGAATACTTAGAACTTCCTCCAAAACCTGCATTTCTAATATCATCTGAAAGAGGCTCTGCCTCTAATATTACTCTATAAATATTTTTATCTCGTTCTTGTATCTCGCCAAGTGCAAGCTGCATTCTACTCACTTTACTTTGTAATAAGCCATATTGCAGTTGCATTCATCAATTTCGCGTTTAAGTAATTTTTCTTTTGGTGAATCAAATAGCTTGTAGGCGACATATACGGTTATTACGGCAAATCCAAGACCGGCTATCAAATAAGAAAAAACACGACCAATAATTTGCCACACCGATATCTTTGCTAATTCATAGCGTAAAGATTTCGGGTTAAATACATATTTATTTTTTTTCCAAGCCGTCATTTTCTGAATGCAAAAATGCATTTTTTAATATAAATTGTACAATAAAATTAACCATTTTTGCAAAAAAAATTAATGAGTACTGCTATCAAAAAAATACGGAAGGTTTTAATTGCCAACAGAGGTGAAATTGCTTTAAGGATTATCCGTTCTATAAAAGAAATGGGTATTAAAACAGTGGCAGTGTACTCTGAAGCTGATGCCAATGCTCTTTTTGTCAAAAACGCCGATGAAGCCTATTTGATAGGACCCGCGCCAAGCAATCAATCATACTTATTAGGAAATAAAATTATAGAAGTTGCAAAAGAATGCGGTGCTGATGCTATTCATCCGGGATATGGGTTTTTAAGTGAAAATGCAGATTTTGCTGAGAATGTAGAAAAGACAGGTATTACTTTTATTGGACCGCCCGCATCTGCCATGCGGCAAATAGGAGATAAACTTAGCGCAAAAGCAACCGCTAAAAAACATAATGTTCCAATGATTGCGGGTTCTGATGGTGCAATTAAAGATATTAATGACGCTAAAAAGATAGCAGAAAAAACAGGTTATCCATTACTAATCAAAGCCTCTGCCGGCGGTGGAGGAAAGGGTATGCGATTAGTACATCAACCCGAAGAGTTGCAGGAACAAATGCAACGTGCCATGAGTGAAGCGATTTCTGCATTTGGTGATGGTGCTGTTTTTATTGAAAAATATGCAGAAGAACCCAAACACATTGAAGTACAAATTATTGGAGACAAGCACGGTAACTGTGTTTATCTTTTTGAAAGAGAATGCAGTATTCAGCGCCGCCATCAGAAAGTGATAGAAGAGGCTCCGTCATCGGCGGTATCTCCGGAATTAAGAAAAAAAATGGGAGAGTGCGCTGTTTCTATTGCAAAGGCTTGTGGCTACTACAATGCAGGAACAGTAGAGTTTTTAGTAGATAAACACCGCAATTTTTATTTTTTAGAGGTAAATGCACGATTGCAGGTAGAACATCCCGTTACAGAAATGATTACAGGTCTTGATCTTGTAAAAGAGCAAATAAAAGTAGCAATGGGGCATCCGCTATCATTTACTCAAAATGATATGCACATTAATGGACATGCCATAGAGGTTCGTGTGTGTGCTGAAGATCCTATCAATAATTTTTTACCCGATGTTGGAAAGTTAGTAATGTATAAAATTCCACAAGGACATGGCATACGCGTAGATGACGGCTATGAAGAAGGAATGGATATTCCGATTTATTATGACCCAATGCTTGCAAAACTTATTGTGCATGCATCTGATAGACAAGCTGCTATTGAAAAAATGATTAGAGCAATTAATGATTATAAAATAGTAGGTGTAGAAACAACCTTAGATTTTTGTAAGTTCGTTTTAGCACATACGGATTTTACTTCAGGGAAATTTGATACAGGCTTTGTTGCTAAAAACTTTAAACCGGAAGTACTAAGTATTCCATTAAATGAAGACGAGCAAAATGTATTAAGTGCTTTGTCAGTTATGATTCTTGAAAAAGAAAAAAATAAATTAATACCACAGGAATTAAATCAATCCCAAACATCAGATTGGTACAGAAAGCGAATAAATTAATTGCTATATGGCTGTGAAAGAAAGAGTACTTGTGGCAATGAGTGGTGGTATAGATAGCTCTATGTCGGCACTGCTATTACATAGGCAAGGATATGATTTAGTGGGCATTACCATGAAAACATGGGACTATCAAAGTTCACATGTGTCAGGAAAAGAAACGGGCTGCTGTAGTTTAGATAGCATTAATGATGCACGTGCTTTAGCTGTAAAACTGGAATTCCCGCATTATGTTTTGGATATAAGAGAAGAATTTACCAATAAAATCATTAACAATTTTGTTGGAGAATACTTATCAGGAAGAACGCCAAACCCATGTGTGCTTTGTAATACGCATATTAAATGGGATGCTTTGCTAAAACGTGCGGATATGCTTGGTTGCAAATACATTGCTACAGGGCACTATTCTAAAATACGTTGTGAAAATGAACGATATATCATTTCAAAAGGTGTAGATGCGAACAAAGATCAAACCTATGTTTTGTGGGGGCTCACACAAGATGTTTTAAAAAGAACAATCTTCCCTCTGTCTGACTATACTAAACCACAAGTAAGAGAACTTGCTGCTAGAGAAGGGTTTAGCGATTTAGCAAAAAAACATGAAAGTTATGACATTTGTTTTATACCGGATAATGATTATAGAAAATTTTTAAAAAATAAAAACCCTGATTTAGAAAAACAAGTAGAGGGTGGGAATTTTATATTTAATGGGAAGATAGTAGGCAAGCATCGAGGGTTTCCTTTTTATACTATAGGACAAAGGAAGGGATTGGAAATTGCATTAGGTGAACCCGTTTTTGTAAAAGAAATTATCCCTAAAAAAAATGAGGTGATATTGGGTTTAAAAAATGAACTGGAGCAGAACACCATAAGGGTACGAGACTATAATCTTATTAAGTATAAAAAACTACCTGATGATTTTAAAGCACTTGTAAAAATCAGATACAAAGATCCCGGCAAAGAGGCAGTAATTCATACCATTGATGATAAAATGTTAGAAATTATTTTTAAAGAACCTGTTTCTGCCGTAGCACCCGGCCAAAGTGCTGTTTTTTATGAGGAGAACGACTTAGTAGGAGGAGGATTTATTGTAAAATAAACGACTGTAATAATTTCTGATTAACGATTTCCAAATTGGCGATGGATAAAATTTTTAGTATTGAACTTGAATAGAGGCACAAAGTCCAAAGTTTATACATCACCCCGCCTGACGCAAAACCTGTGTTAGCGATTCAGCTTTCTATTCTTTCTTCAATTCTAAACATATGAGTCTTAATGAAGTGTAGTATTCAATTTCATCTAAAATATTCTGCTCCATATGCTCAAGTTCACTCAAAACTAGGTCATTGCTTTTACATTTTACTTTAAGCATGCTACCGAAAAAATTAAAATCTATTGAATTTCTTTTTGTTGCTATCTTATCAATTTCATAATGATAAGATTCCTTGCGTGGTTTTTCAATTTCCTGTTTGTCGTCTGTACTTGCAAATACAATCCTTATTTTTGGCAGTGATAAGTTGCCAAAAGAAGTTCTGTCAATTGTTGTTCTTTCAAAAACCTCTTTAACTGAGTTTCTTTTCTCCGCTATTGCAGTCCGCAGGTCATTGTAGAACTTGTTAATAAAGTTTTGGTAGCGTAAATGTTCATTCCTGCGGTCATAAATTTTACTCAGTGAGTCTTTATCATAAACGAAATCAGATTTGAAAATGGCTTCAAAGTATAGTTCAACAAGATTCAACATGGTTTTGAAGTCGTGTTTGTCTATTACATTTTCAAGTTTGTCAAGTTCCGATAAATACTCTTCTAATATAGATTTGAGTTTTAAAAGTATTTCGTCAAAATACTTTTCAAGAAACCCTCGGTGTCTTTCTTGAATTTTAGCAATTTTATAGGTCTTACTCTCGAAGTTAAAATTGTTGTCCTTGTGATACCTTAGATACTGAATTTCGTCCGCCTTTTCCTGATAACTAAATAGTGTGGATGAAATCAATTTATTTTCAAACTTTCGTATAGGATGTCCAACGAGTTCATTGCGTAAGTCTCTATTGATGTAATACATAGGGTCTTTTTTTAACGCTCCTTTATCAATGCCAGTTTTGAAAATCTCTAACATCTCTTGGATAAAGTCTTGTTGAATATAAATTGCTTGTAAGAAACTTATCGTAAAAGAAAATTTGTCGGTGTAGTTAGTGTATGTATTGCTTGCAAATACTATGTCAAGGGTGTTTTTGAAGTATCCGAGAATGTCACCAAAGTAATTTGTTTTTACGTCTTCGTTGAATTTGATTTTGTTTGAGCAAAATTTGTAGTCCCATATGAAGTAATTCCATATGTAGGCTATTCTGTCAAGTTTGTCTTCAACTGTTGTTTTCATTGTCATCTATAAGCTTCCCGCTCAACGGCGGGCGGCTTTGTGCCCGTTGCGCAGCAATGGCGCAAAGTTGTTGTTAGCGGACAGTCCCGAAGGGCTGTCCCTAACACAAAGCCGCCCGCCGTTGAGCGGGAAGCCCGAAGGGATTTCCGCTCAACTTGCGGATAACCGCCATAAAATATCGCTAATCTGCCAAATTCTGTTTGTACTTTCGCCATAAGCTATGAGAGTTTGTTTTACACAAAAATACAAAATAATACTTTATCAATTTAAATTTTTATACAAATCGTCAAATGAACTTTTTATTTTCTTATTACTGTCGCCTACGATTACGAAGCCTATCAGAAGAGGATTTAATACAATGAGAAGTGTTGCCTTCTATGGTTAATTAATTAATTTATTGTTATCCATAAATTATCTGTTCTAACCCCCTAATAATTTAAACACAGTTTGACAAAACTCTGTTATTATTTCTTTAAACTAAAAAATCCTCTCTTTAAGGAGAGGATTTTTTTTATGTTATATCAACTAAGTTTTATTTAACTAGTACGGATATTTTATTTTTCAGTACTTCCACTACTCCACCTTTAATCTCTACGGTTTCTTTCTTATTATTAATTATCCACTCTATTTGCCCTTCTTTTAAGGTGGCAATTAGTGGCGCGTGGTCTTTTAATATTCCAAAAGAACCTTCTGAGCCAGGAAAGGTTACTGAAGATACTTCGCCTTCAAATACTTTATTGCTTGGTGATAATATTTCCAAATGCATCATAAGTCTTCTTATTTAGATTCTGCAAGCATTTTCTTGCCTTTTTCTATGGCTTGTTCAATAGTACCTACAAGGTTAAATGCAGCTTCAGGGTATTCATCTACCTCACCGTCCATAATCATATTAAACCCTCTGATGGTATCTTCTATGCTTACAAACACACCTTTTAGTCCTGTAAATTGTTCTGCAACATGGAACGGTTGAGATAAAAATCTTTGTACGCGACGCGCTCTGTGTACTACTAATTTATCTTCTTCACTCAACTCATCCATACCTAATATGGCAATGATGTCTTGTAATTCTTTATATCTTTGTAAAATTCCTTTTACTCTTTGTGCACAATTGTAATGAGCATCACCAACAACAGTCGGGCTTAAAATTCTGGAAGTAGAATCTAATGGATCTACTGCAGGATAAATACCTAATTCAGCAATTTTACGACTTAATACTGTAGTAGCATCTAAGTGAGCAAATGTAGTTGCAGGAGCAGGGTCAGTTAAGTCATCTGCCGGTACATATACTGCTTGTACGGAAGTAATAGAGCCATTTTTGGTAGAAGTAATTCTTTCCTGCATTGCTCCCATTTCTGTAGCAAGTGTTGGTTGGTACCCTACTGCACTTGGCATACGACCCAATAGTGCCGATACTTCAGAACCTGCTTGTGTAAAACGGAAGATGTTATCAATAAAGAAAAGTATGTCTTTTCCTTGTGCAGATTCTCCTTCTCCGTCTCTGAAATATTCTGCCAATGTTAATCCTGATAAAGCCACTCTGGCACGTGCTCCAGGAGGTTCGTTCATTTGCCCGAATACGAATGTTGCTTGAGAGTTTTCTAATTCTTTGGTATCTACTTTGGTAAGGTCCCATCCGCCTTTTTCCATACTATGTTTAAATGCTTCTCCGTATTTTACAATACCTGCTTCAATCATTTCTCTTAATAAATCGTTTCCTTCACGCGATCTTTCTCCTACACCTGCAAACACAGAATATCCGGAGTGTCCTTTTGCGATATTATTAATTAACTCTTGAATTAATACTGTTTTTCCTACACCTGCACCACCAAACAATCCGATTTTACCTCCTTTTGCGTATGGTTCTATCAAGTCTATTACTTTAATTCCCGTAAATAATACTTCTGTAGCTGTAGAAAGGTCTTCAAACTTAGGGGCAACTTGGTGAATAGATCTTCCTCCATCGTTAGACATTTTATTAATTCCATCTATACTTTCTCCTACTACATTAAATAATCTTCCTCTGATTTTTTTACCGGTAGGCATTTTAATACCGTCTCCTGTTGCAGAAACTTCTAATCCTCTGTATAAACCATCGGTACTATCCATTGCCACCGTGCGCACGGTGTCTTCTCCAATGTGTTGTTGTACTTCTAATATTAGTTTTTGTCCATTAGAACGTGTAATTTCCAATGCCTCCATAATTTTTGGAAGTTTGCTATTCTCTGTATCAAACCTAACGTCCACTACCGGACCTATCACTTGTGTAATTTTACCTAATTGAGACATGTGTTTTGTATTTTGGGGCGCAAATGTAAGTTTTTTTTCTCTTGTCTTGTAAAAAATAATATATGATTTTTATCAACCATAAAAACAGGTGAAAAATGCCTTATACATAAAATTCATTATCTTCACCCTCTATATAAACTGTTTATGACCAAAAAGACTAACGAGCCGCCAAAATCTCTGACATTAGAAGATGTTTTTCAAAAGATATGCCGGTGGTGTGCTTATCAAGAACGGTCTGTATTTGAAACTAAAAAAAAACTGAAATCTTATGATATTTCTCCATCTGATATAGAAAAAGTAATGGATATGTTGGTTCAAGATGCTTACGTATCTAATGAAAGATTTGTTAAAATGTATATCCATGGAAAATTTAACCGAAAAAAGTGGGGAAAAAATAAAATTTTATACCAATTAAAAACGATTCATCAACTTGATGAGAAACTTATTCGTCAATACTTACCGGAAATAGAAAATGAGGATTATCTAAATACTTTAGAAATGATATTAACCAAAAAATATAATCAATTAGTAAAAAAAGAAAAGGATAAACAGATATTAAAGAAAAAAATCATCACATTTGCTCGGTCTAAAGGATATTATTTGGATGAAATACTTAAAACTTTAAACAAGCTGAAAATGTCATAACTCTATAAATCATTAAAACCATTCTGCATACACAATCCATGAAAACAAACTATTTTTTAATCCTATTTTGTACACTTTTATTGCTAACCACTGCCTTTTCTTGCTCATCAGATGATGAAGATGACGCTTATGTTCCAAAGCCAAAGGGTTATTACAGAATAGCATTTCCCGAAAAGCACTATCAACTATATGATTCTGCTTGTCCGTTTACCTTTGAATATCCTAAATACTCAAAAATAGAATACGATAAACACCCAATGGCAGAGCCTTGCTGGATTAATCTTGAGTTGCCTTACTTTAAAGCAACCTTACATCTGAGTTACAAACTTGTAAATAACAATGTGGCAAAATATATTGAAGATAGTCGCAGTTTTGCCAACAAACATCAGGTTAAATCTTTGGGAATAGATGAAACTTTAATTATCAGAGATTCATCAAAAGTTTATGGGCTAGTTTATGATATAGAAGGCAACACGGCTTCTTCGTTACAGTTTTATGTTACTGACAGCACGCATCACTTTATTCGTGGAGCATTGTACTTTAATGTAAAGCCAAATATTGATTCTGCCAAAATTGTTCTAGAGTTTTTAAGAAAAGATATCATGCACATGATACAATCGTTACAATGGAAAAAATCAATTGCTAAATAAATGATTTGGCATTTTCTAAAATATCTCTTATCCTTTACAATTTCTGCATTTTATAGAAAAATAAAAGTAAAAAATATTCATTATGTAAAAACCAAGAATCCTGCGGTTATTGCATGTAATCATCCTAATGCATTTATGGATCCTATTTTATTCTCTTATGTTGCGTTTCCGCCAAAAATAAGATATTTGGCAAGAGGCGATGCTTTTAAACCGGGATTAATTACCATGCTTCTACAAAGTATTGGTATCGTTCCTATTTTTAGAATGCAAGATGCAGGCATTGAGGGGTTAAAAAAAAATGCCGCCACTTATAGAGTTGTAAACAAACTGCTAAAACACAATCGTAAAATTATAATTTTTGCAGAAGGTATTTGCATTCAAGAACGAAGATTACGAGCCATCAAAAAAGGTGTTCCCAGGTTAATATTTGG
Source organism: Bacteroidia bacterium (assembly GCA_039811645.1). Lineage (GTDB taxonomy): Bacteria > Bacteroidota > Bacteroidia > B-17B0 > Aurantibacillaceae > BPGX01. Next base: position 595 of record JBDHZB010000012.1, on the reverse strand, counting down.
TGCACAAAAAGAACTGCCCGATAAAGAACTACAAGTAATTCCTGCATGTATCAATTACTCTTGCGCCTCAAAGCAAGGTAGTTCCGCATTTATTAATATCGGAGAACCATTTGTTATTAAGGGCAAAATACCGGATTTTGAACAAAACCCTAATAAAGTAATGCTGGATTTTATGGAAGAATTACATGAAAAAATGCTTCCACTAACCATTCACATCGCCAATTCTGAAAATGACCATTTATTTGAAAGCCTTTCAATAATGTTTACCGAATCACTTTGTATAGAAAAGCACATCAACCCGTCAGACTTAGGTAATCGGTTCCAGGCACAAAAGGAAATAGAACAAGTTATTAATTTTTCAGATACCAATCTAAAATCGGAGTTACAACGTCTTAATAATATTACAAAACTATATGATGATGCGTTAACTAAGAATAAAATAACAGATAATTGTATTCAACAATATGGCAATAAAAATATCCATAAGTTACAACTTATTGTGCCTTCTGTTTTATTATCTTTAATGACATGCATTTACCTTCCTCTAAAGTTTTTTTTCTTTATCCAATTTTGGTGCTGTAAGTTTTTAACCCAT
>JBDHZB010000011.1:0-54630 GCA_039811645.1 Bacteroidia bacterium | reverse complement strand
TAGCACCGCTGTATTGTATGTCTTTTCCGTTGCTTTTATTAATGCGAACCAAACAAACATCCATACCGTCTTGTATGTTTTCTTCGCTTTTACCAAGTCGTTCCAATACTATTGCTCTTGTTGTATCAAGTATGGTGTTTGTTTCTGTTTGTTTTTCTTCCAACACGGCTTTGGTTAAAGCATTGCTGCACACGACACTTACCATAGCGCCGGGTACACCGTGCCCTGTACAATCAGCAGCAGCAATGTAAATGTATTGCTCTGTTTCTTCCATCCAATAAAAATCTCCTGCAACAATGTCTTTTGGTTGGTACAACACAAAGCTATTTGGTAATGTTTTATACCATTGTTTATCGTTTGGCAGTATGGCTTGCTGTATGCGCTTGGCGTAAGTAATGCTATCAACTATGTCTTTGTGTTTTTCTTCTATGAGGAGTTTTTGTTGTTCTACAACTTGCTTTTGCTCAGAAATAACTCTGTTTTTCTGCTTGCTGATGGTTAAGTTTCTAAAGACAACAATAGCTAAGCTTATCATTAAGCATAACCCTATCACTACAGACCAAAGAATCATCCTTTGTTTATTCATTTTAGACATCTGAATTTCTTTATCTTTATTTAATAGACGTATTTGTTGTTCCTTATTTTCTGTTTCATAGCGAGTAGATAGTTCATTCATTTGTTTTGAACTTTCTATACTTATAATAGAGTCTTTTATTCTCTCATAGAATAATCTTGTTTGATATGCCGGATTTATATCTCCAAATTTATATAGAGTATTAGATAATCCTAAGTAGGCATCTTGAAGAATATCAAAAAAGTTAGATTGTTCGGATAAGCGGATTGCTTCTTCATACATGTTCTTTGATTTTACATATTGTTCCATTTTAAAATAAATTCCCGCTGTTTTCAAGTAAGCTTCTGCCAACTCGTGAATATCTGTATTTTTTTTTCGAATTTCAATAGAAATTAAAGCATATTGCAGTGCTAAAGTATATTTTTTTTTAGCTAAATATATATCGGCTATGCCCAAATATGAATGTGATAATGAAAAGTCATTTTCACCTATTTTTTTCTTTAACTCAATTGCTTTCAAATAATACTCTAACGCTAAATCCAAATTCCCCATTGTTGTGTGTACATCTGCCACATTGCTTAATATCCAAGACATTGTTTGAAATTGATGGTAATGTTCAAAAATCTTATAAGCTATATTAAAACTCTCTAAAGATTTATCGTACTTCCGAATGTCATAATAACAATTAGCAATACCCATTAACGCTTTTGCCATTGACATACTGTCTTGATATTTTTCATGTACTTTATACGATTCAATATAGTCTGTCAGCGCTTTTTCTACATTACCTTTAAAATAATAAGCATTTGCTATCCCTAACTTCACCTTTCCTACTTGATTAAAGAATTTTGCTTTTGTTAATGCCTCAATAGATTGATTGTAAGCATAAATAGCCGAGTCGTATTGGCTTACAGCATTAAAGCACTGTCCTAAGGACATCCACGAATACCCTTTTGATTGTTCATGATTACTTTTATATGCAAGTTTTAATGCCTTTCTAGCAGATATAAAAGCTTCTTTTATATATAACTTGTTTACTTGTATCTGTGCCAGCCGATTTAACAATCTTATTTTAAGAGTGTCTTCCGTTGTTTTGCTCAATACACTTTGCATACTGTCTATTTGCTTGGTTTGAGCGAAATTCTTGGTTATCAAGAAAATTAATACAACAAAGAGCTGAGCTTTCATTGTTGCAAAAGTAAAGAAATATTTTTCTATTCATTTAATTTACTTCAAAAAGTACAATTGTGTATCTTTGTCCGCAAAATTTTCTATTATGTTGGCACATCAGTTTTCTCATCGTCATATTGGTATTAATCAAATTGACCTTCAGGAGATGCTCAAAACAATCGGCGTTAAGTCTTTAAACGATTTGATAGAACAAACCGTTCCAAGCAGTATTCGTTTGAAAGCACCATTAAACCTTCCACATGCTCTGTCCGAGCCGGAATATCTTGAGCATATTAAAATACTTGCAGGTAAAAATCAAATATTTAAAACCTATATTGGGCTTGGCTATTATAACACTTACACGCCCTCTGTTATTTTAAGAAATATTTTTGAAAACCCGGGATGGTACACTGCTTACACACCTTATCAGGCAGAAATATCGCAAGGCAGATTAGAAGCGTTGCTTAACTTTCAAACCATGATAAGCGACCTTACAGGGTTTTCTATTGCCAATGCCTCTTTGTTAGATGAAGCTACTTCTGCAGTAGAAGCTATGACAATGTTTTATGGTAACAGAGACAAAACAAAATCTTCTTCCAATAAATTTTTTGTAGATAAACACACTTTCCCGCAAACAATAGACACTTTAAAAACAAGAGCGCTTGCATTAGGTATTGAACTGATAATTGGCGATTATGTTTCCACTACCTTTGATGATTCTTTTTTTGGAGCTTTAATACAATATCCTAATCTCAACGGAGAGATAATTGATTACAGTTCATTTATCAGTCAGCTAAAAGCAAAGAATATTTATGTGGCGGTTGCTACCGACTTAATGGCTTTGACATTACTAAAAAATCCTGCTGAAATAGGTGCAGATTGTGCTTTTGGTAATTCCCAACGCTTTGGTGTGCCAATGGGGTTTGGTGGACCGCATGCTGCGTTCTTTGCAACAACCGAGCATTTTAAAAGATTTATACCCGGTAGAATTATTGGTGTATCTGTAGATGCACAAGGAAAGCACGCCTTAAGAATGGCATTGCAAACAAGAGAACAGCACATTAAACGAGAAAAAGCAACATCTAATATTTGTACTGCCCAAGCATTATTGGCAATTATGGCAAGTATGTATGCCGTGTACCATGGACCGGAAGGAATTAAAAATATTGCAGAAACAATACACACCAATACTGTGTCGCTAAAAAACAACCTTATAAAGCTTGGTTACCATGTTATTAATAAATTATTCTTTGATACCATAACCATTCAAGCAGATAAAAAAACTATAGAAAAAATAGCCATAGCGAAGCAGGTAAATTTAAGATATAATGATGATAATACCATTTCTGTTTCTATTGATGAAACAACCTCTAAGCAAGATATTCAAACACTAGTAGATATTTTTGCAGAAGCAGTAAATAAAAAACACATAGCTGAATTTTCGCAAGATAGTGTTCTTTCAAAATCCTCATTAAAAAGAACTTCTGTATTCTTAACACACAAAATATTCAACACACATCATTCAGAAAACGAAATGATGAGGTATATTAAAATGCTTGAAAACAAAGATATTTCGCTTGTACATAGTATGATTTCATTAGGTTCTTGTACTATGAAAATGAATGCAGCAACAGAAATGATGCCGCTTTCCTTAGAGGCGTTTAATGCATTGCATCCGTTCATTCCGAATAATCAGGCAGAGGGATATTTAGAATTAATCAATAATCTTGGGCAATATCTTTGCGAAATTACCGGATTTACAGGTGTTAGTTTTCAACCAAACTCCGGCGCACAAGGTGAATATGCAGGGCTAATGGTAATCAGAGCGTATCATCACCATCATAAACAATCACAAAGAAATATTATTTTAATTCCGGCTTCTGCTCACGGCACCAATCCTGCATCTGCAGCAATGGCGGGCTTTAAAATTATTGTTGTAAAATGCGATGCCAACGGAAACGTAGATGTGGAAGACTTGAAAAACAAAGCCGAGCAATATAAAAATGAATTAGCAGGGCTTATGGTAACATACCCAAGTACGCATGGCGTATTTGAAGAAAAAATTTCAGAGATTACCAATATTATTCATCAAAATGGCGGGTTGGTATATATGGATGGCGCTAACATGAATGCTCAGGTTGGTTTAACAAATCCGGCAACAATTGGTGCTGATGTGTGTCACCTTAATTTACATAAAACATTTGCAATTCCGCATGGCGGTGGCGGACCCGGAATGGGACCTATTTGTGTAAACGATAAGCTAAAACCATTTTTACCAACGCATGTTTTTGAAACCAATAAATCAGAAAAAGGCATACATGCAGTTTCGGCATCTCCTTATGGCAGTGCTCTTGTGTTGCTGATTTCTTATGCGTATATACGTATGTTAGGGGCTGAAGGGCTTACAGAATCTACAAAATACGCCATCTTAAATGCCAATTACATTAAAGATAAAATTAAAAATCATTATAAAATTTTATACACCAATCACAACAACCGTTGCGCACACGAATTTATTTTAGACGCAAGTACATTCAAAATGCAAAGCAACGTGGAAGTGGTAGATATGGCTAAAAGATTGATGGATTATGGATTTCACGCACCAACAGTTGCTTTTCCTGTACCAAATACTTTAATGATTGAACCAACAGAAAGTGAAAATAAATCTGAATTAGACCGATTTGCAGAAGCTCTTATCTCAATTAAAGAAGAAATTAACGAAATAGTAAATGGTAAGTCTGATAAAAACGATAACTTGCTAAAAAATGCACCACATACAGCAGAAGTTGTTACTTCCGATAATTGGAAATATACTTATTCCAGACAACAAGCTGCTTACCCACTTCCTTGGGTGAAACTTGCAAAAGTATGGCCTTCTGTATCAAGAATTGATAATGCTTTCGGCGACAGAAATTTAATATGTACCTGTGCTCCGATAGAAGCATATATGGAAAATAATATTCATGAATTAACGCATTAAAATTAAAATTATGACAACAATGACAGAAAAAACATCAGATTTCAGAATTGAAAAAGACACCATGGGCGAAGTTAAAGTGCCTGCACTCGTTTATTGGGGCGCACAAACTGAACGTTCAAGAAATAATTTCAAAATTGGACAGGAAGCCAGCATGCCAAAGGAAGTTATTTATGCATTTGCCTATCTAAAAAAAGCAGCAGCCATGGCTAATAACGAATTAGGCGTTTTATCAAAAGAAAAATGCGACCTAATCAGCAAAGTGTGTGATGAGATTTTAGATAAAAAGTTAGATGATCAATTTCCATTGGTAATATGGCAAACAGGCAGTGGTACTCAAAGCAACATGAACGTAAATGAAGTGGTTGCATACCGTGCGCACGTTATTCAAGGTGGGAAATTAACCGATGATAAAAAAATATTGCACCCAAATGATGATGTGAATAAATCGCAATCATCTAACGATACTTATCCGACAGCCATGCACATTGCTACTTACAAAATTGTAAAAGAAGTTACCATTCCCGGAATAGAGAAATTAAGAGATACGCTGCAAAAAAAATCTAATGATTTTAAGCATATTGTAAAAACAGGAAGAACACATTTAATGGATGCAACACCGCTTACACTCGGTCAAGAATTTAGCGGATACGTACAGCAATTAAATATGGGATTAAGAGCATTAAACAATGCTTTAGAAGCCGTAAAGGAACTTGCACTTGGCGGAACAGCAGTAGGTACAGGATTAAATACACCAAAGGGTTATGATGTATTGGTGGCAAAAAAAATTGCTGAGTTAACCAAACTTCCTTTTGTAACAGCTCCTAATAAATTTGAAGCACTGGCAGCACACGATGCCATGGTAGAAATGAGTGGTGCTCTTAAACGTGTTGCTGTTTCTTTAATGAAAATAGCCAACGATATTCGTTTATTGGCATCAGGTCCCCGTTGTGGCATAGGAGAATTAATTATTCCTGATAATGAACCGGGTTCTTCTATTATGCCGGGTAAAGTTAATCCCACTCAACCGGAAGCAATGACGATGGTTGCTGCTCAAGTAATGGGTAATGATGTTGCTGTCTCTATTGGCGGTGCAACAGGACACTTTGAACTTAATGTATTTAAGCCACTCATTGCTTACAATGTTATTACTTCTGCAAGATTAATTGGAGATGTGTGCGTAAGCTTTAACGATAAATGTGCGATAGGTATAGAACCAAATGAGCCTGTTATTAAAAACCATTTAGAAAACTCTTTAATGCTTGTAACAGCACTTAATACACATATCGGGTATGAAAACGCCGCTAAAATTGCCAAAACTGCACACAAAGAACACAAAACTCTAAAGCAAGCCGCCATAGATCTTGGGTTACTTACAGCCGAACAATTTGATGAATGGGTAAGACCTGAGAAAATGGTATAAAGTCGGAGAAAAATGACTTCCATAGAAAGCCTCAGAAAGATAAGTTTTCTATCTCCTTTGAATGAAGATGAAATAAATCAACTAAAAAAAGTAAGTTTTTTTAAATCGTTTAAAAAAAATGAGATTATTATTTCGGAATATAGTTACAATAGAGGCATCCCAATTATTCTAAAGGGTATTATTAAAATTTTATTAGTTAATAATGCCGATGAAAAAGAAGTCTTGCTTTACTATTTAAAAGAAGGTGACACTTGTTCAACAAGCATATCTTCAGGGATTTTTCATGAAAAAATGGAACTAAAAGTAGTTGCTGATAGTGATTGTGAAATCCTTTTTCTGCCAATAGACTATTTTAAAGATAACCTAAGGAATCACCCTGAGATATTTGAAATTTTATTGCGTAATTATTTTAATTTATTTCATCATTTAGTTAATTCTGTAGCAAACATTGCTTTTAACCCTTTGGATAAACGATTATACGAATTATTAAACTATAAAGCCAAAGTATTTAATAATAATATCATTGCCATTACACACGAAGAACTTGCAAAAGAACTTAGTACATCTCGAGAAATAATAACCCGAATATTAAAGGTTATGGAAAAAGATAATAAGGTAATATTAAAAAGAGGAAGTATAGAGTTAGTAACAAATATCACAAAAAAATAAAAGAAAGGCGATGTACCTTTGTCAAAAAATTACATCATGAAATCAAACATAGGAAAGGCAGATAAAATAATAAGAATATTATTAGCCGTATTATTTGGAATATTGTATTTTAGCAATACAGTTGTCGGAATAGCAGGTATGGTGTTACTTATATTAGGAGTAGTTTTTGTACTTACAAGTTTTATTGGTGTCTGCCCTCTTTATTCAATATTTCATCTTAACACAAAAAATAAAAAACAATGATTGCACTTTTATTAAAATACAAACTAAGTTTACTGGGGTTACTACTCGGTGGTGTAGGCGGTTATTCGTATTATAAATTTATAGGCTGTGCATCAGGAACCTGCCCTATTACTTCCAACCCCTACATCAGTACAATATATGGTATGATTGTAGGCGCACTTTTATTAAACACTTTTGAAAAATAACAATTATGAGTAATATAGAACAATTAATTAAAAACGGAAAAGGTACTATTTTAGATGTAAGAACAAAAGAGGAATTTGCATCAGGACACGTTGCAAACTCAGTAAATATCCCATTACAAGAGCTAAACACCAGAGTAAATGAAATAAAACAAATGTCTGCTCCTATTATTTTATGTTGTGCTTCCGGTATGAGGAGCCGACAAGCAGAAGGGTTTTTAGCCAATCAAGGAATAGATTGTTGTAACGCAGGTTCTTGGATAGATATTGAACTGCTAAAATAACATTTTATACTTTTATCACAAGGCTATCTTAGGCTTATATTGTAGATTTAGGTTGTTTAGAACAATCTATTTCAATGCGCTAATAACTTTAGATGTCGTTCACGAAAGTTAAAATAATAACTTACTAACTATTGTAAAAAAAACTGCGGAGAAGGAGGGATTCGAACCCTCGATGCGGTTTTGGCCGCATACACACTTTCCAGGCGTGCCTCTTCAACCACTCGAGCACCTCTCCAAAATGCGGGGCAAATCTACTCAAAATTTTTATTCTTTCAGAATGATTTAATTTATTTACAGATAGTTTCATAAAAAACATTAAAGCAGGATAACTAAATATTCATTTTATCAATAAAAAAACTACATTTGCAGTCCTATAAATTTTATGGCGAAGAAGATACAGAAAAAAACAATAAAAAAAGCGGTGGCTGTAAAAAAAACCGTTAAAAAGGCGGCAGCCAAAAAGAAGACAAAAGTTGCTGTAAAAAAAGCAGCAAAACCCATAGCTAAGAAAAAAGCGGTTAAGCAACCCCCTGTTTCAAAACAAAAACAACAGATTAAAAAAAATAATCTAAATCAGGATACAATATTATCTAATACAATAATAGAAGGTATGCAGGAGAAAAAGGCAGCACACATTACCGTGATGAACCTAATAAAATTAGATAATAGTTTTTGTAATTACTTTGTAATTTGTGATGCAGAAAGCACAACTCAAATACAAGCCATTGCAAATTCTGTAGAAGAGTTTACCCGTAAAAAACTAAATATAAAGCCACATCATATAGAAGGCGTTCAAAATGCTGAATGGATACTTTTAGATTATCTTACTGTGGTTGTGCATATTTTTAGACGTGACATGCGAGACTTTTATAACATAGAATCGTTGTGGGCAGACGCAGAGATTACAAATATTAATTCTTAAACTATGGCAGAAGAAAACAATCAGAGCAATATACCAAACGATAATACTTCGGAACAAGAGTCAAATAAAAAAGAACAACCTACTGAAGAACAAATTCGTCAAAAACAATTTGAACAGCTAAAACAAAAGTTTCTTCAAAACAAAGACAAAAGCAAAATGCCAGGTAACGGAGGTGGTAATTCTTTTTATTGGATATATGCCGTTATCATTGCTTTCATCATATTTATTACATTCTTTGATAACGATATGTTTAAGCGACAAATAGAAGTCAGTCAAACAAAGTTAGAGGATATGCTTTCTCATGGAGATGTTACGGATATTATTATTGTGAATGGGAAATACGCAAAAATATTTGTAAATACCGACTCTTTGGTTACATGCAAAAGATACAAAGATCCAAATACAGGAATGCCCTATTTTCCTGATAAGAGATTCAAAGGACCTCACTTTGTCGTATCCATTCCTTCTGTAGAGTTTTTTTTACAAAGGATTCAAAAAGTGCAAGATGATGCAATGATTCCTAAAGAAAAAAGAATATACCCACGTTCTATGGAAGAAACCAATTGGACAGATCATTTATCATGGGTATTACCATTAGTTATCTTTGGAATATTTTGGATTTTTATGATGAGAAGAATGAGCGGAGGTGCCGGAGGAGCGGGGTCTATATTTAGTTTTGGACGCTCACGTGCTCAATTGTTTGATAAAGATAAAGGCGTATCCGTTACGTTTAACGATGTGGCTGGTTTACAAGGTGCAAAAACAGAAATGCAGGAAATAGTTGATTTCTTAAAAAACCCTGCAAAATACACAGAGCTTGGTGCAAAAATACCAAAAGGCGTGCTATTAGTAGGACCTCCCGGTACAGGTAAAACTTTATTGGCAAAAGCCATTGCTGGAGAGGCAAAAGTACCATTCTTTTCTATTTCAGGTTCAGAGTTTGTAGAAATGTTTGTTGGTGTTGGTGCATCTCGTGTACGAGATTTATTCAATCAGGCAAAAGAAAAATCACCATGTATTATCTTTATAGATGAAATAGATGCAATAGGTAGGTCAAGATCTAAAGCAGTGTCTACCGGTGCAAATGATGAAAGAGAAAGTACGTTAAATCAATTATTAACAGAAATGGATGGATTTGCAGCCAATAGCGGCGTTATTGTTTTAGCAGCAACCAATCGCGCTGATATTTTAGATAAAGCATTGTTGCGCCCGGGAAGATTTGACCGACACATTTACATTGATATGCCTGATGTAAAAGACAGAGAGGAAATATTTAAAGTACACTTAAAGAAAATTAAGATAGATAACACGGTTGAAATTGACTTTTTAGCAAAGCAAACACCCGGGTTTAGCGGTGCAGATATTGCTAATATTTGTAATGAAGCAGCACTGATAGCCGCACGAAAAGGTAAAAAAATAGTAAGCCGTGAAGATTTTCTTGATGCAGTAGATAGAGTAATTGCAGGCTTAGAAAGAAATAAAATAATTACACCGGAAGAGAAAAAAGTCATTGCCTACCACGAAGCGGGGCACGCTACGGTGAGTTGGTTTTTAAAATACGCTGCACCATTGGTAAAAGTAACCATCGTGCCAAGAGGAAAATCTTTAGGAGCAGCTTGGTATTTACCGGAAGAAAGACAAATTACAAATGTAGAACAAATTACAGATGAAATGTCGGCTGCACTTGGAGGCAGAGCCGCAGAAGATGTTGCTTTTGGAAGAATTTCAACAGGTGCTTTAAATGATTTGGAAAAGGTAACCAAGCAGGCATACGCGGCAGTCGTATATTATGGCTTGAATGACAAAATCGGAAATATTAGTTACTATGACAGTTCAGGACAGCAAGAATATAATGTCGGCAAGCCTTACAGCGAAAAAACAGCAGAAGTAATAGACCAAGAAGTTAAGAAAATGATAGATTATTCCTATCAAAAAGCAAAAGATATTTTAACTGAAAAGAAAAGCCTCTTAGACCAATTAGCTAATAGATTACTAGAGAAAGAAATTATATTCAAAGAGGACCTTGAGGAAATTTTTGGTAAACGACCATTTGATACGCCAATTACAGAACAAAGCAGTTAGTTTATGGAAGAAAAACTTGTATCAGAATCAAGAACAGTAAAAACAGAAATTGTATTGCCCAGCGATACAAATCCCTTGGGAAATTTATTTGGAGGCAGGTTAATGGAATGGGTAGATATAGCCGGTTCTATCTGTGCTCAAAGACATTGTGGAAGAGTTGTTGTAACTGCAGCAATTAATCACACATCATTTAATCATCCTATAAAAGAAAACAGCATAGTAACTTTAGAAGCGCAAATTAGCAGAGCATTTGATACAAGTATGGAAGTAATTGTAGATGTATTTGTGGAAAATATTGTAACACACGCCAGAATTAAATGTAATGAAGCTATATTAACTTGTGTAGCCATAGATGACAACGGGGTTCCTTTGCCAATTCCAAAAATAAAACCACAAACAGAACTCGAACAAAAACGTTATGATGCTGCTTTAAGAAGAAGACAATTATCGTTGATATTAAGCGGACGACTTAAACCTGATGATGCCACAGAACTAAAATCCTTATTTGTAAAAGAATAGAATGGCAAGAATTTTAACCGGTATTCAAAGCACAAATATTCCTCATTTCGGTAATATTTTAGGAGCAATAATCCCTGCTGTTGAATTAAGTAAAACTGAAGGAAACGAAAGTTTGTTTTTTATAGCAGACCTACACACGCTTACCAGCGTAAAAAATGCAGTCTTTATTAGCGAAAGTACAAAAGCAGTTGCTGCAACATGGTTAGCGTTTGGGTTTGATACCGAAAAACATCTGTTTTATAGACAGAGTAAAATACCTCAAGTTTGTGAATTAACATGGTATTTGAATTGCTTTACTCCATATCCTATGTTAGCCAATGCACATTCTTTCAAAGAAAAAAGTGAAAGATTAAGTGATGTTAACGCAGGCTTATTTATATATCCGGTGTTAATGGCTGCGGATATTTTATTATATGATGCAGAGATAGTTCCTGTTGGAAAAGATCAAGTACAGCATTTAGAAATAGCAAGAGATATTGCATCTGCATTTAATAGAACGGTTAATCAGGAAATATTTGTTTTGCCACAAGCTAAGATAAATGAGCAAACTATGATTATTCCGGGAACTGATGGTAAAAAAATGAGTAAATCATATAATAATTTTATCAATATTTTCCTTCCGGAAAAAGAGTTAAAAAAAGTAATTGGTTCTATTGTAACTGATAGCACACCAATAGAAGAACCTAAAAACCCCGATACTTGTAATGTGTTTAAGCTGTATCAATTACTTGCAGATGTTAACCACATACAGGAGTTGCGTAACAATTATCTTAAAGGTGGATTTGGCTACGGGCACGCTAAAAATGCACTCTTTGAATTAATTCTGGAAAAATTTGCGGAGCAGAGAAAATTATTTTCTGAGTTCATGAACAATCCTAAATTATTAGAAGAGAAACTATTAACAGGAGAAAAAAAAGCACAAGAAATAGCCAATGAAAAACTTAATAAAGTCAGAGCATTACTTGGTTATGCTTAAAGAGTTTATACTAATATCTTGAATCTGTTTGTATGAAAAAAATAATCAGTTACTTAATACAAGGTTTGGTAGTTTTGGTTCCGGTGGCTATTACACTTTATGTTATTATTAAACTCTTTTCTATTTTTATTGATTTCTTTGTGTGGATTGGTATTACTGATAATTTATATCTTGATATCTTATTGGGATTTATTTTCTTTTTACTACTAACCTTTGCTGCAGGCGTGCTGGCTTCAAATTATTTTTTTAGTAACCTATTGCATTATTTTGAAAATAAATTTGAACGACTACCGCTAATCAGACATATTTATTCACCTATTAAAGACTTTATAGAAGCATTTATTGGCAATAAGAAAAAATTTAAACACCCTGTATTAATTTCCATGGAAAACTCTACACGAAAAGAAATAGGTTTTGTTACACAGCAGGACTTAACCAATTTTGGATTAACCGATTATGTAGCAGTGTATTTGCCTTTTTCATATTCTTTTGCAGGCAAGCTTGTTTTGATAAAAAAAGAATATGTAGAGCCACTGCCACACAGTGCTGCTAATACTATGAAGTTTATTATATCAGGAGGGATTAGCGATATAGAAAATAAAGAAACCTCTGAAAAAAATCAGCAATAATTATTTTGGAAGTATTCTTATTAGAGAGTCTTCTGTTGCACTTTTAATTTCTATAACAGACTTTGCTGTTTTATTAGGAATGGTCATAGATAAAACATATTGCTGTATTTTCCATTGATTATTCTTTTTTACAACAACTCCTGAGCCTCTGCAAATTTTCATTTGTGTGTTTAGTAACTCATCAAACCATGCGATATCGTTGTGTGTGCCAAAATAAACATGTCTTTGAATAACCCTAAATTGCCATGTTTTTTTCTTTTCAAAATAAGGCTTGGCAAATTCCATAAAAGCTTGCTTGTTCCAAATTTCTGTAGCATCTGTTCCTATAAAGATAGCGTCTTCGGTAAAAAAGTTAAAGTACTTTTCAAAGTTTGCGTCAGATGCCGCAGTATTAAAAGAATCTAACATTTCAGAAATATTATTCTGTTCGATAGCAATTTGTTTTTTTGTAGTTTGTGCGTAGTTACGGCTAATAAATAAAATAGCAATAATTAATAAAATGAGTTTTGTATTCATAAGGTTGTTAATATAGCAAGAAATTCTGCCTATTGTTTTTTACGGCGAATAAAAAGTAATAATATAGTATCAATAGAATTAACGTATATCTATAATTTTTGTGCAAAGGCAATGATATGTCCATCATGATCTGCAAAATAGCATGCTTTATCGCCCCAGTCTCTATCCATAATCGGGCTGATTAATTTAGCATTACAAGAAATAGCGTTTTCATAGTCTGCAACAATATTGTCTGAATATAAATATAATTCACATCGTGGAATACCATTGCCACTTGCAGGGTTATCTATTTTGTTTTGTAATATTTTTGCTATTCCTGTTTCCGGCATTAAACCAAAAGGTATGTGTTTTCAGTTAGTTGAAAAGAGGTCATACCCGGAACATCTAATATCGGTTTCTCTTTCAAGAGTGCTGTATAAAATTTTTTACTATTCTCTTGATTAGCGACATAAAGTATAATCTCTATTCTTTTCATAAAACAAAAAATTAGTTTTTATGGAGTAATGATATCTGAAAGGTGAATTATTTTGCTACAAAATGAATAGTCTTGTGGCTGTGCATTAGAAAAAACAATTATGGTTTTTTTGGCGCAATATTTATTAACCAATTCTTGATACCATTGTATTGCTTTTGCGTCTAAGTTAGAAGTAGGTTCATCTAATAATAATATCGGAGCAGTATCTAAAATAGCTTGTAACAAACGAACACGCTGTCTCATGCCGCTGGAAAAATATTTTAAAGGTTTTTTTTCTGATGCTTGTAATTCTGATAATGTAATGATATCATCTATTTGTAATTTTAATTTACGAAACACGCTAATATGCTGAAAAAATTCCCGCAAATTGTAGTCATCTATTAATGCTACATAAGGTGCAGCAACTGAAATATTTGTAAAGATATTTTCTTTTTCAATATTATTATTCTGGTTTTTATAAATAGTTTCTCCTTTATTACTACTTAAAAATCCTGCAATCATTTTTAATAATGTTGATTTGCCTGAACCATTAGGTCCAATAATGGCAATCTTTTCAGACGGATTAACTGCTAAGTTTAAATTTTTAAACAGCCAACGATTATTAAATTTTTTGGCAACAGATTTTAACTCTATACTTACTGCCTGCATTGTTTTAATTAAGAGGAAATACCTCTGATGATTCCATCTTTCTGACCTTGTATAAAGTCAAGAATTTCTTGTTTAAATACTGAGTCCGAAATTTCGCTGTTCACAATTTCAATTGCTTTATTAAGTGCATATCCTTTTACAAAAATAATTCTGTAAATATCTTCTATAGCTTTTATCTGCTCAGGTGTATATCCTCTTCGTGAAAGCCCTACTGTATTAACACCAATATATTGCAGCGGTTCTCTTGCACAACGAACATAAGGAGGTACACTTTTTCTGATTTGAGAATCTCCGGCAATAAAGGTATGTTTTCCGATGGAAATAAATTGTTGTGCTTTGCACATTCCTTCCAGAATAGAAAAATCTTCAATAGTAATATGTCCTGATAAACCTGTATATCCTGCTAAAATTACATTATTGCCAACAATACAATCGTGTGCTATATGAACGTAAGACATGATTAAACAATTGTTTCCCACTTTTGTTGTCATTCTATCAAGTGTGCCTCTATTAATTGTTACACACTCTCTAATAATAGTGTTATCGCCAATTTCTACTATACTTTCTTCTCCACTAAATTTAAGATCTTGCGGTACAGCTCCAAGTACTGCTCCGGGAAATATCTTGCATCCTTTTCCTATTTTGGTATGGCTCATTATTACTGCGTTAGGACCAATCCATGTGTTATCTCCTATTTCTGTATTTTCATAAACAGTAGCAAAAGGCTCTATTATTACGTTGTTACCTATCTTGGCTTTTGGACTTACACTTGCTAATTTAGATATCATACAGTTGTTTTGCTGGTTTCAAGATTTCTTACTTTTATGATTTGTGCTGTTAAATCAGCTTCACACACTAATTTTGTCCCAACATAAGCTCTGCCTATCATGTGGCAGATGCCTCTACGAATAGGTTCTATTAAATCCATTCTTAAAACTAAGGTGTCTCCGGGAACAACTTTTTGTTTAAACTTAGCTGTTTCAATTTTAAGGAAATAGGTTTGATAATTTTTAGGGTCCGGAACTGTTTTTAATGTAAGAATACCTCCTGTTTGAGCCAATGCTTCTATAATTAATACTCCCGGCATTACGGGTTCGTCCGGAAAATGTCCGGGAAACCAATAGTCATTCATTGTAACATTTTTAATTCCTATAACAAGTTCAGGGCTAAGCTCTACAATTTTATCTATCATTAAAAAAGGCACACGATGTGGTAAAATATTCATAATGTCTTTTACATCGTACACTACAGGAGTATCGTTGTTTATTTTAGGAATATATTGTTCTTTCTTTTGTTTTTTAATAAACTCTTTAATTTTTTTTGCAAACTCGGTGTTACCAAAATGTCCGGGGCATGCAGCAAGGATATGAATTTTCATGTGTTGCCCTACTAATGCTAAATCTCCTACTATATCAAGCAGTTTGTGTCTTGCCGGTTCATTGTAAAAATGTAGTTTTGTATTATTTAATACACCTTTACCTTTTACTTCTACATCTTGTTTATTAAAAACCTTTCTAAGGTATTCCATTTTTTCTTTTGGTAATTCTTTATCTACCAAAACAATAGCATTATTTAAGTCACCGCCTTTAATCAAATTGTGTTGCAACAGAGCTTCTAACTCATGTAAAAAAACAAAAGTTCTGCAAGGTGATATTTCTTTTATAAACTCGCCCATGTGATATATTCCTGCATGTTGTGTTCCTAATACTTCGCTATTGTAATCTACCATTACGGTTATTCTATATGTGTCTTGTGGAACAGCAAGCATTTCTATTTTGCGCTCTGCATTTTCGTAGGTTAAATTTTCTTTTAGTTCAAAATACTCTCTTTCTGCATCTTGCTCCACTACTCCTACTTTTTGCAGGGCTTCTATAAATAGCTTAGAACTGCCATCCATAATCGGCATTTCCGGTCCATCTACCTGAATGAGCACATTATCCAAATCCATTCCAATTAAAGCCGCTAATACATGTTCTGTAGTATGAACTTTTGCTCCATTTTGTTCCAAGGTAGTACCTCTATCTGTGCTTATTACGTTAAATGCATCTGCGTCAATAATAGGTTGATTTGGCATATCAACCCTCTGAAATTTAAACCAGTGATTTGTTGGTGCAGGAAGAAATGTAAGGTTCACTTGCTTACCTGTATGTAAGCCAATACCACTAATAGTTATTCGTTCTTTTATTGTTTTTTGTTTGTCACTCATCTGCTTATTTTATCTTACGCAAATATGAATAATTTTTTACTTTTAAAAAAATATAGTTTTATACCTTAACTTTGTACAAAAAAAATTAAATGAAAAAGATTTTACTATTGTTAATGATGTATGTGTTTAATATCAAAGGACAAAATGAACAACCTCCTAAGTTAGTTGTTGGTATTGTGATAGACCAAATGCGTTATGATTATTTAATTAAGTTTCAAAAGAACTTTTCTAAAGGTGGGTTTATCAAGTTGATGAATGAGGGAGCTTTTTTTAAAAATGTTCATTATAATTATATTCCAACTTATACAGCCCCCGGTCATGCAAGTATTTATACAGGCAGTACGCCAAGATATCATGGAATTATTGCAAACGATTGGTTTGATAAAAAAACGGGTAAAGAAATGTATTGTGTAAAGGATACTTTTGTTCAGTCGGTTGGTACAAAAAATAAGTCTGGAAAAATGTCTCCGAAAAATTTGTTAGCCAATACCATTACCGATGAACTTAAACTAATGTATAAGAATCAATGTAAAGTGATTAGTATTTCTATTAAAGACAGATCTGCAATACTTCCCGGTGGGCACATGGCAGACGCCGCTTATTGGTGGGACGATAAAAGCGGGGATTTTATTTCATCAACATTTTATATGAAGCAACTACCGGACTGGCTAATTAAATTTAATCAGTTAAAGTATCCCGAATCTTACTTATCACAGCCATGGCAATTACTGCTTTCTAAAGACAAGTACCTTTCTACTCTTCCGGACAGCAATCAATATGAAGAATCTATCATTAAAAATACACCACCAAAGTTTTCATATAATTTTAAAAAACAAATTGATGAAAAAAAATATGCTGTACTCAAAGGAACACCTTATGGCAACTCTATTCTTATTGATTTAGCTAAAGAATGTGTGTTAAATGAAAAATTAGGAAAGCATGAAAATACAGATTTTTTATGTGTTAGTTTTTCAAGTACGGATTATATTGGACATTACTATGGAACAGAATCTTTAGAGTTAGAAGATGCTTATTACCGTTTAAATATTGATATTGCTAATTTAATTACATTTCTTGATAAAAATATCGGACATGATAATTATACTTTATTTATTACCGCAGACCATGCGGCTGCATATAATACTAATTATATGAAAGACAATAAATTTAATGTATCTTACTTCAGTGAGCAAAAATTATTTCGTGATGTAAAAATATTTTGTCAGAATAAATTTGGAGACAGCACCATCATTGCTAATGTTAGTAATGGGCAAATTTTCTTTAATGCTATGCAAATAAGCAAGAAAAATATTTCCAAAAGCAATCTTGAAACCGATATTAAATCTTTCTGTTTAATGTACCCTACCATTACGGAAGCATATACAAGCAGTGAATTGTCTGTTGATTATTCCGATAATTTTACTCCCTATGGAATGGCGTGTAAGGGGTACTCTCCAAATAAAAGTGGGGATATTGTTTTTATTCTTCAACCACAATGTATGGATTATGAAGAAAAAGGAACTACTCACGGTACTGCTTATAATTACGACACGCATGTTCCTTTAATTCTATATGGAAAAGGTATAAAACAGATGTATAGTATAAAATTCTATAAAATAACTCAACTTGCGCCTACTTTATCTTACCTTCTTAATATCAATATCCCAAATACTTGTTTTGATAAACCAATTGAAGAACTTTTTTCGAAAGAAAATACTACTAACCAATCCGAAAATAAAGGTTATTATTTTAATGATAAATAGTAATTATTTGCCAAAAATTTCTGCTAACTTTTGTTCCAACGCTTCTCCTCTTAAATTTTTTGCAAGAATTACACCGTCTTTATCAACCAATATATTTTGAGGAATTGATGTAATGCCAAATTTTTGTGCAACCTCATTGTTCCACCCTTTTAAATCGCTAACATGTGTCCATGTTAACCCATCTTTTTCTACTGCTTTAACCCACGCCATTTTATTCTGATCTAATGAAATACCAAGTACCGTAAACCCTTTGTCTTTAAACTTATTATAGGCAGCTACTACATTTGGATTTTCCATTCTACAAGGCCCACACCAACTTGCCCAAAAATCAATCAAAACATATTTGCCTTTAAAATCATTAATGTTTATAGATTTACCATCTGCATCATTTTGCGCAAATTCCATTATTTTTTTTCCAATTTTATTACCATTAGCTTGCATTATTTTTTGTTGTGCCAGCTTTCCAAATTTTGTATTCAAAAAATCTTTGTCTAAGTAACTTACTAACTCTTCCAACTCCTCAATGGGTACATTTGGGTTACTACCAAAGTCTTGGTAAATAATATATCCACTCACGGGTGATGCAGGATTTTTTTTGATATAATCTTTTAAAGTTGACTTTACTTTTTGGTTAAGTTCAGAAAATTGCATTTGAACTTGGCTAATAGTGTTAGCATCTCCGGCTTGCATAGCTTGATTGTATTTTTGGTATAGAGCTTGTTGGTCTTTTACAAAGTCTGTCATTTTTGAACGATACTCTGCGTAATATGTTTGATTTACTCCCCCTATTACTTTCGCATATGCTATAGAATCCGAATGCATAGAAATTTTAGTTTCTCCTTTATCTGCAAAAAAAGTAATATTTGGTTGTGCTAAAGGGTTTCTGTCAAAAGTAAGCCAATACATGTTTACTTCCTGTTCTTGCCCTTTAAAAGCAAACTGACTGTTTTTTATAATTGTGGAATCTGTATAAAGTTTTTCATCCCACTTATGATGAAGATAAATGATTTTATGCTGGTTATTTTTGATACTGCCTGTAATAACAAACGATATTTGTTTTTGAGCTACAATTGTACCTATTAATAAAAACAAGTAAACTCCAAGTAAATTCTTATTCATAATATTATTATTGAGTGTGTAAAAATACAATATTAAATTTAAAGAGAGATTTAAAATTAAAGTTAATTCTATAGAGATAAAACACCGAAAATATCTGTTACTTGATTGAATAGATATGTTTATTTATTGAATAAGCAATATAAATGATTAAAAAATAACTAATATAGTGTTATTATTATTTATCTTTGCAGGGAGATATGGATTCTAAATTAAAAATATAATACTAAATAATGATGAATTTAAAAACAGCAAAGATGGTTTGTACCTTAAAATGTAAGACTATCTATTTTATTATATTAATGGTAAGTTTATACTTATACCCCGTAAGTGGGCAAACCACACAAACTATTACTTTTAATTATACCGGAGCTGCACAACAATTTACAGTGCCTGCTTGTGCAAATAATATTACAGTAACAATTAAAGGCGCGCAAGGTGGTGGGGGTGCTAATGGAGGTATGGGAGCTACTGTTAGCGGTGTTCTTAGTGTTACCGCAGGTCAGATTTTACAAGTGAATGTGGGTGGACAAGGCGTTTGCCCTAACGGAGGATGGAATGGAGGTGGAAACGGATGGAGTACAAGTAGCAGTGGACAAATGTTCTCTTGTGGCGGCGGCGGGTCTTCCGATATAAGAATACCTCCTTATGGCTTGCCGGATAGAGTGGTTGTTGCTTCCGGTGGTGGAGGACAAAACGGAGGCTCATCCATGAATATTGTATCAGGAGGTACGGGCGGATGCGCAACCGGTAATGCGGGGCAAGGTTCCCCATTTACTGTAACAGGTGGAAATGGAGGAACTCAAACATCTGGTGGCACCGGTGGACCTCCATGGGGCGGCGGTGGAAACTCCGGAGTAAATGGTGTATTATGGCAAGGTGGAGATGGTGGCAATATGGTGGGTATAGATGCTGCCGGTGGCGGTGGCGGCGGCGGGTATTATGGCGGTGGCGGTGGCGGAAGCGATGGATGTTGCATAGGAGCAAATGGTGGCGGCGCTGGTGGTGGTGGCTCTAGCTTAGTACCTGTCGGTATGGCCTGTGCTGCCGGTAATAATGCAGGAAATGGACAAGTAACTATAGTATATCCTATTTGCTCTTGTACTGTAGCTGCTTCAAATAGCGGTAATATTTGCGTCGGACAATCTTTTGGTTTGGCAGCAACTACTGTTACTAATGCAACAAGTTATGCATGGACAGGACCTAACGGGTTTTCATCAAATCTACAAAACGCTGTCTTAAGTAATGCTGGTGCTAATGCGAGTGGAACATATACAATGCTTGTTACTGCTCCTACCGGAACGTGTAATGCAGTAACATCTCTCACTGTTGTAAGTCCCGGAACAATAACTATTTCTCAACCGGACACAATATGTGCTTACAGTAATTACACGCTAACATCAAGTAATAATTCTACTTTAACTACAAGCTATCAGTGGTCAGGTCCCTCATTTTTTAATTCTAATCAACAAAATCCTGCTTTAACTAATGTTACATCGGCAAATACGGGTGTTTATTCTCTAACCACAACAGTATCAAGCGGAACATTACAATGTCCAACTACAGCCACTACTTCGTTATATGTTATTCCGATATATACACCCAATATTACTACAAGCCAAACTATTTGCGTAGGAGATAATGCCACATTCTCGGTTAGTGCATCGGGTGCAAACGCTTATTCATGGGCAGGACCTAATTCATATACTGCAAATTCCCAAAGTATCTCTTTTAATAATGCTCAGGCAAATCTTTCTGGAACCTATACTGCTACTGCTGTTTTTATACTTGGTAGTAAAATATGTTTAACTACAACAAACACTGCTCTTAGTGTGTTGCCAAAAATAACATTTACATTACCATTAGTGCCATTTGCTTGCATAGGCGATCCACTCATTATCAATGGACCGGCAGGGGCACAGACCTACACATGGACAAGCCCGACAGGACAAGTTATTTCCAATCAACAAAACTTAAATATTCCTAATGTCAACTTTGGCATGAGTGGGCCTTACACACTTTCTGTTCAGCCAACCGGCGGCTGTATTACATCTAATACCGTTAATGTTACGGTATTATCACCTATATCATTTTCTTACACACCTTCTAATATGCAGATATGCAAAGGCGACAGCGTGGTTGTTTATGCATTTTGTACAGGGGGCAGCGGTGTTTACAATTATCAGTGGACACCAACAACAGGGTTATACTTTCCAAGCGGGTACGTTAATATTGTAAAACCTACACAAACAACATATTATACAATAATAGCGAACGATGCAGCATGTCCGTCTAATACCATTTCAAGTGGCTTTATAGTTAATGTATTGCCTGTTCCTACACCAAACTTTTCTTACTCAAAAATAGAAGGCTGTAAACCATTGTGTTTAGGTATAAAAGCCAATCCATCGCCTCCATCTATTAATACAATATGGGATTTTGGATATAACCTTTATGCTAATGGGGATAGCGTATCTTACTGTTTTAATAACCCGGGCGTGTATCCTGTAAAAGTATTTTTGGTGGACAGTAATGGTTGTAAAAGTGAAACCACAGCACCATTCAGTATCAATGTATATCCAAGGCCGGAACCTCAATTTACATGGCTTCCGGTAACGCCAACATTGTTGCATGATGAAGTAAGTTTTACGGCAAGTTATCAAAACGGACCAATTACATATTGGCATTGGGATTTTGGAGATTACTTAACAGCATCAGATACTGCTCGTACACAAAATGCAACTTATACTTATTCGTACGTATCGGCATATCCTGTTCAGTTGATAGCTACTAATATATACGGCTGCACAGATACAGTAACAAGAATAATTAATGTTACGGAAGAATTTACCATGTACATACCCAACGCATTTACACCCAATGGCGACGGCATCAACGATATGTTTACCGTAAAAGGAGGAGGTTTTGTTAGAGACGGATTTGAGATGCAGATATTTGACCGTTGGGGAGAACTGATATTTAAGAGCAATGATGTAGATAAGGGCTGGGACGGTACAGTAAAAGGTGTTAATGCCAAGAACGATGTGTATGTTTACAAAATAAGATGCTTTACAGTTGTTCAGAATATTAAGAAAGAATTTATAGGGCACGTGTTGTTGTATAGATAGAATTGTTCATTTGAATTTCAGTATAATAATTATTTTTTTTAATCGTTAGGTTATTTTTAATAACATTTCGCACAAAAAATAAGCATGAAGATACTGAAATTTGGAGGCACAAGTGTTGGGTCTGTAGAGCGAATAAAAAGCTTAAAACAACTTATTGCTAATGAAGATGAAAAAATTATTGTTCTTTCAGCAATGAGCGGAACAACCAATGCTTTGGTAAAAATTAGTGATTGCTTTTATCATCAAAAACTTAATGAGGCCGAAACAGAAATTAGCCTGCTGCATCAAAAATACATAGACGTTTGCACGGAATTATTAAAAGCCGGAAAATATCTAGAGGAATGTCTTTTGTTTGTAAATAATACTTTTGGTCAAATAAAAAACTTTAGGAACGAAGCACATACCTTTACTGCAAAAGAAGAAAAAATTATCCTTGCTCATGGGGAAATGCTAAGTACTACTATTTTTCATTATTATTTGTTACAAGAAGAAATAGATAATACTCTACTTGCTGCACTTGACTTTATGAAATTAGATGAAAACAACGAACCGAATATCTTATTTATACAAAAAACATTAAGTAATATTCTTACTAAGCATCCTAAACAAAAATTATTTATTACACAAGGATATATTTGTCGTAATGCTTATGGAGATATTGACAATTTAAAACGAGGGGGAAGTGATTATACGGCATCTATTATAGGTGCTGCAATTAAAAGTTCAGAAATACAAATTTGGACAGATATAGATGGTATGCATAATAACGATCCAAGGTTTGTAACTAGGACTTATCCGGTTAATTACTTAAGTTTTGATGAGGCTGCGGAGTTAGCATATTTTGGAGCTAAAATTTTACACCCCGCTTGCATTCTTCCTGCTCAAAAAGAAAAAATCCCCGTTTTACTAAAAAATACCATGCAACCTCACGCCTTTGGAACAATTATTACTGACGCCCTACCCAACGAGGGCTTTAAGGCTGTAGCAGCAAAAGACAATATTACTTCTTTACAAATAAAAAGTTATAGGATGCTTTTGGCTCATGGATTTTTACGTGCTATCTTTGAAATATTTGAGAGGTACAAAACATCTATTGATATGATAACAACATCGGAAGTTGCTGTAAATGTAACCATTGATGATACTTCGCATTTAAAAGAAATTACAGAAGAATTAAAAGTTATTGCTAATGTTGATATTGTAACAAATCAAGTTATTATTTGTATTGCGGGCTATTTGCCAAAGGGAAAATCCGGTTATTTATTTAAAGTTTCAGAAGCTCTAAAAGAAATTCCAATTAGCATGATTTCTTATGGTGGTAGTGATTATAACATATCATTGTTAATTCATGAAAAATATAAAAAAGAAGCCTTGCAAAAATTAAATCAAGTATTATTTAACTTATAACACATGTTCTTTACATCAAATAAAATAGAAAAATTTAAAACCCTACCTACCCCATTTTATTACTATAATACAGAAGTATTGACTTTAACTGCAAAAAAATGTATGGAAGCAGCAAACATAATATCAGCCGATATACACTATGCTCTTAAAGCAAATCATCAGGATAAAATTATTCAGATTCTTTCAAAACATGGTATTGGTGCCGATTGTGTAAGCAAAGGAGAAGTTGAAAAAGCCATTAAAAATAAAATCAATCCAAAAAAGATAGTGCTTGCCGGTGTTGGAAAAACAGATGAAGAAATTACATACGCCCTACAAAAAGATATTGCTTCAATTAATGCAGAAAGTATCCAGGAACTTGAAATAATTAACAATATAGCATCTCAGTTAAATGTAAAAGCAAATATTTCAATACGTATAAACCCTAATGTAGATGCTTATACACACAAGTACATTACCACAGGGTTGGAAGAAAATAAATTTGGTATTAATGCCTCTGACTTGCCACATATTCTTGAAAAAATAAGTACGTTGAAAAATATTAAATTAATAGGCACACATTATCATATTGGTTCACAAATAACCGATATGTCTGTATTTAAAACATTATGCTTAAAAGTTAATGAAATTCATCGCTACTTATCCGATAAGAAAATCAAAATAGAACATATAAATCTTGGTGGAGGATTAGGCGTTAACTATACAAATCCTGATGAACATTTAACCCCTGATTTTCATTCTTACTTTGATGTTTTTAATAAATTCTTAGAAAAATATAAATACCAACAACTACATTTTGAGTTAGGCAGAGCTTTAGTGGCGCAATGTGGGGCTTTAATAGCAAAAGTTATTATTGTGAAAAAATCATTTAACAAACAGTTTCTCATTATTGATACAGGCATGAATCATCTGATAAGACCTGCTTTATATGAAGCATTTCATCTTATTCAAAATTTATCAAAAACAGATACTCAAACATCATCTTTGTATGATGTATGTGGTCCAATATGTGAAACAACAGATTTTTTTGGTAAAAATGTATGGCTACAGCATAGTGAAAGAAACGATATTATTGCCATTAGAACAACAGGTGCTTATGGAGAAGTAATGTCTTCCGATTACAACTTAAGAGGCAAGCCAAACATTATTTTTTCAGATGAATTATAATTCGTAATATTTAACCCTTTTAACAAACCATTTTTCTATGAAAGTAATTATTGTGGATGATGAAAGATTATCCAGACAAGAACTGAAAAAATTATTAAGTGCCTATCCTGATGTAGAAGTAATTGCAGAGTGTGCCAATGCAGAGGAAGGAAAAAAAAGAATAGAAGAATTAAAACCGGATTTGGTTTTTTTAGATGTTGAAATGCCCGACAAAACAGGTTTTGATATGCTGAATGAAATTAGTGCAATTCCTGATGTTGTATTTATTTCTGCTTATGATGAATATGCACTTAAAGCATTTGAAGTGCATGCTTTAGATTATCTGCTTAAGCCTATAGAACCGGAGCGTCTTTCTGAATGTATCAAAAAGTACCAGGTTAAAGAAGATAAAGAAAATCAAATAACCTATACATCACCCGCAGAAAGACTGTCAGAAACATCACGTGTGTTTATGAAAGATGGAGAAAATTGTTGGTTTGTGCCTATTAAAGATATTTATGCTTTTGAATCATTAGGAAATTATGTAAAAGTACATTTAGGCACTTCTACCCCCATAGTATTTAATAGCTTGAATGCATTGGAAACACGTTTGCCAAGCAGTATGTTTTTCAGAGCTAACAGAAAGTTTATCATTAATCTTTATTATATAGATAAAATCTCAACATGGGTAAACAACGGTTTTATGTTAAAACTGTCAAATGGCATGGATATAGATATGAGCAGACGACAATCTGTTAAATTCAAAGAAGTAATGAGCTTATAGGATTTTTGGACACTCTATTTTTAGAATTATTTAGAAAATCAATGCGCCATCTCTTCAAAGTTTTTTTCATACCTTTGAACAAAAAATAATTTAGTATGAAGTTTATAACCATTGCATCATCACTACTATTGGCATACTCATTTAGTTCGCCAATTCTTGCTCAAAAATCAAACAAAACAAAAATAAGTAAAATGGATAAAGAATTCTTATCAACACAAGCAGACGGGCTTTATGCCAAAATGGAAACAAATAAAGGTGATATTTATTTACAATTGGAATATAAAAAAACACCACTGACTGTCGCTAATTTCGTAGGATTAGCAGAGGGCGTAATTTCTAATACAGCAAAACAAAATAAACCATTTTATGATGGGCTAACTTTTCATAGAGTTATTAAAGATTTTATGATACAAGGAGGATGCCCTTTAGGCAATGGCATGGGTGATCCCGGTTATAAATTTACAGATGAAATTGACACAACATTAAAACACAATGGACCCGGAGTACTTTCTATGGCTAATGCAGGACCAAACACAAACGGCTCTCAATTTTTTATTACACATAAAGAAACACCATGGTTAAATGGGAAACATACTGTTTTTGGACATGTAGTAAAAGGTCAAGATGTTGTAAATAATATCGCCCAAAATGATACTATTCGCAAAGTAGTTATTTTAAAGAAAGGAAAAGACGCTGAAAAATTTGATGCCGCCAAAACCTTTGATGAACTAAAAACACAAAAGGAAAAAGAGATAGTTGAAAAGCAAAAACAAGAACAAGAAAAAATAGAAAATCAAATTAAAACACAATTTGGAAATGCACAAACATCGGCATCAGGGTTAAAATACATTATAATATCAGAAGGAACCGGCGAAAAACCAAAAGTTGGACAAACAGTAGTTGTTCACTACAACGGCACATTATTAGACGGTAAAAAATTTGATTCAAGTTACGATAGAAATGAGCCTATTGAAATTCCTATTGGTGTAGGAAAGGTTATTAAAGGTTGGGATGAAGGTATTATGATGCTAAAGAAAGGCGGTAAGGCTAAATTTATTATTCCTTCCGAGTTGGGCTACGGAACACACGGCTATCCGGGCGTTATTCCTCCTAATGCATGGTTAGTTTTTGATGTAGAATTACTTGATATTAAGTAGTATTTACTATTATGATAAAGGCTGCTGCTGATAAAAATGAACTCTTTGAAAAGATACATCAAATACTTGATGATTACCTTAAAAAAAAGAACCTTCGTAAAACCGGTGAGCGTTATGCCATGCTTAATGAGATTTATTTAATTAACGATCATTTTGATATTGAACAACTATATCTTAAAATGAAGAATAAAAAATATCGTGTAAGCCGAGCCACTTTATATAACAACATGGAACTTTTTGTAGAAGCAGGACTTATCATTAAGCATCAATTTGGCAGTAACACCGCACAATTTGAAAGAGCCTATAATTATCGGCAACACGACCATTTAATATGTATAGATTGCAATAAAGTTTTTGAATTTTGCGATCCAAGAATATTTCAAATTCAAAAAACCACTGAGAACTTATTGAACTTTGATATTTCTCATCATTCGCTTCAGTTTTATGCAAAGTGCAGAACACTAAAAAATAACGGTAAATGCGATTTCAAAAAAAATAAATAATATGCTATTCGATTTCCAAATAAAAGAAGAAAAAGACTTCATCTTAATAAAACTAAAAGGCGAACTAATAGATAAGAATCAAGCGAATCCTTTAATTGAAAAAACAGATGAATACCTACAAAGCAATACTTGTAATTTTTTAATTGACATGGGAGAACTGAAATATATGAATAGCAGTGGTTTAAATACAATTATTCAAATACTGACAAAAGCAAGAAATAATAATGGCGATGCCGTTTTATTTAATCTTAATAAAAAAATAAACGAACTTATTTTAATAACAAAACTTCATTCAATATTTAAAATTGCACAAACACACAATGAGGCTGTTAAACTATTAAAAGCTAAGTAGTGTCTGTATTACAATACATAATACTAATGTAAAAAAATGTTTACAAAACATTTATACACTACTATAATTATACTCGCAATTACACTTAATAATTTTTGTCAAAATAAATATTACCTTAATAAAGAAAATAAAAAATTTTGGAGCGAAGATGTTTTATCGTGGGATGATTTTTCGGAGAATAGTCATATAGGTATCTTTTCAGAATTAAAGTACTATATGGGCTATCGTCCAATACTGCGGAGGCTACATGACACTACTTTCCAATTTACAGAAGTATATTTATACATGGATAGAAAATTGTCATGGGTACATCCTTTACTGAAAAACAAATACACATTAAGATATCATCAAATCACATTTGACATTCTTGAATTATTCAGACGAAAAATTCAATACGAATTTCTAAAAACATCTTTTGTATATTATGATGCTGTGTTCAAAGACCAAATAACTATTTGTGAAAATTATATTAATGAGTTTAGAAATGATGTGCAGATGGGCATAGATACATTGCAGCTTAATATATGGGAAGAAAAAATACATAAAGAATTGCAAAATTACCCTTCTAATTTACTATCTATTATGAAAGAAAATCCCGGTAAGTTTGGAGTCTATATTGGTTTTGGAAAAAGTTCTACAACAAATAATTTAAATAAATATTTAGGCGATGGGACATCGTTTACCATGATGGTAGATTATAGTTATAAAAAAATATTAATGAATGCATCTCTCATTACTAATTCATATAGATTACATCAATTATTGGTAGGATCAAAATTAAATTATCCTCCAAGAACAGGAGCAAATATTAATCTTTATAGTCTAAATATAGGTTATAATATATACGAGGGCAAGAAGGTAAGGATTTATCCATATATAGGTGCGGCGCATATTACTTTTGCAACTAGAATAGCAAGGTTAAATCGTTCTAACTACACGCTTTCGCAGGTGGATGTAGTGGGTGGTATTTTTATTGATATCAAATGGATAAAACAAATGTCATTTTTACAAAAAAACTATTATTATACAAGCCCGAATATGTCCGGAAGTTACTTTGCACTCGTTACCAGGCTAAGTATTTCATCAAGTGCACCAATACAATTTTCTAACGAATTAAAAGGTTCTGTCATTAACTTTAACATTATGATTGGTTGGGATTCTAAAAAACTAAAGTTAAAGAAAATACTACAGAATAACACAACATATTAATTGGTGTAAAACAACCAAGCTAATCTATAGTTTTTCTATTATTTGCAATATACTTTGAGCTAACATCTACTAAAAACTTTCCTTTAATTGCCTTTCTGCCAAGTAACACAGGATACTTCATTTCGGCTCTATTAGTCAAAGACAATGAAATTCGTATTTTTCTTTTCCCAATTACAATAAGTGTTTTAATAACATATCGATCTTCAGAATTACCAAAAGAATTTTTAATATTCTTTTTACTAAAATTTTTTATATAAATCATTTCAGAATCAGGAAAGATTCTAAATATAAGTTCATTGTTTTTTTCTTGAATATGTTCACAATGAATTGCTGATGTGTAAGCGCCTGTATCTATTTTTGCTTCTATATTAAATAAATTAATTTCCGGTAAATCGATAAACTCACGTCTGCCTATAATCTGTTTTTTTTTCATATCATCTCTAATTTGCCAACAATTTATCTATTGCATTAATGCCATCTGTAGCGGCACTTACAATACCTCCTGCATAACCAGACCCCTCGCCTATCGGATAAAGATTGTTTATTTCTATGTGCTTATATGTTTGTTTATCTCTTGGAATACGTACCGGTGAAGATGTTCTGCTTTCTACACCAACTACAACTGCTTCTTCTGAAACGAATCCTTTCATTTTTCTTCCAAAATCAATAAAGGCTTTTTGCAATGATAAATAGATATAATTATCTAAAACATCTTTTAAGTGTACGGTACTAATACCGGGCTTATATGAGCAAGTTGGTAAGGTTGTACTTTGTTTGTTATTAATAAAATCTGTTAAGCGCTGTGCGGGAGCATTTAGGTTGCTTCCGGCTAATCTATAGGCTTGTTGTTCTAATTTTTGCTGAAACATAATTCCTGCTAATGGATTTTTTGTTGCACCATGCACTTGCTTTTCTGAAAGAGCGGTAACAATTCCACTGTTGGCATAAGGATTGTTTCGCTTACTCGGCGACCATCCGTTTGTAACTACCTCGTATAAATCAGTTGCACAGGGAGCTATAACACCACCGGGACACATACAAAAAGAATATACACTAAATTGATTGGTGGTATGTACCAAAGAATATTTTGCAGGTGGTAAAACATTTCTTACATCATTTAGTTCCGATTTTGTAGAGCAATGATATTGTATAGTATCTATTAATTCTTGAGGGTGTTCTACTCTAACACCCATTGCAAATGGTTTAAATGCTATTGCAATATTCTTTTTATGAAGAAGTTCAAAGATACCTCTGGCACTATGTCCTGTTGCTAATATTATATTTGTGCAATTATATTCTTGTGTATTCTCTTTTACTAAATCTTTTATATAAAAAGTTTTAATATCTGTTTTTGAATCATTTACTTCAATGTCAATCAGTGCGTGTTGAAAATAAATTTCCCCACCATGTTGTAAGATTGTATTTCTGATATTTTCAATAATTTTTGGTAGTTTATTAGTACCAATATGAGGATGAGTATCTATCATAATATTTTGGCTTGCACCAAAATGAATAAGCAGTTGTAATATTAAATTCACATCACCTCGTTTATCGGATCTTGTATAAAGCTTGCCGTCACTGTAAGCGCCTGCACCACCTTCTCCAAAGCAATAATTTGAGTTTGGATTAATTATTCTGTTTTTTGTAATAGAGGCTAAATCTCGCCTTCTATCCTGAACATTCTTGCCTTGTTCAAAAATAATTGGTTTTATACCGTTTTGCAAACATCTGATTGCAGCAAATAAGCCGGCAGGACCTGCTCCAATAATATATACGATTTTAGATTGACTATTAACTTGTTTTAATTCTAATTCAAATAAATCATCAGAGAATTGTTCGTTTATGGCAACTTCAATTTTTAAGTTGATTAAGATTGTTTTCTTTCTGGAATCGATACTTTTTTTTAATACTTTGTATGAAAAATCTTCACCTTGAGACAAAGCGATTGCGCTTACTATTTCTTGCTTAATATAAATCTCATCATTTACCTTAGTGTACGGTATTTGTATTTGAATAGTTTTTTTCATTTAAAAGTCGCATAAATCTTGTTCATTATGCATTCACTAATGTACCAACTTGTTCTCCTTGAATGAGTTTAAGCAGATTCCCTTTTTTGTTGATATCAAATACAATAATTGGCAATTTATTTTCTTTACATAATGTAAATGCGGTTAAATCCATTACTTCTAATTTTTTTTGATAAACTTCCTCAAAACTCACTACATCATACTTTGTAGCGTTTGCATTTTTTTTAGGATCTGATGAATATATTCCATCTACTTTTGTGCCTTTAATAATAACATCTGCTTCAACTTCCACGGCTCTAAGTGCAGCGGCTGTATCTGTTGTAAAATAAGGATTTCCGGTTCCTGCCCCAAAAATCACTACTCTGTTTTTTTCTAAATGTCTTACTGCTCTTCTACGAATAAACGATTCACAAATTTGTTCCATTTTTATGGCACTTTGTAATCTTGTTGGTACTGATAATGATTCTAATGTTGATTGTATAGCCATAGAATTAATAACTGTAGCAAGCATCCCCATGTGGTCGCCCTGTACCCTATCTATAATATTGCCTTTTTGTGCTTGAATGCCCCGAAAAATATTTCCACCACCAATAACAAGGGCTATTTGGCATCCTGCATTATAAACACTTTTTATTTCATTTGCATATTCGTAAAGTTTATCATCATCAATACCAAATTGTTTATTTCCCATTAGCGCTTCTCCGGAGAGTTTTAATAGTATTCTTTTATATTTCATGTGTGTTATTTTTTTGTTTAGATAAATAAAAAGGGCAATTAAAATTGCCCTTTTTGTAAATAAATAATATTAAGATTTATCTTCTTTTTTGTTTTTCTTTGTTTTTGGTTTTGAAATATTAACTTTAATCTGATTATTTTCTTTATCAAAGTCAATTTCTATTTCATCTCCTTCTACCGCTTGTCCATTTATCATCTCTTCAGCTAATGGATCTTCTATATATTTTTGAATAGCTCTCTTTAATGGGCGTGCGCCATAGTTTGCATCAAAGCCCTTTTCTATAATATAATCCTTAGCTGTATCGGTAATTTTCAAGGTATATCCCAAATCTAACAAGCGTTTAAATAATCCTTTTAATTCAAGGTCAATGATTTTGTGCATGTGTTCTTTCTCAAGAGAATTAAAGATAACAACATCATCTATTCTATTTAGGAATTCCGGTGCAAATGCTTTTTTTAGTGCGTTTTCAATAACACCTCTATTGTGTTGTTCAACATTTTCTCTTCTGTTTTGTGTATTAAACCCAACGCCTTGTCCAAAATCTTTTAACTGTCTTGCGCCAATGTTAGAGGTCATAATAATAACGGTATTTTTAAAATCTATTTTTCTGCCTAAACTATCCGTTAGTTGTCCATCGTCCAACACTTGTAACAGCATGTTAAATACATCGGGGTGTGCTTTTTCAATTTCATCAAGAAGGACAATAGAATACGGACGTCTTCTTACTTTTTCAGTTAACTGCCCGCCTTCCTCATATCCAACATAACCCGGAGGCGCACCAATTAATCGTGTTACCGAAAATTTTTCCATGTATTCGCTCATGTCAATACGTACCAATGCATCTTCGGTATCAAACATATATTTTGCAAGTTCTTTTGCGAGTTGAGTTTTTCCAACTCCTGTAGGTCCTAAAAATATAAACGATCCTATTGGCTTATTCGGGTCTTTTAGACCTATTCTGTTACGCTGAATGGCTTTGACTACCTTTTGTACAGCTTCTTCTTGTCCTATCACCTTCCCTTTCAACTCTTCAGACATTTTAGAGAGTTTTTGGTTTTCATGTTCATTAACGCGATTTACAGGAACACCACTCATCATAGACACTACTTCTGCCACATCATTATCTGTTACTTGTACTGGGTTTAATTTAGTTTCTTCGTCCCATGCTTTTTTTGCAGCATCTAATTCAGCAAGCAGCTGCTTTTCTGTATCGCGTAGTCTGGCAGCTTCTTCAAATTTCTGGCTTTTTACTACTTGGTTTTTCAGTTCTTTTATATCTTCAATTTTTTTCTCAACATCTATGATGTTTTGAGGTACATGGTTGCTAATGTTATTAATATGCACTCTTGCACCGGCTTCGTCTAATGCGTCTATGGCTTTATCCGGTAAAAACCTATCTGTTATGTATCTGGATGTTAAACTAACACAAGATTTAATTGCGTCGTCTGTATATTGTACATTGTGGTGTGTTTCGTATTTACTTTTGATGTTTTTTAAAATTTGCAATGTTTCATCCGGTGATGTGGGTTCAACCATTACTTTTTGAAATCTTCTTTCCAAAGCACCGTCTTTTTCAATGTATTGACGGTATTCATCTAATGTTGTTGCGCCGATACATTGTATTTCGCCACGTGCAAGTGCAGGTTTAAACATATTGCTTGCATCTAAAGACCCACTTGCACCCCCTGCTCCAATTATTGTATGAATTTCATCAATAAACAAAATAACATCAGGGTTTTTCTCAAGTTCATTAAGCACTGCTTTCATCCTTTCTTCAAACTGTCCACGGTATTTTGTACCGGCAACCAATGATGCTAAATCTAATGTTACAATGCGTTTGTTGTATAATACTCTTGGCACTTTTCTTTGTACTATTCTTAGTGCCAATCCCTCTGCTATTGCCGATTTTCCAACACCGGGCTCGCCAATCAGTATAGGATTATTCTTTTTTCTCCTGGATAAAATCTGAGCAACTCTTTCTATTTCTTTTTCGCGCCCAACTACAGGGTCTAAACGTCCGTCATCTGCCATTTTGGTTAAATCTCTTCCAAAATTATCTAATACAGGTGTTTTACTTTTATTTTCAGCAGGTTTTTTCTGACTGCTGCTGCTACTTGGAACTATCGGGTCTTCATCATCATCATCGGATATAGAATCTTTTGTTTTTTCAATTTTTGATTGTTCATCTCCACTAAACTGTGATAGATAGTTACTGATGGTATCTTCTTGTATGCCCATTTTATTAAGCATGGTAGCCACTATATTGTCATCAGATAAAATACTTAGTAACAAATGTTCTGTGCCAACAAAAGATGATTTTAATTCTTTTGATTTTAGTAATGACAATCTGATAATTTTTTCTACTTCCTTTTTAAGCGGAATATTGGAGATGCCCGGAACATTAAACTTTCTTTTTTGGATAATTAAAGTTTCTATTTCTTCTCTTAAAGATTGTATATCTAATTTAAATTTTTCCAATATAGAAACGGCGCTGTTTTTGCCCTCTCTGATAATTCCAAGCATTAGGTGCTCTATGCCAATAGAATCACATCCTAAACGTATGGCTTCTTCCCTGCTTAGTTCTAAAGCTTCTTTAACTCGTGGAGAAAGTTTTGCATTCATATCTTGTATGGTTTATAGTTTATGGCATTAAAAATCATGCCACGCACAAAGATACGGCATATTTTTCTGATTTTATCAGCAATTTAGGATATTTTAAAAAATATTTTCCACAAGAGATTGTTAAGAGATTTTTTGCATCTTTGCAGTCTATTTTAATTTTTGAAAAAAAGAAGTGATGAACAAAAATGAAATTATAGAAAAATTAAACGCATTACTGCAACTAAATCCATTGGATATTCAAAAAGAGGTTAGGATTTTAGAAAAAGAATATAAAAAAATTTGGACAGAAGAGTTTGAGAAAGCAAAACTGTTATTTACCGATGAGGGCGGTAAGGCAAAAGACTTTCATTATGAAAGATCTGCTGAGGACAATACAATTATAGAGATTATTGCAAAAATTGAAAAGAACAAAGAGAAGTCTGAAAAAGAGTTAGATATTTTAAGAGAAGATAATAAACGAAAAAAAGAAGACTTGTTATCGCAATTAGAGGTTATTTCAGAAGCTGATGTAAACAATATTGCAGCTGTTGTTAAAAAAATCAGAGAAATTCAAAACCAATGGAAAGAACTAAAGGAATTGAAAAAAACAGATTATGCAGAACTACAAAGGCGATACAATACCATAATAGATAAAATAAACGAAAATATTAAGGCTTTTGATATTTTACAGCAGTATGATTTTCAAAAAAATACTGAAAAGAAAGAGGAGCTATTGGTAAAAATAGAAGAACTATTAACAAATGATGACCCTAAAAAAGTTGATGAGTTACTAAAATTGTATAAAAAGGAATGGCACGAAATAGGCAATGTAACGCCTGAAAAGTACAATGATGTCAGAACTAAATTTAACGATGTTACATTACAGTTGAAAAATAAATTAGATATTTATTATCAAAGTTTAACCGAAGAACGAGAAGCAAACCTCAACTTAAAAAAGAACCTGATTTCGTTATTAACACAGCTTATTGACCCTATAAAAAACGGAGATAAAAATATTCATTTCAAAAACATAGATACAAAAATACAAGAGTTAAAAGAACAATGGAAAAATATCGGACATATTCCTTCCGAACATATTAAAGATATTAATCAAGAGTTTAATCAAATTCTTGATATATTTTATGACGCAAAAAGAAAATACCAGGAAGAATTAAAATTAAAACAAAACGACATCAGAACATTTAAAAATAATCTTATTAAGAAAGTTGAGGAGTTAAAACAAAAAGGAGATTCTGATAAAACAAGAAAAGAAATTATTAATGCTCAACAAGAATGGAAAAAATCCTATCTAATTAATAAAGAAGAGAATGAACAATTAAATAATATCTTTAAAAAACATTGTGATGATTTTTTTGAAGGTAAAAGGGCTCAACAAAAGCAGGCTATTCAACAAGAAAAAGACAACCTTGTAAAGAAAATAAACTTATTGAATGAATTGAAATCACAGCAGTTTGATGCATCTAATGCCGATGAGTGTATTAAAAAAATACAGTCGTATGTTAAAGAATGGAATAGCATAGGGCATGTTCCTATAGAAGAAAAAGATAAAGTAAATGATGATTTTTTTGGTAAAGTAAATGGTTTATATGCCGAACTAAATCTTAGTACAGAAAAAAGAACAAACATACAGTTTCAATCAAAAATAGAACAATTACTATCAGCTCACAATCCTATAGATGCACTAAAAAAAGAAGAAACTTTTATTAAAAAACAATTAAAAGATTTTGAATCTAAACTGCATCAAATAGAAAATAATTTAGCTTTCTTTAAAAATGCTAAACAAGATAATCCCCTATTAAAAGATGCTTTAGCCGGTAAAGAAAAAGAAGAAAAAAACTTAAAAGAATGGCAAGTTAAACTAAATACCATTCAAAGAACCATTAAGGAATTGCAGAAAGAAAAAAACACAAGCAGCACTAATTAAATAAAGCTCATTATGAAATTAATCAATTTTTTTTACTTATTGATTGTTTCTTTTTAATGAAATTATAACATCATTCTCATAACTTCTCTTAATCTGTTGATAAGAAATACTACATAAGTAGTTATATTTGTCGGAAAAAAATGCAAAAACTATCTTCGTGGAAAGATTTTTCTTCTAACCCTGATTTCTCAATTTACAATATCCCATTTGGCATTTATTCAGACAATAAAACGCAGCATCACATTTGCTCTGCCATTGGAGATGAAATAATAGATATATCTGTCTTAGCCGATAATTCCTTTTTTAAAAGTCTATTAAATGAAACAGAACTTTCTGTATTCAAAAATCGATACTTAAATGCCTTTATTGCGCTCGGAAAAGCAAAAACGACTGCGGTTCGCCTAAGAATTATAGAGTTACTTTCTTCATCTTGTAAAGACTTACAAAATCGTACAGATTTACATGCTTTGGTATTTAAAAAACAATCTAAAGTCATTATGCTGCATCCTTTGCATATTGGCGATTACACCGATTTTTATTCAAGCATACATCATGCTACCAATGTCGGTATTATGTTCAGAGATCCAAACAATGCATTGCTGCCTAATTGGAAACATTTACCCGTTGGCTATCATGGGCGGTCTTCCAGTATTTTTGTCAGCCCTCATAGTTTTTATAGACCAAGTGGGCAAACTAAACCGGCAGATTCTGAAAACCCCATATTTGGCCCTTGTAAACTTTTAGATTTTGAATTAGAAACTGCTTTTGTAATTGGTAAACCCACAAAGCAAGGAGACATTGTACCTATTAATCAAGCGTCAGACTATATATTTGGCATGCTTTTATTTAATGATTGGAGTGCTCGCGATATTCAGACATGGGAGTATCAGCCACTTGGTCCCTTTTTAGCAAAAAACTTTGCCTCTACTATTTCCCCATGGGTTATTACTTTAGAAGCTTTAGAACCGTTCAAATGTGAAGCGATGCAGCAAATACCGTTACCATTACCATATTTACAACAAACGCCTTTGTTTAACTATGATATTGAACTATTCGTTTATATTAAAACCAAAGACGATTCCGAAACGCTTGTGGCACAAAGCAATACAAGATATTTATATTGGACTATGCAACAACAACTTGCTCATCATACTATTAATGGCTGCCCTATTAATATTGGAGATGTAATGGCAAGCGGCACTATTAGTGGAAAAGAACAAAACCAATTTGGTAGTATGTTAGAACTAACATGGCGAGGAACAAAGCCAATTAAACTAACTAATGGAGAAGAACGGAAATTTATTAACGATGGTGATTCTGTGATTGTAAGAGGAAAGGCGCAAAAAGGAGATATAACAATTGGCTTTGGTATTTGCGAGGCGACAGTATTACCATCAAAACAAACATACTAATATGCAACAGTATCATGATTTATTAAAAAGAATTTTAGAAAACGGAGCACAAAAACACGATCGTACAGGCACAGGAACCATTAGTGTTTTTGGACATCAAATGCGGTTTAACCTGCAAGATGGATTCCCTTTAATAACAACAAAAAAACTACATACAAAATCTATTATCCACGAATTACTTTGGTTTCTTAAAGGTGCTACCAACACTCAATATCTAAAAGAAAATGGTGTTTCTATTTGGGATGAGTGGGCAGATAAAAATGGCAACTTAGGACCTATTTACGGCTATCAGTGGCGTAACTGGCCTGATTACAACGGTAATCATATAGACCAAATTACACAACTTATTAAAGATATTAAAACAAACCCTGATTCAAGGCGATTAATTGTAAGCGCATGGAATGTAGCACAAATTCCTCAAATGAAGTTACCGCCATGCCATATTTTATTTCAATTTTATGTAGCGAATGGAAAACTGTCCTGTCAACTTTATCAGCGAAGTGCTGATGTTTTTTTAGGTGTCCCTTTTAATATTGCCTCGTATGCATTATTACTAATGATGGTAGCACAAGCTACGGGCTTGCAAGCACATGAGTTTATACATACCCTTGGAGATGCTCATTTATACTCCAACCATATAGAACAAGCTAAGTTACAATTATCAAGAGATTGCAGGGCTCTTCCTATAATGAAAATAAACCCGAATGTAAAGGATATTTTTGAATTTAAATATGAGGATTTTAGCTTAGAAAATTACAATCCGCATCCTCATATCAAAGCAGATGTTGCAATATAAAATTAATTTAAAATCAAAAAAACCCTGAGTATTCAGGGTTTTTTTATACTACGTTGTCCGACTAGGAATCGAACCTAGACTCTTCTGAACCAAAATCAGACGTGTTGCCAATTACACCATCGGACAATCTCAGACAAACGTAGTTTGTGGCTGCAAATATACAGCACTTTTTTTCAAAAAGCAAAGATTTTTTTTACTAAAAGAATTTTTTCTCTTACTCTTTTGTATGTTTGCACCATGATTATCAATATAGCCATATTTGCTTCAGGAAGCGGTTCCAATGCCGAAAACCTTATAGAAAAATTTAAAGATCACCCCTTTATCAGAATAAAATTAATTGTTACAAACAACCCCACTGCCGGCGTAATAGAACGTGCAAAAAGGTTAAAAAAAACCGTTCATATTATCAGTAAAAAGGCTTTAACCAACTATACTAATCAGATTATTGATTTTTTGAAATCAGAAGAAATAAACATGATTGTTTTAGCCGGGTTCTTATTAAAAGTCCCTAAAGAATTAATTACTGCATTTCCTCATCATATTATTAATATTCATCCGGCATTGCTTCCTAAGTACGGTGGTAAAGGATTTTATGGTAGCCATGTACATCAAGCAGTAATTGATAATAAAGAAAGTGAAAGCGGTATTACCATTCATTATGTAAATGAAGAATATGATGAAGGACAAATTATTTTACAAGAAAAATGCTCTGTTACACCAACCGATACTCCGGAAACCCTTGCAAACAAAATACATGAACTGGAATATATTTACTTCCCTGTTGCGGTTGAGAAAATTGCCAATAAACTATTAATGGAAAAATAAAATTTCTTTTTACAAGAATGCTGTTTTTTTACTAAAAAACATAAATTTCTTTACAAAGTTTATGTCTGCTAATGTTTAATAAATTTTTTGCTGATGGTATTATACCTTGTTTCTACTGAAAGTAAATAAACGCCTTGTGCTATATTAGAAATATCATAAGAAAAAGTATTGGTACCATCGGCTGCATTTTCTGATGTTTCCATAATGATATTGCCAACTGCGTCATGTAATTTAATGTCAATAACTTCTATTTTCTTTGAGTAATACTGAATATTCAGAGTATTATCGGCAGGGTTAGGAAATAAATTAAAGTCTTGAAAAATACTAGAACATTCTTTTGTAACAGCAATAATATCACCAACATATTTGCTATCCCCACTAAAATCGGTTTGCTTTAAACGATAGTACATACTTTGTTCCAACGCATAGTTATCTGCATAATGGTAACTTTGAGTAACAAACGAGTTGCCTACACCGTTTATTTTTGCAATCACCTCCCATGTTGTGCCATTGGTACTTCTTTCTATTGTAAAATAGTGGTTGTTTATTTCGTTGGCTGTTGTCCAATACAAGTCATTAATATTATCTTTGCAATTGGCAACGCCATAAAAAGAAAGCAACCCTATTGGTAATGGAATGGTACAAGTTGGTGAGGTTGTATTGCAAATTGCATTGCTTGTAATACCTTCTGCTGTGTTAGAAGACGCAAAAGCAGTATTGGTTGCCAAATTGGCTGTGGCTACTACTACAGCAGTGGAAGTAATTGCCGGCGTAGAGTTTACTTTAGTTACTTTGGTACCGCAAGTTGCACCACCACCCGCATAACCGCTGGTATCACACACTACTAAGCCATAATCCCATGAACTGCCTATTGTTGGACCAAGCCAACCTGTAGCTAAATAAGTACAGCCGGAAATAGTTACTCCATGAAATCCATTAGTTGCGTTTTTTCCATATCTTTTTGTCCACATCACTTTGCCTGTTGATTCATTAAGTTTAGCTAACATAGCCCACACACCACCATAAGCCGGTGCATCATTATCTTCAAAAGCAACTATCACAGCGCCATATTGGTCAACGGCACAATTAATGCCCCAAATATTATAAGTAGATTGATCTTTTTGATACCAACTATTTGCTCCGGTTATTTGACGGCTCCACTGCACTGTTCCGCTCATATCGGTTTTAATAACACAAAGGTCTCCACCTCCCCCAAGGCCTGTTGCACCACACATAATAATTCCTGTGGAAGAAAGAGCCATCCCTGTAAAATGCGGACTTGATGCATACACATAGGTTTTACACCAATTTACAGCGCCTGTAGCCGCATCTACACACATTAAATAAGACCTTGCCGGTGTTGCTTCGTACAAACTTCCTGTAATATAATAAGAAGTTCCTGATTGATGAATCATAAATGCATCTGCTTTTGCCACCCCGGCTATGGTGTATTCTTTGTACCATACAATAGCACCCGTAGCAGTATCTATTTTTAATATACAAGGTTTATTATCAAATCCTACAGCCACAATATTTGCCCCATCATTTATTAAATACCTTATACTGCCCGTTCCATAATCTCTGGCAAATTTCTGCCCTGTTAAAGCAACCTTGTTATATTTAACAATATACTTATGATATGCTCCTAGCGAGCCATTTATTCCCCCAAGGTAAACACATCCTTTATTATCCACACACCCGGAAAACATCTCACCACCAACACCACTTGTTGCCATGGATTTATTTGCAGAATATACACCCAACGAATTAGTAATTACTGTATGTGGTTGATTATTAAAGTTTCCCGCCATTATCAAGTCGCCGTTTGTACTAAGAAAAACGTGGTTTGCCCAACTCATGACACTCCCTTTGTTATAATTAAAATAACCTACGGCTTGGCTAAAGCAATTTGTAGTTAAATTGAGTATTAGCAGTAATAATATTGTTTTTTTCATACTGCAAAATTACTGCATTAGCTCTGTTCGTTTTTTGACCTATATCAAAAAATAATAATGTGTGTTATTTTTCTTAAAAAGCTATGTCTTTTTTGCTCGGATACGGCTTAGCGTAGCTTGGTCAATATTTAAATACTCTGCCAATACTCCTAAAGAAATGTGTAAAGAAACATGCGCTGCGCGGCTCATCCACTCACGGTATCTTTCTTCTGCATTAAGTCGGGATTGAATTAAAAATCTTCTTTCCCAATATAAATATCCTAATTCAACAATTTTAATATAAACTTCTGCTATTTCAGGATACGTTTTTATTAATCCCTTAAATACTTGCATATCTATGGCGAGTGTTTTGCACTCTGTTAATGCCACAATAATTTCATAGCCCTGAGTGCCATTGTAAAGTGATTGAAATGATGTAAGCAAGTCTCCTTTTTCACCAAACCAAAGTGTTTTTTCTGTTGTCCCATCTAAAGAATAAGTCCGGGTAAATCCGGCACTTAAAAAAAAACAGGTTTTACAAATACCTTTATTGGAAACAATAATATCTCCTTTTTTAAAATCAACATAATTAAAGAGTGGAGTTGTTTTTTCAATTAACCCCTGCTCTATATGCCGGTTGTACAGGCACAGAATATCTTTTAATTCGTTAGATTCTACCATTAGAATATTCTTTTACAGATAAAAGAACTTAAATTTCAGAATACAAAGTTAAGTATTATTTCTTTAGTTATATAAATTCCTTTCTTCTATATGTGTATAAAAATAAGAAATACTTCTCTGTTTAATCTATGCGTTTTATTTCATACTTTTGCAGTCCTTTATGAAGCATTGGTATAAATACTTATCTATTATTTTTATATTATTTTCCATTATCTGCGGGTTTTTATTAGATGTTCCGCGTTTACCCATTTTGAATGAAAGTATTCGTAATCTTTACTTTCATGTACCTATGTGGTTTGCCATGCTTGCCCAAATGTCTGTATCGCTTTATTTTGCATTGCAGTATCTATCTAAAAATAATGCATTGGCAGATACTAAAAGTGTAACCGCCGCTAAAATTGGTTTTTTCTTTTCAATACCGGGGCTTATTACTGGTATGTTATGGGCAAAAGTTACTTGGGGAACATATTGGACATTTTCCGATCCAAAATTAAATGGCGTTGCTATGGCTATTTTAGTTTATATGGCTTATTTTGTTTTAAGAAATTCAGTTACTGATGAAATAAAAAAGGCAAAAGTTTCTGCCGTATATAATATCTTTGCTTATGTAATGATGATTGTTTTTATTATGATACTTCCACGATTAGAAGATTCATTACATCCCGGAAATGGCGGCAACCCTGCATTTAGTAAATATGATCTTGACAGCAATATGCGTATTGTATTTTACCCTGCCGTAGTCGGTTGGGTACTATTCAGCTTTTGGATGTATTTAAGTAAATTAAAATTAACTTTACTTCAGCAAGAAATGAACGAACAAGAAAACCTTTAAATAATATGGATAATCAAGTAGAAATGGCGGATTTATTGAGAAGTGATGGAAAAATATATGTAGTCATCGCTATATTATCAGTTATTTTTTTGGCACTGGCAACTTACTTACTGCTGCAAGACAGAAAAATAAAACAACTAGAAAACAAACTAAATAAGAAATCTGACCACCATTAGTTATGAAAAAAGTTTACATTATAGCACTTGCAGTTATCGCCATAGGAATTGGTGTAATTATGACATCTTTAAAAAGTACTGCAACTTATTCCGACTTTAAAGAAGCCACTGCAAGCCCGGATAAAGAATTTCATATTGTCGGGAAAAAATCTAATGCAGACGAGCAGGTATATAACCCCATGGTGAATCCTGATGAGTTTACGTTTTATTTAATCGATCAAATTGGCGAAAAAAGAAAAGTGATTTTACACAAAAGTAAACCACAGGACTTTGATAAAAGCGAACAAATTGTTGTGATTGGAAAAATGAACGGAGATACTTTTGAAGCTCATGATATTTTAATGAAATGTCCGTCTAAATACAACGACGCACCAAATAACAAGTAACAATGCCCGAAAAAATTTTATATCAGGGTGAACATTTATGGGCAGGTAATTTAGGTTTTTTATTAACGGCTGTTTTATTTGCTTCTGCCCTACTATCCTGTGTTTCTTATTTACTATCCGATAAGCACCCCTCTTATCTTTCTGTAGCCAGAATATTTTTAGTTACGCATTTTATAGCAGCGGTATCCATTTTTGCCTTAATTTTATTTATGATTGCCAACCACTACTTTGAGTATCAGTATGTGTGGCAGCATAGCAACAAGTCTATGAATATGCAGTTTTTGCTTTCGTGCTTATGGGAAGGTCAAGAAGGTAGTTTTTTATTATGGATATTTTGGCAAGCCCTTATCAGTCTTGTAATTTATAGGAAACTTGGAACAATGGAACCCATTACAATGGGCGTTATGATGATGGTACAAGCGTTTTTATCCACCATGATTTTGGGTACGTATGTGGGTGATGTTAAACTTGGCAGTAGTTTATTTTTATTGATGAGAGAACATAAAGACTTTATGAATATGCCTTTTTTACAAAATAGCAATTACTTACAAACACTCGATGGGCGTGGACTCAACCCTTTACTTGCTAACTATTGGATGACCTTTCATCCGCCGGCATTGTT
Source organism: Bacteroidia bacterium (assembly GCA_039811645.1). Classification (GTDB taxonomy): domain Bacteria; phylum Bacteroidota; class Bacteroidia; order B-17B0; family Aurantibacillaceae; genus BPGX01. The sequence goes on along the minus strand of JBDHZB010000011.1, from coordinate 10,597 downwards.
TTTAGGATTTGCCTCTACCCTTGTACCCTTTGCAATGGCAATATATGGGTTGGTAAAGAATGATTATCAATCGTGGTTAAAAATTGGCAATAGATGGGCATTTTTTTCCGTAATGATTTTAGGTATCGGTATTTTAATGGGCGGCGCATGGGCATACGAGGCTTTAAGTTTTGGCGGGTTTTGGGCGTGGGACCCCGTAGAAAATTCATCGTTAGTACCGTGGTTAATTATGGTAGCGGCATCTCACAGCATCGTTATTAATTTAAAAAATAAAGGTAAAAGCGGTATTTTTGCTACTCACTTCTATTCGGTATCTGCGTTTATATTAGTATTATATTCTACATTCTTAACACGTAGTGGCATTTTAGGCAATGCTTCTGTACATGCATTTACAGACCTTGGTATGCAAGGGCAATTATTTTTATTTATAACATTTTTCATAATGTTGGTAGTATGGGCTTTCCAAAAAAACAAACTTCTCAAAATAGTTTACATCGCATCATCTGCCCTTTTTCTTGCATTGGCAATTATAATAGGTTACAAAAAGATTTTCTTACTTGTATGGTCAGGTGTAAGCGTTGTGTCTCTTGTAATTTCGTATCAAAAATATTATCAGAACCAAAAAGAAGAAAATAGTTCATCAAAAGAATTTTGGATATTTATCGGAGCCATGTTGTTTTTTATTGCTTCTATGATTATTATTTATTTCACATCTATTCCTGTGATTAATAAACTTTTTGGATTTAATAAAGCTCCAATTAGCCCATTAGATTATAACAGATGGATGGTTCCTGTTTCGGTATTTATTTTTTTAATTATAGGATTTTCGCAATACTTAAAATATAAAAAAACAGATTTTTCTAAACTCAAAAAAGTGCTTTTAATACAGTTTATTATTACTCTGCTCTTAACCTCTGCATTAGTTTTTATTGTTTACTACAAAGATTCTACAGCAACAACAATAGATAAATTAAGCTATTGTGTTTTAATATTTTCAACTATATACGCCGTGGCAGCTAATGTGAATTACTGGTTAAATACAAGTAAAAAAAATAAATATACATTACCTGCTGCCGTGGCACATTCGGGATTTGCTTTACTTATTTTAGGAGCACTTATTTCAACATCAAGAAAAACAGCAATTAAGCCATTCACAGAAAGTACAGGCGTATCCTCTCTTAGTAAAGATTTTGACAAACGAAAAAGTATTTTACTAACGCAAGGAGATACTGTAAAAGCAGGACACTATTTTCTGGTTTATAATAAAAAGGAAAGAGAAGGACAAACTGTTTATTTTAAAGTTGATTATTTTAGCGAAACAAAGTCCGGTCAAAAAAAACTTGAGTTTACATTATACCCAAAAGTACAAGATAGCCCGACAATGGGAAAGGCTGCCGACCCCGATACCAAACATTTTTTATTCTATGATATTTATACACACATTACATACGCAGATTTAAATGATACAGAAAAAACAACAGAAGATACAGAACCGACAAACTATAAAGGACATGTAAAAGACACTATTTTTGCACAAAATGCAATTGTTATTATTGACTCGGTTTATGCCAACAAAACATATAAAGAGTTTGAAAAAAATACAAACGATTTAGAAATTACAATTGTAATGAAAGCCGTTGATGTATCCGGAAGAATTTACAAAGCACATCCTAAATATGTAATTAAAGACAACACAGTATTCCCGACAACTGCTGTTATTGATGAGTTGGGTTTGAAATTTACTGTATGGAAACTTTATCCTGCATCAGAAGAAATAGAAATTGCCATGTCTGAAAATACAAAAAAGAAAAAGGACTTTATTGTAATGGAGGCATCTATATTCCCGATGATTAATTTGCTGTGGCTTGGCTGTGCCATAATGACCATTGGGCTTTTAATGTTTTTAATTCAAAAAGTAAGAAAGTGAGAATTACAATAATTGGAAGCGGTAATTTAGGATATCACTTAGCTAAAAAATTAAATATCGCTAACCGCAATACAATTACCATTGTTAATCCATCTAATAATGTAGGATTAAAAAAACTAAAGAAAAATCAAATCAAAACAATACTTGGTATAGAAAATATCCCTATAGATTCAGATGTTTACATTATTTGCGTTAAAGACAATGCCATAAAGAAAGTAGCCGATGCCTTGTATAAAAAGAAAATACAAAAAACTGTTCTTCACACATCCGGAGCAACTGCAAGCGAGGTTTTGAAAAGATTTAATAGTTACGGTGTTTTATATCCTTTACAGACATTCAAAACTAATCAAGCTGTTAATTGGAAAGAAACACCCTTGTTCTTGGAATACTCTGATTTAAAAACGAAAAAAATAATTACTAAGGTTGCAAAAATACTATCTGAAAAAATAACCTACACCACTTCAGAACACCGATTATTACTTCATCTTTGTGCGGTTCTTGTTAACAACTTTACAAATGCCATTTATCATTCAGCATATCAATTATTAGGTAAACGCAAAAAAGAATTTGATTATTTATTACCGATTATTCATCAAACACTAACCAATATAGAAAAATTTACACCTGATACAACACAAACAGGACCGGCTATAAGAAAAGATAAATATACTATTGATAAGCATCTAAAAGTATTATCGCAGTATAAAGAAATAAAAAAAATATACTTAACTTTGACACAATATATCCAAACATCGCTTTAATTTAAGATGCTGTCTTTAAATTTACTTTCTAATTTTTTAAAACTAATTCGGTTAGAAAACCTGATTATAATGGTTATTACATTGTGGGTATCACACCACTTTATTTATGTAAAAGAAAATATAAATTTACCCAATATTCTTTTCGTATCCCTATGCATCAGTACAGTATTTATTGCAGCCGGCGGTTATGTTATTAATGATTATTTTGATTTGAAAATTGATAAAATAAATAAACCTGATGAGATAATTTTAGATAAAAAGATTCATCGTAAATCGGCTATTATCTGGCATTTATTATTTTCAATATTAGGTTTAGGATTTGGTTTATTTATCTGTGTGCAGGTACATCATTTCTTTTTAATTATTATTCAACTTATTGCCATATTATTACTACTGCTGTATTCTGTATTCTTGAAAAAAATAATTGTTCTTGGTAATTTAACCATCGGATTATTAACCATGCTTTTACCGTTATTGCCAATGTTTTATCTGAAAATTATGCACTATAACATTTCAGAATACACGGCTTACTCATTATTTATACTAAGTATTTTTGCATTAATGACAACCTTGATAAGAGAACTGATTAAAGATGTACAGGATATGGAGGGTGATAAATCGGGGCGAAGAAATACCATTCCGGTTGCATGGGGTTTTATCTCTTCAAAAATCATCATCTTTTTTTTAGGACTTATAACCATTCTTTTTATATCAGCATTTCTATACAAATTCTATTTGCAAAATTCTTTGGTACTTATTTATTACTTAGCTTTAATAATTGTACCTATTATTTTACTGTTAATCTTTAATATTACTATCAGCAATCATCGTTCGTTCAAATACCTTTCTGTTTTTATGAAACTTATTATGATTAGTGGACTGCTCTCTTATCTTTTAATTTAATATGCTACAATTTCGTAATCAAAAAATCATATTAGGCTCAGGTTCTCCAAGGAGAAAAGAGTTATTAAGTTTGTTAGACGTTAAATTCAAAACCATATCACTAAACGTAAATGAGGACTTTCCAAAAGAACTTTCAAAAGAAAAAATAGTAAAGTATCTGTGTGAAAAAAAATCATTGGCATATTCACTCAAACAGAATGAAATACTAATAACAGCAGATACAATTGTGTGGGTTAATAATAAAGTTCTTAATAAGCCTCACAATGTCACAGAGGCAAAATCAATGCTAAAAGCCTTGTCCGGAGTTATGCATTCTGTTTATACCGGCGTATGTATTAGAAGTATAAATCAAAAAGTAATTTTCTCTGATTGTTCAAAAGTGTATTTTCAAAAACTAAGCACACAGGAGGTTGATTATTATATAAAAAAGTACAAGCCCTTTGATAAAGCCGGAAGTTATGGTGTTCAAGAATGGCTTGGTGCGATTGGTATTGCTAAAATACAAGGAAGCTATTTTAATGTAATGGGCTTGCCGGTACATTTAGTCTATCAACATTTAAAAAAATTTCAAAATGGGTAAAATTCGTTTTTTAGAAAATATACATATTTTATTTTGGCTAATTAAAGATATTAGTTGGGTAATGATATGGAAGCCACTGGGTATTGCCATGGTTTTTCCAACCGTATTAATGGCGGCATGGTTCTGTATTAAGTCATTCAGAAATACAGAATTTTATGTTTACTTAGCTACTTTATGTTGGATATTGGCAAATGCTATTTGGATGTTTTTGGAATTTTTTCATCATGAAGAAATAAGAGGAATTGTTGCCATTCCATTCTGCATAGGCATTGTACTTGTTGCAATTTATATAGTGTTGTACCTTCGTAAAGGAGGAAGCAATAATGATGTAAATATCTAACACATCTGATATACCGATGTTCCAAGTGCCACAGCATTGCAGCATCTATGTTTTATAGTATAAATTATCGTTAATATATCTAAAAAACAGATGAAAATATCCTCCTGATTTATTTTTTATTTTTATGTTTGCAGCAAAATAAAATCAATATGAAACAATTGGCAATACTTACACTTTCCATTTTATCAATTACGGCTTTTTCCCAAAATAAAAACAAACCTGAGAAAACGGTTTTGGTTAGTAATCCATACAAACTAAAAGGATATGATATTAGCTTTAAGCTAACAAACTGCAACGATACCACCGTTTATCTTGCAAAATACACATTTGATAAACAATACATTGTGGACACATGTAAAAAAGTAAAGAATGGAAAAGTATTCTTCAAATCACAAAAAGAAGTTGATAAAGGAATTTATTTTGTTGTTAGCCAAGATAAAATAAGATACTTTGATTTCTTTTTAGATGAAAGCAATAAATTCTCTATTACGGGAGATATCAAAGACATTCGTACATTCAAAGTAACAGGCTCAAAAGAAAATGAAGATTTCTTTCAATACATACAATACATTACTACTAAAAATGAAATGTTTAACAAGCTAAAAGATAAAGCCTCTCAAATGCCAAAAGCAGATTCTGCAAAATTCATGGAACGTGAAGTAAAGCAACTTGCAGATGATGTGAAAAATTTTGAATGGGACACCTACAACAAACATAAAGATAAATTTTTAGGAGCTGTTATTAACTTGAAATTAGAAAAAGAACCAAAAGAAATACCAAAAGCGTCTAATGGCAGACCTGATAGCATATTTGCATACAAATATCTACGTTCTCATTATTGGGATAATGTAAACTTTGGCGATGACAGAATTTTACTAACACCCTTTTTAGCAGACAGAGTAAAAAGATACTTTGAAAGAATAGTACCACAAATACCGGATACAGTTTGCACCGAAATAGATAAGATGCTGTCAAAATGCAGCCCTAACAGCGATATGTTTAAATTTTTAATTGCTTATTTTACACCTACCTACGAAGCATACAAGGTAATGGGCTTTGATAAAGTATTTGTATATATTATTGATAAATACATAAAAACAGGAATGGCAAAAGATGTTTATGACGACAAAGTAACAAAGAAAATTATAGAACGCAGCGATATCCTTAAACCGCTGCTAATAGGAAGCATGGCACCTGAATTATTAATGATAGATACTGTCGGAGGGAAGGAAACAAAAAAAATGGGATTTGACACAGCACGCACCAGTCAAAGCGTTACAAAGTTGTACTATGAGAACGTTCAAAAAATCACACCATATTTAATTTCTTTATACCAACAAAAAGCGGATTATATTATTCTTGTATTTTGGGATGTTGATTGTGGACATTGTCAAAAAGAAATGCCCGAGTTAGTAAAAACATATCATCAGTTAAAAGAAAAATATAATGTTAAAGTATTCTCAGTGTACACACATACAGAGTTTGATAAATGGAAAAAATATCTTATCGATAATAAACTGGATTTTTTGAATGTATTTGATCCTATTCATCTTAATAACATACGAGAAAAATACGATATATTCTCTACACCGGTTATTTATTTGTTAGACAAAAACAAAATCATTAGAGCAAAAAAAATATCTCATGACCAAATACCCGGTATTATTAAGGCATTGGAATCTGAAAAAAAATAACTAATTTCGTCAATTAATAATTATTTATCTCGATGATTAAAAATAAAAAAGTAATAGTTGTTCTGCCGGCTTATAATGCGGCGCTTACACTGAAACAAACCTATGACGAAATTCCATTTGATATTGTAGATGATGTAGTGCTTGTAGATGATTGCAGCAAGGATAATACCGTAGAAGTTGGCAAACAATTAGGTATAAAAAATATTATCCGACATGAAATAAACAAAGGCTACGGTGGCAATCAAAAAACATGCTACGACACTGCCATTCAACTTGGTGCAGATATTGTTATTATGTTGCATCCGGACTACCAATATACCCCAAAACTGATTCATAGCATGGCATATATCATAGCCAATGATGTGTATCCGGTAGTATTAGGTTCAAGAATTTTAGGCGGTGGCGCACTAAAAGGTGGTATGCCTATGTATAAATATATTTTCAATAGGTTTTTAACTCTTTCACAAAATATTTTAATTGGACAAAAATTATCAGAATACCATACGGGCTACAGAGCTTTTTCAAAACAAGTTTTAGATGCCATTAACTACCACGCCAACTCTGACGATTTTGTTTTTGACAATCAAATGCTGTCACAAATATTCTATGCAGGATTCGATATTGCCGAAGTTACTTGCCCTACAAAATATTTTCCGGAAGCAAGTTCCATTAACTTTCGCAGAAGCATGAAATATGGCATTGGCGTATTAAGCACATCACTCGTCCATCGCTTTAACAAATGGGGAGTATTAAAATCTAAAATATACAGCAAGTAATATGGCTATATACAGATTTAAAATTCAATGGGAAGAAGATAACGATGTAGAAAGGACAATCCTTATTAATTCAAATCAAACTTTTCAAGATTTTTTTGAAATACTATTCAAAACATTTGAATTAATTGATAATACATCTGCTGCATCTTTTTATACTTCTGACGATTATTGGGATAAATACAAAGAAATTACCTTAAAAGAAGAAGACATTCAATCTAATGAATTGCTGATGAGCAATACAAAAATTGCATCACAAGTTGAGCAGCCTCATCAAAAATTTATTTTTGTCTATGACATAGAATTGCAATTAACGTTCTTAATAGAGTTAGTTAAAATTGACAAGGATATGAACGAAGTATTGCCTAAAGTTATATCATCAAAAGGGAAAATACCAAAGATGCTAAAAACAAAAAAGCAAGCCAAAGCACAAAAGATGGATACAAACAAAGCTTCTTCGGATACCGGAGATATTGACATTGATAGTTTAATTTATAGTTCTTTGGGTACAAAAAATATTTCTGAAGATGATATTTTAAATGGCAATTTAGAGGAGTTCTTTAATGAGTTAAAAACTGCTGACAAGCAAAGAGAGGATATAAGCGAAGAACTTATAGATGAAGAAGAAAACGAAGAAGAAAATGACCTCTATGGAGACGAAGAACATGGCGTTGATGAAGACGACTTCAAACAAAACGGATACTTTGACGAATTTGATAATTAATTAATATGCTACGCTGGATACTTTGGACACTCATTATTATTTGGCTATTAAGCAAGCTCAAAGATTGGTTTGGTAACAGCAGCCAATCTCAAAATACAACGCACAATAACACAAGCCACAGTCAAAATCAATCAACCACAGAGCAATCCGATAATTCTAAAAAATTAAAAGATAATGCCGGTGAGTATGTAGATTATGAAGATATGAAATAAAAAATGAATTCGCAATTGCTTTATAACTTTATAGAAAACCCATCTAAGCACACCATTGCAGCTGATGAGTTGATTAGTATTTCTAATGAATATCCTTTTTTTAATACCGCACATCTATTAATGTTAATTACATTATACAAAGACGATCAAAAAAAATTTTACAAACACTTAAGACATTCTTCACACTTATTAGTAGATAGAAAGTACGCTTTTTCAAAAATTCACGAATACCAACCATTACTTGAGCCGCAAGAACAACAAGAAATACAACAAGCAATTGTTGAAAAACCAAAGCAAAAAAACATAAACACACAGCAAGTAAAAGAACAAGAAAACATATCTTCTCAAATAGAACAAGATATTCAAAAAAACCTTGTACAATCTATTATTCAGGTAGATTTGCTAAACTTAGAAAAACCGGCGCAAAAAGCAGAACAGCCCGAAAACATAGAAGAGCCAACCGCCCAACAAGAACTACAACAAAGCAGTGATACAAGCAGTTTTTCTGCCATGCTTAAAAAACTTGACACAAGAAAAACACAAACATCTGCATCAGACCAAAATAGCGAATTAAAAAAAGAAAGAATAAAACAGCAGCAAGAAATTATCGATAAAATAATAGCAACCAAGCCGGAAAAAATAAAGGTAACATCTAAAGAAAAATTCTATACGGCAGAAAACAAAGCAAAAGAGAGCTTATTGGAGTCTGAGGATTTAGTTTCTGAAACTTTAGCTAAAATATATGCCGCTCAGGGCAACATTTACAAGGCAATACGGTCGTATGAAATTTTATCTTTGAAATATCCACAAAAAAATACTTACTTTGCGGCGAAAATTGAAGAACTAAAACAACAATTAAAAAAATAACTTATGGGAATAGTTTTATCCATTGCATTAATTATAATATGTGTATTACTTGTATTAGTGGTACTAATGCAAAACTCTAAAGGAGGCGGAATATCCAGCGATTTTTCTGCTGCCAATCAAATTATAGGTGTAAATAGAGGTGCTGATTTTATTGAAAAAACAACATGGACTTTGGCGGGTGTTATGTTAGTGGTTAGTTTGTTGCTTGCACCAAAAGTAAGTTCCAATGCCAATACACAACAAGATGGCACAGAATCTACTACTCGTAAAAAATCTGCTAATGCAGCCATGCCGCAAGCACCTGTAAATCCGAATCCACCTGCTCAAAATGCAAATCCTCAAGCAAAATAAACATTGAACATTACTGTTCATAAATTTGGAGGTGCATCAATTAAAGATGCCAATGCTATAAAAAATGTAGCTGACATTATTAAAAATTTTCCTGAACAATTTGGCATTGTTGTTATATCTGCAATGGGTAAAATGACCAATGCCTTAGAAGACTTGACAAAAGCCTATTTTTTTAGAACAGAAGCCCCAACCACACATCTAGATGCTATAAAAAAATATCATTCCGATATTATTCAGCAATTATTTCCCCACTCTGCTGCTATTGATAGCCTTTTAACGCCCTATTGGTTATTTTTAGAAAATCAAATACAACAGCCCGTACAATATTCATTTAATCAAATTTATGATCAAATGGTTTCTGTGGGAGAATTAATTTCCTCAACAATTGTATCTGAATATTTGAGTTACCAAAACATAGAAAACACATGGCTTGATATCAGAAATGTATTGATATCAGATACAAATTGGCGCAACGCCAACATAAAATGGGAAGAATCATCTGAAAAATTCAACCGGATTGTTAGTCCAAAAATACATTCACAATTTATAATTACACAAGGTTTTATTGCTTCTACCGCACATCAGTTTACAACAACATTAGGGCGTGAAGGCTCTGATTACACCGCTGCTATTTTGGCTAATCTCTCTGATGCTAAAGAATTAATTATATGGAAAGACGTTCCCGGTATTTTGAACGGCGACCCTCGTTATTTTAAAAACTCCCAAAAAATAGACGAGCTCAGCTATTACGATGCTGTAGAAATGACTTACTATGGCGCAACAGTGATTCATCCAAAAACCATAAAACCGCTGCAAAATAAAAACATACCGCTAAAAGTAAAATCATTTATCAATCCAAAAGATACAGGCACAGTAATTTATGAAACGCCCCATACTCAAAAAATAACCACTTATTCCTACTTACCAAAACAGATATTAATTTCTATTTATTCGTTAGACTACGCATTTTTCACGGAAGAACACATTCAAAAAGTATTTCAAATCATTAATGAATTTAGTATTAAAATTCATTTGATGCAAAACACGGCATTAAATTTTTCCATTTGCATTGATAATGACGAGTTGCAAATACCGGCATTTATTCAAGAAGTACAAAAACACTTTAAGGTTTTGTATAATACTAATGTTGCCTTAATGACCATTCGCAATTATGTTCCATCAATTGCTACTTCAATTATACAGGGTAAAAAGATATTTTTAGAACAACGAACAAGAAATAATTTACAAGTAGTTATTGAAGAATAGTTATTAATGCATTATTTTTAAAAATAAAAATAATGCTTACTTTTGTACAAAACAAACCTCCATAAATTATGATACAAATAGAACTTAGCAGATTAGCGATATTTTATGGCGGTTGCATCTCGCCTATGGCAAAGGCAAAAGAACCACTTCTTTGACTACGCACCGATAAAAATGATAAATTTGACATATTAACAATACA
>JBDHZB010000010.1:0-55060 GCA_039811645.1 Bacteroidia bacterium | reverse complement strand
TCTTAAAATACTCGTATGGAAAATGTGCATTGTATAGAAGCGATAAATATGATGTAGCTCTAAAAATGCTTGAAGAGGTATATGAAAAAAATAAAAAAATAGCAGATATAGATTTTGATTTGGCAAGAGCATATCATTACAACTATCAGTTTGACAAAGCTGATGAAAAGGTAAACAACTATTTAAATCAAAAAAAATTAAACCCTGAAAGCAAAGCTAAAGCACAATTGCTAAAAAAATATATTCAGAATGCAAAATACTTTTATGCAACGCCCACCAAAGCAGTTGTAAAAAATATAGGACCACCAATTAATACAATAGATGATGAGTATGTACCTGTAATTTCTGCTGATGAAGCCACAATGATTTACACCTACAGAGGTAGAAAAAGCATTGGAGGAAGACAAAATGCTTTTTTACAACCGGACTCTTTAGGTATTTTTTATGAAGACGTTTATATTGCAGAAAAAACACTTAACCAATGGGCAGAGCCTCAACCTTTAGGAGGTATTAACACCAACGCACATGATGCAGCCATTGCCTTAAGTAACGATGGAACCATGCTGTTTATTTATAAAGATGACGGCATTACACACGGAGATATTTTTGTTTCTCACAACATAGGGTACAACCAATATACGCCTCCTGTAAAACTAAAAGGACTGGTTAACACTTTCTCGTGGGAAGGCAGTTGCTCTTTAAGCGCAGATGGGCGAACCTTATATTTTTCAAGTGAAAAACCCGGAGGATTCGGAGGCAAAGACATATATAAAGCAACTATGTTGCCGGACAGTACATGGGGAAATATTGTAAATCTTGGAGATTCCATTAATACACCATACGATGAAGATGCTCCATTTATTCATCCCGATGGTACCACTTTGTATTACAGTTCAAAAGGCAAGAACAGTATGGGTGATTACGATATATTCGTTGCTTACATGAATGTCCAAGACTCTACATTTAAACACACCGAAAACTTAGGTTATCCAATTAATACCCCGGGAGATGATATTTACTTTGTATTATCTGCAAATGGAGAGCACGGTTACTATTCCAGCGGCAGACCAGACGGCATAGGTCTCAAAGACATCTATATGATAGAAACTAATTTTGAAAAAAAACCTTTAACCATGTTAGTATCCGGTAAGGTATTTTACAACGATAAGCCGACAGCATCTACTATTAATGTATATACTATTGATAATGGTGTTGAAAAATTATACTATCAAACAAAATCTTTTGCCGACAATGGCAAATACCTTTTTACATTGCCGGCAGGACACGACTTCAAGATAAGTAGCGTTTATTCAACCGATATCAATCAGACAGTTAATATTAGCACAAAAAATCTTACTGCTTATTCAGAAAAAAAACAAGATTTTTATTTAAGTACTATATCTAATACAGTGACTCCTGTAACTAATACTACGGCTCCAACCAACACGGTTGCAATTACAGAAAAAACAACAGCACCTACACCAACAAATAATATTATATCGGAGCAACCTAAAAAATCTGATTGTAATATTAAAGTTGATGAAAGCAAGTTAAACGCAATGCAAAAAAAAGTTCTAAAGTATGCTATGCAATACTGCGATATTAGTGCCGAAGGATTAGAATTCAGAGTACAGGTTGCTGCATACAAACATCCTAAAAATTACAAAGCACCCTATTTAAAAGGATTAGGGAAATTAGAAAAATTAATACTAAATGATGGGATTACCAGAATTACAATTGGCGGTAAATTTAAATCGCTGGGTGCAGCCTTCAAACATAATATTAAAGTTATTAAAGCAGGGCAGAAAGATGCCTTTGTAACTGCAATCTATAAAGGCAAAAGGGTTTATCTGGAAGACTTAGTAAAACTAGGTATCTTTCCACAGAATTAATTACTAAGATGATTTTTGATATTGAATTCACTCCTGAAGAAGAATATCTATTGGAGGGTAAAAGAAAAATGCTTGTAAGGGAACTTAAGAAAAAGGGTATTGTAAATACTAAAGTACTTGATGCCATTAATAAAATCCCTCGTCATATATTTTTTGATTTAGGCTCTTTTAGTTACGACAAGGCTTCAAATAAATTAAAATCAGAAGGGCATTCATTAATTTTAGACCATGCTTATTCCGACAGGGCATTGCCTATTGGGCGCAACCAAACCATTTCTCACCCATACACCGTAGCATTTCAAACGCAACAGTTAGATATTCAGCAAAAAGATAAAGTATTAGAGATTGGTACAGGTTCCGGATATCAAACAGCAGTACTATTAGAATTAGGCGCCTCTGTATTTAGCGTTGAAAGAATTAAAGAACTTTATCTTAAAAGTATTCATTTACTTAAATCTTTAAAGTATAAAAATTACAAACTATTATATGGTGATGGCTATCAAGGATGGTCAGAGTTTGCACCTTATGATAAAATAATAGTTACAGCAGCAGCACCAAACATACCGGAAAAACTATTGCTTCAACTAAAAGAAAATGGAAAAATGATTATCCCAATTGGTGATGATAAATTTCAAGAAATGTTTTTATTTACCAGAGAAAAAGACTCTACCTTTACAAAAGAAAAATTAGGCACATTCTCTTTTGTGCCAATGTTGAAAGACAAAAACTAATTATTCTTTTTATTCAAAAACTGAATGTATGCTCGCACTGATTGCCTAATATCATTTATTGTAACTTCGTGTTTTTTCTTTGGCGAAAAAATTACTGCAATTTGAAAAAACTTATTTGCATCGAGTGCTAACAAATATTGCTCTGTACGAAACACTTCGCGCAACCAACGTTTTATTTTATTTCTATTTACAGCAAGTGGTATTATTTTTTTTGCAACAAAAAAAATAAACTGATGTTTGTTAGCAGTACATTTATCAGGATTTTCTTGAAGCAATGCAATAAATCTTAACGGATAAAAAGCCGCTCTCTCTCCTTTATTAAAAATTTCATCAATCTCTTTTTGATTTCTTAAAATCTGATGCTTTCTTAATGTATTTTTTTTTGGTGAGTTCATAGTCATTCACCGTACATTTAATTAAGCATCTATTTTTGCATACCGCGCATTTTGTTCAATAAATTCTCTGCGTGGAGCAACTTCATCTCCCATTAGCATAGAAAATATTCTATCGGCTTCTGCTGCATTATCAATGGTTACTTGTTTCAGTGTTCTAGTATCGGGGTTCATGGTTGTTTCCCAAAGTTGTTCGGCGTTCATTTCTCCTAACCCTTTGTATCGTTGAACATTAACGCTATCCGGCTTATCACCACCCAATCTTTTTATTTCACCGTCTCTTTGTGCTTCGTTCCAACAATATATTTGCTCTTTCCCTTTTTTAACCAAGTATAAAGGAGGAGAAGCAATGTAAACGTGTCCTTTTTCAATAAGTTCTTTCATGTGTCTAAAAAAGAATGTGAGAATTAAAGTAGTAATGTGCGAGCCATCTACGTCGGCATCGGTCATAATCACCACTTTATGGTATCTTAATTTTTCAAGATTTAATTCTTTTTCATTTTCTTTTGTGCCTCTAAATACACCCAAGCCGGTATATATGTTTTTAATTTCGTCATTATCGTAGATTTTAGTTTCCATTGCCTTTTCTACATTTAATATTTTTCCTCTTAATGGAAGTATTGCCTGAAACTCTCTGTTTCTACCTTGCTTTGCTGTTCCTCCTGCAGAATCTCCCTCTACCAAAAATAACTCGCACGCTTCCGGTTCAGAATTAGAACAATCGGCTAACTTGCCGGGCAGCCCACTGCCGGACATTACAGATTTTCTTTGCACTAATTCTCTGGCTTTACGTGCTGCAATTCTTGCAGTAGCAGCAAGTACTACTTTATCTACAATTATTTTTGCTTGCTTAGGGTGTTCTTCTAAATAATGTGCTAAGGCTTCGCTGATAGCCACATCTACGGCACCAATTACCTCATTGTTTCCTAATTTTGTTTTAGTTTGTCCTTCAAACTGAGGCTCTGCAACCTTTACAGAAACTACAGCGGTAAGTCCTTCTCTAAAGTCATCGCCGGTAATTTCAACTTTCGCCTTTGCCAGCAGTCCGGTTTTATCGGCATAATTTTTCAGTGTTCTGGTAAGTCCTCTTCTAAAACCTGCCAAGTGCGTACCTCCTTCTATGGTATTGATATTATTAACATAGCTTTGAACCATTTCAGAATAAGTATTATTATACATCATAGCAACCTCTACAGGGATGCCTTGTTTTTCGGTGTTTAAATAAATAATATCAGACATTAGCTTTTCCTTGCCGGCATCCAAATATTGAACAAACTCTTTTAAACCTCCTTCCGAATGAAAAGTTTCGGCGTATGGCTCGTTATTTTCATTCAACTTTCTTTCATCAATAAGTGTAATGGAAATGCCTTGGTTTAAGAACGCAAGTTCTCTCATTCTGTTTGCCAACGTTGTATAATTATATTCCGAGACGATAAAAATTTCGGTATCGGGCTGAAAGGTTACGATGGTACCGCGATAGTTTGTTTCTCCAATTTGTTTTACATCAAAGAGTGGTTGTCCTTTTGAATATTCCTGAACAAAAATTTTACCCTCACGATGCACCTCTGCTTTTAGGTGTGAAGATAGTGCATTAACACACGACACCCCCACTCCATGAAGTCCTCCGGAAACCTTATAAGTATCTTTGTCAAACTTACCGCCGGCATGAAGCACCGTCATTACCACTTGCAATGCAGACACGCCTTGTTTTGGGTGAATACCGGTAGGAATGCCTCGTCCGTCATCTTTTACGGTAATAGAGTTATTAGTATGAATGGTTACAAAAATATCTTTACAGTGCCCTGCAAGAGCTTCATCAATAGAATTATCTACTACTTCATACACTAAATGGTGCAATCCTTTTACACCTACATCACCAATGTACATTGCCGGTCTTTTACGAACGGCTTCTAATCCTTCAAGCACCTGAATATTATCGGCACCATAATTTTTTACCTTGTTTTCTTCCATCTTTTTTATTTTGTCAATAAGCCCTTAAAGATAAGGAAAATAAAGTGTTTTCACAGTTTTTTTTTATCCACAAATTGCTAAAGTTTTGATGATAAATTAGTGCTGATGCATGAAATAATTTCTATTAATATAAAATAAAATAGTTAAGTTTGCCTTTTAGCAAAAAATGAGTAAAAAATTAGCCATATCTCAATCTAATTATATTCCATGGAAAGGCTACTTTGACAATATTGCCTTGGCAGATGAATTTGTATTGTATGATGATATGCAATACACACGCAGAGACTGGCGCAACAGAAATCAGATTAAAACAGCACAAGGGCTTATTTGGCTTACCATACCCGTAGAAGTAAAAGGGAAATACTTTCAGAAAATTAAAGACACCAAAATAAGCGATAAAAAATGGGCAAAAGATCATCTCAAAACCATTCAGTTTAATTATACAAAAGCAAAACAATATAAAGAAGTATTGCCGTTTTTAGAAAATCTATATAATGAAGCGGAAAAATTAGATTACTTATCAGAAGTTAATTATTTATTTTTAGATGCAATATGCCGCTATTTAGACATTACAACCACATTAAAGTTTTCATCAGACTTTGCATATCAAAGTGAAGATAGGAATGCTCGTTTGATAGAAATTTGTAAGATAGCAGGAGCTACCGATTATTATTCCGGACCCGCTGCTAAAAGCTATATGGATATAACTCTATTTGAAAAAAATAATATTAATGTGCATTGGTATAGCTATGATGGCTATGCCGAATACTCACAATTATATCCACCATTTACACATGGCGTAAGCATAATAGATTTGTTGCTTAATGAGGGAAAAAACTCTAAAAACTACTTAAAGTACACTATCTTATGCAACAACCTGAAATAAGCATTGTAACCCCTGTATATAAATCTGAAAAAAGTATAAAGGAATTTATAGCGCTTGTTTCAGAACACGTATCTGCTATCTCTGAAGAGTATGAAATATTGTTGATTAATGATAATTCGCCGGATAATTCATGGGCAATTATTCAAGACTTAGCACACAGAGACGCACGTATTAAAGGAATTCATTTGTCAAGAAATTTTGGACAACATCCTGCTATTTATTGTGGACTACAACACAGCAAAGGCAATACGGTAATAGTGATGGATTGCGACCTACAAGAAGATCCAAAATATATTCCTGAATTATATAAAAAATATCAGGAAGGCTATGATATTATTTATACTCATAAAAAAGTAAGGAAACACGCTAAATGGAAAAATATTGCTACGAAAATATACACGCTTATTTATAACTATTTAATTGATAATAAAAATCTTGCGAATAGTCAAAATGTTGGTGCATATAGTTTGATTTCAAGAAAAGTAGTAGATAATTTCTTAACATTTAAGGATTGTCAATTTCATTATCTAATTATCTTACGATGGTTAGGATTTAAAAGTGCGTTCATAGATATCGAGCATTTAGAAAGAGCACATGGGAAAAGCTCCTATAATTTTAAACGTTTGTTCGAACACGCCTTAGTAGCTATTATTTTTCAATCTGATAAATTATTGCGACTTAATATTTATGCAGGCTTTTTTATTGCCTTTTTTGCATTTATCGCAGGAATAGTTATTATGTTTAGTTATTTTCTACATGGGTTTGCACAAGGATGGACAAGTTTATTTGTATTAATATTATTTGCACTAGGTGCTATACTATTTTCTATTGGTATTGTAGGCTTATATATTGGAAAGATGTTTGAACAAACAAAACAAAGACCAACTTTTATTATTGATAAAACGATTAATTTATAGAAATGAATCTAATTAATAAAATAGACAAATACTATTCTGAAAAAGTAAAGCAATTTGGCATTGATAGTAAAGGCGTGGATTGGAATAGTAAAGAGTCACAATTTTTAAGGTTTGAGCAATTATGCAAAGTTATTCCAAAAAATAATTCTACATTTTCTGTATTAGATTATGGTTGTGGTTATGGCGCATTAGTAGAGTATTTAAATAAAGATTATTCTAATTTCTCATACTTAGGGTTTGATATCTCGGCAGAGATGATTACTCAAGCAAGTAAAATCTATTCATCTTCTCATAACTCATTTACTATAAATAAAGAGAAATTAATACCCTGCGATTATGTTATTGCTTCGGGCATTTTTAATGTGAAACTAGATGCGTCTATTATTGAGTGGGAACAATACATTACCAATACTATTCAAGAACTAAACCATTTATCTATTAAAGGTTTTGCCTTTAATATTCTAACCTCTTATTCAGATAAAGAATACATGAAAGACTATCTATATTATGCTAATCCGTGTGTATATTTCGACTTCTGTAAAAAGAATTTTTCAAGAAATGTAGCATTATTGCATGATTACGACCTGTATGAATTTACTATTTTAATAAAAAAATAACTATGTCAAAAATCATTATTTTTGGAAGTGGAGATATAGCACAAATTGCAAAATACTACTTTGATACAGATTCTGCTCATGAAGTAGTAGCCTTTACTTTAGATGCCACATATATTAAGGACACTTTGTTTGAAGGACTTCCTGTAATACCATTTGAAGATATTGAGAAGAAATACCCGCCACATCAATATCAAATGTTTATTGCTGTCGCTTATGGCGATATGAATCGGTTACGAGAAAAAAAATTTTATGAAGCCAAACAAAAGGGATATCACCTTGTAAGTTACATCAGCTCAAAGTGTACTTATCTTTCTCCATATAAATGCGGGGAAAATTGCTTTATTTTTGAAGATAACACCATTCAACCATTCGTTCAAATAAAAGATAATGTAATACTTTGGAGTGGTAATCACATAGGGCATCATAGTATTATTCATTCTCATAACTTTATAAGTTCTCATGTGGTTATTTCAGGACACTGCGAAATTGAATCTAATTGTTTTGTAGGTGTAAATAGCACTTTTGCACATTGGGTTAAATTGGCAAAAGGCACCTTGGTAGGAGCGGGCGCAATTATTACAAAAAATACAGAACCGGATAGTGTTTATGTACCAGCAAAATCTATTAAGCTGGATAAAAAAAGTTTTGAATTTAAATTATGAAATGGAAAAAATTAGGATTGATATTTAAAGTCAATAATAATAACCCATATCTGCTTACACACGCTTCTAATCCCCTGCCCATTCAATTAGATGATAAAATATTTAGAATATTTTATAGTGGAAGAGATAAGAATAATAAATCTTCTGTTGGATACGTAGATATAGATATAAAATCTCAAAAAATTATCAACTATCCTACTAATCCCGTCTTTACACATGGTCATGAGCATTCTTTTTACAGCCATGGCGTAAGCATTGGCAATGTATATTCTGATAGTAATGATAATAAGTTTATTTTATTTATGGGATGGCAAATCAGAAACAATGAGCATTGGCGAGGCGATATAGGCAGGTTGCAGCTTATTGAAAATACAAACTTAGTACTTAATCCTCAAGTTCCTTTTATGCAGCCCGATGCAGAAGATTGTGTAAGCTTATCTTATCCTTTTGTACTATATGATAATGGTATTTATAAAATGTGGTATGGTTCTACCATCTCTTGGGAAACTGAAAATGGAGAAATGCTGCATGTTATTAAATATGCTACATCTAAAAATGGTGTTTCTTGGGAAAAGCACGGTATAGCTATTCCCTATGAATTAGGTGTAGCACAAGCTTTTTCTAAGCCCTCTGTTGTTAAAGATAAGAATGGATTTTCTATGTGGTTTTCATATAGAGATGGTACCGGAAAAAAATATCGCATTGGATATGCTCATAGCTTAGATGGAGAAACGTGGAAATTAAAATTAAATGAAGTTGGCATTGATGTAAGTAATAATGGTTGGGATAGCGAAATGCTATGTTATCCATTTATATTTAATTTCGAAGATAAGAGGTATATGCTTTATAATGGCAATCAATACGGCAAAGAAGGATTTGGATTAGCTGTTTTAGAACAAGATTAAAAAAATAAATATGAAAAAAAATATAGGATTCAACAAACCATATCTTACCGGAAAAGAAGTACATTATATGTACGACGCAGTTTATTCAAAACATTTATCCGGCAATGGGAAGTACACAAAGTTGTGTCAAAATTTTTTTGAGCAAAATTATCATTTTCATAAAGCATTGCTTACATCTTCTTGCACCGATGCCCTGGAAATGTGTGCGTTGTTAATCAACATACAGCCGAGTGATGAAATTATTATGCCGTCCTTTACTTTTGTTAGCACCGCCAATGCGTTTGTGCTAAGAGGTGCAAAAATAGTTTTTGCTGACAGCTATACCGATAATCCAAATATCAATGCAAATCAAATAGAAGAACTAATTACACCGCGTACCAAAGCAATAGTTCCCGTGCATTATGCAGGGGTGGCTTGCGATATGGATAAAATTTTATCTATAGCAAAAAAACATAATTTATATGTGATAGAAGATGCTGCACAAGCAATAGACAGCTACTATATTAGTAATAATGAAAAAAAAGCTTTGGGGAGTATCGGCAACTTAGCTGCTTTTTCTTTTCATGAAACCAAAAATATTATTTCGGGAGAAGGCGGCTTGCTGGCAATTAATGATAGTCAGTTTGAAAAACGTGCAGAAATCATTTGGGAAAAAGGTACTAACAGGTCTGCATTTTTTAGAGGAGAAGTTAATAAATATGGGTGGGTTGATATGGGGTCTTCCTTTTTACCATCAGAAATTATTGTCGCCTTTTTATATGCACAACTAGAACATCTTCAAGAAATTCAGGAAAAAAGAAAAAAAATCTGGAATACTTATTATCAAAATTTAAAATGTTTGGAAGCTAAAGGACATATAAAACTCCCTATTACACCAAGCTATGCCACCAACAATGCACACATGTTTTATTTTACATGTAATAACTTGAATGAACGAACAAACTTAATTCAACATTTAAAAAACAACAATGTGCAAGCGGTATTTCATTATATTTCTTTACACAAATCACCGTTTTATACCAATAAGCATGACGGGCGCGAACTTCCTAACAGCGATAAATTTTCTGATACACTTGTTCGCCTGCCATTTTATTACGAACTAAGTGAAGAAGATTTACAACACATTACTAATAATATATTAAACTTTTTTAATGGAAAATAATTTTGTTGAAATAGATGGCTTTAAATGCTATGCTCCTGATTTAGCTCATGAAAATGATGGCTTTCCGCCCGATCACTTTGATAGGTTGGCAGAATTGGAGCCTAACAACTTTTGGTTTAAAGCAAGAAATTTAATTTTAATTCATTTATTTAAAAAATATGTTGGTGAAGGGCAACAAAAAAAGGTGTTAGAGATAGGCTGTGGAACAGGATATGTAGCAAAAGGCTTACGTACATTGCAATATAATTATATCGGCTCTGAAATTTTTATTGAAGGCTTAAAAAATGCACGCAAGCGCATTCAAGATGCTGAATTAATTCAATTAGATGCCACAAAAATTCCTTTTACCAACGAGTTTGATGCCATCGGCGCTTTTGATGTTATTGAACACATTCAAGAAGATGAATTGGTAATGCGAAATGTACATCAGGCACTTAAACAAAATGGTTATTTTATTGTAACAGTACCGCAATATAAATTTTTATGGTCGTACATGGATGACTATGCAAAACACAAAAGAAGATATTCTAAAAAAGAATTGAAACAAAAATTAGAGCACAATGGCTTTGAAGCCGTATATATGACCTCTTTTGTATTTAAATTATTTCCGTTTGTTTATATTTCACGATTACTAAAAAAAGATAAGCCGATTGAACAAGTAACACTGCAAGATGTTGAAGCTGAATTTTTAATTCCTAATTGGATGAATAAATTATTTTATCGGCTTTTAAAAATAGACTATTGCTTAATTAAAATGGGGTGTTCTCTTCCATTTGGCAGTAGTTTAATTGCCATAGCAAGAAAGAAATAGCTTACTTCTTTAATTTATTTTTAAATACTTTTTCAAATTTTTCAACCTTTGGTTTTACAACCATTTGACAGTAAGGTTTATTTTGATTTGAATTAAAATAGTTTTGATGATGATTTTCTGCCGAATAAAAATTAATAATCGGCTCTATGGCTGTTATTATCGGTTGTTCAAAAACATGTTCCGTATTTAATTTTTGCCTGTACTTTTCAGCTAATATTTTTTGTTCATTATTATGATAAAAAATTACAGAGCGATATTGAAACCCCACGTCCTCTCCCTGTCTATTTTGAGTTGTGGGATCGTGTACTTTCCAAAAAATTTCTAAGAGTTCATCAAAAGAGATTTTGAGAGGGTCGTAAGTAATTTGACAAACTTCGGTGTGCCCTGTGTTGCCTTCACATACCTGCTCGTATGTTGGGTTCTTAATATGTCCTCCTGCATACCCTGATACCACGCTGTGTACGCCATTCAGTTGCTGAAAAATAGCTTCTGTACACCAAAAGCAACCCATACCAAAGGTTGCGGTTTCATATTTTTGAGATTGTGTATTCATGGAGTAAAAGATTGAAATGAAAATAAAGCAAAGAATCTTGCTACTCATCTTTTTTCTTCTTCTTGTCTTCTTTTATTTTTGTAGCTTTCTCACTACCGGAAAACTCAAAGCGTTTTTTTGGTTTATCGTTCTTGGTTATTTTAATTTCTCCTTCAATGTATTCATTATTTATTTTGCAAATAATAACCGTTGTTTGTTTGTCTGCATCTGTAATAGATGCTTTTATTTCAAAATAGCGCGTGTCTATTTCGGTATCTGCATCTTTGTACGTAGAGTCTTTGTCAATGGCGTATTTTAACCATTTCAAGTCAAACTTCTCATTCAAAAAATTACTGAATAATTTACCGTCTTTAAACTCTATTTCATCTTTTGTGCTTTTCTTTGGCGGCTGTCCTTCCTTAATTTCTGTTACTTGTGTAATAAATATTTTTTTATGCAAAGGATCCTTGTCTTTACTATGATTTATGGCAGCAATACCTACAATAAGAGTAATAAAAATAAGTATCAGTTTTTTCATATTTACAGAGTTTGCCTTAAATATATTAAATTTAAGCCACAGATAGAAATAATATGCAACCGTTAGCAGAAAGAATTCGTCCGAAACAATGGACAGATATTATTGGGCAACAACATTTAGTTGGACAAGAGGGTATATTAACTCGATTCCTTCAAAAAAAATATATTCCATCAATGATTTTATGGGGACCTCCCGGCATTGGAAAAACTACGATTGCTTTTTTACTTGCTCAAAATTTAGAAAGGAATTTTTTTCATTTATCAGCAATTCAATCGGGTGTAAAAGATGTGCGAGAGGTTATTGAAAAAGCCGAAAAAAATTTATTTAATATTAATACGTCGCCTATTTTATTTATTGATGAAATTCACAGATTCAATAAATCACAACAAGATGCTTTGCTTGCTGCAGTTGAAAAAGGAATCATTACTTTAATAGGTGCCACTACCGAAAACCCGTCATTTGAAGTTATTCCCGCTTTACTGTCTCGCATGCAGGTGTTCACACTTCATCATTTGAGTAAAGATGATATGATGATGCTTTTGAATAAGGCGCTGCAAGAAGATGACTTTTTAAAACAGAAAAAGATTACGCTTGAACAAACAGATGCGTTATTTGCTTTTAGTGGAGGTGATGCTAGAAAGTTACTTAATGCATTAGAAGCTGTTGTGCAAAATAGTTCAGGAGATATCGTTGTTCTTAATAATGAAACTGTTAGGAAAATTTTACAACAAAATGTACTTTATGACAAGAGTACCGAACAGCACTATGATATCATCTCTGCTTTTATAAAATCCATACGCGGCTCTGATGCAGATGCTGCACTATATTGGATGGCAATTATGCTTAGCGGTGGCGAAGACCCCCTGTTTATTGCAAGGCGATTGGTTATTTTAGCAGCAGAAGATATTGGACTTGCTAATCCTAACGCACTATTATTGGTTAACGCGTGCTTTGATGCCGTAAATAAAATAGGTATGCCGGAAGCAAGGATTGTTTTATCAGAGGCTGTTATTTACTTATCACTTTCTCCTAAAAGTAATTCGGCTTACTTAGCTATTGATAAAGCCTTAGAATTTGTAAGTAATAGTAGCATGGGACATGTGCCTCTGCATTTAAGAAATGCTCCCACTGCATTAATGAAAGAACTGAATTATGGCGCAAACTATATCTATCCACACAATTATAAAGACCATTATGTAAATCAGTCTTATTGGCCTGATAATCTTACGGCACAAAAGTTTTATACACCTTCAGAAAGTGATAAAGAAAAAGCAATGTTTGATTTACTGGAAAAAATTAAAAAGAACAGCAAAGAATTATAGAAAATAAAAAAGGGCACTTTTGGTGCCCTTTTTTAAGTATTGTACAAAACAATTATTTAGGTTGTTCTGCTTTTTTATCATGATGTTCTTTATCATGATTTTCTTTGTGTTCTTTTTTCTTTTCCTCTTTTTTCTCTTCTTTCTTTTCTTCTTTCTTCACTTCTTTTTTGTCTTCTTTTTTAGGTTGTTGTTTACCATCTTGAGCAATAGCTCCTGTAGTTAATCCTGCTACCATGCCGGCGATAACTAAAAGTTTTGTGATTTTCATAGTTTTGAATTTTGTACAAAGTAAAGATATTTTTTTCTCATAGAATAATAGTGCAGTAATATTTTCTATGAAAATGCTAAAAATCCTTCCTCTTAATAATGGATTTTATACCTAAGAAACAAAGTATTATCCATACAAACATAGAAGTAACCGATAATAAAATTCCTAATGTTGTGCCAAAAAATTGATTGAAAACTGCACCTGTATAACCCATTAATGCAGAAATATCTAATTTTAATAATATTAAAACTCTTGATAAATCAATTGGATTTAAAATAGTCAGAATAATGGCAGGTGTTTCAAGCGGATAATCGTTGAAAGACACAAAAAACAATAATATCATTCCGTCATATATTACTGCAAAATAGAGCCAAATAAGAATAGAGATGCCAAAGCCTTTTATTTTATCTTCATTAAGTAATGAAACAAAAAATGCAACAGACACAAAAATAAAAGTAAGCAAAACACCACTTAATAAAAGCATTGTAAAATCCCATATTTCAGAAGACACTAAAAGTCCATAAAATAAAAATGGCAATAATAATCCTAACACAAATCCTGTAATCAAAGAAAATGCAAGCCCTGTTAACTGTCCAAAAAATACATTGGTGCGTTTAATCGGCTGTGATAATAGTAAATCAACAAACTCACGTGAATTGTAGTAATACATTACACCAAATATAGTACTTATAAGCGGTGTAATTGTTAGTGTTATATTCATTAAGCTTGCAATTGCCTTGGAAAGGTTAGATGAAAAGTAAAGCATCGCAGATGAGGAGATAAGGAAAAATAAAAAATATAAAATAGTCCACCTGCTTCTAAAAACATCAAAAAAACTGTATTTAAAAATTTTAAACATATCTTTTAAACATTATGATTATATTGTTCTAACATTTTGGCAATTGCACGTTCTAAAGTGGGTTCATTATATTTTATCTTTAATTCCTGAGGGCTGCCTTGGTAGTAAATTTTACCTTCCAGAATAAATATAATTTCATCAGCAAGCTCTTCTACTTCGCTTAGCAAATGTGTGCTTAATATAGCTGTTTTTCCATTCTGCTTTTCTTTTTTTACCCATTCTTTAAATTTCACGCGTGATATGGGATCAAGCCCAACTGTTGGCTCATCAAATATATATAATTCAGAATTAAACATTAATGAGAGTATAACATTTACCTTTTGCTTTGTCCCACCGGACAAACTTCTTAGCGGTTTATTTAAGTGCGGTTGCATTGCAAAAAAATCTATTAATACTTCTGTATTTCCTTTTTCTCCTCTTATGTCTTCTATCATTTTGAATAGTTCCTTTACATTCAGATTTTCCGGGAACTTTGCAATTTGAGAAAGATAACCAATATCTTTTCTGTATGACTCATTGTGTTTAATGTTTTTTCCATTAATAAGAATCTCTCCTTTTTGCGGAATAACTAATCCTAAAATACTTTTTATTAAAGTTGTTTTCCCTGATCCGTTTGGTCCAAGAATGGCAATAATTTGTCCTTTATTAATATTAATATTAATGCCTTTTAAGACGTTTAATTTACCAAAGGATTTTTCTATATTTTTTATTTCTACCATTTTATTTCTTTCATAATGGGTTGTTCGTCTTTAAGTGTTTCGGGTGTAATAACCGGTGTAATTCTTTCTGCAATATCGAGTAAATCTACAAATAAACTTCTTAACAAGATAATAGCAGGAGGCGTGTTTTCAATAATATACGTAAATAGTTTTACAGGACTGTAAGGAATGTCGCCTACTCCATCTTTGTTTAAATCATAACCGCTATAACCGCTCCAGTAATTTTTATCAAAATAATTTCGGTTAATAGATGTGTTGGTAACAACCTCAAAGGTGTTAGAAATAAAATTATTATTCAGGAATTTGTTATCTTCTGATGAGCCTAAAATTTTAATTGCCCATCCGTTTTTTTTAAAATTATTTTTTGTAACACTCATTCGCATACATCCTTCTGCATAAATAGCAGTAGTATTTTGATAAAAAAGATTGTTTTCTATTTTACTGTCTTTAATGTCTTTTAGGAGAATTCCGGTAGAAACAACACTCCAATTATCTGCAAAGATATTCTCATGAACATAAATATTGTTAGAATACATTACTGCAACTCCCGCATTGTTATTGCTAAATTCGTTTTTAAAATATTCACAATTATTTGAAAACATAAAATGCAACCCATATCTGATTTGATAAGAACTTTTATTGTGGAGAATTTTACTGTTCTGTACAAACTCTAAATAAATACCATCTCTGTGTCCTTGTATCGCATTATTATCTATCAAAATACTTTTACAGTTCCATAAGTGAATGGCATTGCCGGTATTACTTTCATTTTTTGGTGTGCCTTGTATTTGATTATTGGCAACAACACAACTATCTGAATACGATAGATAAATTCCGAAAAATAGATTTATTAATTTATTATTTTTTATCACACAAAATTTACTTCTTATAATCTTAATCCCGGCTCTGTCTTCTGTGTAACTAAATCCGGTGTTTTGAAGTTGGAGTCCTTGAATTTCTACGCTATTAGATTTAATAGTAAATATCTCGCCTTTATTTAATCCGTTAATAACAGGGAAATTTTCGCCGATTATTTTTATTGGTTTATCAACTACAATGGCATATTCATTATATGTTCCTTGTTTTACAGAAATTACATCACCCGCTTGTGAAATGGCTATGGCTTTTTTGATTGTAGATATAGTACCTGTTGCAGATACGGTAATAGTTTTTGTATAAGTAATAGAAAAAAAGAGAATAATGAACGATATGCTTAAATAAAATCGCATAATAAAATTTCCTGCACAAATATCTCAAACAAAAATGAGTTATTGAATTTTTAATTTTCCGAATTAGATAAAATCTGTTTTGTTACTTGCTCCCACGTCAAAAGTTCTCCGGTATATTTTGATATTAGCTTTTCAGCAGTTGCTTTATCTTCAAAAGACAAGATATTTGCTCCCATAGGGCTTGGTATGGAATCTGTATGTACATAATAAGCTGTTTGAGCGTCAATTAATTGTTTTGGCAAAGAATAATCAACCGTTAATATTAATTTTGCCTCTTTCTCTTTGTTTTCTTCTACATTTAAGAAATTAACCATGCACTCCATAGAATCAAATTTATAAACCTTTCCTTTTTTAGTTACTATTTCTGCACCGAACTGTGTATCTGTAATGGACATTTTGCAGAAAGCACATAGATCTAATTCATAATTAATTGGTTCCGGTTTGTGCCGGCACGATGTTATTACAATTGAAAGAAAAAGTAAAATAACTATTGTTCTAAAATTAGTCATTGTAGTAAAGTATTTAGATAAATGGTTTTTCAAGTTCAATTTTAGTATTGGGTGTTGGCTTGTGTGTATTAGAAAAATCTTTACTACCAAAGTAAGCTATCACAGATGCCGAAGATGCAAGAATAATGCACGCTATAAAAGCTATACCACCAGATGACGGCAAAGAGGTTGCTGTAATATTTAATAAATGTTTTTTTCCTAATAATGGCGGTTTGTAGCTCATACCCGGAACTTTAATAGGAGCCATTGGGTCTAAGTCGTGTCCATAATTATGTTCCCATAAATTAAAATCGTATAGTGCTATTAATGCCGTAACTATTAATGCTAAAGTCCATGTGTAGAGCAGCCATTTCTTTTTGAAAAAGAAAACCACAATCCCGGAAGATAAAAATCCGTATATAACATATTTCATAAAGCGCAACTCAGGAATACTCTCAGGAATAATTTTTTTCATCCCGATATAATGGTTTAATAAATTGATATTTTCTAAATCATATTCTCCTATGCCCCGCACATTATCAATAGAAATATACATTCCAATAGGATCCGGATATTGCGGTGCTTCCAGATAGATTTCCCATATTGGTACAAATAGTGGGATAATCATTAGTAATAATCCCACTAAAAATGTATAACGAGCAATAGCATTCATAGTACTGTTTTTAAAGTTCTAAAATTATTTTGAAGGTGGTAATAATACAGCATCAACTACATATACAATACCATTTGCTCCCTCTACAGCAGCAACAATATTAGCACCGTTTACAGTTATTTTTCCATCTTTTACGGCAATTTTAACTTGCCCACCATTAGCCATTCCAATTGTTTTACCATCATATTGTTTCAACATAGCTTCAGAGTACATAGGTGCGGCTACATGATATTGTAAGATATTTTGTAAATCTCCCCTTTTTTCGGGTTTTAATAATCCTTCAACGGTACCTGCCGGTAGTTTCTTAAATGCCTCATCTGTTGGGGCAAATACAGTAAATGGTCCTGCCGTTGCCAATACATCTACTAAATCAGCTGCTTGCACTGCTGCCACTAATGTTTTGTGACTGGGGGAATTAATAGCAATTTTTAGAACAGTAGGCTTAGATTCACTATCTTGAATAGATGCCGAGCCTCCTCCCTGTGTGCTTTCTTCTGTTGTTGGCACATTGGCAGTTTGTTGTTCTGTATTTTTATCGCTGCTACAGGCAAAAAAAATCATACCTCCTGTTATTGCAAGGAGAGGGAGTTTTGTTTTCATAGTTTATGTTTTTATTGGTTATTTTATGAATAGAGAGGATGAAGAAAATGAAATGAAAACTCCATCCTCTCTGTGTTTAGTAACTCAAATTTATTTTAAATCACCTAATTTCCAAGTTAAAGGTGTGTTAGAGCCTTTAGGAGATACTCTGATATATCCTTGCATTTCTTGGTGTAATGCAGAGCAAAAATCTGTACAATAGAATGGAACAACATCTACTTCTTTTGGTTCCCATTTTAGGGTACAAGTTTCACCGGGCATAATTAAAAGCTCGGCTGTATTAGCTCCCTTAATTATAAATCCATGGGGAACATCCCAATCTTGTTCCAAGTTAGTAACATGAAAATACACAATATCACCTACTTTTACACCTTCGATATTATCCGGAGCAAAATGAGAACGAATACAAGTCATATAAATATGAACCTCATTTCCTTTTCTTTCAACTTTTGTATCCTTTTCGTTCTTTGTTGCATAAGGATGGTGATTATCTTCCAATCTATAAATCTTTTGACTATTTTTCATTAAAATATCTGCTTTAATAGATTGTGCGTAGTGAGGCTCTCCAATAGTAGGAAAATCAAGTAATAATTTCATTTTATCGCCTGAAATATCTATTAACTGAGCAGATTGTGTTAATTCAGGTCCGGTTGGTAAGTAGCGGTCTTTTGTAATTTTATTTAATGCAATTACATATTTACCAAAAGGATGTTTGCTATCACCACCGGGAATACATAAGTGTCCAATAGAATAATAAGTAGGGATATGATCCACAACTTCCCAAGTACCTAATTTCCACTTTGTGATTTCAGAAGATAAAAACATAGATGTATAAGCATATCCTTTATCATCAAATTCTGTATGTAGAGGTCCTAAGCCGGGGTTTTTAACTTCTCCTGCTATTACTTCTTCGTATTTCAAAATAGGAATACCGCTTACTTCTCCATCAAATTTTTTACCGGCAATAGCTTTCATCATTTTTTCATAACCATATACCGGTATCATAGCGGCAAGTTTTCCGCCTGCTGCAATATATTCTCCTGTTGGGCTTACATCAACACCATGTGGAGATTTTGGGCAAGGCATAAGGTATAACATTCCCGGGCAATCTTTTGGATCTAAAATCATTTCTTTATTAATTATCTCGCTTGTTGCTGTTTGTGTTTTTTCATCGTAAACATTATGATAGTATGGGGTATTGAGTTCTGTAGCCTTTCCTGCTGCCAAATATTCTTCTGCTTTTTTCCAATTTACTGCTAATATAAAGTCCTTATCTTTTTGACTGGCATTAATTTCAAGCATTGTATTTGCCTCTTCAGAGTTATAACAAGTAAAGAATGTCCAATCTTTTGAAACACCCTTTCCTGCTCTGTTTTTATCATAATCAAATGGTGGACATAAAATTTGTACTGCCAAAGATAATTTCCCGGTTTCTTTATCAACCTTTATAAGAGAAATAGCTCCATTAAATGTTTCTTTATATGATGCAATAGGCACATCCTTATTTTTTACAGGCACACTAAATCTTGTTCCTGCTACCAAATACTCTGTATTTTCTGTGCAATAAGGTGATGGGTGATTTCCTGCACTATTAGGAATTTCTATAATTTCTCTGGTTGTAAATGTTTTTAAATCAATACGAGCAATTCTTGGTGTGTTGTTTTCGTTAATAAACAACCATCTTCCATCAGCATCTCCATCTGTTTTAGAAAGCACAGGATGATGAGCATCTCCCCAAGGAATAAATCCTTTAGAGGTTTGCAATAACGATTTGGTTTCCTCATTATAGCCATAACCATTTTCAGGATTTTGAGAAAATACCGGAATCACTTTAAATAGCCTGCCGGAAGGTAATCCATAAATACCTACTTGCCCGCTAAATCCTCCGGAAGTGAATAGGTAAAATTCATCGTATTTGCCCGGGGCAACATATACTTTAGAAGCAACATCACCGCCGATAATAGACTCGTTTTTTGAACTCTTATTTTGACAGGACATTATTGCTCCTGCTGCAAGTACAGATGCTGTAATTTTTATAGCATTTCGTTTAATTGTTGTATTCATAATTTTATACTTTATTTATCATTTAATCTAAAAAATTCCAAAACAGCTCTCGCTTCGTCTTGAGATAAACTTTGGTTAGACATTGGCGCAGCATAAGTTCCTAATAATTCTTTTGCAATCGGGTCTTTTTGAGTCATTTCTCCCGGATTCAAAATCATGTTCATAATCCATTCCGGTGTACGTCTTTTTGTTACATCTTTTAATGCAGGTCCTATTTTTTTAGTTGCAATATCATGACATGCGGTACATTTTGCTTCAAAAATACCTTTACCTTTTTCTGCCATTGCATTATCTAAATCTCCTATGGATACTGACGAAACAGGTCCGATACCTTTATTACTCATAGGATCTGAGTTTGTATTATTGTTTTCTGTAGTTGCTGCCTCTTTTGGTGCTTCTGAGGTTGAATTAGTTTCACTTCCTGATGAACAAGAGTAAATACCCGCAACAGTTACTCCTATTGTAACCGCACTAAGTAATTTTTTGTACTGAATTTTGATTGCTTGTGTTTTCATAATCATTTTTTTGGTGCAAAGTTACACAGCAGAATACTCGTTTTGAAATAACCAATATCAATATATCTATTATTTTTTTATATGATAATTTCTGATAATAGTCATTTTTTCGCTATGTTTATTTATATATAACGAAAAAGAGATGCTTCCGTGTTGTACTTTTTTCATTACCTTAGCATCAAAAAATCAATGCGGTTGATACTAATTATAACATGTATATCAAATTTTTTCTTTCTGCATAGTCAAAATATAATACAAAAAGATTCTATGGCAGTTCAATTACTTATAGATAAAAAAATACAGTATAATAAACTTACCAAAGGAGAATATGACGGATACAGAATAAAATTATATTTTGGAACTGACCGAAAAAAAGCTGAAAAAATTAGAAGTGAATTTGTTGTAAAATATGCAGAATACCCTGTTTATGAGGATTACATTCAACCAAATTTCACATTGGTTATAGGAAATTTTAAAACAAAGATAGATGCACATGATGTTTTAAAAAAACTACAACCGGATTACCCAAATGCATTTATTATTAAAACTAAAATTCAATCTTTTAAATAATAACCTTAAATGCCAAAAAAAATATACTATCAAAGTCTTACCTTATTATTTTGCTTTTTATTGAAAGGATTATGCGGACAAGAAACCTTTCCTAGTAACGAAGCAGGATTTCAGGTTATGGGCACCTATGTTTTTAAGAATGCTGTTATTCATACTGATTATCAAACAACCCTGAACAACGCTATTTTAATTATAGAAAAGAACCTAATTAAAAAAGTAACAACATCAATAGAAGATATTCCAAAACAAGCCGTAGTATTTGATTTAAAGGGTAAACATATTTATCCATCTTTTATTGATTTATACTCAGACTTTGGAATACCGGAAATAAAAAAACAAACCCCTCTCGGTTCCTATAAAGAAAATTATATTAAAGGTGCTTATGCATGGAATCCTGCAATTAAAGCGGATTTTAATGCTGCACAAAATTTTGTGTTTAATAAAGAAAAAGCTGATGAGTATAGGAAAAATGGCATCGGCATTGTATTAACATCATTGAAAGATGGCATTGTAAGAGGCAGCGGTGCAGCAATTGTGTTATCAAATGAACCTGAACATAATATTATTATCAAAGATAAATCTGCCGGATTTTTTTCTTTCAAAAAAGGAAGCTCCCCACACTACTACCCATCTTCGTTAATGGGCTCTATTGCTTTACTGCGTCAAACATTTTATGATGCTATTTGGTATCATACACAAAAATCAGAATTTAACATCTCTCTTAAAGCTTTTAATGAATTATTGTCGCTTCCGATAATATTTGAATGCAGTGATAAATGGGATATTTTTAGAGCCAACAATATCTCAAAAGAATTTAAACAATCTTTTTTATATAAAACAAACGGTGATGAATATCAAAGAATTAATGAGTTAAAACAACTGGGAATTAAACTTATTGTTCCTCTTAATTTTCCGGAGCCTTATGATGTTTCTGATCCTTTTGATGCCGATATTATTTCTCTTGCTGATTTAAAACACTGGGAAATGGCACCATCTAACCCCGCTTTTTTAGAAAAAAATGATGTTGATTTTTCTTTTACGACTTATGGACTGAAAGATAAGAATCAATTTTTAGATAATATCAGAAAGGCTGTACAATACGGATTATCTGAAAAAACAGCATTAAAAGCATTAACGTATAACCCCGCTAAATTTCTATCATTAGAAAATACCATAGGTAGCATTAAAGAAAATTACATCGCTGATTTTTTTATTTCTGATAAAAATATTTTTGATAAAAATGCAGTAATTGTTGAACATTGGACAAACGGCAAAGCAAATTTTTATTATCCTAAAAATATCGATAAACTATTTGGCACATATGAAGTAATAATTAATAATGTCAAATATTCCTTAATGATAACAGGGAATTATAAAGAACAAAAAATAAAAATCAAACAAGATACCATTACTATTAAATCTAATGCAAAAATAGAATTTCCAAACATTAAGTTCAACACCATTGATAGCGTTAAAAATATCACCTTTTTTGGATTATTTAATACTGAAGACACCACTATTACAGGGAAATTAGAAGACCTAAAAAGCCATCTATTTCAAAATATTGTATTCAGAAAAGTAAAACCTATTACAGATACAGCATCATATAAACCATCAGAAAAAATAACTGATTTTGGAAAAATTTATTATCCGTTTTCTGCTTATGGAAAAGCCTTACAAGATGACCAAACCGTATTTGAGAAAGCATGGAGTACTTTTAAAAACAGATACCAAGCTATTTTAATTAAAGATGCTACTGTGTGGACTAATACCAAAGATAGTATTTTACAAGAGTACGATGTTTATATTGTAGAAGGGAAAATTGTTCGCATAGCTCCCAATATTGACACACCAAAATTAGCTTTCGCAAAAATTATTAATGCAAAAGGTTGGCACCTAACACCCGGTATTATTGATGAACATTCTCACATAGCCATTAGCGGTGGCGTTAACGAATGGACACAAGCAAGCAGTGCGGAAGTTCGCATTGGAGATGTTATAAATCCTGAAGATATTAATATTTATAGACAGTTAGCCGGCGGTGTTACAACTGCACAAATTCTTCATGGTTCAGCAAATCCAATCGGAGGGCAATGCCAAGTAATTAAATTACGATGGGGCTATAACGCAGAAGAAATGAAATACTCAAAAGCAACACCATCTATTAAATTTGCTTTGGGCGAAAATGTAAAACAAGGAAACAGTCCTATATCTGATAAATTCCCACAATCACGCATGGGTGTTGAACAAGTATTTAATGATTATTTTCATCGTGCAAAAAAATATCAGAATACATGGAAACAATATCTTGCATTATCATCTAAGGAGAAAAAAAATACCCCTGAACCACGCAAAGATTTAGAATTAGATGCACTTGTAGAAATTCTTGAAGGTAAAAGGGATATTACTTGCCATAGCTATATACAAAGCGAAATTAATATGTTGCTGCACATTGCCGATAGTTTAGGATTTAAAATAAATACATTTACACATGTTTTAGAGGGATATAAAGTAGCTGATAAATTAAAAAAATATGGTGCAAATGCCTCTACCTTTAGCGATTGGTGGGCATATAAGCTTGAAGTAATGGATGCTATTCCATACAATGCTGCATTGCTTACAAAAATGGGCATTAATACTTGTATTAATAGTGATGATGCTGAAATGGGTAGAAGACTGAACCAAGAAGCCGGAAAGTGTATAAAATATGGCGGGCTAACACTGGTACAAGCATTAAAATTAGTAACACTCAACCCCGCCAAAGCATTACATATTGAAAAAGAAGTAGGCTCTATTGAAGTAGGTAAAGTAGCTGATGTTGTATTATGGTCTGATATGCCACTCTCTGTTACTGCAAAAGTAATGTACAATATTATTGATGGACAAATTTTTTATGATGATGACACCAACAAAAAATTAGAAGAACAAATAATCCAAGAAAGAACAAGAATTATTCAAAAACTTTTACAAGAAAAAAAAGCAGGAATAGAAACTCAAAAATACATTCCGCACCACAAACATAATTATCATTGTGAAGATATTGAATAATTAATTTTAATCATGAAAATAATAGCCGTAGTAGCCACAGACGAAAATAATGGCATTGGCATTAATAACCAACTACTCTGCCATCTACCCGATGACTTAAAGTATTTCAAACAGCTTACGTCCGGGCATGTTATTTTAATGGGTAGAAAAACTTTTGAAAGTATCGGGAAACCATTACCAAATCGTATTAATATTGTATTATCAAAACAAAAAGAAAAATTAGCAGAAGACGTTTTTGTTTTTTCTGATTCTCATAGTGCCATAAAATACATTCAGCAGAATTATCCTGATAAAAATATTTTTGTAATAGGCGGCGGTGCTGTTTATCAACTTTTACTTAATAGCTTTGATGAGGTTCACAGAACGCTGATTCATCATGTCTTTCATGCTGACACATTTTTCCCTGATATCTCAAAAGATTTTACCCTAGAAAGCGAAAAATTTCATTCAAAAGATGAAAAGCATCTTTATGATTTTACTTTTCAAATATGGAAAAGAAAGATATAGTTTCTGCGTTTTAAAATAAAATAATACTCTCAGTACTATCCTTAGGAACATTGTCAATTAAGGAGTTCATCTATGATACACAATAAATTATCAAAAAACTAAGAGCATAATGGTTGCATTATTTATTTACAAATATGTTTTTATTGAATCATCGCTTCACTATTGATTTGTTCATATTCACAAGTATTTTTGTACCTTCAAGCCAAAAAATATGAATATCTGGATTGAGTTATTAAAAATTATTTTACCTGCTTTATTAGTAGCGGGTGCTATGTTTTTACTGGCAAAACAATTTTTTAATAGTGAAGAGAAAAAAAGACAAAGTGAGTTAAGGAAATCTATATCACAACAAACTACACCATTAAAAATTCAGGCGTATGAACGGCTAACTATTTTTTTAGAACGACTAAACCCAAATACACTTGTACCAAGAGTAAACAAACACAATATTAATAACAAGCAATTATACTTATCTTTAATCAGTTCTATCAAGCAAGAATTTGAACATAATTTATCACAACAACTATTTATTTCAGAAGGGGCGTGGGAGCTTGTAAAAACAGCAAAAGAAGAAACCGTCAAAATTATTAATATTTCATATTCCAAAACGCAACCGGACAATTCT
This sequence comes from Bacteroidia bacterium, assembly GCA_039811645.1. Classification (GTDB taxonomy): domain Bacteria; phylum Bacteroidota; class Bacteroidia; order B-17B0; family Aurantibacillaceae; genus BPGX01. The sequence goes on along the minus strand of JBDHZB010000010.1, from coordinate 29,557 downwards.
TCTAATGAACTTTCCCTTACCATTATTAATATAGCAAGTGCTATTGATAAAAAATTACCTCATGAAATTGCACTTGAATATCTTAAAAAAGAAGCATCACAAATTTTATAATCTTGTTACATGAAGCTACTTGAAGAGTTTGAAAAAACAAGCACAGAACAATGGGAAAAACAAATCCTAAAAGACTTAAAAACAGAAAGCCTTAATGAACTTGTGTGGCATAATGATGAGGGGTTTGATATAAAGCCTTTTTATAACACACCCATAAAAAATTTCTCTTCAAGCATACAAAATAGCGAGTTTGATATTATTCAGTTTGTACCTTTGGCTCATAGCGATGAAGAACGAAATGAGGTAATTATCAAAGCATTAAATGGCGGTGCTTCCGGGATTTTTTTAGAGATTGAAAAAACAACAAATTATTCTGTACTCTTTAAAAATGTTTCATTACCTCACATCTACACACAATTACAACTATCTTACGATGCATCTGATGTTTTAGATTTGTTTACCGATATTCAAACTGATTGTTTTGTAAATATTGATCCGATTTTTCTTTATGAAAAAAACGGTACATGGAATAAAGATTTGTCTGTGCTATATCGGCTAAAACACATTCCTATTAATGGCACATTATACCATGAGGCAGGGGGTAATATTATTCAGCAACTTGCTTTTATCACAGCACACCTCAATGAATATCTTTTATACTTAGAAACAGAAAAAAAACTCAATGATAAAAAAATAATACATCTTACTGTGTCTGTTGGATGTTCTTTTTTTAGAGAAATTGCCAAAATCAGAGCATTAAGGGTTTTAGTTAATACCTTATGTAAAGAGTATCATATTAATCCACATATTCACATTCATGCACAAACAAGCCTAACGAATAAAAGTTATTTAGATATCTATAACAACTTAATAAGAACCTCAACAGAATCTATGAGCGCAATACTTGGTGGAGCAAACAGTATTCATATTTATCCGTTTGATTATCCATTTAAAAAATGTTCTGATTTTTCTTTGCGTATGGCGCGCAATCAATTGCTTATTCATAAGCACGAAAGCTTTTTAAACAAAGTGATTGACACATCAAAGGGCTCTTACTTTATTGAACATCTTACAGAACAATATATTACACTTGCTTATCAAAAATTCTTATCCATAGAAAAATCTAATGGTTTTATTCACGAATTGGAACAAAAAACCATTCAAAACGAAATTAATACAAGTGCGCAAGTTGCTATCAATAATTTTAATTCAGAAAAATCAACTTTAGTTGGTGTTAACAAGTATCCGAGTCATACAAACGAAGATATCTCATCATTCTATTACAAAAACGAAATGCCGCAATCATCTTCTCTATTCAGTCCTATCAGATTAGCTACACACTTTGAAACAAAATAATATGAGAAAAAAATTTACTGACCATATTCCTTCTCAAACATCAAATGTTTCGAATAAACAAACAACAACCACATTTATTACCGCAGAAAATATCTCTGTGAAAAATATTTTTAATCAAGAAGACATTAGTGCATTTGAACATTTGAATTTTGCAGCGGGCATACCTCCATTTTTAAGAGGACCTTACTCCAGCATGTATGTCAAATCCCCTTGGACTATCAGGCAATATGCAGGGTTTAGCACCGCCGAAGAAAGCAATGCTTTTTACAGAAGAAACTTAGCTGCCGGACAAAAAGGACTTTCCGTTGCATTTGACTTAGCCACACACAGAGGTTATGACAGCGACCATCAGCGAGTAGTAGGAGATGTTGGGAAAGCCGGTGTTGCCATAGATTCTGTTTTAGATATGAAAATTTTATTTAATGAAATTCCTTTAGATAAAATGAGTGTATCAATGACCATGAACGGTGCTGTACTTCCAATTATGGCTTTTTATATTGTAACTGCCGAAGAGCAAGGCGTAAAGACGGAGCAACTTAGTGGTACCATTCAAAATGATATTCTGAAAGAGTTTATGGTGCGTAATACTTATATATACCCACCCGAAGCATCTGTAAAAATTATTGCAGATATTTTTGAATACACCTCTAAATATATGCCTAAGTTTAACTCTATATCCATTAGCGGCTATCACATGCAAGAAGCAGGCGCAACCGCTGATTTAGAAATGGCTTATACCCTTGCAGATGGCTTAGAATATATAAGAACAGGATTAAAAGCAGGGTTACAGATAGACGATTTTGCACCACGCCTTTCATTCTTTTGGGGAATTGGCATGAACTTTTTTATGGAAATAGCCAAGATGCGTGCTGCCCGAATGTTATGGTCTAAAATTGTTAAGCAGTTTAATCCACAAAATGCAAAATCAATGGCACTGCGTACACATTGCCAAACAAGCGGATGGAGCTTAACAGCACAAGATCCGTTCAACAATGTTACCCGTACCTGCACCGAAGCATTAGCTGCTGCGTTGGGACATACTCAAAGCTTACATACCAATTCGTTAGACGAAGCACTTGCACTGCCTACCGATTTTAGCGCACGCATTGCAAGAAACACACAAATTATTTTACAACAAGAAACAGATATTACCAAAGTAATTGACCCATGGGGCGGCTCTTATTATGTAGAATATTTAACGCATGAGCTCGCTCAAAAAGCATGGCAGCACATTCAGGAAGTAGAAGCGCTGGGTGGCATGACAAAAGCCATTGTTCAAGGATTGCCACAAAAAAGAATTGAAGAAGCTTCGGCTTCTAAACAAGCAAAAATAGACTCGGGCACAGATATTATTGTTGGTATCAACGATTTTAAAAATTATGATGAAACAAAAATAGATATCCTAGAAGTTGATAACACAAAAGTTCGCCAACAACAAATACAACGATTAGATACATTAAGAAAAAACAGAGATGAATTAAAGGTTCAAGAGGCACTTGCCAACTTAACAAAAGCAGCAGAAACAAATCAGGGAAATCTTTTAGCACTATCTATCATTGCCGCAAGAGAAAGGGCATCGCTTGGAGAAATCTCTTTTGCATTAGAAAAAATATATGGCAGGTATCATGCCAAACCCAACATATTAACAGGCATATATATGAGAGAGGCAAATCAAAACAACGACTTTAAAGAAGCTTTAGCATTATCCGATAAATTTGCTGAAATAGATGGCCGCAGACCAAGGATAATGATTGCAAAACTCGGACAAGACGGGCACGACAGAGGAGCAAAAGTAGTAGCTACTGCCTATGCCGATATGGGTTTTGATGTTGATTTAGGTCCATTATTTCAAACCCCCGCCGAAGCTGCAAAACAAGCCGTAGAAAACGATGTACATGTATTGGCAGTTTCAAGTTTGGCAGCAGGACACAAAACACTTATTCCACAAGTAATTGCAGAATTAAAAAAGCATAAAAGAGAAGATATAATTATTGTAGCCGGTGGCGTTATCCCTCCACAAGATTATGAATTTTTGTATCAAACAGGCGTAAAATTTATATTTGGTCCGGGAACATCTACTGCAAAATCTGCCAAAGAACTGTTACAATTTCTAATTTCTACGTATAACAAAGATTAAATTACTGTTACAGATTTATGTTTGAAATTATTAATGAACATTTTTTTCTCAAGATACTCTTATTGTTTTTAATTTCCAGATTTTTTGGAGAGGTTTTTGAACGATTTAAAAAACCGTCTATGATTGGAGAAATTGTAGCCGGTATCCTGATTGGACCAAGTTTGTTAAATTGGGTGGATATAGATTCTAAATTAAATGTACTAAATGATATCTCCGTATTCTTCTTGGTTATTTTAGCGGGACTTGAAATAAATATCAGTGATATAAAAGATTCCATGAAAGGAAAAAATATCTGGATTTCAATTGTTGGATTTTGCTTGCCTTTTGTTAGTGGGTTTTATCTAGGGAAGTTTTTTAATTTCAGTTTTGAATCTCGTATTTTTTTAGGACTTTGCATATCCATTACTGCACTACCGGTAAGTATCAGAATGTTAATGGATTTAAATAAACTCAATACCGTAATTGGAAAAAAAATTATTTCTTGCGCTGTATTTAATGATATTGTAGCTTTAATGATATTGGGTATTATCCTTAATATTCATCAAAATAAAAGTCCATTACAGATTACCGACTTCGCCATTATTGTATCCATCACACTAATAAAAGTGATTTTATTCTTTACGTTAATTTATTTGTCTTCTAAAGCATTAGTTTATATTAAAGCAAGATTTCCTCAAATTGAAGAACTTACCGAAAAGTATGCTGCATTTTTTAAAAGTAAAGAATCTATTTTCTCGTTTATGTTGGGTTCTATCTTAATTTTTTCAGCATTATCTGAAATAGCCGGGTTACACATGGTAGTGGGTACATTTTTTGGAGCTATGTTGCTCAAGCGTTCCTATTTTAATGAAAGTAGTCAAATTCGATTTGAAAAAAATATTTCCGGAATCAGTATGGGATTTTTAGCCCCCATATTTTTTACCTCTATAGGATTAGAAATGCACATACAAACAGTAACTAACTATGTATTATTAATTGCCGTTCTGTTTATTTCCTTTTTTACAAAAATATTTGGCGGATACCTCGGAGCAAAAATAGCGGGACTGTCTAACAAAAATGCCTTAACTATTGGTATTGGCTTAAATGGCAGGGGCTTAATGGAATTGGTGATTGCAAACATTGCCTATAATAATGGCTTAATTGATAACTCTTTATATTCTATTTTAATTATTATGGGTGTAATTACTACGCTTTCTACTTCTTACTTACTAAAAGTTGCGTTTGATTTAGTAGATAAAGCTGCATTATTAGCTAAGGAATAGTAAAAATACAAAGTAAATAGACAGTATCTTTTGTTGTATTAAAAAAATTTATCTACCTTTGTTATTCCTAAATTAGCCTTTATGTCAACTCAACTCAACTCAACTCAACTCAACTCAACTCAACTCAACTCAACTCAACTCAACTCAACTCAACTCAACTCAACTCAATTTTACAAAACACCATAGTATCAATAAAGTGTATCAGAGGATAAAACGATTCTTCTCTTTGCCTATATTCTCTAAAAACGATACACCATGAAAATAACAAGACAAAAATTAAATACAAAAGGGAAAGTTCTTTTTATTCTGTTTTATTTATTATTTTGCTTAGCATTGTGTGCTTTTCTTTTTGCTCTTACATGTTCTCTTGTTATATAATTTCAAAGATTCTAATTATGCATCAAACAACAAAAGGAATTTATGCCCTTAACTGCCTATGAGACGCGCTATACACTACATGGTATAACTATAATAAATGGTTTTTAATCACGAATAGTATTTATAAAATTATAATAGTTCTAATTTTGCAAACTTGAGCAGTAATACTTTTGAGCCAATATTTTCAAAGTTAATGGTGGCTTTACTTTCTGGCCAGCTACCGATTATTGCCATCACAATGCCTTTCCCAAATTTTTCGTGCATTACTTGTTGTCCTTGTTGTAAATCTTTATTTTTTAATACACTAGCATCTCCTGTAGTAAGCGTGGTAGCTTTATTTATTGCAATAAAATTTTTCTTTTCTTGATAAATTGGTTTTTCTTGTACTTTAATATGGTCGTTATAATCATTATAGGGCTGTTGAGTAGCAGATATTGTTTTTTTCATATTAATAAACTGTGACGGGATATCGCTTAAAAATCTGCTTGGCTCAGCGGAGTTGTTCCGTCCGCTAAAAAATCTTCTTTGAGCAAAAGACAGATGCGCTTTCTTCTTGGCGCGCGTAACAGCCACATATAGCAATCGTCTTTCTTCTTCAATATCTCCATCAAAAAAGCTTCGTGATGAAGGAATTAAACCTTCTTCTAAACCTGTAATAAATACGTATGGAAATTCTAATCCTTTGGAAAGATGAATGGTCATAAGCACTACTTTAGGTGTAGCATTGGCACTATCGCGTTCATCTTGTGTAGTTAGTAAGCTTACTTCACTCATAAACTCCTCTATGGTTCTTAGTGCTTCGTCGTTTTGTGGAGTAAATGTTTCCTGCTCAGGCACGGTTCTTGTCGTATTTGCAAAATCTCTTACGGCATTCAATAATTCTTTAATATTATATACTCTTTCTTTGTTTTCTTCAGTATCTGTTTGTTCTAAATATGGAATAATCTCACTGAATTTAATCATCTCTTCCACCAAAACACTTACATCTATTTTTTCTTTTTGATTGATGAAGTTTTTAATTCCTTCAATAAATTTCCGGATATTTTGAATGGCACGATTACTGATATTAAGTTCGTTTTGTAACATTTGTACATTTTCTAATAATTGAAAAGCACTGATATTGTTATCGTATGCATAATTGAATATTTTTTCCACAGACGCATCTCCTATACCACGTGGCGGATAGTTAATAACTCTTTTAATTGCTTCATTGTCATTTGAATTAACGACCAATCTAAGATATGCAAGTATATCCTTAATTTCTTTACGCTGATAGAATGATAATCCGCCCCATATTTTGTAAGGAATCTTGTATTTTCTTAAGGCATCTTCAAGCACCCTCGATTGTGCATTGGTTCTGTATAATATTGCAAAGTCGCTATACCTTACACCTTGTTGTTGGCACACTAATTCTATTTCTTTTGCTATTTGTTGAGCTTCGTGGTTTTCATTTATACAGGGATACACATCTATCAATTCTCCGGCTGAGTTATTAGTATATATCTCTTTTGGAATTTGGTTTTTATTTTTTTTAATAATTTCATTAGATATTGCTACAATGTGTTTGGTACTCCTATAATTCTCTTCTAACTTAAATAGTTGATAGGATGGAAAATCATTTCTAAAATTTGTAACGATATTGTCAATATCTGCTCCTCTAAAGCCATAAATGCTTTGTGCATCATCACCTACCACACATACTTTTCCATGATTTAGCGCCATTTGTCTTATGGCTAAGTATTGAGAAAAATTAGTGTCTTGAAACTCATCTACCAAAATATATTTGAAGCGATTTTGATAAGCAGCTTTTACTTCCGGAAAATCTCTAAATAAGATATTGGTATAATAAAGCAAATCATCAAAGTCCATCGCTGAATTCTGAAATAATTTTTTTTGATATTCTTTATACACTTCATAAACATATTCACGTTGATTATAGCGATCTTCTGCTAAAAGATTTGGCATGGTTTGGTACCTTGCCGGAGAAATTAAATTATTTTTAGCATTAGAAATCCTCCCTAAAATAATTTTTGGTTTGTATAATTTTTTCTCATCTAATTGCATCCTTTTAACAATGGTTGTAAGCAGTTTTTCTGAATCTTCCTGATTGTAAATTGTAAAGTTGTTCATAAACCCAATCTTTTCTGCCTCTCGTCTTAAAATTTTAGAAAAAACCGAATGGAATGTTCCCATCCATACGCCCTTAGCATCAGCGCCACCAACCAGTTGCGCAATCCGTTCTTTCATTTCTCCGGCAGCCTTATTTGTAAAAGTGAGTGCAAGAATATTGTATGGGTTATATCCTTGTTGAATTAAGTATGCTATTTTATAAGTTAATACTCTTGTTTTTCCGGATCCTGCGCCGGCTATAACCATCTGCGGGCCTTCATTATATAGTACAGATGCTCTTTGTGCTTCATTCAATTCATCTAAAAACCCCATTCAACTTTTCAGGCAAAGTTAAGTAAAGTTTACCCCTAAGATAGAAAGAAAATATCAACATTTTTAAATGAAAAATATAAATACCTTTGTATTTGAAATAATACCTAACTTTATGCTGTATTTAAACTATGAAACTTAAAAGAGCGATAGGTGTAATAATAATTCTAATTAAATTACTATATGCTCAGGATAGTGCCATTGACTCTCTAAAAAATATTCTTAATCACACTACTAATGATACTGCAAAGATAACCACTTTGCTTAACTTAGTTGAAGTTGTGTATGATGATGACGAGTGGCATACCTATAATATACAAGCTTTGCAAATATGTAATAAAATAGCCGGCAATACTCACCTACAAGGTTTTATTAATCGGAGTTTGTCTTCTATTTATAACAATGAAGGCTATTACGCAAAACATAAAAATAATTACCCGAAAGCAATGGACTATTTTTTACTTTCAGTAAAATATGCAAAGCTATCTAAGGATTTCTCTTCCTTAATAGGTACTTACATTAATATCGCTTCTCTCTTATCTACACAAAAGAAATATACTGAATCATTAGATTATTATAAACAAGCTATTACCCTTGGTAAAAAGTATAATATAGGAGAGAATGAACTGCTTTATGCATATATGAGTATAAACGCATTGTATAGTAAGGTATGGAAGAATTACGACTCTAGTGAAATTTATTTAAAAAAAACTATTCAGGAAAATAAAAAAATAAATGATAAGAATATTATGGGACAAGCATATAATGCTACTGCTATATCACTAATAGAAAAATACTCTCAAAATAATCAACAAGTACCTCTTATTATATTAGATTCAGCTATTCATTTACATACTATTGCACAATCATATTTTAATTTTCTTGGTAACTTGCAAGAAGTAACCAATAGTTATTACAATATTGTATCGTTATGGCAAAAAAAATACATACAAACTAAAAATGTACATTATTTAAATATAGCTTTAAATTATACAGATTCTACTCTTTTATATGCAAAAAAATCAAGCGGGCTTTCTGATTTAGCAGATGTTTACCATCTTAGATCCATTCTTTTAGAGTCTTTAGCAGGCACAAAGGCCAATTACTCAGATAAATTATCATTACTAACAAGATCTTTTAATAATTATAAAGTATACAAAATGTATTCTGACAGCACACTTAATAAAAACCTATATGAAAACCTAACTCAGAAATTATTAAAATACGAGTATGAAACAAAGGAAATACAGCTAAAAGCAGATCAGGAAAAGAAAGACACCATTAATAAAGAAGAAAGAAAAAGAAAAAATATTATTCTTTATACCATCTCTATTATCTTGATTTTACTGATTGGATTTTTTATTCTACTTTATAAAAATTTACAAATAACTAAATCTCAAAAACAAACTATTGAACAACAAAAGCAAGTGGTTGAAGAAAAAAATAAAGATATTTTAGATAGTATTACTTACTCTAAACGCATACAAAACAGTATTCTGCCAAAAGTAGATGATATTACTAAACTTTTACCAAAAAATTTTATTTTATATTTACCTAAGGACATTGTAGCCGGTGATTTTTACTGGTATCATCAAACAGAAAACAGTATTTATATTGCTGCTGCCGACTGCACAGGACATGGCGTTCCGGGAGCCCTATTAAGCGTGTTTTGTTCTAATGTTCTTACAAAAACCATCAAAGATTTAAAAATCACAGAAACAGGACAAATCTTAGATACAGCACATCATCTTCTTGTAGAGCAATTATCTCAAAGTAGCGACCATTTAAAAGATGGTATGGATATTTCATTATGTAAAATACCTATTAAATACGGCGCACATACAGAAATAGAATGGAGCGGAGCAAATAATGCCTTATGGATATTAAGTAAAAATACCATTACAGAAATAAAACCCAACAAACAACCAATTGGATATACTGATAATTTTGTGCCATTTACTACACATAAAATTCAAGTAAATTCAACCGACAGATTATATTTATTTACAGATGGATTTCACGACCAGTTTGGTGGCAAAAAGAATAAAAAACTAAGAGCAAAATTATTTCAAGAATATTTATCGGAAACGACATCTTTATCCATTACTCAACAAAAAGAATTTTTACAACAGAAACTGTTAGAATGGAAAGGTAACAACGAACAAACAGATGATATTTTAGTAATAGGAATAGAAGTCTGATTTTTAGGAAGTTACAAACAAAATCATTCTTTAAAAATTTATCGTTATTGATACAAAATATAGTATATTTAGCGCAAAAATTACTATGATGAATGGAAATACAGACACATTATATAATTACCTGCCTATTTTAATAATGTTTTTAATTGCAGTTGGGTTTGTTGTTACTACCATGATAGCTTCACACTTATTAGGTCCAAAAAAGTATTCAAAAATTAAATACAATGCCTTTGAATGTGGTATTAAAAGTCAAGGAAATGCCCGCAATCCATTTGCTGTAAAATATTTCTTAGTTGCCTTGCTATTTGTCCTCTTTGATGTGGAGGTTATTTTTATGTACCCATGGGCTACTAATTTTTCCCAATTAGGAATGTTTGGTGTAATAGAAGTTTTTACATTTATCATACTGCTTTTAGTAGGATTGTATTATATTCTTGCTAAAAAAGTTCTTGATATGAGCAGTGAATAATTAACTCAATAATTTAAAGTATTTAAATATTATGGCTAAAAATCTTTCTGTAAAAAAAAGCAAAATAGAAATCGTAAGAGCTCCAGACGGCATTGAAGGACAAGGCTTTTTTGCAACAAGCTTAGATAAAGTAATAGGATTGGCAAGAAAAAATTCTTTATGGCCACTACCCTTTGCCACATCGTGCTGCGGTATAGAATTTATGGCAACCATGGCGTCTTCGTACGACTTAGGGCGATTTGGTGCTGAAAGATTATCTTTTTCACCAAGGCAAGCGGATTTACTATTGGTGGCAGGTACAATTTCAAAAAAATTAGGACCAACGTTAAGACAAGTATATGAGCAAATGGCAGAACCAAAATGGGTAATGGCAATAGGTGCTTGTGCCAGTAGTGGTGGGATTTTTGACAGCTATAGCGTTTTACAAGGCATAGATAGAATTATTCCGGTAGATGTGTATGTACCCGGTTGTGCCCCAAGACCGGAACAAATCATTGAAGGATTGTTAAAAATACAAGAACTGGCAGCTAATGAATCTTTGAAAAGAAGAGATTCTCAAGACTACAAAAGAATGCTTGAAAGCTACGGTATAGATATTAAATAAAAACTTATGAGTCAACAAGAATTACTAGAACAACTAAAACAAGATATAGAAGCACATTTTCAGGGGGCTGTTGTAAATACAGAGTTACCCTATAATTTTCCTACACTTACAGTTGCACATGCACATATACACAATGTATTAAAATACCTGAAAGAAAATGAAAGATGGAATTTCTTTTTTCTTACCGATCTTACAGGTATTCAAACCGAAGATGAAAAGCATTTAGGCGTAATTTATCATTTACATAATTTTATCAGCAATAACAGAATACGAGTAAAAACTTTTTTTTCTATTGATAAACCGGAAGTACCAACCGTAGCAGATTTGTGGAGTACTGCTAACTGGATGGAGCGCGAAACCTATGATTTCTTTGGAGTAATATTTAAGGGACATCCAAATTTAAAACGAATTCTCAATGCTGACGAAATGGATATCTTTCCACTAAGAAAAGAATTTCCATTAGAAGACCAAGTTAGAGAAGATAAAGATGACAAAATGTTTGGCAGATAATAAATCATAACAAAGAAATTATTTTATGAGTTCAGAATTAAAAGAAAAAAAAGTAAAAAGCAAGGTTGCAAATGCTTTACAAAATAATCAAGAAGAAAAAGAATATTCCATTCTCAACTTAGGTCCCACACACCCTGCCACCCACGGTATTTTTCAGAATATCTTAAAAATGGATGGAGAGTTCATCAGAGAAGCAACTCCTACCACCGGATATATTCATCGTGCCTTTGAAAAAATTGCGGAAAGAAGAGCATTTTATCAAATTACAACATTAACCGACCGATTAAATTATTGCTCATCTCCTATTAATAACATGGGATGGGAAATGACAGTAGAAAAGCTACTAGGCGTTCAAACTCCCAAAAGAGTTGATTACATGCGGGTTATTATAATGGAATTAGCCAGAATATCCGATCATCTTATTTGCAACTCTGTAATAGGCGTAGATACAGGTGCTATGACGGGATTCTTGTATATTTTTCAATGGCGTGAAAAAATTTATGACATATACGAAAGTATTTGCGGAGCGCGTTTAACCACCAATATCAGTAGAATTGGCGGCTTTGAAAGAGACTGGAGCAATAAAACTTGGGAAATGGTAAGAAACTTTGTAAAAGAATACCCAAAAGCATTACGAGAATTTGCCGGTCTTTTAGAACGCAATAAAATATTTATGGATAGAACGGTAAATTGTGGTCCTATTAGTGCAGAAAAAGCATTAGATTATGGGTTTACCGGCCCTAACTTACGTGCTGCCGGAATAGATTATGATGTGAGAGTAGCTACACCCTATTCTTCTTACCAAGATTTTGATTTTATAATTCCGGTAGGAACAGCAGGTGATACGTACGACAGATTTATGGTAAGGCAAGAAGAAATGTGGCAAAGCTTACGTATTATTGAACAAGCCCTGAAAAATATGCCGGATGGCGACTTTAAAGCAGATGTTCCGGATTTTTATATTCCTCAAAAAGAAGCTGTTTATAATGATATGGAATCATTAATATATCAGTTTAAAATTGTTATGGGAGAAGTAGAAGTTCCTATTGGAGAAGTATATCATAGTGTAGAAGGAGGTAATGGAGAGTTGGGATTTTATTTAGTAAGTGATGGTGGAAGATCTCCTTATCGCTTGCATTTTAGAAGACCTTGTTTTATATATTATCAAGCATATCCGGAAATGATTAAAGATGGATTACTTTCTGATGCCATTATTACAATGAGTAGTATGAATGTAATTGCAGGAGAATTAGATGCGTAAGAAAAATAATCATCTTGTGTGATAAATAAAAAACGATTTTATTCTTTTAGCCCCTATAATTTAGTTAAATCTTTTGTTTCAGAAAAAAAGTTTAGTTTATTATTACTAGGTACTATTACCTCGCAGGTAATTAATATTGTTCTATCACCTATTTTATCAAGAATATATTCTCCTCTTAGCTTTGGTGATTTTGCATATTTTCAATCGTGGGTATCAATTATTGGTACTTTATTATTTTTAAGAATGGAAATGTCAATAATGACATGGACTTATAAACACCGTCGGCAGGAAATAATTTCTTTTCTGCTTACAGTATCTGTTTTATTAACTCTTTTATCTGTTTTTATTTTTATCGGTCAAAGCAAATCATTGTTATGGATAGCTCTATCCTTTATTAATACTTTTTTTATTGGTATAAATAATTTATTTTATTTAATTGCTTTAAAAGATGGACGTGCAAACACATGTAGTTACTCAAGAATTGGCAGGTCAGTCATTTTTAATTCCTCTTGTTTGCTTATTGGTTATTTATTGGGAAATAATGGCTTTTATATAATTGTTGGACACACACTATCGTTGATAATAGAAAATATTATACTTATAAAAGATGAGTTTCGCACATTATTAAATTATCGTTTTTTAAATCTTTTGAAAATTAAATTCTATTTAAGAAAAAACAGCAACTTCATTAAATGGAATATGCCAAATGTAGCATTAGATTTAGCTAATGACTTTGGATATATGCTCCTGATTAGCCATTTATTTGGAAAGGAGATTATGGGGGCATTTGCCATGATGTACAGAATTATCAAACTACCATCATCTTTTATAGGAAGTGCGTTGTATCAATATAGTTTTTCGCAAGCAGCTACTCAAAAAGGTAATGTATCAAAAATTGTTCTTAAAAACTATTTATTTACTTTTATGATAGGGCTTCCCTTCTTTTTGTGTATTTTTATATGGGGACAAGACTTGTTTATTCTGTTTTTTGGCAAAATGTGGAAAGATGCAGGGACAATTGCAGAAATATTTGCCATTGCTTACTTCTTGAATTTTTTAATTTCATCGTCGTCATTTGTTACTATCTTATACAACAAGATGAATATAGGATTCTTCTTGACTTTAATTGATGTTATTTTAAAAATTGTTTGCCTGTTTATTGGAAACTATTATCACAATTGGATATTGGCTTTTATATTATCAAGTATTGAACAATGTATTATTTATATTTGTGCATTAATAATATATCTAAATCTTAGTAGAAATGAGGTTAGTAAATAGTCTGTTATCTCGGTTTAACCAGCTTTTTATACGACCGGAGATGGTTGCAATAAAAAAATTTAATGGTAAAAGATTAATTAATACAAGAATTAGCAACACAACCCACATAGAAGGTAAAAAAAATATCAATTTATCAGATCATATATTTATTGGACATTATTGCTTTATTGAGGGCAGTAATCAACTTGCTATAGAAGAAGGTGTGCAAATTACCAATTATGTATCTGTAACAACGCATTCAAGCCATATTTCTATCCGATTATATGGAAGACATTATTCTGATTTTACAAATCTGAAAGGTTATGTAACCGGAGCTATTTATATCGGGAAATATACTTTTATCGGACCCCATAGTGTGATTATGCCGGAAACATGTATTGGCAAAGGTTGTGTGATTCAAGCATACAGCTATGTTAAAGGAGACTTCCCTGATTTTTCTATTATAGGCGGAAACCCTGCTAAAGTAATAGGCACAACAAAAGATTTAGATAAAAATTTTTTAGAACAATATCCGGAATTGGAAAAATATTACAATGAGTGGAGCAAGTAATATATCATACTTATATCGTATCTTTTTTTTTATTGTGATATATACTTTGTTACTTTCTCCTCGCATAATTATTGGACAGTATAATCTTTATTTTTTTGATTTTATATTGCCAATAATATCTATACTAACCATGTATCGGCTATTTATAAACAAATCTGTTTCTTACACCATATTAAGCCTGAAAAATACACCCATTGTACTATTTTTTATTTATTTCCTTATTTTTATTTGTTCTTTATTAATAAACCCACCCATCACTCTATCAAATACCACAGAAAGCTATAAATTGATTCGATTCATATTTTATTTTATATTCTTTTTTATTGGCATGTCAGATAAATCTATTTATAGCAAGCTACATCTGCACTTTAATATTATTTTTATCATTTTATTAATTCTTAATACTTTAAATTATTTCAATTTATTTAATTTTAATACTACTATCGAGCCTTATTACTCTTGGGGCACACATCTATCTTTATTTGGGCTTGATTCATTAGGAAATCCTGATACTAAAAGACTATTGGGCACATTAGGAAATCCTAATCTTAACGGAATTGTTTTTTCATTTTTTTACTTTTATTATTTAGTAAACTACTTAAGCAAAAAGAAAAAAATACTACTTGTATTCTCTTGTTTAGCATTAATTACAATGATGCTTTGTCAATCCAGAACCGTTATTATTGCCGTTATTATTACAACTATTCTATTATCAATTTTTCATAGACATCAATATTTATTTTTTCTTAAAACCATTTTCATTAATACTATTAGCACAGCAATTATTATTTTATTTATACAAACCATAGATTCTAACTTTAAAACTGTAAATTATGTACAAAATATTACTACAAAAGAACATTCAGTTACACGGCGAGTTGAGGCATGGCAAATTTTACTTCAGCGATTAAAAGAAAAACCATTCTTAGGGTTTGGCCCGGATAAAGCATATTTAAGAGCTCAACATCTGCATCCGGAATCTGAGTATATTAATATCGTATATCGGTATGGTATTATAGGACTCATTGTGTTTGTATTATTTTATTTTTGGTCGGTTTTTCATCATTTTAAATATAAAACTCCAAGTACCTTACCAATCAAATGGATTGCTTTATGTTATTTCTTTATATGCTTTATTACATCTATTACCAATACACCGTTTGAAGATTTTCAATTAAATGTTTTTTATTCGTTAATTTTAGCCACATATTGTTCCGAGTAAAATGAAAATATTAGTTATTTCATCTTTAAACGTTCATTTATTGAATTTTCTTGATTTATTAGGGAGTGCTAGTTCATCTTTTGAAATAACCGTTGTGTCAGATAATACAGAGAACAGTAAAATTAAATACCCATTATTTCAAACTAATTTTTCACTAAAAAATCCTATTAAGCTACTATTCAATATTTACAAACTATCAAAAATAATTAAATCCATTAGTCCAAGCATTATTCATATACATCAGGCAAATTCAGTAGCTCTTATCAGTCATTTGGCAATTAAATGGTCCGGACACAAGCCACATAAAACCATTTTAACAACATGGGGAAGTGATATCTTAATTGCTCCGGAAAGAAGTATAATTTTAAAACAGATTGTAAAATATGTTATTAAAAAAAGTGATATCATCACTTACGATGCCAAGGTGGTATATGATAAAATATTAAGCTTACTGCCACAACAAAATAAAAACAAATTCAAGTTTTTCTTTTACGGCATAGATGTTCCTAAAAATATAGATGTTAGTAAAAAAGAAAATATTATTTATTCAAACAGATTGCATAAACCACTTTACAGAATAGATAAAATTATTACTGCATTTGAATTATTCTCAAAACAATATCCTTCATGGCAATTAGTTATTGCGGCTACCGGCCAGGAAACGGAGAGGTTGAAAAAATATGTTACTGAAAATAACTTGTCTGACAAAGTATCTTTTGTAGGATGGATAGACAAACAGCAGAATTTTAACTGGTACATGAAAGCAAAGATTTATGTAAGTATCCCTGAAAGTGATGCCGGCAGCGTTAGTTTAATTGAAGCCATGGCAAGTAAATGCTTTTGTGTTGCTTCAAAAATACCTGCGAATATAGAACTACTTACGAAAGAAAGTGGCTATTTAGTTGAAAACGTAGATGAAGACTTTTTACCCGCTGCTATGAATGCATACACAATATATTTTAATGCAGTCGAAACTGCAACCAAAGTAATGCAGTACTCCAAAGAAGAGCAGACTAAAAATATTTTATCTATATATAACTCTCATAGGAATGACTAAAGTTTGTCATATAACCAGCGCACATCATCCACTAGATGATAGAATATTTTATAAGGAATGTTTATCTCTATCAAAATATTATAAGGTTTTTATTATTGCACCATATCATCAAGATTTTATTGAGCAAGGTATTAATATTGTTCATGTTAAGCAATTCAATCAGAGGATATTTAGATTTTTATGTCTGCCCTTCCTAATCTTTTTAAAAGTTTTAAAGATTAAGCCAAAAATAGTACACTTTCACGACCCAGATTTAATTCCATTGGGCTTTTTATTAAAACTATTAGGATATAAAGTTATTTATGACGCACATGAGTTTTATGAAGTGCAAATTACCAGTAAACCATATTTAAGTCAATTTCAAAAAAAAATACTCTCAAAATTCTATTTATTTTTAGAAAGATTAAGCATTCGTTTTTTTAATCATATAATCTATGTAGTAGATAACGAAGTTGTTCAATTAAAATCCAATACCATTAAAGGCTTTAAAGAAAAATACCGTATTATTCATAACTTTCCGGATACACATTTATTTAACCAAAATTCAGTAAACAAAAATACAGAAAGTCGTGTTATATCATTGGTTTATGTTGGTGGACTAACAAAGAAAAGAGGTATTAAAGAAGTGATAACGGCATTAGAAGAAATTAATAACGTTCAACTGATATTAGCAGGACAATGGGAAAGTGAAAAATATTTTGAAGAATGTAAAACCTTAAATGCATTTCATAAAGTAAAATATTTAGGACTTCTTAATCATACTGAAGTTCCTAATGTAATAGAGAGTTGTGATATTGGTATTTGCTTACTCTACCCTACGCCTAATCATAAACTTGCCTTGCCAATAAAAATTTTTGAATACTTTGCAGCAAAAAAACCGGTTATTACAAATAATTTTAATCTTTGGATGCAATATTTTTCGGGCGCTTGTCTTTTTATTGATATTTTTAATAAAGAAGAAATTATTAATGCCATAACTGATTTAATTAAAAATCCGGAAAAACGATTAGAATTAGGCGCTAATGGCTATAAGTTAGTTCATACAAAATATAATTGGGAAAATGAAAGTACAAAACTTATTGAAATATACAAAATACTATTGAATGAAAAAGTTTGAATGGCAACACTTGAATATCTCTGAAATTAATAAAATTGATGTAAAAGCAATTTTGCCATTTTGGTTGCTGTACGATATCTATGGAGATAATTTAAAAATACTTGAATGTATAGAAGATGGAAAGCCAATTGCTTATTTTTATTACTATCGTAGAACAATATTTAAATTCTTTCAGCGTATTCAAAATCCATTATTTATTCCATATAATGAAATTATCCTTACAAAGAAAGATTTGCCTTCCAATAAAGCAAAGTATAATTCTTTTATAAAAAATATTACGGCATCTCTTGCAGAATTTATAAACCATAAAAATAAAAATAGCATTATTACTTTAACATTAAACCCATTGATTACCGACACACAAACATTTTATTGGAGTAATTTTAAAGTAATTCCTTATTATACATATCAAATAGACTTACGAGAATCAATAGAATCTATTAGTAGAAATTTTTCACCGGAAAAAAGAAATCTAATTAAGAAAGCAGAAAAAGACGGGCTGCAAGTTGTAGAGGAAAATAATTATGATGTTTTAAAAACCTTCGTAACTTCAACATTTGAAAGAAAGAATAAATCATTTGATTCTAAGTTGGTATCAGAGTTTATTCAAAAAACACATTCTAATAATTTATTAAAAATATATACTTGCATCGATAACAATAATGAAAAAATTGCATCTATTGGTTTACTAATTAGCGATAAAACCGTTTATTATATTTTTAGTGGTTTTAATTCTAAAAATAAACATACGGGTTCTATATCATTATTAATTTTTCATGCTATTAAAGAGTTTCGGGAAAAAGGATTTCATATTTTTGACTTTGAAGGTTCTATGCTCCAAGACGTAGAAAAAAATTTTAGAGAATTTGGTGGGGACATGATTCCTTACTATTCATTAAACAAAGCTCCATTACTATTAGAAATGATATTAAAAATTTTTCAACGAAATAGATTTTAAGCCTATGAAAATTGCATTAATTTCACACGATGTTGATCATATTAAACCATGGGAACACCTATTGAAAGATCTTATTATTCCAAAATTTTTAGTTAGAAATAAAATAGAACTTCTAAAAGGTAAAATTTCATTTAAAGAGTACATATTAAGACTAAAAGATGTGCTATTAAACGAAAAATGGAATCAGATTGAAAGCATTATAGCTTTTCACAAGCAGTTTAATATTCCATCAACTTTTTTTGTAGGCGTTAATAATGGCGTGGGGCTGTCATACAATATAGAAGGTTCTACTTGGGCTATCCAAACTATTATTCAAAATAATTTTGATGTAGGCGTACACGGCATTACTTACAACAACATAGCTTTAATGGCTAAAGAACATGAGCTATTCAAAACCATTTCTGAAAGAGAATCTTTTGGAATAAGAATGCATTATCTAAGAAATAATGTCCATACTTTAGAGTACCTTCAAAAAGTTGGTTATTCTTTTGATGCAACCCTACATGAACTTCAAAACCCATATATCAATAGCCAAGGATTAATAGAAATTCCTATTCATATTATGGATGGATGGATTTTAAATGGGAATAAAAGATATCAATCCGTATCATTTGAAGAAGCAAAAAAGGAAACACTGATAAGACTTGAAAAACTTGATAGTTTGGGAGTTTCTTACTATTCTATTTTATTTCATGACAGGTATTTTACACCATCTTTTTCTACATGGAAACAATGGTACGAGTGGTTAATAGATTATCTTATTCAAAATAATTTTAAATTTATGAATCACTCTGATGTAGCGCAAAGACTAAAAACAAATGAAACTCTCTAATCTAAATAAATATATTTTACTTATTGGTGTATTCTTTATTCCAATTCATATTCAACTTTTTACCTATTCATGTATTTTATTTATACTTTTTTCATTATTAAATTTTAAGTTCAATTTTAATTCTATAAAACAATCTGTACTTAATAAGTGGTATGTCATATTTCCCCTTATTGTCTATTATTTATACGACGCAATAGGGTTATTGTGGACTAATAATATTCAATCCGGTTTATTTGATCTTGAAGTAAAGTTGGCTCTATTTCTTATTCCTTTTATTATCCTAATTTACACAAAAAACTTTTCGGTTCAATCACTCCTTATGAGTTTTATAGCAGGATGCTTGTCTGCAAGCATTATTTTAATAATTAATGTCGCTATCTATTATTTTAAAACAAAAGAATTATTAACTTATTCTGAATTTAGTTTATTTCATCATACCAGCTACTTTACATGGTATTTAAATTGTGCTTCATTAGGTTTATTATTAATAAATACCGCTGCATTAACAATACCTAGAAAGTTAATTATTATTTTTATTCTATTTTTTACATCATTATTATGCTTATCAAAAATAGGAATCTTCACATCGTCTATTACAATTGTTTATATTATATTTTTCACTCTTAAACAATACTCTTCTAAGTGGAAATTACCTTTACTTATTTCCGGGTTAAGTCTAATAGGTATTATTTTTTTTCTTATTTTTAATCATATCAAAACAAGATTTATAGAAACAAAAAATCTTATTGAAAACCTTAGTACTCATTCTCATCAAAATATCACATATTTAGAATCTAATACAATGAGAGTAATTGCATGGAGTAGCTCTGTTGATATTATAAAAACAAATTTCTGGATAGGCACAGGCACCGGTGATTTTAAAGATGAAATTGTAAAACGCTATAATGCATCTCACTATAAACTATTAGTAGAAAAAAGATTAAATAGTCATAATCAGTTTCTTCAAGATTTTGCAAAATTAGGAGTGATTAATTTTATACTACTAATAAGTGTTTTTGTGATTTCTTTTTTAAAAGTACAGAGCCCCATAAGTCGTATTATTATTATTATAACCTTTATTAATTTCTGCTTTGAGTCTATGCTTGAAACACAAGCCGGCACTATATTCTTTGCCTTTATTCTTTCTACTTTATTATTTATACAAGATAGTTACTTTTGTGCTTTTGTAAAAAACAAATAAGCAATACCTCCAAATATAATATTTGGAATCCAAACTGCAAGCATCGTATTTGCAAAGCCCGTTGTGGCGAGTATTGTAAAAACATACATTAACATAATATATAAGGAGCTTAATAACAGCCCTAAAGCTATTGTCCAGCCAACCCCACCCCTTACTTTTCGGGAAGATACACTTACCCCAATAATAGTAAGCACAAAAGTTGCAAATGGAAAAGCCGTTCTTCTATAGTGTTCAACTTCAAAATATTCAATTTTACTTCCCCCTTTTTGTTTTTCTTTATGAATATAACTTTTTAATTCCCAAAAATTCATGATATCTATTTTACTTTCGTATCGCCACATATCATCAGGTGTAAAATCAATTTTTATTTTTTTAGTCGGATAGGTTTTTATTTTTTCTGCATAAACAATAGAGTCGCCTTGTACTTTTTCATTTAAAGTTCGCTCATAAACATTATTCAAAATCCATGATTTATCTGTGCTATCCCACTGCATAGCTTCTGCTTTCAAAAAATAGTATTGTTTGTTGTTCTGAATTTTTTCCAAAGATATTTTATATCCCATTTTTGCCCTATTATCAAAACTCTGTAGATAAAGAATTTGTCCCGGTGCAACAATTCTATGAATATTCTTATCTTCGGTATTGTAATTATTATTAAACCACTTGTCTTCAAAGGCAATTTTTTTTCTATTTGCTTTTGGTATAATAACATGATTAAGCACTAAAGAAGTTCCTGCAATAATTCCGGCAGCCATTATATAGGGGCGTAAAACTCTATTGTAGTGAACACCACTGCTCAGCATTGCAACAAATTCATTTCTATGTGCCATTCGTGATGTAAAAAATATAACAGAAATAAATGTAAACAGTGGGCTAAACATATTCCCATAAACAGGGATGAACATTAAATAATAATCTACTACTATTTCTTTCAACGGCACCTTGTCTGCTAAAAAACTTGGCAACTTATCCTTTAAGTCAAATACAATAAAAATGCTTAGTATTAAGGCTATAGAATAAATAAATGTTCCTAAAAATTTCTTTAAAATATACCTATCTAAAATCTTTATCATCTCGTAGTTTGCAAAAAAACAAATAATAATAATACCTTCACTATCATAATGCAAAAATTTAGCATATTTGTTGCAAAAATTGTTAGTATTAAAGTTAAAAAATAAATTATATGCAGATGAAGAACGCTTATATTGTTAGTGGCACAAGGACAGGCATCGGTAAACTTGGAGGCACACTTGCTCAAGTAAGAACAGATGATTTACTAACCGAGACCATTAAAAATCTCATTCAGAAAAACCCTACAATAAATTCACAAAGCATTGCTGATGTAATTATAGGATGTTCTAATCAGGCAGGCGAAGACAATCGTAATGTTGCACGCATGGCTTCGCTACTTGCAGGACTCCCGGTTACCGTTCCGGGACAAACTATTAACAGACTGTGCGCCTCCGGACTTAATGCCGTAATGGAAGGTGCAAGAAATATTATGGTTGGTGATGCCGATTTAATTATTGCAGGCGGTGTAGAAAATATGTCACGCGGACCTTATGTAATTAGTAAAGCCAATGAAGCTTATGATCGCTCCCAACAAATTTATGATAGTAGTTTTGGTTGGCGGTTTATTAATTCAAAAATGAAAGATTTATATGGCACAGAAGGAATGGGGGAAACAGCAGAGAATGTTGCACAACTCCTTAATATCAATAGAACCGACCAAGATGCCTTTGCCTTAAGAAGTCAACAAAAAGCCGCTGCGGCTAAACACAATAAAAGATTTGAAAAAGAAATTTTTTGCTTATCTATTCCGCAAAGAAAAGGTGAGGCTATTTTATTCCAAGAAGATGAATTTACAAAACCAAATACAAATCTTGAAAGTTTATCAAAGCTAAAACCTGCTTTTCGAAAAGATGGTTCCGTAACTGCCGGCAATGCATCAGGGCTTAATGATGGCGCTGCCGCACTGCTTTTGGCAAGTGATGATGCCATAAAGCAATATAACCTAAATCCTCTTGCAAGAATAGTTACAGGAACCGTTGTTGGTGTAGAACCAAAAATTATGGGATTGGGACCTGTGGAAGCTGTAAATAAACTCTTACAAAAAACAAAACTCAGTTGGAAAGATATTGATATCGTTGAATTAAATGAAGCATTTGCCGCACAATCTTTAGGCTGCATTCGTCAATGGGGCTTACAAGATAACGATATTCGTTTTAATCCAAATGGAGGCGCTATTGCACTTGGACATCCACTGGGTATGAGTGGTGCACGCATTACTCTTTCCGCAGCAATTGAATTACAAGAACAAAAAAAGAAATATGCCATTGCAACTATGTGCGTAGGCGTTGGACAAGGATACGCTGTTTTATTAGAAAGAATTTAATCTCTTATTGAATTCATAACTTCAATAAATTATATCTCAATGAAAAAAAAAGAAGACAATAAAAATCAAAAAATAAAAAATTTTAATCCAAGTGATGTTGCTCTTTATGATGGAATTTTTGGATTACCATTTAACGCAGAAGAAAGTAACACCATTCTTATTCCTGTTCCATGGGAAGTAACTGTCAGTTATCATTCCGGAACAGCAAAAGGACCACAAGCTATTCTCAATGCCTCCTATCAAGTTGACTTATATGATCCATTTCTTGAAAACGCATGGCAAAAGGGTATTTATATTGATAAAGTAAATTCTAAGATACAGCAAAAAAGTAAATTATATCGAAAAAAAGCAGAACAGTATTTTAAACTATTAGACAAAAATAATGTGCAAGCACAAAAACAGAAAGAAAGATTGATTAAAGAAATTGATTCCGCTTGTCATTGGCTTAACGATGAAGTAAGAATGATTACTTCTAAATATTTAATGCAAAAAAAATTAGTAGGACTTATAGGTGGAGACCACTCTACACCATTTGGTTTTATAGAAGCAGTAGGAGAACAGCATGGTAATTTTTCCATACTACATATTGATGCGCATGCAGATTTACGCCAAGCATATCAAAATCTAAAATACTCGCACGCCTCTATTATGCATAATATAGTGCATTATGTGAAGCCCCTCACAAAGTTAGTGCAAGTAGGCATACGTGACTATTGCGAAGATGAAAAAATATTAGCCGATACACATAAAAAAATTAAATCTTTTTATGATAAGGATATCAAACACAACATGTATCGTGGAGAATCTTGGGATAAAATTTGTAATCGTATTGTAAACGAACTAAGTGAAAAAGTATATCTTAGTTTTGATATTGATGGATTAGATCCAAAATTATGTCCTAATACCGGAACCGCTGTTGCCGGC
The DNA here is from genome assembly GCA_039811645.1 of Bacteroidia bacterium. Lineage (GTDB taxonomy): Bacteria > Bacteroidota > Bacteroidia > B-17B0 > Aurantibacillaceae > BPGX01. Next base: position 5,352 of record JBDHZB010000010.1, on the reverse strand, counting down.
GGATTTGAAACCGAACAAGTTTTATATTTACTTGAAAAACTTGTGCTTAGTGGTAAAAAAATTATTGCTTTTGACATAAACGAAGTTGCCCCCGGAAAAAATAATGATTGGGATGCAAACGTTGCGGCAAGACTATTATACCGTATTATTAATATTGCACAGAAAAATTTTAATAGATGACCTACCATTCTACAAAAGACGTTTTACTTAATTTAGAAAAGCACAATCAACTAATAAGAATAAAAACTGAGGTTGATCCAAATATAGAAATGGCCGCCATTCATTTGCGGATTAACGAAATAAAAGGTCCCGCTATTTGGTTTGAAAATGTAAAGGGGACGCCATTCTCTTGTGCATCTAATATCTTTGGAACTTATGAGAGAGCAAAATTTATTTTTAGAGATACATTTGAAAAAGCGGAGTGGCTTATTAAAGTATTTAAAAACCCTTTTGAGGCAATTCAACATCCGTTTAAAACAATAAAGCACTTGCCAATTGCAACAAAGGTGCTGCCACGAAAATCATCTTCCAATATATTAAATCACACTTGCAATATCTCTGATTTACCACTTATCAAACATTGGCCCGATGATGGAGGAGCTTTTGTTACGTTGCCGCAAGTCTATTCTGAAAATGTTTTAAAACCCGGCATTTGGAATAGTAACTTAGGAATGTATCGCATTCAATTAACAGGAAACGATTACGAGCTTAATAAAGAAATTGGATTGCATTATCAATTACACAGAGGCATTGGTGTACATCAACAATTAGCCATACAGCACAATAAGCCATTTCGTGTTTCTATCATTGTAGGCGGTCCTCCTGCTCACTCTTTAGCAGCCATCATGCCTTTGCCGGAAGGAATGTCTGAATTAATGTTTGCAGGTTTGTTGGGTAATAAAAGATATCGTTACACTTATGTCGATAATCAATTTGTTAGTTCAGATGCCGATTTTGTAATTACAGGAACCGTTATTCCATCTGTATTAAAACCGGAAGGTCCATTTGGAGACCACCTTGGTTATTATAGTTTACGGCATAATTATCCTGTATTAAAAGTAGAGAAAGTGTATCATCGTAAAAATGCTATTTGGCCATTTACAGTAGTAGGAAGGCCTCCACAAGAAGATTCTATTTTTGGAGAAGTGATTCATGAACTTACAGGATGGGCAGCACAAAAAGAAATTCCGGGATTAAAAGATTTGTATGCCGTAGATGAAGCCGGTGTGCATCCTCTGCTTTTAGCAACAGGTTCTGAACGATATACACCCTATCTCAACGATCCAACCCCTGCCGAAATCATTACAATTGGTAATCATATTTTAGGAACGGGACAATTAAGTTTGCTTAAATATTTATTTATTACTGCCGAATATCAAACTAAAGTTCCGTCTTGCCATGATATAGCAGGTTTTTTTCAATATGTTTTAGAAAGGATTAATTTACAACGTGATGTTCATTTTTACACGCATACTTCTTTAGACACTTTAGATTATTCCGGTATGGGATTTAATCGCGGAAGCAAAGTAATGCTTTGTGCTTATGGACCAAAACAAAGAGAATTGAGCACCGAATTTAATAACCAATATAACATCACTACATTTAAAAATCCTAAAGTAGTTATTCCAGGGGTATTAATTTTACAAGGTAACGCATTTAAAGACTATTTATCTACAAAAAAAGAAATACAAAACTTTGAAACCGAGTTAAAAGAAAAAAATATTGAGTTGAATGGATTTCCTATGATTGTTATCACAGACGATTCAGATTTTACGGCTGCACATATTAATAACTTTCTTTGGATTACTTTTATTAAATCCAATCCTTCACATGATATTTATGGGCTTAATGAGCATGTAGAACATCATCATTTTGGCATGAGTAATATTATTATTGATGCGCGTACAAAGCCTCATCATGCACCAATTTTAGAGAAAGATCAAAATGTAGAAAAGAAAGTTGATAAACTCTTTTCAAAAGGTGGTGAAGTTTACGAGTGGTTACAGAAAAACAAATAAGCAAATTTACTTCTGCACCAACATTTTATAAATCTCATCTTTTAAGTGCATTCTGATTTATTATAGAAAAATACAATTATTCTTTTTGTATAATAAGTGATTTTACAACAATAGTGCCGCTATTAAAATAAAACTTTATAAAGTATATACCCTCTGTAAAGCCCGATATATTCTGTATCGATTCTTTTGGCAACTCAAATACTTGTCCTAATGCATTCACCATTTCTATTTTACTTAAATCGTACCAATCTTCTTCTGAACTTATAATATGTAAGTGAGTACTTGCAGGATTAGGATATAAATTGATTATATTAGAAGAGTTAATATTGTTTATTTGATTGCTATCTGTATTTATAACTGAAAGTTGAGTTGTAGAATCTATTTGAATTTTCATAACTTGTTGTTCAATAGAGTTATCACATTGAGTTACAGGATTTGATATACTTGCAGAGAAATTACTACCTTCCTCAATCCAAACCTCGTCGTTTAAAACAATTTCATTTCCAGCTTTCAGAGTTATGTCAGAATTAATAATCCTTACTGTTCCTATATATGGAATATCAGAGGTTACACTATCTCCAACATATATACCGCTTGAAGCTATTATATCTTTGGTTGTAAATAAGTATACTTTGCCTTGTATAAAAGTATTCGTTGAAATTAACGAATTAAGCATTGCATCTAATAACTCTTCAGGTACTTCGTCGTGAAAATATGTAGCTAATGGCACTATTGTTTTATCAAAAGGGCTAATATTATTAATAATATCTAATGAGCTATTATGGGGTATAAATGTAGGGTATGCTATCTGATTAAAAACGATATATGGATCAATAAAGGATTGTAGTGGTGATAAAGACCACTGTTTTGTGCTAATCAAGTAGATTTGAGATGGGTCTATATTAAACTTTGGAAAATATGATCCCGCCTGAATTTCATCATCTGATAAATAAAAGGACTGATATTCTTTGTTATTAATATTTGTTTTTATTGTTAATTCTAACCATTTTGTACCTTTCGAATATGGATTGGGTGTGCTATTTGAAAATGAAACTCCAATTTTTTCAACTAAATGAGGATACCCATCACCATTAATGTTTTTTAGATAATTATAAAATAAACTATGAGTTGAACCATTATCATAAGGATTGTATATCAGCATTTGTTTTGCGGCAGGATTATTTATTGCATAATCAGCAAAGTTATCACCAGATGTTTTTATCTTTCTCCAGTCCTGTAAATCTTTTGATACCACTGCACCTTGATGAGGAGAATCAATCGTAATAAATTTAGAAATTGGAAGAGGATTATTGTTTTGTTCTGCTAAGGCGCAAGCTAATCGATTAATAATCCCCCCCATACTAATTCCAGCAGCAATAACTTTTTTATTAGTTAATGAATTTATATATCGAATAGCAGAGCTGAATACAGACGCATTTTGTTCAATACTTTGTGCATTAAAAGAATAATCTATAATATACACATTAAACCCCTTTTTTAGTAGGCATTCTATTAAGTTTTTCCCAGTATATCTATAATATTGCTGAGACTTTGTATTATAAGGGTCGAATCCCTCTGATAAAACAATAGGGAGTCCGTCAAATCCACTAGGCCCCGCGTAGCCTCGCCAAACCCTTATAGTATTACAGTAATTATCTATATGTAATTCATCTGATTGCGGGACTATAACAATATTATATTGACGCTCATAGTATTTTCCACTCCACTCTAAAAATTTTACTTTGAGTGTATATATTCCATTATTTGGAAAATAATTTTTGGCATTAATCCAGTCAAACATGTATTTTTGAGAGCCGTTATAAATATTAAAGTAGCTACTATTGTTAATACTTATTTTAATCTGAACAAATTGAGATAGCTCTGTTGTTTTAAATATTAATTCAAAATTATTTTGTTCTGCATAAATATTATATACTTCGGTAGGATAGAGACTTATCACTATACCTTGTTTTTTATTGTTTTCATAGTTCCATGAATAAGCTGATTCATTTATAGGCGAAGATCCTATATTAACATCATCTGTTACTTGATTAATAAAATCAATGGGTATAGGCGTGTAAATACTTCCTATATATTTTTTCTGTTCAAGATCCCAATTAGAAATAGCTACAATTTTATAATAATAAGTAATCCCTGGTTGTAAATTGTAATCTTCAATAGAATAAGTTTTTGAGTCGCAAGTCCCACACCCTGTAATTGTACCTACTAAAATAGATGAAAAAAAATTAGGCTCTGTAGCTCTCCATATTTTAAATTTATTATTATTTATTTGCCAATTCACCACAAAACTTATTTTCACATATCTTTCACATCGATTTGTGGCAACATTTGAAATTAAGCTTGTTGGTCCAAAACTAACAAGAGCAAAAGTTAGTTGTGATAATGTTAAAAATGATATTATAAATAATCGCTTCATAGTATTTAATTTTTAAAATGAATAGCCAACATTAAATTCAAAATAAAATCTACAATATATTGCTTGTTCTTTGTTGTTGATTTGGTTCTCATACATATTTAGTAAGTAATTATGTTTCTTTAATTGAATAATAGTATAATTAATTGACCCTCCCATGGATATATCTATATATAATCTTTGGGATATTAATAGGCCAACTTTTGGAGCTAAAATTATTTTAACTCTAGAAAAATCAATTTTATCAGAAAGATTTACTTGATTCTTCACATTCTCTAATCTATAAAATTTATTAAAAATTATCCAACTACATAAACCAATATATTCTTTTTTAGTAAATAATCGTTTATATTCCAGTTTAGCTTTAATTCCTATATTGCTATGATTAATTTGCTCTACTCCATAAAAGTTAACTTTATTTCTTATTCCATAAGTCAAATTACAATCTATAATATTACTTTTATTCCACCTTAAACAATAGCCAATAGGGGGTAGCCAAAATATATTAAACTCCATTATGGACTCAAGGTCTATATATAGTCCACTTAATGAAAAATAAATACTATTTTGATAAAGCTGTTTATCATATTTTTGTATTAAAGAGTCACTTATTGTTTCTCTTTTATTATTAATAGGCAAATGGTTATAGTGTTTTATCAATGAAGCACAGAAGTACTCTTGGCTTTTTAGCGAATTTACTCTATTTAGCTCAAATATATTTAAATATAATAATAGAAAAATAAAATAATTTTTCATTTTCCTTTTTCTTTTCTTAATTTCTCATTTTCCTTTTTCAAAGCAATCATCATTAAGTATAGCTCTTCTATTTTCCCTAATAATAAGGTGTTCATCTCGTTCACATCATAACCGTTCGTTACTATTTCCTCTTCTGAAGGTACT
>JBDHZB010000009.1:0-55517 GCA_039811645.1 Bacteroidia bacterium | reverse complement strand
TGAGGGTACTAGGCCTAAAGCCCGGGAGAGTAAGTCAGCACCAACTTTAATAAAAAACCTGAGACTAAGTATCTCAGGTTTTTTTTTGTACTTCACTTTTTGTGAATTGTGTTGCTTGGAATAGAACAACGGGCGGCTTTGTGTCCGTTGTGCAGCAATGGTGTAAAGTTGTTATTGCGGTCAGACTATGACAGTTTTATCCAAGCATTTAGGATGGACAAAAACAACGCCTTTTCCAAATTTTCTTTTTCTTCTCATAACTTGCCCCCCATTGCTTTGATTTGTAAGTGATGTGTTCCCCTCAATTGTTTCAAAATAGTCTTTATCAATTTTCTTTACAAACAAACCAGTATGGTCATATCTTCCGTCCAAGTTCCAGTCAAAAAAAACAATATCTCCTTCCACTGGATTATTGGTTAATTGTTTGTTTTTTGTAAAAAATAATACTGCTGTTTGGCATCCTGCAAAACCTTTTAAAAATCCGATGTTCCCAAGCGGAAACCCAGCTTTATCATAACACCAACTTACAAAGATTCCACACCAAGCAACACCATCAAGGCCGAACCATTTGCCATACTTTGTTTTGTTTGAATTGGCTGGTATTTCCGTGTAACCAATTTCTTTTTCTGCAACTTCTATAATTTTCATTTTTTTGTTTTTAGCTTTGGACTTCTAAAAGCGGAGAAGCCCGAACCGCTAACACTTGCTTTGCAAAATGAGGGGTGAAGTGTTATTTTGAACCCTTGTAGTTCGTTTCTATATTAAGACTATAGTGTTCCAAAGCCGCCCGCCGTTGAGCGGGAAGCCCCGCTTGCAGCAGGCAGGCCGAAGGGATTTCCGCTCAACGGTTTTGGGCTTGGCGTTCGTGCGGGATTTCAGGGCACAAAACTTTCAACCCAGCACTAAAGTTGATTTGAAAAACTGCACTTGAATTTAAGCACTTCACCCCGCATGACGCCAAACCCATGTTACCTGCTGTGTTTCTCTTCATTCTCGGTTAGGTCGTCAAGTTTTTTCAAGATTTCTTTTTCTCTGTCACGCAATTTTGAAGCCATTTCATAAGATTGTGCTGTAACTGCCTTTTGCTTCTTGTCTTGAATTAGTTTGAGTTGTTCAGTTAATTCTTCTTTACTTTCTGTCATAAATTTTGAATATTAAAATACTGTTTAGCAAAGTCAGAAATACGTTTGTGTCGTTCAGCAATTTCTGTCTCCGTCCATTGAGTTTTTTCTCTTATTTCTGTGTAGCTTGATAAAGCCGTGTCCTGAAATAATTCACTTTTCTTGTCAAAGGATTTGTTACCGAACTTGCTGTTTTGGCTCTGTGTCAATAAAGCTAAGTTGCCTGCAAGTTGTAAAAAGTTCTTTTTAAAATCTTCGCTGTATTCTTCGTCTGTCGGGTTTTGTGGTTTGATATGTTCAATTGTATAACTGTTGTATAGGTCTTTGTCTAACAATGCACCTGAACGATTTTTTAACCTTAAACTATTTTCATATTGCCACAATACAAACTTGATGGTATTTCTGTTGTAGTGCCATTTTTCATTGTCAAAATAGTTTGTGATTATGTTTTTAAATCTGTCTCCATCATTCCAATACCACTTAAATCCTGCTTCTGTTACGTTCTTAATGTCTTGATACAGATTGTCAATATTGTAAGCAACCTTTGGGTTAAAATACTGCTTTGAATAATGAGGCAAATAGTCTGTCCGATAGTCGCCAAGTTTAAGTTTGAAACAAAGCACTTCTAACAATTTCAAAATCTTTTTGAATGTGTCTCCTGTTACTTCCCCCTTGTAGAAAATTGTCAGCAAAACAAGTTTCCAATTTGCTTCGTTACCAACAAAAAATAGGTTTGTTATATCTGATTGGTTTTTGTTACTCACAATACTTTTAGCACTATGAGTTAGTTCAACGAAGTTTTCAAAGAACAACTTTATCCATTGAGTTTTATTTTCTTCTTTATTTAGCTTTTCCTTAATCGCTTCAATGTTACCGCCAATGTTGAAAAACAAATTGCAGTAATTATCTAAAAGTTCGTTTTCCGTGAAGTAGCCTTCAACGGCTTCAATGTATCGGTATGTTTTGGAAATAATACTTTGAATTTCCGCAATGTCATTGTTTGCTTGGTTATTGTTTGTGCTTTGAATGTAAATCTGGTGCATTAAATATGCCTTGATTACTTCAAACCTTGAAAGTTCTTTGCCACGGTTGTTTTGATATTCAAAAACTTGTGTCGCTTCAACTTTGTTGGTAATATAAAATGTGCTGATTACTGCATTTTCTAATGTCTGTTGAATTAAGTTTAAACTTTCGTTGTCAAGTTTGCTCAACTCTGTTTCAAAGAAGTTAAACGCTTCTATAATTCGCTTTTGTGAAATTGTTTCGGTGTCATCAATTGCAGATACCAAATGTTTTTGAGTAACTTTTTTGAAAATTACTTGGTCGTCATCAATAGTCTTGAAAACGTCTGTCAAATAGATTTCTCTAATGCTGTCAATATTTTCTCCTTTTTGAATTTTGATTTTGGCGATTGCAGAAAGAAACAGAATTGTTGTTGTAAGTCTTTGCTGTCCGTCAATTATAAAAAGTGTGTTGCCGTCCTTTTCAAAAAGAAATTGCCCTAAATAATATTTCTTTCCCTTTTGTTCTAAAAGGTCGTCTAGAAATTGAGTGCATTGTTTCATTTCCCAACTATATGCACGTTGGTATGCAGGTATTCTAACGCTTTCAGAACTTTTGAAAAGTTGTTGAATGCTCTCGGCTGTTTTGTTTTCTGTTTGTGCTTCCATTTGATTTAATTTTTGAAAATATCAGGGGTGGCTTCGCCACCCCTGATAAGTCTCTTTAAAGTGCTGGTTGGTGTTTTTTTGTCGGACTTTTTGAGCAAGAACTCGCTGTCAAACTTGACAGACTTGAATACTTACTTCCGCAACACTTGCAAGTGTATTGGGATTTTTCACTCCCTTCATACAATTCGTGTTTTCTGCCATCAGGATTTCTTGAACAAGAACTTGCCGTCAAACTTGAAACGCTTGAATACTTGCTTCCGCACCATTTGCAATAAAAATTCGCCATTGTCTTTATGGTTTTCTGTTACGCCTACTCTGGTCGGTTTTCGGCATCCCCGTTTGTCCGCTAATATAGAATGTCAGTCCGTCAAAACGTGTCGTTGTCTTGTATGGTCGTCTTTCTAACATAGCAGGTAACGGCGGGCGGCTTTGTGCCCGTTGCGCAGCAATGGCGCAAAGTTGTTGTTAGCGGACAGTCCCTGCCTGCAGCAGGCAGGCCGAAGGGCTGTCCCTAACACAAAGCCGCCCGCCGTTGAGCGGGAAGCCCTGTCTGCTACAGGCAGGCCGAAGGGATTTCCGCTCAACTTGTGGATAACCGCCATAAAATATCGCTAATCCGTCTAATTTTGTTCGTATTTGCGCCATAAATTATGAAAGTTACTTTCTTGTATTTATGCAAATATAAATAATATTTTTATCTTTATATAATAATCTAAACTTATTATGTTGTAATTAAAAAACGTTTGCAGATAACTATATAAATATCAGTCTAGTGAAAAGCAAAAACCTTAGTGCTTAAAATGCCTAAATCCTGTAAACACCATAGCCATACCGTATTTATTGCAGGCATCAATACTATCTTTATCTTTTACGGAACCACCCGGTTGTACTATTGCGCTAATGCCGGCTTTGTAAGCCAATTCTACGCTATCCGGAAATGGAAAGAAAGCATCGCTGGCTAATACTGCTCCTTTTGTTTCAAAGTTAAAGCGTTTTGCTTTTTCAATAGCGTGGTTTACGGCATCAACACGAGATGTTTGCCCTGTTCCGCTACCTATTAACTGCTTATTTTTTACAATAACAATGGCATTGCTTTTTGTATGTTTTACTATTTTATTGGCAAAAATTAAATCTTCTGCTTCTTGTGTGGTTGGTATTTTTTCAGTTACAGATTTTAAGTCTTCCGTGGTTTCTGTTTTAGTGTCTCGTTCTTGTATTAAAATACCATTTATGGCAGAGCGTACGGTTAATTGTGGTAAAGTTTGATTTTTATTTAAAAGAATAATCCTATTTGTTTTTGATTTAAGCAAGTTTAATGCATCGTCATCGTATTGAGGTGCAATAAGTACTTCAAAAAATAATTTGTTTATTTCTTGTGCAGTGGTAAGGTCTATTTTTCTATTACCAATTAAAACACCGCCAAATGCAGATAAAGGGTCTGACGATAGTGCAGTAAGGTAAGCTTCATGAATACTGTTTCTTGAGGCAAGTCCGCAAGCGTTGTTATGTTTAATAATAGCAAACGATGGTTCAGAAAAATCATTAATTAAGTTAATGGCAGCATCAATGTCTAAAAGGTTGTTATAAGAAATTTCTTTTCCGTTTAATTTTTCTAAACTATCAGTTAAGTTGCCAAAAAACCATCCTTTTTGGTGGCTGTTCTCTCCGTATCGTAATGCTTGAGCATCTAAAAAACTTTCTTTGTAATAGGGCAGGGCGTGAGTGGTATTAAAGTATTTAAATATTTGTGTGTCGTAATGCGAAGATATGGCAAATGCTTTGGTTGCAAATAAGTGCCTGTCTTGCTTATCAGAGCAACCGTTTTTTTGATTTAGCAAGTCAAGAAAATCAGCATAATATCTTCTGTCTGAAATAATAAGCGTATCTTTAAAATTTTTAGCAGCCGCACGAATTAAGGCAATACCACCGATGTCAATTTTCTCTATAATCTTTTGTTCTTCATTGGTAGATTTTACGGTATCTTCAAATGGATATAAATCTACAATTACACAATCAATTAGTGGGATGATGTGTTCGGCTATCTGCTGCATATCTTTTGAATCTTCCCTACGAGCCAAAATGCCACCGAATATTTTTGGATGCAATGTTTTTACTCTTCCTCCCAGTATTTCAGGAAAGTTAGTAATGCTATCTACGGAAGTAACGGGTATGTTTAGTTTTTTAATAAAATCAAATGTGCCGCCGGTGCTGATTAATTTTACGCCAAGTTCATTCAGCCGAACAACAATTTTATCTAATCCTTCTTTATTAAATACAGAAATTAAAGCAGTTTCTATTTTTTTAGATGACATCGTTTTTTTTACGGGCGAATGTAAAAATTATAAGGGTAATTATTGAGATTTGATTTTATTTGCAGAAAAATTATAGTGAAAAAAGTTATTACATATAATATTAATGGCTTGCGCTCTGCTATTAGCAAGGGGTTTTGGCAATGGCTTGAGCAGGCAAATCCTGATGTTATTTGCTTGCAAGAAATTAAAGCAAGACCTGAACAAATTGGTATTATGGAGTTGGAAATGTTGGGTTATTATCATTATTGGTATCCGGCAGAAAAAGCAGGTTATAGCGGTGTTGCAGTATTTACAAAGCAAAAGCCTATTCATGTGCACTATGGCTGTGATAATGCATTATACGACAGAGAAGGGCGCTTTTTAAGAGTAGATTTTGACACACATTCGGTGGTAAGTGTTTATCATCCAAGTGGCAGTAGTGGCGAGGAAAGACAGAAATTCAAAATGCAATGGTTAGACTATTTTTTAAACTATGTTGAAAAGTTAAGGGCAGAAATTCCAAACTTAATTTTATCCGGAGATTACAATATATGCCATAAGCCCATGGATATTCATAGCCCTGAAAGACATGAAAATATGTCCGGTTTTTTACCGGAAGAACGTGCATGGTTTGATAGTTTTGTAAATCATAAATACATAGATACATTTAGGGAATTTAATAAGGAAATGAATCAATACACATGGTGGAGCTATAGGGCAGGGGCACGTGATAAAAACCTTGGCTGGCGCATAGACTACAACATGGTTACCGATAGCTTGAAAGGACAATTAAAAAGAAGTGTGATTCTTAAAGAAGTTGTACACAGTGATCATTGCCCTGTTTTATTAGAGTTAGATGTATAATCAATAAGTAAATTATTATTTTGTTTTCAGTAAGGACATTAAGTAGCTTTTAATAAGTGGGTCTAAATTGCCATCTAAAACAGACTCTGCATCAGTTATTTTTAATTCTGTACGGTGGTCGTTTACCATTTTGTACGGGTGTAATACATAACTTCTGATTTGAGAGCCCCATTCTATTTTCATTTTATTGTTTTCTATAGCTTGCTTGGCTTCATTGCGTTTGCGCATTTCTATATCGTAAAGCTGAGATTTAAGCATTTGCATGGCGCGCTCACGGTTAGCTAATTGAGAACGTTCTACCTGGCAAACAACAGTAATACCCGATGGCTTATGAAGTATCTGGACTTTTGTTTCAACTTTGTTTACATTTTGCCCACCGGCACCGCCACTGCGAGAAGTAGAAATTTCAATATCGTTAGGATGAATGTCTATTTCAATGGAATCATCAATAACAGGATAAATAAATACAGAAACAAAGGATGTATGCCTTTTTGCATTGGCATCAAAAGGACTGATGCGTACCAATCTATGCACACCGTTTTCTGACTTTAATAATCCATAGGCAAAATTTCCATCTATTTGAATGGAAGCTGATTTTATACCGGCAACATCTCCTAAGTTAATATCCAATTCAGTTACTTTAAAATTCTTTTTGTTCGCCCACATTTCATACATACGCAAAAGCATAGATGCCCAGTCACAACTTTCTGTACCGCCTGCACCCGCATTTATTTGCAAAATACAAGAGAGAGCGTCTTCCGGTGATGATAAAGTGTTTTTAAGTTCAACTTCTTCTAATATACTTTTTACTTTTTCGTATTCTGCTAAAATTTCCTTTTCGGATATTTCTTCATTTTTATAAAATTCATAAAGCACTTCTAAATCATCAACAGCCTTTTCTACAATAATACTTTGATGCAATTGGTCTTTTTTTATTTCAAGATCCTTCATTAGTTGTTTTGCTTTTGAAGGATTGTTCCACAAATCTGGTGCAGATGTTTTTTCTTCCAATCCGCTAATTTCATTTCTTAGTCTATCCTTGTCAAAGAAATCTCCCCAGCTCATTAGATACATTCCTGAGCTCTTGTATTGCTTCAATACTTAACATTGTTTTTTTTGCACAAAACTAAAAATAATCTTAATTAATAATCTGAAAAATATTTTACTAACAAATGTTTTTTGCTAATTTTAGCCCTAAAAAGAATGAGGTTATGAATAGAAGGGTTATAGGATTATTATCTTTAATAGTATTGTTTTTTACAACATACTCTCAAGATATTGATGAGAAAAAACTATATGAAAGAGCACAAGAGAAAATGCTTAATGAAGATTTTGACGAAGCTTTGGAAGATTTATTACAGTTATATCAGATAGATGCAAAAAACATGAATTACTCGTATAATATTGCGGTGTGTTATTTAAATCTTAATACCAATAAAACCAAAGCAATACCATACTTGGAAAATGTTGTTAAATATGATAAACATAATCCAAATGCAGATTTTTTATTAGCCCGAGCATATCAGTATGCCAATCGTTTTAATGATGCTCTTGACTGGTTGCAAAGATTTAAAAATCAGGGAAAGGGAAGTACCGAAAACTTAAAAGCAGCTGATTTGGAAATGCAACATTGCTATAATGCAAAAGAATTGACAAAGTACCCTGTTAATGTTTATTTTCAAAACTTAGGAAAAAATATTAATACGGAATACGCAGAATTTTATCCATTTATAGACGAGCGTGAAAATTTTATGATATACAATACCAATCGCCCCATTAACAGTAAATCGGAAAAAGGAGTAAACGGGTTATACGCCAACTCTATTATGATTTCTAAAGTAATAAATGGAGAATATGCTGAAGCATCAGTAATAGGAGAGCCAATTTGTAAGCCAAATTCCGGTGAAGAAATAGTGGGAATGAGTGCAAGCGGAAAAATTTTAATTATTTATAAAAAGGGTAAACTGTATTTTTCAAAGATGAACGAACTGGGCTATTTTCAAAAAATAGAACCATTCCCCGATGTTATTAATAAAGAAGGCTATATTATAGCTGCAAGCATCAATAACGATGGCGATGCTATCTATTTTGCCAGTAACAAAAAAGGAGGATATGGTGGAACGGATATTTATGTGTGTAGAAAACTAAATACAGGCAAGTGGGCAGATCCTGAAAACTTAGGACCATCTATCAATACAGAATTTGATGAAGATTTCCCCAATTTATCTCCTGATGAGCAATATTTGTTTTTTAGCTCAAAAGGACACGGCAGCATGGGGGGATATGATATATTTAAAGCAGATTGGAATGGTCAAACAAATAAATTTGAAAATCCAAGAAACATAGGTTATCCGATTAATACATCTTATGACGATATGAATATTCGTGTGTCGAAAAATGGACGATATGCTTACATTGCAGGGATTAAAGGCAATGGATTAGGAGATTATGATATATATAGAGTGATATTTAACGATATAGAACCCGAATATACCCTAATTACAGGGAAAATTAATGTGCATGGTGAAGTAAAAGATTATAGAGATATTACAATGCAAGTTACACAACTTAATAAAGGAGATTTAATAGGAAATTATTTGCCAAACCCAACTACAGGGCATTATGTTATTATTTTACCTCCCGGGAAGTATAAATTAACAGCGGAGTTAGCAGGTTATAAGCCTTATGAAACAACGTTGGAAATTTTAGATAAGTCATCTTATCAATCGGAAATCTCTCATACTATTTTCTTTAAAAAATAAACTTATGATTCATAACTTATCTACAGAAAGTTCTATTATTAATCAATATGTTTCTGAAATCAGAGATAAGGAAATACAAAAAGACAGTTGGCGTTTTAGAAAAAATATAGAGCGTATAGGCTACCTTATTGCGTATGAAATTTCAAAACAATTACAATACACCACGCAACCCGTTGTAACACCGCTTGGTATTGCTTCGTGCAATGTGCTTGCCAATCAACCGGTTGTGGCTACAATATTAAGGGCAGGCTTGCCAATGCATTTTGGCGTTTTAGAAGTTTTTGATAAAGCAGAAAATGCTTTTATTAGTGCATATAGAAGGCACCACAAAGATTATTCCTTTGATATTGCAGTGGAATATATTTCTTGCCCTGATTTGAATAATAAAACACTCATTCTTTGTGATCCTATGTTGGCAACAGGCTCATCTATGGTGATGTCTTTTGCCGCCATCCTTAAAAAAGGGAAACCGCAACATACGCATATTATTTCAGCAGTAGCAACCACTCAAGGAATTGCCTATCTAAAGAAAAATATGCCGGATGTAAATTACACGCTTTGGTGTGCTGCCATTGATGATGAACTAACAGCAGAATCTTATATTGTACCGGGGCTTGGAGATGCAGGAGATTTGGCATTTGGAGCAAAGTTGTAATATTTATGTCTTTACAGTCAGAATCTTTTTTACCTAATAGTTCATTTTTTAATAAACTTACCTATACATACTTGTTCGAGCAAGAAAGATTAACGGAATATTTTGCATATCCTACTTCTGAATACGGTATAAAAACAGCCATACAAAATTTGCAATCTTTTGAGTTTGATAGAGACGCTTTATCAGAGGACTTATTGTTGCAAGCCAAAACAGTTGATAATACAACACAAAATACAACACAAAATATTAATCTACTAAAAAACAAAAATACATTTTGTATTACTACCGGTCATCAACTATGCTTAATGACAGGCCCGTTATACTTTATATATAAAATAGCAGCAGTTATTCAGTTAAGTGAAACACTCAATAAAAAATATACAGATTACAAGTTTGTACCCGTGTTTTGGATGGCTTCAGAAGACCATGATATAGAAGAAATTAATCACTTTAACTTTAAAGGAACTCAATATAGATGGGAAACCAACAAGGATACTTTTGTTGCAAACCTCAATACGGAAAAATTAGACACGCTATATTTAAATCTAACAGAGAGCAAACTATTTCCTGAAACATTTCTGAAACTATTTCAAGAAGCTTATTTAAAAGAACATACATCTTATGTAGATGCAATGCGCTACTTAATTAATTACTTGTTTGGAAATAAAGGATTGATAATAATTGACGGTAATAACAAAACACTAAAACAACAGTTTTCAGATATTTTTTATCAGGATATTTTTTCAAAAACAACTCACCAAATTGTTGAACAAACAAATCAATTACTATTAAGTAATAATTATGAGCCACAAGTTAATCCAAGAATGATTAATACATTTTTATTACAAAATGAGAAACGACACTTAATTATTCCGGAGAATGAAAATTTTGTATTAAAAGACACTACGCTGAAATTTTCAAAAAATGAAATGGAAAACTTGTTGGCAAAACATCCGGAACAATTTAGTCCAAATGTATTGTTAAGACCTGTTTATCAACAAAAAATATTACCAAATTTAATATATATTGGAGGCTCTGCGGAGTTATCATACTGGCTTCAGTTAAAGCAACTATTTGATAAGTATAAGGTGTTTTATCCAATAATTATACAGCGGCCAATTATTTTTCTGGAGAATAAAAAAACAACCGAGCGGTTGACTAAACTTAATATCTCTTCAACAGACCTATTGCTTAATAAACAAGATGCGGTATTTAAAAATATTTTACAGAAAAATAACCTTACAATTAATTTAAACAAACAAAAAACAATTATTGAGCAGGAGTTTCAAATCATTGCCGATATTGCAGAGAATGTGGATAAAACACTAATTGCATTTGTTAAAGCGGAGCAGCAAAAATCATTAAATGCACTCAATATCATTGAACAAAAACTTAATAAAAGTATTAAACAGAAAAATGAGATATTAGATAATCAACTTAAACAAATCTATTCTATATTTTATCCTAATACAACAATGCAGGATAGGGTGTGGAATTTATCTGATGCCTTACTATATTTTGGAGATAAATTTATTGATGAAATCTATCCACATTGTAATATAAATATTGAAGAACAATTTAAACTAAAAATTATTAAACAGATTTAATTATGAAATTTTCAGACAGATTAAGACTATATTTATTTGGATTTTTATTAGGATTATTAATGGTATATGCTTTTTTTGGAAATAGAAGCTGTACTTCGTTAGGAGAGTTAAAAATAGATGAATTACGCAGGCAGTCTATAAAAGTGACACCGGAAAGTACATGTCAACTTAAATGTATGAATAAACCTCTGAACCAAATTAGAGCGGAACTTGAATTTTTTGAAGTAAATTTTGATAAGAGCGCCCCACGACAATCTCCATGCAGAGTGTATTATCTCACGCCACGTGAAAGATTTAAAAACTTTTATCCCTATGATTTAATAATTAAAGATTGTGATCAAACAACACTAATTTATCAGGTAGTGCCTAAAAAAGAGAACGCATGTCCTTGCAAGTAAAAGAGCATGAATACTTTATGCGTGAAGCATTAAAAGAAGCCGAAAAGGCTTATGGAAAAGATGAAGTGCCCATAGGTTGTGTTATTGTACATAAAAATAAAATTATTGCTAGAGGACACAACTTGGTAGAACAACTTAATGATGTTACAGCCCATGCAGAAATGCAAGCCATTACTTCTGCTGAAAATTATATTGGCGGAAAATACCTGCACGAATGCGATTTGTATGTTACCATAGAACCCTGCGTTATGTGTGCAGGAGCATTGCATTGGGCACAAATCAATAATATTATATTCGGTGCATACGACTCTAAAAAAGGGTATAGCAACTATTCAACAACAATTCTACATCCAAAAATAAAAGTAATAAGTGGTATTCTTGCAGAAGAATGCAAAGAGATTATTCAAAGGTTTTTTCAAGAAAAAAGAGAAAAATGATTATTCCTGAAAAAGATACAGCTATATTAATTAATAGAACAGATAGCATCGGTGATGTTATTCTTACCATACCGATAGCATCATTTCTTAAAAATAAATTCCCGGATAATAAAGTTCTTTTTTTTGCATCGGCTTATACGACACCAATCTTAAAGATAATAGACACTATTGATGATATTATTATTTATGATAAAATAAATTCAAATGTAGAAAATATCACAAAGCAATATAATATTGAAACAGTTATTCATGCGTTTCCTACATACGAAACCTCAAAACTTTTTTCTCAACTAAAAATTAAAAATAGAGTAGGAACTTCACACAGGTGGTATAATTGGTTGTATTGTAATTATAAAATTAATTTTAGTCGGAAAAATTCAGAGTTCCACGAATCGCAATTAAACTTTAATTTATTAAAACCATTTGGAATAGCTGGACTGCCAAGCTTATTGCAAATACAGAACTTATACCAAATAAAATCAATTCCACCTCCTTCACAACATATTTTAAGTCTATTGGATAATACTAAAAAGAAAATTATCCTTCATCCTAAATCGAAGGGTAGTGCAAGAGAGTGGGGAATTGATAACTTTATTAGGTTAATAAAGTTGGTTGATAAAAACAAATATCAGATTATTATTTCCGGCACAAAAGCAGAAAGAGAATATCTGGATAAAGTTTTTCAACAATGTCCGGAAGTAACCGATATGTGCGGTAAGGTTAATTTAGACGAGTTTATTGCATTAATTAACCACTGTGATGTGTTAGTTGCAGCAAGTACAGGTCCGTTGCATATTGCGGCTATTCTTAATAAATGCGCTGTTGGGCTTTATCCGTCTATTAAACCAATGCATGCCGGCAGATGGCAACCTATTGGTAAAAATGCACATGCATTATTTTTAGAAAAAAACTGTAATGACTGTAGAAAAACTAAAGAATGTGCTTGTATATTAAGTATATTACCCGAACAAGTTTATGAAGTAATAGAAAAGAATACGGTAGATGGATAAATTATTTTTTGAAAATAAAGTAATATGGATTACCGGTGCATCATCAGGAATTGGAGAAGCGCTTGTGAAAGAACTTGCCACAATACCAACTACTAAATTAATACTATCGGCACGCAGTGAGGACAAATTGCAAGATATTGTGAATGAGTGTAACTTAAATGAACGAGTATTGATTTTACCATTTAATTTAGAAAAGATAGATAATGCTGATGACCTTGTTAATACCATCATTCAACGGTTTGGAAAAATAGACATCTTAATAAACAATGGAGGCGTTAGTCAACGTTCAGAAGCAATAGAAACCAGTGAAGAGATTGAACGAAAATTATTTGAAATTAATTACTTTTCTTATATAAAACTTACTAAAGCAGTATTACCATATATGATAAAACAACATAATGGGCATATTGTTGTACTTAGTAGTATCGCAGGGAAATTTGGGTTTTATTTAAGAAGTTCTTACAGTGCTGCAAAGCATGCCTTGCACGGCTATTTTGAATCGTTGCGACTGGAAATAGAGAAAGAAGGTGTTTATGTAACAATAGTCTGCCCGGGGAAAATTAAAACCAATGTTTCCATAAATGCCGTAACAGCATCCGGAAAAACACATAATAAAATGGATGCATCACATGTTTATGCTATGAGCGCTGAAACTGCCGCAAAAAAAATACTACAAGCTATAGCCAATCACAAAGAAGAAATGTATGTAGGGGGTAAAGAACTACTAATGGTTTGGTTAAAAAAATATTGTAGGGTATTATTTAATGTCTTAATAAGAAAGCAATCTCCCTATTAATTTTCTTTTTCGTATTTATATCTGTAATAACACTCTAAAACCTTAGAGTATAAATCATATCCATCATGGTTAAGAATAAAATAGTCGCTTAGATAATAACCGCAATATTTTTTTAAAGCATCTACATCTATATTAGGCTCTCCGGTAAGTTGATACATTATGTGAGGATTAATTTTCTTGTTTACTTGCTCCTGAATAAAAATATCTTCAAATATCTTTGAAAGTTTTTGCATCTCTCTTCCTTTTTTACTGAATTGCATATATAATGCTGTAATGGGGCTTTGTATAGCATCTATTGTTGGCATCTGAGATTTATCAATTACTCTTTTCATATAATCTTTTTCATAGTTCTGAAGTTTTAGAACCGATACATTTACGGTATTAAGCATATATGTATTTTTACGCATTATAACTTTATATCGTAATTGATTTAACTTCACAACGGGAATAGCCATTTTAATATAACTCATATATGAAAAAATAATAGTATCTTTTTCAGATGCTTTAATTGTGAAAGTGCCGTTTACATCGCTAACAGAGCCAAATTGAGTGTTTTTATTGATAACATATGCAAATGGTAAAACATGCAAACTATCTTCGTCGTAAACGATACCTTTAATTACATTTTGAGAAAAAGATAATAGTGGTAATAAAAGTAATAAAAAAAAACGAAATTTATGTTGAAACATTTAATAATGTATATGCAACAAAAATACTTAAAGATTGTTTGTTTTTAAACTTCTTATATTATAAAAATTTAAAAAACTATTGTACTACAGCTTCTTTAGAAGCAATAATAGAAAGTTGCTGTGCTGTTTTTTGGGCTAATTCAAGGAAATAATTAGCTGTTAAATCATCTTTGATAACTGATGGAACGCCTTCATCACTATTTTCACGAATACTTTGTATAAGCGGAATTTGTGCCAGTAATGGTAAATGATATTCTTCTGATAATGTTTTAATACCCTCTTTGCCAAATAGATAATATTTATTGTTGGGTAATTCTGCCGGTGTAAACCAAGACATATTTTCTACCAATCCTAAAATAGGAATGTTTAATTGTGGTAACTGGAACAATCCGATTGCTTTTTTAGCGTCAGCAATTGCTATTCTTTGAGGTGTACATACTACAATGGCTCCCGAAAGTGGTACTTGTCCGCATAAAGTAATTTGTACATCTCCTGTTCCGGGGGGCAAATCAACAATCAGATAGTCTAATTCACTCCATGCTGTGTCGTAAAATAATTGTTGTAAAGCTTTAGATACCATGGGACCACGCAATGCTATCGGTTGATTATCTTTTGCCATAAAGCCAATGGAGTTAATTTCTATACCATAAGATTTAACGGGTTTCATCTTCTTTTGTCCGTCAAATTCTCCTTGTCCCGGCATTTCGTCTTCTACACCAAACATAATAGCTTGAGAAGGTCCGTAAATATCAGCATCTAATAAACCTACTTTTGCTCCGAGTTGTTGTAGTGCCAGGGCAAGGTTTGCTGAAACAGTACTTTTACCAACACCCCCTTTTCCGGAAGCTACCGCTATAATGTGTTTTACATTTCTTAAAGTGCTGTTTTCTTTTTGGATAGATGTATTGCCTCTTACTTGTGCAGTTACGTCCACAGTAACAATTGCTTCTTTATCTACATGGTCTTTAATGGCTTTTATACAAGCGTTTTTAAGCATATCTTTTAACGGACATGCAGGCGTTGTAAGCTCCAAAGTAAAAGACACGTTTTTTTCGCTTACTTCAAGATTTTTTATCATACCTAATGTTACAAGGTCTTTTTTTAAGTCCGGATCTTGAACATGACTTAAAGCATTAAGAATTTGTTCTTTGTTCATAAGAAAAAATTTATTCTATTCTTTTTAAACTCATTAAAGATGGTGTTCTGAATATCATAGGATATTTTTCAACCTTTACAGTACTGGTATCTAATCCAAATGCCCTTGGTTCGCTTAATGAGAATTTCTTTAGTACATAATAGATATTGAAGATGATTTTTTCAAAAAACGGTAATTCATTATCATAGGAAAGGTATTTTTCAATAACAATAAATTTAAAATCACCACTAATATTATTTCTTTGTAAAGATTCATAACGAGAGGTAATATCTACTTCTTTATTTTTTACTAAATCTTCTACTACTTTTCTAAACATTAAATTAATTCTTGGTGCAATACGAAAACCTAATTTAAAATCAACTCGAATAATATCATCAGTAGCAATATGTATTACTTTGTACTCCATTTTATAAGGTTCGTCAACAACATCAACATGAATTAGCCAGTATATGTCAGCTCTTTTAGGTCTTCTTTGCAAAATAGAATGAATGATTTTTTGTTCTATTAAATGAGAATCTCTTACTGAAGTTAGATATACTAAATGTGTTGCGTACTTTGAAATACTTTCATCACGACTTAAATCAATAATAAATTTTTTATAATCATCTAAACAAACAGTATCAATATAACGTTCTGCTAATTTTTTAGCTATAAACCATATTCCCATAATAAAAGATAAAATACTGGCTATACCCAATGTGATATATCCTCCTGCAAGGAATTTGCTTAAATTAGAGTATAATAAAATAGATTCCAATATGAGGTAAAATCCAACAAAAACAAAGATAAACACTTTATTGTATCGTTTCATGTGCAGATAAAAGTTTAGCAAAATAGTTGTCATTATCATAGTTAAGATAATTGCTAAACCATACGCCGCCTCCATTTTTTGGCTCTCTCTGAAAAATAATACAATGAAAATACAACCGGCAAGCATCAACCAGTTTACTATAGGAATATAAAGTTGCCCTTTTAGTTCTGTAGGATATTTAATTAAAAGTTTCGGCATAATATTTAACCGCATGGCTTCGTTGATTAAAGTAAAAGATCCGCTAATTAAAGCTTGTGAGGCGATAATGGCAGCAAGCGTAGCCATTACAATACTAAAAATTAAAAATGGTTGAGGTACAATTAAAAAGAATGGATTTGCATTTGCACCTAATTCCGATAGTTTATAACCTTCGTGATTCATTAGCCAAGCGCCTTGTCCAAAATAATTAAGTACCAGCATTAATTTTATAAAAAACCAGGATATCCTGATATTTTTTCTGCCACAATGCCCCATGTCAGAATATAAGGCTTCTGCTCCGGTTGTACATAAAAATACAGCACCTAAAATAAAGATGCCCTCAGAATGATCTTTTATTAAATAAAAAGCATAGATTGGATTCAAGGCTTCTATAATATTCCATTGTGTGCCTATTTGCATAATACCAAGTCCGCCAAGCATTAAGAACCATAACAACATAATTGGTCCAAACGATTTTCCAACCAAATCAGTGCCCGCTCTTTGAAAAGTAAAAATGGCTATTAAAATAGCAATAACAATAGGTACAACGTTTACTCCCGAATAAACGTTCTCAATTCCTTCTATAGCAGAGGTTACAGTAATTGGTGGCGTAACAATGCCATCTGCTAATAAAGCACTGCCGCCAATAATAGCAGGGATAATTAGCCACTTATATCTGTTTCTTCTAACTAAAGTATATAATGCGAATATACCGCCTTCTCCTTTGTTATCGGCTTTAAGAGTTAGTAGAACATATTTAATTGTGGTTTGTAGTGTCAGCATCCAAAAAATTGCCGATACACCACCTTTTACAATAATACTTTGAATAGGACCGTCTCCTATAACGGCTTTAAGAGTATAAAGCGGAGATGTCCCGATATCACCATATACTATACCTAAGGTAACAACTAAACCAGCCAAAGACAAGCCCGGCTGATGGTGATCGTTTTTTTTACCTAAAGACATTGTTTAGAGTGTAGATAAGAAAAAATAAGGTTTCAGAAAAACTACTTATGCGTTTTTTCGTCAGAAACTGTCAATCTTTTCCTACCTTTTTTTCTGCGCTCTGATAATACAGATCTACCGTTTGCAGTTTCCATTCTGCTTCTAAAGCCATGTTTGTTTGTTCTTTTTTTTCTTGATGGCTGAAATGTACGTTTCATGATTAAATAATTTTATAAAGGGGTGCAATTTTAAGGATATTTTATTAGAAAATCAAAAAAAACTTCTTGAAATAAAATAAAAGTATAATTTTGTCGTTTTAGGTACACAATTTAATTTAATCAATGAGTAAAAAAACTAAATTCTTATTCTTATCATTGCGGCAAATTTCTTTATTAATGACACGTCAATTTTTAGGCTTATTTTTTCTCCCTATATTTATTTATGCACAGTCTTCACATACACTTTCTACTCAACAAATACTAGGGTCGCTTAATCCTATTACAACCTCAGTGCCGTTTCTTTTAATTTCTCCGGATTCAAGACAAGGAGCCATGGGGGAAGCAGGCGCTGCTACAGATCCCGATGTTAATTCGATTCATTGGAATGGCGCAAAACTTGCTATGGTTGAAAAAGATATGGGGTTTGGTATTTCGTATTCTCCGTGGTTAAGACAATTGGTTCCGGATATTAGTTTATCATACCTTTCATTTTATAAAAAACTTAATAAAATGAGTACTGTTGGTGCTTCTATGCGTTATTTTTCTTTAGGAAATATTACCTTTACAGATATTATGGGGAATACTACAGGGCAGTTTAAACCCAATGAATTTGCCTTTGATGTAGCTTATTCTCAAAAATTATCTCAGGTTTTTTCAGTAGGATTGGCATTTAGATATATCAACTCTAACCTTACCGGTGGTTATTCTGTAAACGGACAGCCAACTAAAGTAGGACAAACTGTTGCAGTAGATGTTTCACTGTATTATAAAAGTAAAAAGTTTGATTTAGGTGAGAAGAAAGCTGTTTTTACATCAGGATTGGCAATTACAAATATTGGTAGTAAAATATCATATTCGGTTGTGAGAAACTTTATACCTACTAATATGCGCCTTGGTTTTGGACTTAAATCTTTTATAGATGATTACAACACTATTGGTATATATACCGACTTGAATAAACTATTGGTACCAACACCACCTATTTACTATAAAGCAGCATCGGGTTCTGATTCTATCGATTTAGCAACAGGGAAAAAAGTAATTATGGACGGAATGGATCCAAACGTTCCGGTAGCACAAGGGATTATTCAATCTTTTTATGATGCACCCGGTGGTTTTAAGGAAGAATTAAGAGAAATAAATATTGCATCAGGATTTGAATATAGCTATTCTAATCAATTATACTTTAGATCCGGGTATTTTTATGAAAACAAATATAAGGGAGGACGACAGTTTATTACATTTGGTTTTGGCGTAAAGTATAGTGTTTTTGGATTAGACGCTTCGTACTTAATACCTGCTACTGCCACAAGAAATAATCCTTTACAAAATACTTGGAGATTTACCTTGTCGTTTGACTTTGATGCTTTCAAAAAGCAAAATATTGAAACAACACCACAAGAATAGTTATTCTAAGATAATAGATTCTTTAAGTTTTTTTGCAAATAATCATCTTCGTTAATTACAGATACAGAGTATTTCCATTTCCAGTATTCAGCCAAATAAATCTGTTCATATTGGTTGGGTGTAGGAATTAAAATTAGTTTTTTAGTATGAACAAATTGATAACTAGCCATTAAAAATGAATAACCTGAACGACTGATAATGATTTTTGAACGATTAATTAATATATGGAGTTGTTTTGGATTTATAAATTTTCTTTTAAAAGATTTATCTTCATTATTACAATTAATCATTAAAATATTAAGTGTGTTCAGGTTAGTTTCAAAAAAAACAGTTAGTTTGTTTTCAAGTTCACTTTTTGCAGGATTGGGTCCGGAAAGTATCACTAACACATCAATTACCGGTTTGTCATCAGATGCTTCAAAGCTACTGAGTGGATTGATATAGTCTATTTTTTTTAATAATTTATTATTGATTGTATGTGATAGTTTTCCCGCAAGAGATTTTTGATCTTCTTGAAAATCAGGAATCCATATTATATCAAAGCGATTTAATAGAATATGATGTATTTTATTAGCAATGCGTAGTGCTTTTGGTAACTGCATATTTACTTGATGAGTAATAATAATACTTGTACATAAGCTGTTTTTTAAGCCATAGCGGCTATCAGAGATAATATAATCGACTTGATTGGTTTTTAAATAGTGCTTAATTGTTTTATATTCTTTGATAATGGTTTTTATTATTTTTGGAATTTGAAGTGATAAATTAATGATAGAGTATTTTGAAGTATAGCGGATATTATATGGCGGGATATCTTGAATTTCTAAGTTTGGAAATTGTTCTATCCAAAATTGTTTTTGTTCCGGCGTGGTAAAGATAATAATGTCATTATTTTGCTGCTGTAAAATATTTATTAAAACAGAAAGCCGTGTGCAATGTCCCATTCCCCAGTCAAGTGCAGAAACAATAATTTTTTTATTTGCTATTTTATTTAGTTGCATGCTGCATGGAAGAGTCTAAAAAAAAACACTAATCTTTTGAAAAATAATTTCCACTTTGGTACACGCCGGTGTATTCTTTTTTTATCTGCATTAACACATCGTTTGCCAGGCTGCTGGCACCAAAGCGAAACCATTTGTTATTTAACCATTCATCACCAAGAACTTCTTTTACCATGACAAGATATTGCAGAGCTGTTTTTGAATTTGAAATACCACCGGCAGGCTTCATACCTACCATTATTCCTGTTTTATCATAATAATCTCTAATGGCTTGTAGCATCACATAAGTAACAGGTAGGGTAGCTGCAGGTTGAATTTTTCCTGTAGAGGTTTTGATAAAATCAGCACCTGCTAAAATGCCTATTTCAGATGCTTTGCGAATATTATCAAGAGTAGAAAGCTCCCCTGTTTCTAATATTACTTTTAATCTTGCTTTATACTTACTGCAAAGCTCTTTAATAGCAACAATTTCATCATATACTAATTGATAATTACCTTTTAAAAATTCACCACGATTAATAACCATATCTATTTCATCGGCACCACTATCTAATGCAAAAGTAGTGTCTTCTAATTTAACACTTGTAGAAGATTGTCCGGATGGGAATGCAGTAGAAACAGAAGCTACTTTTACGGAAGAATTTTGCAGATATTTTTTTGCGGTTTTGACAAAAGACGGATAGACACACACTGCTGCAACAGAAGGTAAGTTTTCTAAATCATCAGAAGGATGCATGGCTTTGTAGCACATTTGTTTTACTTTTCCATCTGTATCTTTCCCTTCAAGCGTGGTCAGGTCTATCATGCTTAAAATTACCTTTAGCCCTTGTAATTTACTTTCTTTTTTTATACTTCTTGCAAGAATACGGCTTAATCGGTCATCTACACCTACTTGATCAATTTTTATGGTTTTTAAAAAATCCCAATTGATTTTATCCTTAGTTGATATGGTCATAATATTTTACTTATGTTTATGGCAAAGATAATTAAATTTGAACTGAATTTTACACTCCTATGAAAATTGATAAGGCAATTTGGTTGTATGGACTTTCCGGTGCAGGAAAATCAACAATAGCAAAAGAATTAAATAATATACTAATAGAAAACAAAATACCACACGTATTATTAGATGGTGATGATTTACGAAGCGGAATTAATAAAGACCTGGGGTTTTCTAATAAAGATAGAAACGAAAATATCAGAAGAGCTGCCGAACTTGCAGATTTGCTGATGAGGCAGAATGTTATTTCTATATGTTCTTTTATAACACCTTTTTATGCTTTGCGAAAAATGGTAAAGGAAATTCTAAAAGAAAAAGTTGTATTAGTATTCATAAATACGCCAATAGAAGTATGCACACAGCGTGATGTTAAAGGCTTATATGCTAAAGCAAAAACCAATGTAATAAAAGAATTTACAGGCATTTCCTCTCAATTTGAAGATATATCAAATGGAGATATTGTAATTTCTACAACCAACAAAAGTCCTCGTCAGTGTGCAGAAGATATATTAAGTAAAATATTGCGTTAAGATTTCTATAAAAGATAGTTTGGTGCTTAATATTTAATATACTTGCGCCGCAAAATGAAAATTCTTTATCTTATATATGCTTTATTTTTTACGTGTATTGGAAGTTTTGTGTATTCACAAAATAAAGATTCTGCATCAAACGAGTTTTTTTCAGTACATTTTCAAAGTACATTAGTTAACCAATATAAGCCGGCATTTTCAGCAGCATACACAGGTGCGCATAGTTTAAAAGCTACAAGTGAAAATGCTTTGTCTTCTACTACCACATTCTATCTTGGAGCCAAATTATGGAAAGGAGCAAAGTTTTTTATAAACCCGGAAGTAGCAGGTGGAGAAGGATTAAGTCAGGTATATGGAATTGGTGCTGCAACAAATGGAGAAACATTTAGAATAGGGGATCCGAAGCCAACTTTATATTTAGCAAGGCTATTTTTTTCTCAAAGATTTGCGCTAACAAAAGAAACAATTTTACAAGAAGATGATTTTAACCAATTCAAAGAAAAAATCCCGAAAAAATATATTGCTATAACTGCAGGAAAGGTTGGATTAGCAGATTATTTTGATGATAATACGTATAGCCACGATCCACGTACACAATTTTTATCATGGGCACTTATGGATGCCGGCTCATGGGATTATGCTGCTAACACAAGGGGTTATACTCCAAGTTTTATTACAGAATTCGTAACCCCAAAGCACGAATTAAGGGCAGGCATATCTTTATTACCAAAAGAAGCAAATGGAATGGAAATGAATTGGGACATTTCAAAATCTTATGCTTTAAATTTTGAATGGACGTATCGTTATACAATTGCAGGACTCCCTGGTGCCGTAAGAATTCTGTATTTTTTTAATAACACTAATATGGGAAATTATAAAGAAAGCATGGCATTAGATTCTATTCCTGATATTACAAAAACTAGAAAATACGGTAGAAAAAAGAACGGTGTTATTTTTAATTTGGAACAAAAATTAAATGATTTTGTGGGATGTTTCATTAGGGCATCATGGGATGATGGTGCAAACGAAACTTGGTGCTTTACAGAAATAGATCAATCAATTAGCGGAGGATTTTCTATAAATGGTAAAAACTGGGACAGAGCAAAGGATGAATTTGGAATAGCATATCTTATTAATGGATTGGCAAAACCACATATTGATTACCTAAAAAGAGGTGGAATAGAGTTTATGCTTGGTGACGGAAAATTAAATTATAAACCTGAACAATTAGGTGAATTTTATTATAAAGCAAATGTTTATCAAGAAAAGGTTTTTTTAAGTGTAGCTTATCAAATTATTACTAACCCGGGTTACAATGCAGACAGACCGGGTCCTGTGCATGTTTTTTCTTTTAGAATACGCACACGGTTTTAATACTATAACCACTTTTTCTTTCTAAATAAGAAGAGAATCAGTAGTGTTGAAAGTAGCATTAAAATTAAGGCAAAACTATAACCATGTTCCCAATCAAGTTCAGGAATGCCTCTGAAGTTCATGCCATAAATACTTGCAATAAGAGTTGGAGGCATAAAAATCACCGATACTACAGTAAAGATTTTAATGATTTTATTTTGCTCAATATTAATTAACCCCAAAAAACTATTTTGTAGATATTCTAATCGGCTAAAATTAAATGAAGTATGATCAATTAAAGAAGCAATATCTTTAATTAAAATTCTGATTTTTTCAAGTGCTTCTCCTTTTATAATATCATTCCTGATTAATAAGGATAACACTCTTTGTTTATCAAACAAGTCTTCTCTGATATTTATCATTGCTTCTTGATAAAAATTAATTCTTAAAATTAAATTTTCATCAGGAGAATTAGACATTCTTGAGTTCTTTGAGATTTCATTTATTTTTCCGGAAAGTTGTTCTATAATATCCGCATCATTATCAATACTGTGTTCTAATATGTTAATTAATATTTTTAACGGATGATTATAAATATTTGCTTGATGCTTAATTTTTCTTACAATATCTTGAAATACACGTGATTCAAAGTTTCTATTAGTAAGGATAATATTTTCTTTTACAATAATACTAATGTCGTTATCATCAATTTTATCGGTGTTTTGTATGTATGAAATGAAACGTGTAATAATCTTTATCACATTATCTTCTTCAGAATATCTTGAACTAACCTCAATCTCTTCTTGCTGTTGCTTAGAAGGGAAGTGAATGTCAAACTTTTTTTCTATAAGAGCAATATCTAATGCAGAGCCATTTTGAATATCAATCCAAACAAATTCATTCCAATCATTAACATCTTCAAATGAATTTATTTTTGTTTGAGAGTAATTTGGTAGGGTAAATGCTCTGATCATAGTCCATAATTACTAAGGATTAGTTTATTTTTGTTGCAAAGATGAAAAAATATATGATAGCTTGTTTGCAAATAAGAAAAATATTTTTGTATTATTGTGCCCCCAAAATAGGGTTCCGTAGCTCAGTTGGATAGAGCAACAGCCTTCTAAGCTGTGGGTCGCAGGTTCGAATCCTGCCGGAATCACAAAAAAAATTATTTTGCATCTTCGATTAATAACAAGTGTTGTTGTCATTACCTGCTGTATTTTATTAATAGCTGCTTTATTATTTACCTCGTATTTTAATGAATTGTCTCCTTCGTATAAAGTAACGCTTACAGTTGTTATTTCGGTGTATCTTATATTAAGGGTAGCCAGAGAGTATTTATTTTGGAAAAGAAAGAAAAACTAAAAAACTATAATGAATTTGCTTTGATGTTATTTAATTATGCATTTTTACCAAAAATTTTTAAGATGAAGATTTATACATTATTTCTTGTTGTGCTGATGTTTGTAGCATGCAATAATGTTTCTGAAAAAGGAAAAGAGCATGAAATTTCTACTGATGATGTGTCTGTTGGAAATAAAGATAATTTACCGATTTTAGCATTTGATGAAGAAGAACATGATTTTGGAAAAATTGTACAAGGTGAAAAAATTTCTTATGAATTTAAGTTTACAAATAAAGGCAAAAGCAACTTAGTTATATCATCTGCAGCAGCAAGTTGTGGTTGTACAGTAGCAGACTTTCCAAAGCAACCAATTAAACCGGGAGAAAGTTCAAAAATAAAAGTTGAATTTAATAGCGAAAATAAAGCAGGGCATGTAGAAAAAACAATTACAGTTGTTAGCAACTCAGAGCCCAATACAGCAATTTTACGGATTAAAACAGATATTGTAACACCACAAAATCAACAATAACAAATCAAAACTATGGCACATCAATTACTAATTTTAATGGCACCTCAGGCAGGTGGTAATCCTTTAACACAAATGCTTCCACTTGTTCTTATCATTATAGTATTTTACTTTTTTATGATAAGACCACAAATGAAAAAAGCAAAAGATCAAAAAAAGTTTGTTGAAAACTTACAAAAGGGTGATAAAATACTAACCATTGGCGGAATTTATGGCAAGGTAGTAGAAGTGCGCGAAACAGGTACGATACTTATTGAAACAGAAGATGGCTCTAAAATGCTCGTAACAAAATCTGCTGTAACAGCAGATGGTAGTGATAACGCCCAAAAGTAATTTTTTATTAAATACGACATTGCACAACGATTTAATTTTACGTGCAGCAAATGGTGAAATTACCGAAAGAATTCCTGTATGGTTAATGCGACAGGCAGGTAGGATATTGCCGGAATATAGAACAACACGCAGTAAAGCAAAAAACTTTGTTGAGTTTGTAAAAACACCTGAACTTGCCGCTGAAGCAACCATTCAGCCGGTTGATATATTAAATGTAGATGCTGCAATTATTTTTTCTGATATTTTAGTGATACCGGAAGCAATGGGTTTACCTTATAAAATGGAAGAAAGCAAAGGACCTGTATTCGAAAAATATATCCAATCGGAAAGCGATATTAAACAACTAATCATAGCAGAACACGAACAGTTTTATTACGTACCGGATGCTATTAAACTTACCAAAAAGAACTTAAACAACAGAGTGCCTTTAATAGGCTTTAGTGGCGCACCATGGACTTTATTTGCTTATATGACAGAAGGTGGAGGTAGTAAAACATTCAGCAAGGCAAAGAAATGGCTGTATGCCCGTCCTGATTTGTCACATCAATTACTGCAAAAAATAACAGATTCAATTATTAATTACTTAAAAGCTCAAATTACTGCTGGCGCAAATCTTATACAGTTGTTTGACTCATGGGCAGGTGTGCTTAATGAACAATTGTACCAAACCTTTTGCATACCATATCTTAAACAAATATGCAATGCCGTTGCCGAAGTTCCTATTATTATTTTTGCTAAAGATGGTCACTTTGCAATTCAAGATTTAGCTCAATTAAATTGTAGAGTAATAGGGTTAGATTGGTCTATTATACCGCGTAATGCTATACAATTAAGAAACAATAAAACATTACAAGGAAACGCCGATCCATGCTTGTTGTATGCCGATAATAAAAAGATAGAACAGGAAACAATAAAAATGTTGAATACATTTAAAGATATTCCATATATCGCAAACTTAGGACACGGTTTATATCCTGATATAGATAAAGAAAAGGTTAAGTATTTTGTTGAAGTAATTAAAACCTACAAAAGAAAATAATAAAGCTCTACTTTATTTTAATTTTACCAATTTTATATAGGAGAGGAGGTGATGCTATTTACCAAGCTATCAGGGCAGATTATCAAATTAGAGGAGCGAAACACTTAGGGGTACAATATGCTATTTACGATAAGAGTGTTTTGGAAGCCTCATTACTTTTTACTTTGTGGATGTGATTTTAATACAATACGACTTTAGAAACATAGAATCAGCTTCTTAGAAGCAATAGTGATAAAAGTCATTTTTCTATATGGCTTTATATCTGTTTATTTGCAGCATGTTTTTTAAAACATAGTGATGAAAAAACAATACTCTATTAGACTACGTGTTTGGCTTGATGAAAATACAGGAACATTTTTAGGAATGGGCAGAGTAATTTTGCTTGAGAAAATTAAAGAGACGGGTTCTATTACTAACGCAGCAAAGGCAATTAAAATGTCTTATCGTCAAGCGTGGCAACTTGTAAATGATATGAATGAACGGGCACAAATGCCGGTAGTGGAAATTAAATTGGGAGGCTCCGGTGGCGGCGGAGCTTCATTAACTCCGTATGGTGAGAAAGCAATAAAATCCTTCTATAAAATGGAAGAGAAAATAAAGAAATATGCAGAATCGCTGATGATTAAAATTGACTTATAAATTTTTTATTATGCAGTATTCAAATAAAAACACAGTGAAAAAACAAACTAAACATTACTCTATGAAAAAACTATTTTTTTTCTTTTTTGCTTTAATGCAAGCGCAGATTATTTTTGCTCAAAGCGGCGGTATTAACGGCAAGATTACCAATAAGTCCGAAATTCCTTTACCCTATGTAAATATTATAATAGAGGGTACAAATTTTAATACTATTACCAACGAAAGAGGAGAGTATGAAATCAATAATATTCCGGAAGGAAAACACCAGATTATTGTTTCTTTAATAAGTTATCAATCAGTTAAGCAAGAGGTTTTTATCAAGAGTAATGAAGTAATTAATGTTTCTATTCAACTGCAAGATAATATTGTAGAAATGCAATCTGTTGATGTATATGGAACAAGAGCTTATATTGCAAGACTTCCTGAAATTAGAGGTACAGATATTTATTCAGGTAAAAAGAATGAGGTTGTTTTACTTGACGGTATGAATATAAATACTGTACAAAATGGAGCAAGAAATGTATTTGCAAGAATTCCCGGTATTACTGCTTGGGAATTAGACGGCTCCGGTACTCAGATTAGTGTTGCATCAAGGGGATTAAGCCCACATAGGTCGTGGGAGTTTAATGTCAATCAAAATGGTTATAATGTAAACAATGACTTATATGGCTATCCGGAGGCAATGTATAATCCGCCCTTAGAGGCTGTTAGTCAGATTGAAGTAGTGCGAGGTTCGGCGGCTCTTCAATATGGACCGCAGTTTGGCGGAATGCTTAACTACGTTATTAAAAAACCTGATACAACAAAGATAATGAGTACTGAGTCTCAGCAAACGTATGGTTCATTTAATATGTTTAATTCTTTTAATGCAATAGGAGGCAAAGCAGGAAAGTTTACATACTATGCTTACTTTAATTATCGTACTAGCGATGGATGGCGCCCAAACTCCAACTATAATTTTTTAAATACTTATGTGAGCATTCATTACAAGCCAACAAGTAAAATTGATATTGGGATTGAGTATTCAAGAGAGAATTATGTACAGAAGTTTGCAGGAGGGCTTACCGACTCTATGTTTGCAGCAAACCCTCGCCAATCAACAAGGAGCAGAAATTACTTCAACCCAATGATTAATTTGCCCGCTTTACTTTTTGATTATAATATTAATAAGAGAACAAAAATTAATGTAAAAGCATATAGTTTTTTTGGGCAAAGAAATATGGTAGTTGCCAATCCTGCATTAGCAACAAATGCAGATACACTTAATAGGAAGCTTGGCTCTTATTCGGCACGAGAAATCAATAGAGATTATTATAATAGTTATACTATTGATGCAAGATTAATACATAAATATAATTTATTTAATCATGAAAGTGCAGTATCAGGTGGAATAAAGTATTCTAATATTTCAACAGATAGAAAACAAAATGGTGAAGGAACAACTGGTATAGATTTCGATCTTACAAGAACAGGCGAATATGGCATTAATTTACTTTTTAGGACTATTAATTATGGTATGTTTTTAGAGAATCTTTTTAGAATTACCAATAAGTTATCTATTACTCCCGGTATCCGATACGACAATCTTAATTCAACATTAAGTGGTACGGAATATAAAGTGTATAAAGATTACCGTCCAGTTTCGCTTTCCACATCAAGGAATATATTACTTGCGGGAGCAGGGGCACAGTATAAAATTACAAACACCATAGATTTTTATGGAAATTATTCTCAGGCTTATCGTCCCATTCTTTACTCAAGTCTTATAATAGGTGCCACTACAGCAGTAATAGACCCTCATCTTAAAGATGCACAAGGATATAACACAGATATTGGTATTAGAGGAAAAATTAAACACATAGTAGCTTTTGATGTAAGTACTTTTCAACTATATTACGGCAATAGAATAGGGAATGTAACGCTTACGGATAACAAAGGAAAATCCTATGCTTTTACAACAAATGTTGGCAATGCACTTATTAGAGGAATTGAAGCATTTGTAGAAATACATTTTCTGAATTTTAAAACAGAACATGCCAACTCTGATTTTTCTATTTTCTCAACATATTCTTACAACGATGCGCGTTATTTAAATGGAACCATAGGTACAACAAATTTAAAAGGGCATATTTTAGAAGATGTGCCTCAGTTTATCAGTCGTTCCGGATTAAATTGCACGATAAAAAATATTTCTGCAACCTTCTATTATTCAGCAGTTGGACGAGCGTATTCCGATGCCAACAATACAATAACACCTAAAACAGATCCTAGCTTTGGTTACATACCGGCATATCAATTAATGGATTTTGCACTTGAATATAAATTTTTAAAGAAATATAATATTCGTGTAGGTGTAAATAATTTGGCAGATAATAAGTATTTCACAAGAAGAACAACAACACTTGTTTATTTGGGTAAAGGTATTTTACCCGGAGATGGAAGATCTTTTTATTTTACATTTGGCATAAAGCTTTGAAAAAGCTAAAGACAAATCATTAGATTTGCCATTTATATTTTATGAGGGTTATTAAACCAAAAAAGATATTTAACGGTTCTGAATTTATCGAAGGTGATTATGCTGTTGTACTTGAAAATGGAAAAATCAAAGATATTAGTAAGGAATATGGTACTAATACTGAAGAATACAATGGTATATTAACGCCAGGGTTTATTAATACGCATTGCCACTTAGAGTTAAGTTATTTAAAAGATAAAGTAGAACAAAAAAAAGGTTTAGTAAGTTTTGTAAGTGATGTTGTAAAATTTAGAAATATTGCGAGTACAAATTCTATTCTGCAACATGCAGAAGATGCTGATAAAGTAATGTCTAAAAATGGCATAGTAGCAGTGGGGGATATTTCTAATACAAATATAACAATTCCGATTAAACAAAACAGTAACATACTATACTATACATTTATAGAAATAATGGGGCTAAATAATATTCATGCAGAAGCAATTTTTGATAAATATCTAAAACTACACAAAGATTTTTCAGATAAGAAACTCTTATCAACTATAGTTCCGCATGCTACATACAGTTTGTCAAACAACTTGTGGTTACATCTATTTGAGTATTTGAAAAAAATGAACACTATTAATTCAATTCATTTTTTTGAAAGCACGGAAGAATTGAAACTATTGAAAGGGCAATCTTCTGCTTTTGAAATATTCTTTCAAAACATCGGACTTGCTCAGGAAGATTATAATCAGGTTCATAGTTATATTTTTAAATTTTTGGAAAATTATTTAAGAAAATCACAAAGAACGCTGCTAGTGCATAACACATATCTTCAAGAAAAAGATTTTGAATTACTAAATCAATTTAAAGATAAACTATTTTTTTGTTTGTGCCCTAATGCGAATTTATACATAGAGAGTTGCTTGCCGAATATTACATTGATACAATCTTTTTCTGATAATATTTGTTTGGGCACAGACAGTTTAGCCTCTAATACAAGGCTTAGCATTGTTCATGAAATAAATACGATATTAAGAAATTTTCCTGATATTGCTATTCAAGATATATTAAAGTGGGGAACCGCTAATGGCGCTAAATTTTTAGGTATTGATAATCGGTTTGGATTTATTGAGAAAGGGTATTCTTCAAAAATAAATTTGATTACTATTGAAAATAATCAAGTGAAATTAATAAAAACTTTTAATTAAACTGACTTGCAATAGACTTAAACATTCTTATCCAAGATGTTTTTCCGGGGTTTTTTCCTAATCTTACAATTACTAAATTCTTTTTTGGATTAACATAAATATATTGTCCAAGAAATCCTTGGGCGTAAAAATCACCATCAATTTTGAATGTAGGGGATATCCACCATTGGTAGTGGTAGTAGTCAACACCGACTTTTTGAATGTCTTGTCTTATAGATTCATTAACCCATTGTTGAGATACAATTTCTTTGCCATTCCATTGACCTTTATTAAGCATAAGTTGCCCAATCTTTGCAAAATCGTAAGCACAAGCATTGATACAACAAAAAGTTTTTTCTGTTCCATTTTTTTGGTCTAAACTCCAACTGGCATCATATTCTGCACCAATGGGTGTCCATATTTTTTCCTGAAAGTATTCTGTAATGGATTTAGGTTTAAGAGCGGCTTGTAATACTAAGCCAAGTATTTGGGTGGCACCACTCTGATATTCAAAATGTGTGCCTGGAGGATACGCAACTTTCAAGTGTTTTAGCATCTTTTTTAAATCTTTTCCATAGTATAATTTTGCAGCATCACTAAAGGGGTTAAAATAACTTTCTTTAAATTTTAAACCACTAGTCATATTTAATAAGTGTTCTATTGTAATGCCTTTTAATTGTAACGTATTAAACTCCGGTAAATATTTATATACAGCATCGTTTACAGAAGCAATGAAGCCATCTTTAATAGCACAACCAATTAATAACGAGGTTACAGATTTTGCCATTGAAAAAGAAGGGACAATAGATTGCGCATTGTATTTTGAAAAATAATTTTCATAAACAATACTGTCTTTACGAATAATAAGAAAAGCAACTGTATTGGTTTTTTCCAAGAATTGAGCAAAAGGTATTTTTTTTTGATTATTAAGCGTGATGGAATCAAATTTCAAAATACGTTGTGCATGAATAAAATGAAAGGGCTGGCTTGCCGGTAGTAATTTTCTCTTTTCAAATATTCTATAGTCTTTAATATCAGCAAAGTTATAGTAAACAAATCGTCCTACTAAGCAAGATTGTAATAATACTACGATTACTATGCTAATTAAGAGTGTAGAAAATTTTTGATAATTCATGCAGATAAAAAAAAATCCTCCGTAAAGGAGGATTTTTTAAGTGTTATTTTGTGTCTTCATTTAATACTTCAAACGAAATGTCCGTTGAAATATCCTTAAATAATCGAACTTTTGCTTTATATGTTCCTAATGTTTTAATACTATCATCAGAGACGGTAATATTTTTTCTGTCTACATTATATCCTTGTTCTGTTAATGCATGTGCAATTTGGATATTTGTAACAGATCCGAATATTTTTCCGTTCTCACCTGATTTAGTATAAATTTTTAATACCACATTTGCAAGTTTTCCGGCATTATCAGTAGCTTCTTTTCTAAGTTTTTCTTCTTTGTGCTGTTTTTGCTTAACAATTTCAGTATTCATTTTTTTAGCTCCTAATGTTGCTTCTATAGCTAATCCTTTAGGTAGTAAAAAATTTCTGGCATATCCGGGTTTAACGTTTACAATATCATGCTTGTATCCTAATCCGGTAACATCTTGTTGTAAAATAATTTCCATACTCAATAATTTTATTTTAATAAATCGGTAGTATAAGGTAATAAAGCTAAGTGTCTAGCTCTTTTAATTGCGGTAGTAAGTTTCTTTTGGTATTTTAATGAAGTTCCGGTTAATCTTCTTGGAAGAATTTTCCCTTGTTCATTCACAAATCTTAGTAAGAAATCAGGATCTTTATAGTCAATATACTTGATACCGTTCTTTTTGAACCAACAAAACTTTTTCTTTTTTTCTTTTACCTCAATGTTAAGAGGATTTAAATATCTTATTTCTGAATCTTTACTCATGGTTTAATATTTTTAATTATTCTGTTTCTTCATTTTTTACTTTAGCAGACTTTCTTTTTTTAGAAGCACTTACAGTAGCAGAGCCTTTTGCTTTTGATTTTCTTCTTTCGGCATATTCAATAGCAAATTTGTCTAAATGCACGGTTAAGTATCTTAATACACGTTCATCTCTTCTAAACTGTGTTTCAAAATCTTTTACTAATGATGGACTGTCTGAAGTATATTCAGTTAAAAAATAAAACCCTGTTGACTTTTTTTGAATAGGGTAAGCTAATTTTCTTAATCCCCACGATTCTTCGTGCAGAATTTTTGCTTTTTGTTGCTTCAAATATTGAGCAAACTTTTTTGCGGCCTCCTTTGCCTGTTCTTCAGACAAAACGGGAGTTAAAATGAAGACCGTCTCATACCTGTTTTCCATAGATTGTTTTTTTTAAGGGTGGCAAATTTACAAAAGAAATTAATTGATTCAAAATTATTTTGAAATTAAATAATTATTCCATAAAATTGCGCCATAATGGTCAAGTTACAACACCATAATTGGTTTTTTATGTATCGAATTAGCTGCATGTCGTAGTTAATCCTGTACTTATTTTATTATCCATTAATTTCTAATAAACCCCTAAAAACATGCAAACTAAAAGTATATCTTTTTCAAAGATATTAAATCGCACCAATGTACTCGTTGTAATAATGAACGAGTATTGTCAAATAGAATTTGTCAGTAAGGCTGCTGAAAAAATTTTAGGATATTCTATTCATGAGTTAATGGGAGACGGATGGTGGAATAAAACCAGAAGCATTGAAGAAGGAATGTCTATTAAAACTAAACTACAGAAATTATTACACACCGAAGGCGCTTCTGAAACATACGAACACGAACTACTAACACAAGAAGGTATTGTGAAGTGGATAAGATGGGAAATTACTAATCTTGACGGACACTTGGTAGGCATAGGGCAGGATATTACCGAGCGTAAAAACTATGAATTGGATTTAAAAAAACATTATCTGCTGCTGCAAGAGCAAAATAAAAATATTACCGACAGCATTGTGTACTCAAGCAGGTTACAGCAGTTTGTAATACAATCTCCTGAAGTATTAAAGAACTTTTTTGATGACGCATTTGTTTTGTATCTTCCTAAAGATATCATTAGTGGAGATTATTATTGTTTCTATGAAACTGTCGATAATTATATTGTATGTGTGGCGGACTGCACAGGCCACGGTGTTCCCGGAGCGATGATGAGTTTTTTGGCACACAGTATTTTAAGAGATGTTATTTTAACCAAACATATATCAGAGCCGGCAGAAATACTATACAAAACAGACGAAGCAATATTTCAATTACTTAATGCGAATAAAAGTGAATATTGCATGGATGGTATGGATTTGGGCGTGGTGTGTATAGATAAGAACAAACAAAGATTGAAGTTTGCCGGAGCGCAGCGCCCTTTAGTATTGGTAAGAGAAAATACAGAAATTGAAGTATATGCCCCGTCAAAATTTCCGATAGGGTTTATGGGACTAGACCAAAAACTATTTTTTACATCGGAAGTGCTTATTAATAAAGGCGATAGTATTTACTTGTTTTCAGATGGATATGCAGATCAATTTGGTGGACCAAAAAATAGGAAATTAAATAGAAAAACATTCTATGAAATACTAAATGACATGCAGGGAATGAAAATGGAGGAGCAGTCCTCTTTTTTAGAATACACATTGAATAATTGGAAACAGCAATATGAGCAAACAGATGATGTGTTGGTGCTTGGTATAAAAATATAAAACTATAATCTTTGAGAAACTTGTTTTACCATTTTATTTTTCCACTCATAAAACACACCTTCTTGAATTTTTTGCCGTGCTGTTTTTACAAGGATCAAAAAGAACGCAAGATTATGAACGGAAGCAATCATGGCACCTAAAATTTCATTAACTGTAAAAAGATGTCTGAGATACGCTTTAGTGTATTCGGTATCCACGTATGAATGACCGTTTTTGTCTAATGGAGAGAAAT
The DNA here is from genome assembly GCA_039811645.1 of Bacteroidia bacterium. Lineage (GTDB taxonomy): Bacteria > Bacteroidota > Bacteroidia > B-17B0 > Aurantibacillaceae > BPGX01. The sequence continues at coordinate 21,133 of JBDHZB010000009.1, read as the reverse complement.
CAGATTTCCATTTATTGTTTTTAATATTAATAATACCGTCTTGTGTGTATAATATGCCGTGTCTTGCATTTCGTGTTGGAAGTACGCAATCAAACATATCAATTCCTAAAGAAATGCATTCTAATATATTTTCCGGAGTACCCACACCCATTAAATATCTAGGTTTGTCTTTTGGCAAAATATGAGTAACAATATCTGTCATGGTGTACATATCCTCATGAGGTTCACCTACACTAAGCCCACCTATAGCATTTGCAAAAGCATCTTTTTTAGCAATATACTCTGCACTTTTTTCTCTTAAATCTTTATAAACACTACCTTGCACAATAGGGATTAATCTTTGTTGATAGCCATACAAGCTATCTGTTTCATTAAACCTATTAAAGCAGCGATCTAACCACTTATGTGTAATTTCCATTGAGTTCTTTGCATATTTATATTCGCAAGGGTAGGGTGTACATTCATCAAATGCCATAATAAAATCTGCTCCAATAACCCTTTGAATATCCATTACATTTTCCGGTGTAAAAAGATGTTTGCTACCATCTATATGAGAATTAAAAAGCACACCATCCTCTGTTAATTTTCTTCTATGAGATAAAGAAAATACTTGATATCCGCCACTGTCGGTTAGTATCGGCTTATTCCATCCGTTAAATTTATGTAGCCCACCTGCTGCTCGTAAAACATCTATTCCGGGGCGTAAGTATAAATGATAAGTATTTCCGAGGATTATTTGAGCGTTAATATCATGATAAAGTTCTCGTGTATGCACCGCTTTTACAGTGCCTAAAGTACCTACCGGCATAAAAATAGGAGTTTCAATATCGCCATGATCTGTCTGGATAATGCCACAACGGGCTTTGGAATTCGTGTCAAGATGGCTAATTGTAAATAACATTTGGATAAATTAAAGTGCAAATCAAATTATTTTTTGGTTAATAAAATAAAATTATGTAAATTTGCAGCATAAATCATTAAAACTACAGATTATAGTGTAAACATCTACCTAATTTAACTTCTAAAACTTAAAGGTATGATGTCTGTTAGTTTCTCTCCACTTAAAAAGCTACCTGATTGTGAGTTGCTTAATTTATATTATGGTGGAAATAAAAATGCAATCGCTGTATTATTTTCAAGATACAAAATAAAAGTATGCCAGCTCATTCGCAGCCACATTAAATGTAAAGATACAACAGAAGACCTGTATCATGATATTGTGATTAAAATGATGAAATATCTCAATCAAAACAGATATCAAGAGCAAGGAAAATTTTTATCATGGATGCTGAGGATTGCAAAAAATCAAGTTATTGACCATTTTCGTAAGCAAAAGAATAGAAAATTTATATCTTCGGTTGTTAATGATAATGATGAAGAAACAAATATTTTTGATATTCTTCAGTTTGATAATTATGAGGATTCTGAAACAGTAGAAACAAAAGAAAATAAAGCGAGAAGCAAACAAATTATTAAACAATTAATTCAACAGTTGCCGGATGAACAAAAAGAGGTAGTAATATTAAGAATGTATTATGATATGAGTTTTAAAGAAATTGCGGAATATAGTAATGTTTCTATTAATACATCTTTAGGCAGAATGCGATATGCTTTGATTAACTTAGAAAAAATGATTGAAAACAAGGAACTAAAAGCACAACTTTGTTGTTGATATTTGCCTAAGTCCGATATTTTATCGTTTTTTGTATCAAATTTTAATTATGTCCTATTATTTGAAGGCTTGTATATTAACTGCTATATGCATGATAGGATGTATGTATGCACAAAACGACACTATTTATTTAATGAACGGACAAAAAAATGCAGTAAGCGTAATAGATACGGGGTTTGCCTTAGTTACTTACAAAACCGAAAAAGAACCCGGTAAAGTCAGAAATTATGAAAAAGATGACATTTTTTGTATCAGATATAAAAATGGAACAAACTTTTATTATTACTCTCAAGATACAACTAGGGGCGATTGGTTTACAAGAGAAGAAATGTGGTACTTTACACAAGGAGAGAGAGATGCTCACAAGGGATTCAAACCCATTACTACATTAATAATTAGCGGTACTATTGGCTTAGCATCAGGAATGACCGGCATGTACGTAGCACCTGTATTGCCTCTTAGTTTTTTTTTAATAACCGATTTAACAAAATATAAAATCAAACATTCTAGTGTGTCTAACCCTGAATTATTACAACATGATGCTTATATTTTAGGTTATCAAAAAGTAGCACGTTCAAAAAGAAAAATATATTCCATTATTGGCGGTGCATCAGGGATGTTATTGGGTTATCTCACCTATTTTACATTGAAGAATCAATATCCGCAACCCATTAAAAACATATTATTTAATTAGTTATGAAAAAGATAGAATATATTATCGAATATGCGGGCTTACCCATTGGAGAACATTTATTTCAATTTGAAGTCGGTAATGATTTTATGCAACAATACCATGAAGACAAGCTTGAAAATGACTTTAAAATAACTGTAAATGTTACATTAATAAAATACAACCATTCATTACAAGCAAATGTAGCCATAGACGGAACTATTACTGTAATTTGTGATAAATGCCTAATTCATTACCCATATCCTATAAACATAACAGGGCAGTTGCTTGTACAACAAGGTAAGCTGGAAGACTCTACCGATGAAATTATAATGGTGTTACCAAATGACAATAAAATCAACCTATCACAATATTTGTACGAATCTATTTCTTTAGAAATACCAGCCAGAGCTGTTCCTTGTGAAGAATTTGAAAATGCAGTGTGTGATGAGGCGGTTCTAAAAAAAATAAATGAATATTTGTCTGAACAAAATAAAAGTACTACATTTGCCGACCTTATTAAAAATAAAACGACCAACTTAAAAAAATAAAACTATGCCAAATCCCAAACGAAAAATGTCTAAATCACGCAGAGATAAGAGAAGAGCAACATACAAAGCTCCTCAATTTACTATTGCTACTGACTCTACAACAGGTGAAGCACATATTTATCATCGTGCTTATTGGTTAGATAACAAACTTTATTACAGAGGAAAAGTAGTGATGGAAAAATAACATCTGTGATTATCAGATTTTTTAAAAGCCGAAATTTTTCGGCTTTTTTATTTTAAACATAAATCATTACCTTTGCGTGAATTAAAACTTAAAAAATAAAAACTATGAAAAAACAACTACTGAGTATTTCAATTTTGGGTTTTGCTTTATCTGTGGCAGCCCAAACAGTAAGCCCTTCGTGGAGTACTGTGCAGAATGCTAATTATAGCATTACAACAGCAGGTACTAAATTATTAGATGCAGTAAGTCCAAATGTGGTATGGGCTACAGGTTACGATGGTATGGCTCCGGGGTTAGCGTATAATTTCTTTACAACTACTAACAATGGAGGCGCTACATTTACATCAGGTAATGTATTTGCAGACACAAACTCCTATATTATTTCTAATATAGAAGGTATAGATGCCAACACAGCTTGGGTTTCTGCTTACGTTAAATCAACTCAAGATAGAGGTGCTCTGTATTATACTAATAATGGAGGTGCTTCTTGGCAAAAAGGAAGTGATACTCTGATGTTTTCAACAGCAGGCGTTTCTTTTGCAGATTTTGTTTGCTTTTTAACACCACACACCGGTATTGCTTTAGGAGACCCTATTGGCAGCACCTTTGAAATGTATAGAACCAAAGATGGTGGTGCTACTTGGGCAGCAGTTGCGGGCACTGCAATTCCAAATGCTACATCAGGAGAGTATGGATTAACAAACTCTTATACAAAGCTTGAGAATGATACTAATCGTATTTGGTATGGAACCAATAAAAGGAGAATTTTCCGCTCAACAGATGCAGGGCAAACATGGAGTGTATCTACTATTTCAGGAGCTCCTGCTTCTATGTATGTAAATGATATTGCATTTGTAAACCCAACCAATGGATTAGTACTTGGTACAACATCTAGTGGTACAGTCGTAACTTATTACTTATTTAAAACTGCTGATGGTGGTGCTACTTGGACATCTATTTCACCATTAAGTACCAATTTGGGTCATAACGATTTATGTGCTATTCCGGGAACATCATGGTTTGCTTCTGCTGGTGCAGGAACGGGCAATCAAGTTATTTCATATTCTACTGATAATGGTATGACATGGAATAGTTGGGGTGGAGCAAGTGTTCAATATCTATCTATAGATTTTGTTGATAACCAAAATGGATGGGCAGGAAGCTTTGAAGACGTGCCAAATATTAATGGCGGCATGGATGGTGGAATATTTAAATATTCAGACGTTCCTTTAGGAATATCAAATATTGCTCCTCCTAGAAATATAAGTGTATATCCAAACCCATCTAATGGAAATATTACTGTAAAGTTACCTGTTGCAAAACAAGGTATGACCTTAACAGTAATGAATACTATGGGACAAATTATTTTCCAAGAAAATATAAAAAATATTTACCCTTCAGCAGACTTTAATTTAAATCTTCAAGATTTACCTACAGGTGTTTATGTAATAAAAATGAATGTGGGCGAAGAAGTATATGTAAGTAAAATTGATATACAATAATCAGGAACACGATTATAATTAAAAAAGCCCTCTAATTAGAGGGCTTTTTTAATGTACTACATAGAAAAGCATGTATTTATATCTATAGATAGATAATGAAAATATAGTGTTATGCAACTTTATGTAATTTTGTATAGTTTTGCATTAAAAAATATGGAGAATCAAAACCCACACCAAGAAATGAATATAGAACTGCCTTCTGATATTGCTGATGGTATTTATTCTAATTTAGCTGTTATATCACATTCACCGGGGGAGTTTATTGTAGATTTTATTACTATTATGCCAGGCGTTCCTAAGGCAAAAGTACGGTCAAGAGTTATTCTTACGCCTCAGCATGCTAAAAGATTATTAAAAGCCTTAGAGACTAACGTTAAGAACTTTGAGCAAGAACATGGAAAAATAAAAGAGAGTGAGCCAAATATCCCATTTACGTTTGGCACACCTACAGCACAAGCGTAGTTACAAACTCCAATAGTTGTGTTTTAGAATCTTATTCTTTAAGATTCCTTTTACATCTATAATTAAACCCTTGGGTTTTAGCAGTTTTTCAAAATCTTTTTCATTCAGTTGTAAATACTCTTTGTGATTTACAGCTAAAATAACCGCATCATAGGATTTTTGCTTTGCTTGCGTAGAGAGTGTTAAACCATATTCATGTTTTATTTCAGCTCCATCTGCGTGTGGATCAATAATATCTACTTTTACACTATAGGATTGCAATTCTTTTACAATGTCTGCTACTTTACTATTCCTGATATCCGAAACATCTTCTTTAAATGTAAAGCCCATTATTAGCACTTTTGCATTTCTTGGATTTTTACCGGCAGCAATAATTTTTTTAACACAATTTTTTGCAACATAAAATCCCATACTATCATTAACATAACGTCCGCTATTAATGATACGGGCATGATAGCCGAGCGACTCTGCTTTGTAAGTGAGGTAGTAAGGGTCTACACCAATGCAATGCCCTCCAACTAAGCCGGGGTAGAATTTAAGAAAATTCCATTTTGTACCGGCTGCTTGCAATACATCATAAGTATTGATGCCTATTCTTGAAAAAATAATAGATAGTTCGTTCATCAAAGCAATATTTACATCTCTTTGAGTGTTTTCAATAATTTTTGCCGCCTCTGCTACTTTAATATTTTTTGCTTTGAATGTTCCCGGTTCTACAATAATTTCATATACTTTTGAAATTTCTTCTAAGCTTTCGCTGTCGCAACCTGATACTACTTTTGTAATTTTTGTAATAGTATGTTCTCTATCGCCGGGATTAATTCTTTCAGGAGAATATCCGACTTTAAAATCTTTTTTAAATTTTAATCCCGAAAACTTTTCAAGGATTGGAATACAATCTTCTTCTGTACAACCCGGATAAACTGTTGATTCAAATACAACATAATCTCCTTTTTTCAAGGTTTTTCCAACGGACTCGCATGCTTTTAGTAATGGTGTTAAGTCCGGTAGGTTGTGTTCATCAATAGGAGTAGGGACTGCAACTATATAGAAATGTGCTTTTTTTAAGGCTTCTAATTTAGAGGTAAATAGAATATCTGTTTTATCAAATTCTTTTGATGACAATTCTTTACTAGGGTCTATTTTTTTGTTTAATAAGGTTACTCTTGCTTCATTAATATCAAATCCGATGACCTTTACTTTTTTAGCAAAAGCCAGGGCAATTGGCAGCCCTACATATCCCAATCCAATAACAGCAATTGTTTTTTCTTTCTTTAATATATTTTTATGAATACTCATATTTTAGATTTTTATTTTTTCTTTGTGTTTTAATAATAACTCTGGTCTTAAGTTATATATTCTTTCTATAATATTTACTACTTTTAATCCTTCTAAAGCATTGGTGGTAACTGTATTTTGACCTATTAATGTTTGAATAACGTTTTCTATTACATAATGATGATTATTTGCAGACCCTTTGTATGCACCGTAATCATTAGCAGGATTGGTGGGTGGTAACTCCGGAAGGATGTAATCTTTTATATGACACACTTCTACTTTGTCCATGTATTGTCCGCCAATTTTTACAGAACCCTTACTGCCAATAACGGTAATAGAAGATTCTAAGTTTTTATCCCACACAGCGGTAGAATAATTAATACAACCAACGCCGCTATTTACAAATTCAAATTGAATAATGCCACTATCTTCAAACTCGGTTTGATTTTGGTGATTGAAATCAGCAAATATTGCCTGTATATTTTTTATATCTCCAAACAGCCAGTATAATAAGTCTATCCAGTGAGAAAATTGTGTGAATAAAGTCCCGCCATCTAAATCTTGTGTGCCTTTCCAGTTTTTTCCTGTATAATATCTTTCATCACGATTCCAATAGCAGTTAAGTTGTACCATAAAAATATCGCCAATAATTTTTTCATCTACTAATTTTTTTAGCCATACAGAAGGGGGCGAGTATCTATTCTGCATTACACAAAAAACTTGCTTATGATTTTTTAATGCTGTATGAATTATTTTTTCTGCATCGTTTGTAGAAAGTGCCATTGGTTTTTCTATTACAACATGTTTGTTGTTTTCTAAGCAATCAAGTGCGTGTTGTGCGTGTAAACCATTTGGAGTACAGATATTTACAACTTCTATATCCTTACATTGGCTTAACATTTCAAGATGGTTTTGAAAAAATATTTCCGACAAGTTTTCTATACCAAGTTTTTCTTTTGGAAGAATGTCTGTAACAGCAATAAGTTCGCAACTTGGATTTCTGCGAATCATTTCTGCATGTCGTTTCCCAATATGTCCTTGTCCTATTACTGCAAATTTTATTTTATGATGAGGCATAGTTTATTCTATTCTGGTTACTGTATTGTTTTTAAGTTGATATTTCTGCTTACTTTCCGGGCAGATAGCCATATTTGTTGCGTCAAATTGTAATTTATGCCCATACTCACTCATCCACCCTGCTTGCCTTGCGGGGTTTCCTATTACTAAAGCGTAGTCCGGTACATGTTTTGTTACAACAGCACCCGCACCAATAAAAGCAAATTTACCAATATCGTGTCCACAAACAATGGTTGCATTGGCACCAATACTTGCGCCTTTTTTTACAACAGTTTGTTTATATTGGTCTTTACGGGCAACAGCACTGCGTGGGTTAGTTACATTGGTAAACACCATAGATGGTCCTAAAAAAACATCATCTTCGCAAGTAACCCCTGTATATATGGAAACATTATTCTGAACTTTTACATTATTGCCTAAAATAACTTGTGGAGAAATTACAACATTTTGTCCGATATTACAATTTTCCCCAATAACACAATTAGGCATAATGTGAGAAAAATGCCAAATCTTAGTGCCTTTGCCTATTGTACAACCGCTATCCACCACAGCAGTGGGGTGTGCAAAATAATTTTCTTGTTTTTCCATTTTTTAAAATGAAATGCAAATCTACATTTTTTTTTAATACTCAAAATATGCATTGTATCTTTGTGAGAATGAAAATTTTTTTAGCAGATAAAATAAAGGCTTTAGATAGCTTTACCATTCAGGAGCAACAAATCTCTTCATGGGATTTAATGGAAAGAGCCGCAGAAAAATTAGCAGAATATTTTATTAAAAAATATAACACTTCTTTTCAAGTTCATATTTTTTGCGGGAAAGGGAATAATGGTGGTGATGGGCTTGCATTGGCGCGGATACTCAAAGAAAAGAACTATCATGTAAAAGTATTCGTTATTAACCATACCGAAAAATGTAGTTCTGATTTTGATATAAACTTAAAGAAATTAGAGAAATCGAATGTTGAATTTATAAATACTATTGCAGATTTTAAGATGCAAATGGATTTAAATACAATTGCCATTGATGCTTTGCTGGGAACAGGAATTAGCAAGCCTGTAGAAGGGTTATTGAAAGAAGTCATTCAAACAATTAATAAACACTACAAAAACATTATCAGTATAGATGTTCCATCAGGACTGTTTATAGATAAGATGAATGATAGAGACCATGCTGTGGTTAATGCAACACATACATTGACTTTTCAATTTCCGAAGTTAAGCTTTCTTTTCCCTGAAAATTATAAGTTTACAGGAGATATTCAGATTTTAGATATTGGATTGTCTGATAATTATATTCAGAGCACTGCGTCAGATTTTTTGGCAATAGATAAGTTAATTATTCAGTCATTTCTAAAAAAACGTAATAAGGTTGGTTCAAAGTGGGATTTTGGACACTGCTTACTGATTTGTGGTAGTAAATTAATGCCGGGTGCAGCGAATATTGCTGTAAAATCTGCCTTAAAAAGCGGTTGTGGTATGGTAACGCTACATAGTGTAAACAATGTGATTAGTACTACTGCTTACCAAAGTAACGAATGTATATTAAGTGAAGATAAAAATGAGAATTTTATTTCAGATATCCCTGACTTAAAGAAATACCAGTCTATTGGCGTTGGCTGTGGTATAGGAGTGAACGATAATACTTTACATGCTTTGCAACAACTATTGTCTCATAAAAATCAATCACAAAAATTAGTAATAGATGCTGATGCATTAAATTTATTAGCAATAAATCAGCAGCTTTTAAATTTACTTCCAAAAAACACAATATTAACACCGCATGTTAAGGAGTTTGACAGAATGTTTGGTACTTCAGAAAATCATTATGAACGATTACAAAAAGCAAAGTTAATTGCCAAAGAAAAACAAGTCATTATTGTATTAAAGAGTGCTTATACTGCAGTAGTATTGCCATCTGAAAGCGTATATTTCAATATACATTCAGAAGCAGCACTGGCAAAGGGGGGCAGTGGAGATATGCTTACAGGGCTTATAGTGGGGTTATTAGCCAGAGGGTACAACGAACAAGACGCATGCCTGCTTGCTGTTTATTTACATTCACTGTCGGCTCATTTTGCTTCTCAAGAATTAAATCAAGAATCCGTATTGCCAACAGACATTTTAGCGTTTATTCATGCTGCATTTAATTTTCTGTATAACTAGTTACGATACTGAAACATTATTATTACTTTTGCGTTGAATTTTAACATGGCTAAAAGAAACAAAATAAAACCGTCTCCTATTTTAGAAGAAACATTTGTAGAGGAATCTAAGGATAGTACATCTATTAAAGAACAGTCACAGCAACAAGGTAACAAAGAAGCAAAAACCAGCGAGTCTATCTTTAAAAAACTTAATTCTGCTTATCAAACAATAAAACAAGATACTCTATATAATATCTTTACAGGTTTTATATTGATTTTACTTTCGGTTTTTTGTATTATAGCATTTACATCTTTCTTTTTTACATGGCATGAAGATTTTGATAAAGTAACATCAAGTTTTTCAGTATTATTTAACTATGAAACAGAAGTTGAAAATTGGCTTGGTAAATTTGGAGCATTAATATCCTATGTGTTTATTTATAAGTTCTTTGGCGTTGCTTCTTATGCTATCGCAGTTAGCTTGCTGATTTGGGGCATAAAGAAGGTTAGACTTCAACAAACTGCATTTAATTTATTGTTACATACTTTATTTTGGATGATTTGGATATCGTTAACAGCATCATTTTTTTTACAAGAAAAATATCCATTTGCCGGTGGTGGATACGGAGAAGTGATGAATACTACTTTTACTTCTATTATTGGAAAATGGGGATTGTTAACATTTTTGATAGTGTCATTAGCTACTTATTTTTTCATTAATCCTGTATTGATAAGAATTTTAAGTAATATTTTTACTAGTAATAAAATACATTCTGACACTCAAAATTCATCTACATCAATTACGGATGTAGAGAATATACCTTTTAGCGATGAAATAAAAACAGATAGTATTGAAAGCGAGGAAGATGAGGAAGATATTGAAATAGAAGTAGTTCAAAACGAAGAAAAAAAATCTGATGAACCTCAACCAAGCACCACAGAAGAGGTGCAGGAAGTTGTATTTCAAATAAATAATGAAGAACAAAATAAACCAAAACAAGAGGATAAAAATAATGAGCCGAAATTTACGATAGAGCAGCCTGCCACCGAACCCATTGCTGAACCTGAAAGAGAACCCACACCCGAAGACCTTGCAAAAAAACTTGTAGAAGAACAAGGAGAGTTTAATCCTCGTTTGGACTTGAGTGAGTATCAATTTCCATCTATTGATTTATTAAATGATTATGGTTCCGGAACTGCAAAAATCAACCAAGAAGAACTGATACAAAATAAAGATAAGATTATTAAAACCTTAAAAAATTATGGTATAGATATTCAGGAAATAAAAGCTACCGTTGGACCTACAGTTACACTATATGAGATTATACCGGCCCCAGGCGTACGTATTGCCAGAATAAAAAATTTGGAAGATGACATCGCTTTAAGTTTAGCTGCACTTGGGATAAGAATTATTGCACCAATGCCCGGAAAAGGAACCATAGGGATAGAAGTTCCAAATCAAAATCCGGAAGTCGTTTCTATGAAAAGTTTGCTTGCCGCAGATAAGTTTCAAAATTCAAATTATGACTTACCCGTTATCCTTGGTAAAACAATCAGCAATGAAGTGTATATTGCAGATTTGACAAAGATGCCACATTTATTAATGGCGGGTGCAACCGGACAAGGAAAATCAGTTGGTTTAAATGTTATATTGGCTTCACTTTTATACAAAAAGCATCCGGCAGAAATAAAATTTGTTTTGGTAGATCCTAAAAAAGTAGAATTAACGTTATTCAATAAAGTAGAAAGACACTTTTTAGCAAAGCTTCCAAACTCAGAAGATGCAATTATTACCGATACAAAAAAAGTAATTCATACCTTAAATTCTTTATGTATAGAAATGGATAACCGATATGCATTACTGCAAGATGCTCAGGTTAGAAATATTAAAGAATACAACCAAAAATTTACACATAGAAAACTTAATCCTAATGATGGACATCACTATTTACCATACATTGTTGTAGTAATAGATGAGTTTGCTGATTTAATTATGACCGCAGGAAAAGAAGTAGAAGAACCTATTGCAAGGATTGCTCAATTAGCAAGGGCCGTAGGTATTCACTTAATTATAGCTACACAAAGACCTTCGGTAAATATTATTACAGGTGTTATTAAAGCTAATTTCCCTGCACGAGTTGCATTCCGCGTATCCAGCAAAATAGATTCCAGAACAATATTGGATATTGGCGGAGCAGAGCAACTTATAGGCAAAGGAGATATGTTATATAATGCCGGTAGCGAACTTGTACGTGTACAATGTCCATTTATTGACACACCGGAAGTAGAGAGGGTTACTGAATTTATTGGTATTCAAAGAGCATATCCTACAGCATTTTTATTACCCGAGTATCATGATGAGAATGAAGATAGTGGTGGCGGAGACATAGATTTGTCAGAACGCGATAAATTATTTGAAGAAGCTGCCAAAATAGTTGTGCAGTTCAATCAAGGCTCGGTTTCTTTTCTTCAAAGAAAATTAAAAATAGGATTTAACAGAGCAGGACGATTGGTAGACCAGTTGGAAGCAGCAGGAATCGTTGGGCCTTTTGAAGGGTCTAAAACACGTGAGGTTCTTATAAAAGATATGCAGCAATTATCTGACATTCTTAATAATCTTTCAAAATAAATTATATTTGATTAGAAAAAAAATAATTATCTTTACATAATTTTAAAATTATGATAATGTATTTTTTTCAAAAAATCAGATTAACAGCAATGCTTTTAATATTGCTGCTTGTTGCTTCATGTTCTTCATCGAATACGGAGAAAAAAGAGGATAATATCCAAGACGCACTTTCATCAAAACCTAAAAAAGAAAATATTGCAGAACAAGATGATTATGTATTACCATCGGTAGCTCAAATAGCTATAATCTTTAAAAAAGCAGGATTAAAATATTATGATGGAATTGCTAATGACACTAAAAATATAACAAAATATGAAGCAGGCAATACTTTTTCACAAGCGATTAATTTAGGTGTTTACAGTGCAGATTTATCTTATACTATTCTTAATGCTCAAACAGAACAAACAAAGCAGTACTTTAAATGTTGTAAACAAATGGCAGATAAACTGGGTTTTGTACAAGCATTTGAAACAAATGGAATTACCAAAAGAATAGAAAAAAACATCAACCATCAAGATTCTGTTATTAATATTTTATCCGGTATTCAATCTGATATAGATAATGTTTTGCAAAGTGAAGACAAAGAGTATATCTCTGTAATTGCTTTTTCCGGAGCGTGGATAGAGAGTATGTATATTGCATCTCATGTTTATAAAAAATCTGCTACAGATAAAAAAATAACGTCACAAATAATAGAGCAAATACTTATTGCTGAAAATCTTATTAAAGCACTTAAAGCATCAGAAAAAAAAGATGCCTCTATAATATCGTTAATAAAAGATATTCAACAAATAGATAATCTATGCAATAGTTTACAGACTATTAAAAATATAAAATCATCAGATTTTGATGTTGTAGATCCATCATCTCTTAATATTAGTAAGGAGGAAATTGAACTGTTAACAAAAAATATTGAAGAAATCCGTACTCGTTTTATTAATTATTAAATAGTAATTTATGAAGAAAATAGCGCTATTAATATTTGCTGCAATTTTAACTGTCTCTTTTCAAACCGGTAATATGTGTGATACGAAAAAATTAAAAGAAACAGTAAAAAAAGAGTTAGAACCATACAAATACGATTTATCTAAACTGACCAAAATAACATACAAAAAAACATCTCAATTTAAAGAAACAGAAGTTCGCTTATTTATCGGAGAAAAATATCGTTTAGTATTCAATACAGAGGCACTACCCAAAACAGTTGTAATAAGTTTATATAACAGAGATAAAGAATCAAGTAAACGTAAACTGCTTTTTACAACTAAAGATGCTCCGGCTGATAAGAAAATATTCTCATTTGAATATTCGTGGGCAAATAAAATATTTGTGGACTATGAAATCCCGGCAGACTCTAGCGCACAAGAACTAACAGGATGCGCCTTTTTTATGTTAGGGTACAAGTAGCTCTGTGTCTAACTTTACTGCTAATTTTCTATTGTTTATTTTTATTAAAATTGTTCATAACTATTGATAACAACACAGTATAAAAAAGTATTGATTTTCTTACATTAGCCGGTCAATTAAAATTTATGAACGAGAACGAAAAGATTATTGCAATTAACATTGAAGATGAAATGAAAACCGCTTACATAGATTATTCTATGTCGGTAATTGTTTCTCGCGCCTTACCCGATGTAAGAGATGGGCTTAAACCCGTACACAGAAGAGTATTGTTTGGAATGCTAGAACTTGGCTTGCAGCACAATAAATCATATAAAAAATCTGCACGTATTGTGGGGGAAGTTTTAGGAAAGTATCACCCACACGGTGATGCCAGTGTGTATGATACAATGGTGCGTATGGCACAAGATTGGAGTTTGCGCTACACACTTGTAGATGGACAAGGTAACTACGGTAGTATGGACGGAGACCCTCCGGCAGCAATGCGTTATACCGAAGCAAGACTTACAAAATTAGCTGAAGAATTGCTAATAGATTTAGAAAAAAATACCGTAGACTTTAGACCAAACTTTGACGACTCATTACAAGAGCCAACTGTACTACCAACAAAAATCCCAAACCTATTGGTTAATGGTGCTTCCGGTATTGCTGTAGGTATGGCTACAAATATGGCACCACACAATCTTAGAGAGTGTTTAAACGCAATTATTGCATATATCCAAAATGAAAATATTACCATTGAAGAATTAATGCAGTTTGTAAAATGTCCGGATTTCCCTACCGGAGGAATTATATATGGTTATGAAGGAATTAAAGAGGCATATCTTACAGGACGTGGCAGAGTAGTGTTAAGAGCAAAAACCACGACTGAAGAAATAAAAGATAAATTCAGAATAGTAGTAACGGAGGTACCTTATCAGGTTAATAAAGCTGAAATGATTGAAGCTCAATGGAGGATGTGCGAAGAAAAGAAAATAGAAGGTATTAGTGAAATTCGTGATGAGAGCAATAGAGAAGGTATTCGCGTTGTGTATGAATTAAAACGAGATGCAAACCCACAAGTAGTACTGAATAATCTTTACAAATATTCAGCACTGCAATCATATTTCAATATTAACAATGTAGTGTTAGTAAATGGAAGACCTCGCTTATTAAATCTAAAAGACCTTATTCATTACTTTGTACTACACAGATTAGATGTAATTGTACGCAGAACAAAATATGAATTAGAACAAGCAGAAAAACGTGCTCATATTTTACAAGGATTACTAATAGCCATCGACCATTTAGATGAAGTAATTAAAATAATCAGAGAAAGTGAAACACCGGATTCTGCAAAAAATGAGTTAATCAGCAAATTTGGTTTAACGGATATCCAAGCACGTGCAATATTAGATATGCGATTAAGAGCATTGACGGGGCTTGAAAGAGATAAATTAAAAGAAGAGTATGAGGAGTTGATGAAGAAAATAGAATATTATAAAAATATATTGACGGATACTTCATTGCAAAAGAAAATAGCCGCAGATGAACTAATAGAAATTAATGAAAAGTATGGTGATGAGCGTAGAACAGAACTTACATACAATACCAATGAAATCAGAATGGAAGATATTATTCCTGATGATGCCGTTGTTGTTACCATTTCTCATTTGGGTTATATTAAAAGAACTAATTTAGATGAGTATCGCAAGCAAAATAGAGGAGGAAGAGGAAGTAAAGGTGTAACTACAAGAGAAGAAGATTTTGTAGAACACATGTTTATTGCTACAAACCATAACTACTTATTGCTATTTACAGAACATGGTAAATGTTATTGGCTAAGAATATTTGATATTCCGGAAGGAAACAAACAAAGTAAAGGACGACCTATTCAAAACATGGTAGCAATAGACCAGGGAGATAAAGTGCGTGCATTTATTAATGTACAAAACTTATCCGATACCGAATATATCAACAATAACTACATAGTTTTGTGTACTAAGAATGGTATTATTAAAAAAACATCATTAGAAGAATATTCTCGCCCAAGGACAAACGGTATTATTGCAGTAAATATTAAAGATGGCGATCAATTGATAGAAGCAGCACTAACAAATGGTAAAAATGAAATAATGATTGCATCTAAATTTGGAAAAGTATGCCGATTTAATGAGGAAAAAGTAAGACCAATGGGAAGAAATGCCAGCGGGGTTATTGGTATAGACTTAGAAGATAATTCCTTTGAAAATACTGCAAATGAAGTAATAGGAATGGTATGTATAGATGATATCGAAAAATCCATTATGGTTGTGTCTGAAAAGGGATTTGGAAAGCGCTCTGAAACAGAAGAATATAGAATTACAAATCGTGGAGGAAAGGGCGTTAAAACCATTAATGTTACTGATAAAACAGGATTTTTAATCGGTATAAAAATGGTAACAGATAAAGATGATTTAATGATTGTAACAAAAGGAGGTATTACCATTCGTTTAAGTTTAAAAGATGTAAGGGTAATGGGCAGAAATACACAGGGTGTTAAATTAATTTCTTTAGATGATGCTGATGAAATAGCAGCAGTTACTGTAGTAGAGCATGAGGAAGATATTACTGAAGAACTCGGTTCGAACGAACAATAATTTTAATAACTTTTTATTACTCTTTATATGTATCTAAAGATGTAACTAATAAAAAAGCCATCTGTCACACAGATGGCTTTTTTATTAGTTATGGAAACGATGCTGATGGTTATTAATTACTCTTTCTTTACTTTTATTACCCTTACTTTCCATACCTCCGGTCCTTTTTCAAGATATTCCCATCTAAAAGGTTCTTTGCTTTCTGCTTCCATTTGATAATAAAGTGGCTTAGGATCATGATCATTGATAAATTCAAAAGCTTCTCCCGGCTGTATGTCAGCAAAAGCTTTGTAGAACATTTCGTGTCGTTCTGTAGGAGGGTAAGGGCGTATGTCAAATTCATTAACAACGGAAAATCCCGTGTCTCCAAGCCCGCTGTTATCTTGCTTAGTAATATGAATTATATATTCTTCTTGTGATTTTTTCTTATATATCCACTTATGTTTCCCTTCAAACTTTTGTATAAAGATACCATGTATTTCTAAAGGGTCTTCTTTGGCAATTAATTCCATTGTAGTACCTTCCTCCATCATGCCGTAACGATGAAATACTATTTGTTTCCAATCTTTTGCATCTGCTTTACGAAGGTCAAGTAGTGTTGATATATCTGTAAATTCTCTGCCCTGAGAAGCTTCTGTGCGTGTTACTTTTACTTTCCATTCCCTTCCGCCTCTGTTTAAGTATTCCCAGCCAACAACATCTCCGTAAATAGACCGAAACTCGTAGTATAAAGGAAGAGGATCGTGGTCATTAATGAAAATAAAATTTTCACCAACGGGTAGTTCTTTAAAAAGTTTAATTAATTTCTCGTGACGTTGAATAGGAACAAGTACCCTGACGTCTAATTCTTCATTTGATTTTGTTTCTTGATTCATAAGTTTGATTTTAATAATTGATAGATAATTATCTTCCTAAAAGTTTATTGCCTTCCGGAGATATTTTAGTGTAATCCCATGGCGGCTCAAAAGTTAATTCTACATTAACTTGCCAATCAGGAAAGGCATTGGTTAATGATTGTGTAGCATCGTTTGTAATACTTTCTCCCATAGGGCAAAACTGAGTAGTTAGTGTCATGATTAGATTGAGTTTTTTCTCGACTTCATTAAAATTTATTTGATAAACTAAGCCTAAATCTACAATGTTCACACCAACTTCCGGGTCATAAACATTGTATAGTCCTTTTAATGCCAATTCGCTTAACTCATTATTATTAGTGATGATATTTGCACTCATAGTTGTGATTTTGATTTATGTAATAATGTTTTATTAACGTTATAGAAATATAAAATAGCCGCAATTAATAAAGCTATAGAGCCTGATTTTAATATAATTTGGTTGATAAACATAAGTCCGAAAATAAATAAAATAAATCCAATCAGGTAAGTAATGAGCATAATGTTATATATTTTTTCGCTGAAAAGTTCTTTTGGAGCCGGTGTTTTCCCTTTATGAGCCTTGATATGATAAACTTTATTCCATACAATAAATGGAAGTGTTTTAAAGGTCATACCTAAAATAATAGCAGTAATCCACCCAAAAAACATGCAAAACCCATAGAGAAGGATAATATTTGAATGTGTATCCGTTGGTAAAAATAATAGTGCAGTAATTAATGCTAAAAAGGGCAGTAGCATTTGTATAATAGAAAGCAAAGATGTTTTCATTTGCTCATCTACTTTTCTTCGTATTCGTACTTTATAGGCTTTTAAGCAATGTCTTCCAAACAAAATAATTCCTGCTAATACAAAAGCAATAGAGATATAAAAAGATATTGGTGTAATTTCAAAAATTTTAAAGACTATAAAGCTAATTAATCCGAAATTTATCAGTCCAAATATCCACCACAGTATTTTATTATTAGTATACTTTGAAATTAAAAACATAGGAATTAAGCGGGAGCCAACACCTATTACTAATAGTAAAAACCATCCAATCAATCCTAAATGAGCATGAATAGACAAATAATTTAATGAATCTTTTGGTAAAATAAATGCTGTGAAATTCCAAACTAATAGCAGTCCAAAAAAAGTAGTAGATAATAACCATAATGAAGCAGTAATAACATACCACGCATGCACATTTTGATTATTACTTTTAAAAGAACTTTTCAGAACATTAACTAAATAGCAAACTACTCCGATATTTATTAGAACTGCACCTGTTTGTAACACCCATCCTGTATGAAAAATATAAAACCCAATAATAAGTATAGGAATGCCTATTGCAGTGAAAATAAATGTAAGATATGCCAGAAGGTTACTGTCTAACTTACCTTCTACTAAAACGGGTAACAATTGGTGTGATGCTCCAAAAATAATCATGGTGCCCCAGCCTAGTGCCATAATATGCGTAATGGCTAAGGTATAAGGATTAAAGTAATGAAATTGTACAACATCTGTATGTAATAATAATAAAATGGCAGCAACCAAAAAAGATAGTGCAGCATAGATATAGAAAGGCAAGACAACTCTGTAATTAGTTGTTTTTTGTAATCCTCCGGTTATCGGCGTCAGCATAAAATTTAGTAACTTTTAAAAATCAACATATAAACCTCTCCGTCTTGAACTTCTTTGATGCGGTATTCAAATCCACGCTCTTTTAATTCTGTCAAAAGAAATACAGGAATTCTTTTATGATGTACATACAATGCTTTGTCGTGTGGCAATGTCTCTAATGCTCCAAGAATGGTCATCATAGGCATAGGCATTTCTAAATGACGAACATCAACTTCTTCTAACTTGTGTTCAAACTGTTTGAGTATTTGTTCCCAATCTCCGGAAGTTGATATGTCTGTTTCAACTTGTATATTATTGGCTTGTTCTTTTTGTGAAGCTGATTTGTAGAAATACGTTTCTATGATATCGCTATTAACATGTTTTACATACGATTCAAATCCTTGTTTTTCTAATAATTTAATCAAAGGCACCGGCTCAAAAGTATTAGTAATTAAAAGAACCTCTTCCGGCTTTAATTCTTTTACTTTTTGCTGAATTTGCTTTAATGGGTCTGTGCCCTCTGCCAATATAGATCGTACATCAAAATTAATAATTTGCTTAGGGCTAATAGATTTTAAATATTCAGGAATAGGTTTGTTCTCTTTATTTTTTTCTTGCACAACAGATGTTCTGTCAATTTCAAATCCTAGTGGAGCTAAGACTCTAAAAAAATCTTCAGGCACACAGCCTCCCATTTTAGAAGCCATGGTAATACTTACTCTTCCTGCCATGAGTTTGCGTAGTATTGGGTTTCTTAGTTTTTTAAAATCAGGGCTTAAAGCTACGATAGCTTCTAAAGCATCGGGATGATGTTTTAAAATAGCTGCAATTTTAGTTTCTTCATTAATGCGCATGCGTTAATAATTTATGCAAATGTCTCTATTATCTTTTTAACCTTAGGAAAAAGAATGTTATTTTCTAAATGGATATGTGTGAATAAATCATTTTCAAATTCTTCTAACATATTATAAAGTAATTTGTAACTGGTACAAGCATCGCTTGGAATAGCATAGTTTTTACTTAGTTCGCGTATTTGATGAATATCTTTTCCAACAGTATCATGCTCTTTTTCTGTTGTAGCTATCATTGTATTAAACTGTGTAATGGTATTTTTATCTGGTACTGAGTTGGTTGCTTTAGCTTTTATAATATCTTTTATAGCAGGAAATACTGTATTTTCTTCGTGTAAAATATGTTCCGAAAGTTCTTTATTTACTTTTTCGACTAATTCGTGTATTGGCATTAACTCAGCATGGCGATCTCCATGTACTCTTGCTACCTTTTTTGCATAACCTAAAATTTCCGGTAAATGTTTCTTAATATAATTATGATGCGTATTGATAATAAAATCAGCAAGGAAGTCAGGATTCCATTCATCATAGTTCATATTACCACTTGCTGTGTTTTGTGCGGTTTTCTTTAACTCTTGTTCTACTAATGCAGGGTCTATGCCTTTTTCCATGCACGCTTCCTTAATGGTTTTTTTTCCGCCGCAACAAAAGTCAATCTTGAACTTTTTGAATACAGCAGCCGTGTGCATATCTTTCGCAACAATTTCTCCAATCGTTTCTTTGGTTTCGGCAGTTTTCTTTGTAACACGGATATCCCACCAAATAGGACCTTCTTGTAAGTATTCCCAAGTAAATATATTTCCTCGCTCGTTTTGTAGTTGATAATAAACAGGCTTTGGATCGTGGTCGTTATGAATAATAAAAGACTCTCCTGCTTCAAAATGATCAAAAACACGAAAGATAGCAGCATGTTTTTGTTGTGGCTCAAGCCCCGGTACGTTTATAATTAGCTCTTCTTTTTCAGTTGGAACAGATGGAACAGTCCTTGTAACGCGTATATCCCACCATTCCGGACCTTGTTGCAGATATTCCCATGAGAAAATATTTCCACGAAGATCCATTAATTGATAATAAACCGGCTTTGGGTCATGGTTGTTGTGAATGATTAAACTCTCTCCTTCCTTAAGAGTATTAAAAGTTTGAAAGATGGTTTGATGCCTTAATCTTGGCTCTATTTCCTGAACGTTGATAATTTGTTCCTTTACTGTTTCCATAATTGTATTTTTTATTGTGAATATAAATTTCGCACAAATATACGAAAATATTATTAATAAAAGTATTTAATTACTTTTTTTATTTTTATTGACAATATTTAATATAACACTACTTGATAGCAAATATTTTAGTTTCTTAGTAAGCAGTTTGATGTAAAAAAGATTAAGGCATCCTTATAGGGCTATTATCTCTTTATATAAAACCACAGTTAATCTATTTTAGGTTAGATTAATCAATTCACTAATAATTTGTTGAAGAGGCTTTGCATTTGGAGAGCCAATTCTAAATAAAGTATTATTATATAGCTCTATTTCTATAAGTTGCTTTCCATAGGTATAAAAATTATATCTATTTCTTCTTCTTAAATTAAACTTAATAT
>JBDHZB010000008.1:0-58915 GCA_039811645.1 Bacteroidia bacterium | reverse complement strand
ACGCATTTAATCCTAAATTTATACGTGGTAACGATACAATAAGAGCATACGAATATCAAGGACCAAGCGGGATTTCTATGAACTTTACCCCAGGTAATCAAAATCCTTACTCAGCAAATTATACACAATATGTATTAAACAATACTCCCTTTACCATTACTTCTATGGATTGGATTGCCGGACTTGGTGGACTTAGAAATGGAGATAATACAAGCAACCAACAACCTCAAACCTATAATATGTGGTATGTGCCGGGTACTGTATATGATATTTATTCTTTTTCACAAAATTCACAATTTAGAGTAGCTGCATCAATTAATACAGACTTAAATATCAATAATACAACACATGCCATTACAGCAGGTTTTGAATATGACCAAAGAAAAAGCGCAGGGTGGAGCGTTTCACCAGCGTCTTTATGGACAAGAATGAGACAAATTGTTAATCAACACATCTCACAGTTAGATAAATCTAATCCGATTTATGTGCCTGAATTATCTTACACATACCCCGCTTATTATTATGATTACTTATATAATCCGGCTCAGCAAACGGAATTTTCTATAAAACTTTTAGATAAATTAGGACTACCAAGATCCTCTACTCAGCAAATTAATATAGACGCATTAGACCCTTCAACATTTTCAATAAATATGTTTAGTGCCGCAGATTTATTAGGACAAAATAGCGGTAATCAATTAGTGGACTATTGGGGTTATGATTATAAAGGAGACAAATACAATAAAGCTACTAACCTAAATGATTTTTTAACAAAGAAAGATGATTTAGGATTTAATACATTTAATGTTGGAGCATTCAGACCAATTTACATGGCCGGTTACATTCAAGATAAATTTGACTATAAAGACTTGAAATTTAATGTTGGAGTGAGAGTAGATAGATATGATGCCAATCAAAAAGGACTAAAAGATCCGTATTTAGTACATCCTGCTAAAACAGTTGGAGAAACAAAAGGAGAATTTAATCACCCAACCAATATGGGAGCGGATTATGTAGTTTATACAACTGATATTACAGGAGGAAGTGTTGTGGGTTACAGAAACGGAGACAAATGGTATGATGCACAAGGAAATGAAGTATCTGACCCTAATGCATTAGCAGGCGTAACAGGAAAATTGACCCCTTACTTAAAGAATCCGCAAGATTATAGAAGTGGACAGCCATTCTCGCCTGATGCCTTCCAAAACTATAAAGCACAGATTAACGTAATGCCGCGTGTTGCATTTTCTTTCCCTATCTCTGATATGGCTAACTTCTTTGCACACTATGATATCTTAACAAAACGCCCGGAAGGAGGTAACAGATTTGATCCTAAGGATTATTATTATTTGCCAAATGAAAGTTCTTTACCTTTTATAGCTAATCCAAATTTGAAAGTTGAAAAAACTATTGATTATGAATTAGGATTTGCACAAATATTAAACGAAAGAAAAAGTGCAGTATTAAAAATATCTGCATTCTACCGTGAGCTAAGAGATATGTTAACATTAAGAACAGTAGTGGGAGCATTCCCAAGAAGTTATATGACCTATGTAAATCAAGATTTTGGAACTGTAAAAGGAATTACTTTTGAATTTGACTTACGCCGCACAGGTGGATCTAGGTTCAAAGCTAATTATACCCTACAATTTGCCGAAGGTTCAGGTTCTAACGCTAATTCAGGTGTGAATTTAGCTACTTCCGGTC
The DNA here is from genome assembly GCA_039811645.1 of Bacteroidia bacterium. Lineage (GTDB taxonomy): Bacteria > Bacteroidota > Bacteroidia > B-17B0 > Aurantibacillaceae > BPGX01. The sequence continues at coordinate 57,208 of JBDHZB010000008.1, read as the reverse complement.
AACCCAACTTAAGAATATTACAACCATTTGATTACGACCAAAGACACACATTTGTTTTATCTTATGACTATAGATTTGGAACTGGAACAGATTACAAAGGTCCAATTCTTAAAATAAAAGATAAAGAGAAACAAATCTTTAAGGATTTAGGATTCAATGTAATGTTCTTTATTGGTTCCGGTACACCTTATTCTCGTTGGGCATCTGCTGTTGCTGCTAATGGAAATTCGCGTTCAAGCTTAATAGGTGCTGTTAATGGCTCTAATAAGCCATGGACGCTTCGTGGTAATTTAAGAATTGATAAAAACTTTCCATTTAAAATCGGAAAAGAAGGGTCTGATAACAGAAGAGATGTAAATTTAAATATTTATGTTCAAGTGCTGAATTTCTTAAATCAAAAAAACGTACTGAATGTATATAATTTTACAGGCAATCCTGATGATGATGGATTCTTGGCATCACCTTTAGCACAATCAACTGTTAAAGCAACTAATAGTCCTCAAGGATTTACAGATCAGTACGGCGTATATATTAATAGATACTCCAATTATGGACTACCAAGACAAATCAGGTTAGGATTACAATTTGACTTTTAATAAATATTAAATAAAGTGATTATGAAAACAACAAAATTAGCCATCTTCTTATTGATAATAGGGTTTTATACTGCCTATTCAAGAGAAATTAATTTACCAAACGGACACAAGGTATCTTCTAACGAGCATAAGGTGATGGACTTATGCACAGGAGCCTCAGGGTCTAAAGAGTTATGGGTTAATAACGTAAGAACCATTATCTTTACTGCCGGCGATATGTGGTGGGATTTATTTGGCAATGGTAACGCTTACTATATTGTGCCTGCTACAAAAGACAGAAGTAAAGGAGCATCTTCATTATTTGCCGGCTCAATTTGGGTTGGTGGATTTGATGCAGGCGGACAGTTAAGGGTTGCTGCCATGACATATCGCCAAAATGGATATGACTATTGGCCTGGTCCTCTTGACATTACAAATGCATCGGTAACCAACGATGTTTGCTTGCAATACGACAGACACTTTCCTATTTCTAGATTTGAAGTAGAAAGCTATGTGTTGGTACCTGGTCCAGTACCATACAATGCACAGGTATGGCCGGGGAATGGAGATATAAGTAAAAATCAAGATCAATATTTAGCTCCATTCGAAGATGTTAATGGAGATGGTATATACAACCCAAATGACGGAGATTACCCCGCTTTTGATATTTATAATACAGCGGCAAAAGATAATTTAGGGGTATGTAAAGCAAGAGTATTTGGTGATTATTGTTTATGGTGGGTATTTAATGACAAAGGAAATGTACATACAGAAACACAAGGACTTGCAATTGGATTAGAAATTAGAGCACAAGCTTTTGCGTTTCAAACTTCAGACGAAATTAATAACATGACTTTTTACAGCTATCAAGTCATTAACCGCTCCACTTACACTTTAAATAAAACATATTTTACAGTATGGACGGATGCTGATTTAGGATACTATAGTGATGATTATGTAGGGTGTGATGTAGGAAGAGGACTTGGATATATTTATAATGGTGCATCATCCGATCCTTCAGTTTCTGGTACACCTGGTTATGGCGATTATCCTCCTGCGTGTGGTTGCGACTTTTTTAGAGGCCCTTTAGCTGACTTGAATGACAATATAGATAATAATTTTGATGGCAATGTAGATGAGCCCGGAGAAACCATAGGAATGACTAACTTTACTTATTATAATAATAATATTGGTTCTTTCCCTCCGCAAACCACTAATCCCGCTATTGCTACGCATTACTATGGTTATATGACCGGTAAATGGAAAGATGGTTCTCCATTTACTTATGGTGGTAATGCTTATGGTGGCTCTACACCGCTATATCAAACCAACCCTCAAGGAAGAATATTAGTATATACAGGGGACCCTTATGCAGGAACAGGTTGGACAGAAGCCTCTGCAAACAATACACCTGGTGATAGAAGATTCCTACAATCAGCAGGCCCGTTTACTTTAAAAGCAGGTGCTGTTAATTATGTTACATTTGGTATGCCTTGGGCACAGACACCTATTAAAAATCAACAATTATATTCTGTGGAATTGTTAAAAACTGCTGACGATAAAGCACAAGCTTTGTTTGACAATTGTTTTAAAATATTAAATGGACCGGATGCGCCTGATATAACTATTCAGGAATTAGACCAAACTTTAATTGTTTATCTCACTAACGCTCCAACTTCTAATAATCATAATGAAAAATATAGAGAGGCAGATGTTACTATTTTACCGGTACCAGGAACTACCATTGCTGCGCTTCAAAACCCTGACCAATACTATAGATTCCAAGGGTATAAAGTTTATCAGCTAGTAGATAATACTGTTTCTCAAACCGATCTTTCAGACGCTTCTAAGGCAAGGTTAGTATTTCAGTGCGATATACAAGACTCAATAGCAAGATTAGTCAATTATGAATATGATGCTTCTGTCGGAGCTTATGTTCCAATAGTAAAAGTTGATGGTGCAGACGCAGGGCTTAAATCTACTTTTAAAATTACAGCCGATGCATTTTCTTCCGGCACCAACAACTCCATAGTAAACCATAAAACCTACTATTTTATGGCGGTAGCGTACGCGTATAACAATTACTTAACGTACAAACCGGACACTGACCCTACATCTAGTGCAGACGCTAACTACTTAGGACAAAAAAGACCATATTTAGAAGGTAGAAAGTCTAAAAAAGCCTCAGGTATTCCACACATTCCTGCACCTGAAAAAGAGGGAACCGTGATGCAATCTTATTATGGATATGGACCAAAAATTACCCGTATAGAAGGGCAAGGAAACGGTGGTAATATATTAGATTTAACCGATGAAAGCGTGGCTCAAATTTTAGCTAACAACTTTATACCTAACCCAACATACTTAAATGGCAGAGGTCCGGTTAATATTAAAGTAGTTGACCCACTTAATGTCCCTAACTCTACATTTACATTAAAACTTGTAAAGTTTGACGGGTTAGACGCTAGCTTAGTTACTCATACCAAAAAGCTTCAAATTACTGATGCTAAAAATATGGGTGCATTTTTAGGTAATATAGCAACTTGGACATTAAAAGATAATACAACAGGCAATACCTATGCATTGGATACAACCATGAAAGCTGGTAAAGAATATTATATGCCGGATATAGGGATGTCTATTACCATGCAGCAACAAACAGATATAGGAATGGCTTTAGCAGGAACCACGTATTCATTAACCAGCGCCGTTTTGAAAGAGGGTGATTTTCTTGAATCTACATTGACTTTCTCTGATCCTAAAAAGGCATGGTTAAGCGGTATAAAAGATATGCAGAATGCTGTAAACCCACATCCTTTTAATTGGTTAAGAGATGGAGTAGCACCTACAAGTAATGGTACTTCTCCAGTAACATCGGTGTGCGATGGCGGGGTAATTGTAGGGTTTGCAGGTGGAGTGAATTATACCGATCCAAAATCAACTTTTGATAATGTGATTAATGGTACTTGGGGACCATATTGCTTAACAGCGTCCTCTTGTAAAAGTGGAAACTTTTGGAGTACTCAGGCAGGACCGGGCTATAATGGTAAAATTAAGTATGTTGGAGATTCTTATAATGATCCATCAAAGGTGCATCCTGTTTATTTAGCAGGTGTAGATGTAGTAATCACATCAGATAAGAGTAAATGGAGTCGTTGTATTGTTATTGAAATGCAAGATGATCCAAACTTAGCACAAGGTAATGCTAAAAAATTCCAGCCACGTGCTCATGCTTCTGTTGACAAAAACGGCAATACTGGAGATGGTATTGTAACAAATGATCCGAATGACGCAGATTATATTTCTGCAACAGGTATGGGGTGGTTCCCTGGCTATGCTATTAATGTAGAAACAGGTGAACGCTTAAATATAGTGTTTGGAGAAGACAGTTGGAACCACGATGACAATGGAGATGATATGTTATGGAACCCTACGGCTAACCAGTTAGGAGACGCATACGCCTACCCATTAGGAGGCCGACACTATATTTATATATTCGGAAACAATAAAACTGATTACTATAATACAACATCATTAACTTTCACGCCCGTAGTTGCATTAAATAATACCAAAGTAGGTGCCGGAAGATATGATGGATGTGCGCAAATGATTACCCAATGGAATACAGCATTTGCACCAGCAACTGGTCCCGCACAAGCGTTTGCTGGAAGAACATTAAGATCAGTTTTATCTGATGCTATGTGGGTAAGTTTACCTGTATTGTCAAGTGCTAAGTATTCATTTAAAAATCCTGCTTCTATTCCATGCGATGCAAAAGTTAGAATAAGAGTAAATAAGCCTTATAGGTTTGGTTATTCCGGCTATTGGACACAGAAAAAGACTACAGGATCGTACATCGGTGACGACGTTATTCTATTGGCTATTAATACAACAACAACAAACCAATCTACATCTGACACATTAACAGGCTCACAAAACAATAACTTTCCAATGTATCAGTTTTCAACCAGTGATATTTATACTGTAAAGAATGTTGGTGATGTTGCAAAGAATGCTTTAGATTTTATCAGAGTAGTCCCTAACCCATATTATGGATATTCAACTTATGAAGGTAATAGAATAGACACAAAGGTAAGAATTACAAATTTACCAAACGTTTGTACCATTACTATTTATTCGCTAAACGGAACTTTAATCAGAACAATAACAAGATCTGTAGATGGACAAGAAGACCAGTACACCTACACCAACGACTTTAAGCAAAGCAAAAGATTGTCGTATATTGAGTGGGATCTGAAAAACCAAACAGGTGTGTTGGTGGCAAGTGGTATGTACATTATCCACGTAGATGCACCGGGTATTGGTGAAAAAATCATTAAATGGTTTGGAATTATGAGACCATACGACTTACAATCTTATTAAAAAAAATAAAAACATGATTCAGATGAAACATAAAATTTTAATCGGTATAGCTTCACTAACAATATGCTCTGTGCTTTTTGCAGGGAACCCGGAGCGCGCAGCTCAAGCAGGTGCCTCTCAATTATTAATTAATCCATTCGCCAGATCCTCAGGTTGGGCAGGCGCTAATCAGGCAGGAACCAAAGGGATTGAGGCAATGTTTTGGAATGTTGCAGGAACGGTTTTTACTAAAAAAACTGAGTTGTACGTTTCGAGAACAGATTGGTTGGTAGGAACCGGAATAAACATTAATACTTTTGGGTTTACTCAAAAAGTTGGTGAAACAAGTGTAATTGGTTTTGGTATAGTTAGTATTAATGGAGGAAACCTTATTAGAACTACTGAAGACCAACCTGAAGGTGGACTTGGTAATTTTTCACCTACATTTAATAATGTAAATCTTTCTTATGCAAAAATGTTCTCCGATGATATTTATGGCGGTATTAATATTAAATTAGTTAATGAAAAAATACCTGGTGTGCAAGCTACGGGCGTTGCCATAGATGCAGGTATTCAATATCACACAGGTCAGCACAAACAAATACATTTTGGTGTTTCATTAAAAAATGTCGGACCTAAAATGCAATACAGAGGTGAATTATTAACTTTTCAAACATTAACAACTCTTTCTCCTGAATATCAAAGAACTGTTCAAAATCGCTCTGCATTTTTTGAAATGCCGGCATGTGTGAATATCGGCGCCGCCTATGATTTTAATCTTACCAAAGATTCTATTATTGATGGTATAAGAAAATACAGATTAACAGTGGCTACTAATTTCGTTTCTAACTCTTTTACTTATGATAACTATTTAGCCGGACTTGAATTTGCATGGAAAGAGATATTTATGATTAGAGCAGGATTTCATGCAGAGAAATATATTTTTGATAGCACCAAACGCATGACCGCATATACCGGTCCTACTGCAGGAGCTACCTTTGAAATTCCTTTAAATAAAACTAAAAGAAGCACGTTGGGTTTTGATTACTCATACAGATTTACTAACCCGTTTGGAGGAGTCCATACCATTGGTGTAAGAGTTAATTTATAAAGTAAAATTAATAACTTTATATTTATGAATCCCGATTTGTTCGGGATTTATATTTTTTAGAAAAAACAGAAATATATGAGTGGATTTGTTTATTATACCGAAGAGGGTATGAAAAAATTAAAAGATGAATTGCATCATTTAAAAACAGAAGAAAGGAAAAATATAGCACAACAAATTGCTGATGCAAGAGAAAAAGGAGATTTAAGTGAGAATGCTGAATATGACGCTGCTTTAGAGGCGCAAGGGCATTTAGAAGCTAGAATTCATGAATTGGAGCAAATGTTAACCAATGCAAGAATTGTAGATCAATCTCAAATAAAAACAGAAAAGGTTTCGATATTTACAAAAGTAAAATTGAAAAATCATAATAATAAAACCACTGTACAATATTTATTGGTTGCCGAAAACGAAGCAAATATTACTCAAGGAAAAATTTCTATTACTTCACCAATTGGAAAGTGTTTGATAGGAAAAATTGTTGGCGATATTGTTGAGGTTAAAGTTCCTGCCGGAACTATGAAGTTAGAGGTTCTTGAAATTACAGCCTAATATGCCCAGTATCTTTTCAAAAATTATAAGTGGAGAAATTCCTTGTTACAAGATAGTGGAAAATGAGTTTTTTTTTGCTTTTTTAGATATTTCTCCTTTGAAAAAAGGACATACTTTGGTTATTCCAAAGCGAGAAGTAGATTATTTATTTGATATGGATAATAAACAGTATTTAGAGTTAATGATTTTTACTAAAAAAGTAGCAGAGGGAATTAAAAAAGCAATACCTTGTAATAGAATTTCTGCACATGTAATAGGGCTGGAAGTGCCACACGCACATATTCATCTTATCCCCATTAATACCATGAATGATTGTAATTTTTCTAATCCAAAATTAAGATTATCAAAAGAAGAATTTCAAGAAATAGCAGAAAATATTTCTAAAAATATAGTACTTTAATTATTATGAGTTTTATAGACGAGATTAATAGGCGTAGAACATTTGCTATTATTGCACACCCCGATGCAGGGAAGACTACTTTAACTGAAAAATTACTCTTATTTGGTGGAGCTATTCAGGTAGCAGGGGCGGTAAAATCTAATAAAATAAACAGACACACCACTTCTGATTTTATGGAAATAGAAAAACAAAGAGGGATTTCCGTTTCTACTTCCGTAATGGCTTTTGAGTATAAAAATTATAAGGTTAATATTCTAGACACGCCCGGACACGAAGATTTTGCAGAAGATACATACAGAACATTGACCGCAGTAGATAGTGTAATCTTGGTTATTGATTGTGTAAAGGGGGTTGAAAGCCAAACAAGGAAACTTTTAGAAGTTTGCAGAATGCGCAGCACTCCTGTTATTGTATTTATTAATAAACTTGATAGAGAAGGACAAGATGCTTTTGATTTATTAGATGAAATTGAGAAAGAACTAAAAATTAATGTTTGCCCAATGACATGGCCTATAGGTATAGGAAAATTATTTAAAGGCGTATATCACCTGCAAGACAGAAAACTAAATTTATTTAATAGCGAAAACAAGTTCGTTAAAGCAGATGATTATATAACCATTAATAATATCCATTCTGATGAGTTGAATAAATTAATAGGAGATAATTTTACAGACAAACTAAGAGTAGATGTGGACATGATAGAGAATATATACGGCACATTAGATAAAAAAAAATATCTTGATGGCATTGTTGCTCCTGTGTTTTTTGGAAGTGCTGTAAATAATTTTGGCATACAGGAATTGTTAGATACATTTGTTGAAATAGCTCCACATCCTTTAGGGCACGAGAGTACCGCCGGATTTATTAAAGCAGACGATAAAATATTTTCAGGATTTATTTTTAAAATACACGCTAACCTTGACCCAAAACACAGAGATAGAATTGCATTTCTTAGAATAGTTTCCGGAGAGTTTCAACGTAATAAGAATTATTTTAATACACGACTAAAAAAACAATTAAGATTTAGCAACCCCACTGCATTTATGGCACAGCAAAAATCTGTAATAGATGAAGCATATCCTGGAGATGTAATAGGACTGTATGATTCCGGCAACTTTAAAATAGGCGATACTTTAACAGAAGGAAAAGATTTGCAATTTAAGGGAATCCCTGCGTTTTCACCGGAAGTTTTTAGGTATGTTGTGAATAAAGACCCGATGAAGACAAAACAACTGATGAAAGGAATAGAGCAGCTTACAGACGAAGGTGTTGCGCAATTATTTAGTCGTAAGTTTGATAACAGAAAAATTATAGGGACGGTAGGTGCACTTCAGTTTGAGGTTTTACAACACAGATTAGCTAATGAATATGGTGCTAAATGCGATTTTGATCAAATACCTATTTATAAAGCATTGTGGGTGTCTTGCAAAGATAATAAGATGTTAGAAAAATTTTTAGAGGATCGTTCTCAGTATATTGCTTACGATAAAGATGCACACCCTGTGTTTCTTGCTGAATCGGCGTGGCTATTACAAATGGCTCAGGAAAAATATCCTGAAGTTACCTTTCATACCATAGATGAATTCTAATTGCTTAGATTTACTCTAAAAACTAATGAAATATTAGTTTAATAAAAAAGCCGATAGAAGTTATCGGCTTTTTTATTATTTCTTAGCAATTACTTTACTTCAATTTTTCTTTGAGGTTTTTGAATAGCACTATCTTTTTTTGGAATCATGATGTTTAGAACACCATCTTTATACTCTGCTTCAATTTTTTCTTTATTAGCAGATTCCGGCACATAAAAAGAGCGAGAGAAAGAAGAATAGTTATACTCTCTGCGGGTATAGGTTTCTTTTTCTTCTGTTTTTTCTTCATTCTTTTCAGAGAAAATTGTTAAGACATGGTTGTCTAAATCAATCTGGAAATCTTCTTTTTTTAATCCCGGTGCAGCCAAGTGAATTTGATAATTTGTTTCAGATTCTTTGATGTTTGCAGAGGGAACGGTTGAGCCAAGTACCGGAAATTTTTTTCCATAATCCATCCAATCATTTTCAAAAAAGTTTTCTACTAAATTTCTGAATGTTGGAAATCCTAATTCATTTTTAATAATGTTTGCCATAGTTGTAAGTTTTAATTTTTATGATAAAAACTTATCAAGATATGTACCGATATTAAAATAATGACAATCCGTATTTTTTATTAATTAATATCAGTCATTTTGTCTATTTTTGAGCAATCAAAAGGAAAAAATGTCCTGATTATGAATATCTTGGAGGTTATTAATGTTACAAAAAATTACTATAAACATAGGGCGTTAGATAATGTAAATATTTCTGTAGGAGAGGGAAGTATCTTTGGGCTTTTAGGTCCGAATGGCGCAGGAAAAACAACGCTTATTAGGATTATTACACAAATCACGGGTCCGGATATCGGAAATATTTTATACAAATCACATCCAATTACAGATATTCATGTTTCAGAAATGGGCTATTTACCTGAAGAGCGAGGGCTTTATAGAAAATCTAAAGTGATAGACCAGATTATTTATTTATCTCGACTAAAAGGATTGCCTAAAAAAGAAGCTATAAAGAGAGCAAATGAATGGTTGAAAAAGCTAAATCTTTATGAGTGGAAAGACAAGAGGATAGATGATTTAAGTAAAGGTATGCAACAAAAAATTCAATTTATTGTTACTGCGATTCACGAACCGAAATTATTAATATTAGATGAGCCATTCAGTGGTTTTGATCCTTTAAATGCAGAATTAATCAAACACGAAATTATTCAACTTAAAAACAAGGGCGCAACCATTATCCTTTCTACTCACAATATGAATAGTGTAGAGGAGCTTTGTGATGATATTGCTTTAATTCATCAATCTAAAGTGGTGTTGCAGGGACAAGTTGATGCGATTAAAAATCAGCATAAAGAAAATATATTTAAAGTTATTTTTGAAGGACACATACAAACATTCACTCATGCTTTATGGTCTATGGCAGAGCTTTTAACACACCAAGAACATAATAGTAAAATTACAGCAACCATAAGAATAAAAAAAGAATATTCTTCTAATAAAGTTTTAGAAGGTATTTTGCCTGCATGTAAAATTATTTCATTTACAGAGCTATTACCAAGTATGAATGAAATTTTTATCAGGACAGTTGCTCCTGAACAATTAGATGTAAAAAATTCATTAACGGAATGAATACTCTAGACTTTATACACCCGTTAGATTTTTTATTACTTCCGTTTTATTTTATTCTTGCTTATTCTATTACTTTATTTATTAGAAATAAAAATTTAGTAAAGGGGAAACAAGAATATAAAAACTTTCACTATGCTGTTTTACTTAAAATGCTTGGTGCCATTGCTTTAACTGCTGTCTATAATTTTTATTATGCACAGGGAGACACTTGTCATTATTTTAGGACAGGTAAGGCATTAAAAGAGTTGCTGTTTACACGTCCTTTAGATTATTTGGAAATTATGTTTGGTAACCCACGGCCTAATCCTTACTACTATTTTTATGATTTGGATATGACATGGCCAAGTTTTTGGATTAATGATCCATATTCTTTTTTTGTATCAAAGGTAGCGAGCGTGGTAGAGATATTTTCATTTGGTTTTTTCTTCCCTACGGCTGTTTGCTTCTCATTTATTGGATTTTATGGATTGTGGAAGTTATACATTATGATGTGTGATATTTTTAGAGACTTAAAAAAAGAACTTTTTATTTCTTTATTTGTATTTCCTTCTGTTTTTTTTTGGACATCCGGTGTTTTAAAGGATACACTTACATTAATGGCAATATGTTTGTATTTGTATGCCTTTTATTTCTTAATGATAAAAAGAAAGTTTAAGGTTTGGTACTTGATACAATTGTTATTGGCTGTTTACATTCATATTAATGTTAAGCCCTATGTGCTCTATGCTTTATTACCGGGGTCGCTTATATGGTTTAGTGTTAGTTTGTTAGATAAATATAATGCAAGTTTTATGCGGTCGCTTTTTACTATTGTATTAGTATCTATAGGCAGTGCTGTTGGTTTTTTCTTACTAACTGTTTTAGGTAATAAATTAGGAACTTTTTCTATGGATAAAGTAGTTAATAGAACAACAGAGGTTCGTGATGATTTGAAAAAGGACTATTATCAAGGAAAATCATTTAGTATAGGACAAGTAGATAATTCCGTAAGTGGAATGTTAAAGGTTGCCCCCTTGGCAATATTTACAGGACTATTCAGACCAACACTTATTGATGTAAGGAATTTTTTTATGTTATTGTCGGCACTAGAAAATACATTCTTACTTTATTTGCTAATAAAAATTTTGATTAAATATAAATGGCGGCATATTTATAATTCTATACAAGCAAATTCTATTATGATATTTATGCTATTATTTTCTTTGTTCTTTGCCTTTACGGTTGGTATCACTATTTCTAATTTTGGAGCTTTGGTTCGTTTAAAAACTCCCGCTCTTCCTTTTTTTGTAATGTCCTTATTTATTATTGATTATTACTGTAAAAATAAATTATATCTTAAAAAAAACCTGGTAGTAAAAAATCAAAATTATAATACAGAATATCAGTTTGCTTAGTATATGCCTAATAAATTGTTCAAGTTCAGCGAGTTTAAATCATTTCAGAATAGTTTCGATTATTTATATAAGCAATATACAGAAAATACGATATTTGAACTGCGCGGAAAGTGGTGCAAGTCTTTTTTTCAAAACAACAACCCAATAGTTATTGAAATTGGCTGTGGTAGAGGAGAATATACGATTGGACTCGCTCAGCAATACAAAGATAAAAATTTTATTGGTGTTGATTTTAAAAGTAATAGAATGTGGACAGGTGCTAAACAAGCATTAAACAATCAATTGCGCAATGTTGCTTTTATTCGTACGCGAGTAGAGTTTCTTCAAAATATTTTTAATAAAGATGAAGTCAGTGAAATATGGATAACTTTTCCGGATCCGCAAATCCAAAAGTCAAGAGAGAAAAAGCGATTAACTAATCCTAAATTTTTGGAGTACTATAAAAACTATCTAAAAAAAGACGGATACGTACACCTTAAAACCGATAATGATATATTTTTTGATTATACAATGAATGTAATTGCCGATTTAAAATTAGAATTAATTTTACACTCTAAAAATTTATACATGGATTCTCGACAAGAGTTAAATGAAGTAAAGCAAATACAAACCTATTATGAAAAATTATTTTCTGAAAAAGGCAGTACTATTAAATATTGTTGTTTTAAATTAGACTAAATGCCAACAAAAAAGAGGATATTAATATTGGCTATTCATAGATTTAATAGAGCGCCAAATGAAAAATTTAGAATAGCACAGTATTTTAAATATGCTTCCGAATATGATGTAGAGTTCGAATATAAATATATTATTAATGAATGGCAAGACAACGCTCTATTTCAATCAAATAATTTTATTTTGAAAATGGTGGCTATTATATCATCATATTTTAAAAGGCTGTTTCAAATAGTTTTTATGAAAAAATATCATGCCGTAATAATACTGCGTGAATTACACTATATTGATAGCAAGTTACTCCTCTATTGTTTAAGAATAAAAAACATACCCATTATTTATGACTTCGATGATTCTATTTGGCTAAATACGAATAACAATCCACTAATTAAGATTCTAAAAAATCAATATCACAAAACAATAAGGCATATACAATTCGCAAATGTTATAATAGCCGGTAATGAGTACTTGGCAAATTTTGCAAAGAAGTATAATAATAATATAATTGTTATTCCTACGGTGGTAGATACAGACTATTATCAACCAAATAATAAAACTATTGCTGATAAAATCATACTTGGTTGGATGGGGAGTCATACTACTTTAGAACATTTCAAACAAGTTATTCCTGTTTTAAATAGATTAAAAGAAAAATATTCCAATATTGAAATTACTGCAATTGCTGATGAAAGCTATATTCCTGAACTCAATTTGAAAGTAAAGAAGTGGAATAATAAAATGGAAATAAATGATTTAAATAGTTTTGATATTGGTATTATGCCATTACCAAATGATGAGTGGAGTAAAGGAAAATGCGGGCTTAAAGCATTAACCTATATGAGTTGTGGAGTGCCTTGTGTAATAAGTGATATAGGCGTTAATCAAGAAATTATTACAAAAACAAAAGGCGGATATTCAGTTAAAAATGATGAAGAGTGGATTGAACAACTTTCTTTATTAATAGAAAACACATCTTTAAGAAAGGAACTTGGAAGTGCAGGTAGAGAAGGGGTTTTAAAATACTATTCCGTTCAAGCATATAAACAAAAGTTTTTTGACACGATATGCAATATATAAGACTGTTTTATATTTTACTTGGCAATATTTTTTATAGCTTATTATATGCTCAGGCAGATTCTGTCATAGAAAATAAGTGGAAAATCAGTGGTATTGCAGATGCTTATTTTAATTATAACTTATCTAATCAAAAACAAGCTAAATTAGAGAGCTTTCTCTGTTCTTATAATAGAAAAAATAATGTATTCTTAAATCTTATGCAGTTAAAAGCAGAATATAATAGCAGTAGGCTTCGTGCGGCTGTAGCCGGAATGCTTGGGACATATTCTGTTGATAATTTAGCTGAAGAACCTATATATCTTCGAAATATTAGTTTATTAAATATAGGCTATAAATTAATAAAAAGTAAAAATTTATGGATAGATTTAGGCATAACTCCCTCTTATATTGGGTTTGAAGGCATTGTAGCAAAAGATAATTGGTGTGCAACACGCTCTATTATCGCTGATAATTCTCCATATTATCAAACAGGTATAAAATTAAATTATACATCGACTAATAATAAATATCAATATAGCTTTATAGTAATGAATGGATGGCAAAATATGGTTTATCATATAGAGCGCGGTTTGCCGTCTTTTGGACACCAATTTGTATGGACAATAAATAAGAATTTGGCATTAAATAGCAGTTCTTTTTTTGGTTATTTTTCTACTCAAACAAGATACTTTCATGATTTATTTATTACATATCAAAAAAACAAATGGTCGTTTTCTTTTGCTTTTGATGCCGGATATCAATACGGTATTTGGTATGGTTCATCTGTGATTGCAAGATATCAAATCATAAAAAATATATTTATAACGGCAAGAGCAGAGCGATATTATGACTCTAAAAGTAATATTATAGTTAATTATTCAGGAAGCATGTTTGATGTATTTGGCACTTCTGTAAATATAGATTATTTTATATGGAAATACTTTCTGCTTAGAGTAGAATATCGCCGATTTGATTCACCACAAAAACTATTTTTAGATAACAAGAATTTATATACACTTAAACAAGATCATTTTATATCAACCTCATTTTCATTTTTCCTTTAAACTATGAATTTAAATTTCAATATAAGCCAAACTACTACTATTCAATTTGTTCCTAATTTAAATACATTAATACATTCTTTGCAAAATGAACATGCAATTATTCTTATAGAGGATGCGGCTTTTAAAATCTATCAGGAACAATTTAAACAAATAGGTACAGAAAGAATTTATACCATTCAAGTAAATGAAGAAAATAAAAATATTCATATAGTTATGCGTATAGTAGAGCATCTGTTAACACATAAAATTAAGAGGTTAGATAATATCGCGATTATTGGTGGCGGTGTGTTTTCAGATGTGGCTTTATTCGCATGTAGCATATTTAAACGTGGTGTAAAGTGCACATTGATTCCCACAACATTACTTTCTATGGTAGATGCAAGCATAGGAGGGAAAAATGGTATTAATTTTAATTCTATAAAAAATACTATTGGGACAATATATTTACCTTGTAAAAATATTATTTGCACTGATTTTTTATCATCATTGCCAAAAGAACAATTACTGAGCGGCTGGGCAGAGATACTAAAAATAGCACTTATATCTGATACTGAATTTTATCAAGAGTGTTTAATAAAAATCCAACAATCTCTATTGCCTACTAAAGATGTGATTGCGAAAGCTATAACATTAAAAATTCAAATAATCGAACAAGATCCTAGTGATAAGGATATCAGGCAGGCATTAAACCTTGGACATACCATTGCGCACGCCATAGAAGGATTGTATGATGAAAAAAAAGATTATGTACCACACGGCATTGCGGTAGCTGCAGGAATAATCATAGAAACGGATATTGCAGCACAACGTAATGTATTAGATAAAAATATTGCAGAAAAAATTCAACAGGATTTTAAAAATATTTTTCCAAAAATACCATTAATAAAAAATGATATTCCGGTATTAATTCAGAAAATGCATAATGACAAGAAAAATATTGATCAACAGATTATATTTACGTTATTAGAAAAAATAGAAAAGATTAAATTAAAAGTAGCAGTTTCTGAAACAGAAATTATACAAGCGATTAAGAGATATTTGTAGTGTTTCTATTTTTTAATCCAAATAGTGCTAGATATATAAAACATATAATACCAACAGCATAACTTCCACTAATACCAATTGTAGGAAATTTTGATAGATACCCTTGCAATACACTAATCCATCCTCCTCCCATTATCATCATAATTAATAATCCGGATGCTGTTCCGGTATCTTTTTTTAATCCTTTGATAGATAACTCAAAAATACATGGCCATAATGTGGAACAAAAAAGCCCCGTGGCTGTAATGCAATACACTGAGAAAACATCCTCACTCATTATTCCCAACAAGATAGTAATAATACCGACTATAGAATATATCATTACTTGACGAGCAGCGCTCCCTTTTGATAGTAAATCGAGAATGATTAATAATACAACAAATGGCAGGTAGAATTTAAGATTGATTAACTCTTTATTACTAATAAATAAAATAGATACGAATAGAAGCAATGCTATAATGGGTAATATTATTTTTAATAATATTTGTTTCCATTTTATTTCAGAAAAAATATCTGCTGAAGAGGCCCATCTGCCAATCATCAAACTCGCCCAATATAGTGATATAAAAGGCGCAATATGTTGTGTAGATATATTTGCCTTTTGCATGGCAAACTCCGATAAATTAGACACAGAAGAAACCTCTACACCTACATAAGTAAATATCGCAAGCATACCCATCCATACTCGCTGCTTTTTTATAACATATAAAATATTCAATGAAGATGATTCTTCTTGAGCAGAGTTTTGTTGGGTACCTGTATTTAATTTTTTACTAAAAATAAAAATAAGCAATGCTGCTAAAGCAAATGCTAATCCTAAAATTAAGTACGGATATTTGAGATATTCTAATTGTGCTGTTTGAGTGTTACTTGTAGTTCCAAACACAGCCATTGCAATGAGAAATGGACCGATAGTAGTGCCGACATTATTAATACCGCCGGCCAAGCTGAGTCGCTGCGAACCAAAATCAGGATCTCCTGAGAGAATCACTAGTGGGTTTGCTGCTGTTTGTTGAAGTGAAAATCCAAGTCCAATAATAAACAGCCCAATAATTAAAGCCGAGAAAGAACCTGTATTAGCTGCAGGAATAAAAAATAAAATGCCGCACAAAGACACTAGAAGTCCCACAACAAGTCCTTTTGAATAACCAATGTGTAACAGTAAATCTTTCTTTATAAACTTACTGATAGTAAAATACAATAATGCACCTACGGTGTATGCAATGTAGAACACGAAAGAAATAATCTGACTTTGCCACTGCTCAAGTTGTAGTTTGTCTTTAAATAAAGGAATTAAAATATCATTACTTGCTGCAACAAATCCCCAAAAAAAGAATAGCCAAATAATACCATAAAAAGCTCCCGAAACTTTTTTCATTCTATTAAAAAGGTATAAAAGTTAATCCGAGCATAATATTAAACCTTTGTGTAGGATATCTATCCCATCTATAGTAGCGAACATTTGCAATGTTATTAAACATTAAAAATACGCTAAATTTTTTACTGCGATGATACTGAGCCATAAAATTCATATCAACGATGCCTTTAAGTAATTTGTCAGATGACGGCTGATGAGCCCATTGTTCACCAATTATAAACACGTCTCCTTTAAAAGAAAGCTGATTATTTAAAATATAATTTGCTGATGCTTGAGCCCTATAAAGTGGCTTATGGTAAGGCTTATTAAAATTTTTAGTTTGATAATTAAAATATGTTCCGGATGCAAATACAAATAACTTACTATTAATATCATGTTTAATCTGCCCTGATACAGTAATTAGGTTTGTGTTATCATAATTTACTAAAAACTGATTATTAATTTGTACTGTATTGTAATAATTGATATTAAAGAAATATAAACTATCCCATTTTTCATACGTGCCTTTAATAAAATAAGAGGTGCTGGAACTTAAGCGTCCTTTTAATCCTGCAAATATATTATAAGCCTGATTGGAGTTTGTTAGATGTATATTATTTTGAATAAACGGATTTTCATCAGATAGTGATTTTACGCTATTCTTTTGTAATTGACCGTCAACTCCGGCAAAGCCCTCGATGATATGTTGAAAAATATTATAGTTTACAAAAAAGATAGGGTAAAAGTGAAATTTATTTGTGTAGAAAGCATCGATAGTGGCTTTTAAACCGATTTTAATTTCATAGTTTTCATTCTTAGCAAGAAAATATGGAGATAAGTTAAAAATATGATTATTAATAGTGTCAGATTTTAATTTATGGTTATAAAAATCATATTGTAGGTCAAGATGAAAATTTTCTTCATGAATAAAAGTGCTTAAATCAGTTTTTATCTTAATGTTGTTTTCTCGAACATCATAATAATTTTGTAAGTTATAAAAAGACAGTGTAACATCATGTTGTATTTTTGATGAATCTGTATATCTGCTTTTAATATTAATACTTGGCGACCAATAATAATATTGCTGTCTATATTGATTCTTATCATTTAACTTTGTAACACTTGTATCAAAGCCGTATTGGTACATTTTGTTATTTGAATAGTCCAGTTTGAAATTAACAAGATGTTTTTCAATCAGTTTTTCAGCAAATGCTGATGCATATTGATCTAAGAACCCGCTATAACCAACATCTTTTAATTGTGAATTAGAACCAAGTAAATTATAATTAATTCCATATCTTAAATCCTTATCGTTCTTATTTCCAAAATACAATTCTAATAGTGGCATATTATACATAAAGCCATACCCACCTTTTATAAAAGAACGATTGGCATTCCATATATTTTTCTCTTTATACTTCGCAAATGTTAGTGGCTCAATCTCATATTTTTTATAGGTTGGATATGATTGAATGTTATAATTGAATTTTGTAATTTTTCTAATTGTATCAATTACTTCCGGGTTGTCTGTTAGTTTGTTGGAAGCTTTAATGATAGGGTCAAAAGTTGATTGAACATTAAAACTAATATCATTTACTTGAGTATAGATATTAGCTATCAATATAAAAGTAAAAAATAATATAAAATGAATCTTCTTAAATAGCATATTAATTAATTTGTTTTTTGGTTATTTTGATATTCTTCCAACATTTTATCAAAAGTATCTTGCGTTTCTTTTTTATTATTGTTTTGGTTTAATTTATTATTGACCTCTTGTAGTTTTTGTTGAGCTTGTAAGAGAATATTTTGTTTAGGTTGGCTATTAATTAAAGTTTCTAAAATAACTTTTGCATTTGTATAATCATTTTGCTGCATATAACAATCGCTTAAAATAAGCATGCCTTCTGCTTTAATATCATCAGTTGCATATTGATAGCTCAGTAACTCATTAATGGTTTTTTCTACTTCTTTATATTTATTTTGTGATAATTCTATTTTTGCACTATATATATAACATCTTGCTCCATTAGAACTTTTTAGGGACTTAGCTAGCATTTGAAACTCTTTTTCAGCGTCGTTGTATTGTTGTTGTTCAAACATACCGACTGCTCTTATATACTTTGCTTCTTTTATTTGATTAGCATTGGCTTTGTCTGAAGTTATAATATAATTGCTCAACTCCGGTACTTTTTCGAAATTATTAATACTAAATGCGCTTTTTAATGCATACCATTTTGCTTGAAAAATATTATTCGGATCTTCACTAATTTCTGCTAACTTGATAAACAAAGGATAGGCGGATTGATAATTTTTTTG
The DNA here is from genome assembly GCA_039811645.1 of Bacteroidia bacterium. Taxonomy (GTDB): domain Bacteria; phylum Bacteroidota; class Bacteroidia; order B-17B0; family Aurantibacillaceae; genus BPGX01. The sequence continues at coordinate 38,097 of JBDHZB010000008.1, read as the reverse complement.
CTTATATAGATAAAAAGAAAGTTTGCTTAATGCACTTTCTGTAAAAAGATAGCGCGAAGGCTGATTAATAACATACTCATAATGAGACATTGCAGATATAATTTTTAATGTATCGTTAGAATTGTACAAGCACTCTGCTAAGCAATAGTGTATCTCTGCAATATATCTTCCTGTTGGAAATTTTTTAATATACTCTTCAAATAAAGGCATAGATTTTTCACAACTCTTTTGGTTATAATAATAATCTTTAGCAGACTCATATAAAGAAGATTCTACTTGACTTACAGATAATGGATTACCAACAGACTCAAAATATTTTTCCATCTCTCCTATTTGTCCTTTTGCTTCAAATATTTTTTTAATAATAGGTAAAAGCTCTTGTGCGTCTTCGCTCTTAGGATTATTTTTTACCACTTTATCCAAATACAGAAATGCGTTGTTATCATCTTTTTGCGCATAGTAAGTAAGCCCCAACGAAGACATTGCTTTATTAATTTGTGGAGCACTTGGATATTCATCTATAAACTTTTTGTAATAAGTAATTGATGCATTTGGGTTTTTCATATCATTATTATAAGTATCTGCAATTTCTAATATTGCTTTTGGGGTATATTCTGATTTTGAAAATTTCTCTATTAAAGTTTTTAGCGTGTTGATTTTCTCGTCATATTTTTTTAGCAATCCCAAGCAAAGTGATTTTTGATACATTGCATATTCAATATCACCCTTACTAAGTTGAATTACTTTATTGTAATAATCTATTGCCATCGCAAAATTTTGTTGTATAAAAAAGCCATCGCCTGCTCTAGTAGATGCATCGGATTTTTTTGCAATATCATCGGCAGTGCTATTAGCATACTTGGCAAAAGATAGAGTTGCATTTTGAATATCTTCTTTTGTTTGTTTTTTTAAATAGGCATATCCTAGATTATAATTGGTCAGTTCATATTCTTTCATAGATGCTGCGAGTGGCATAACTTGAAAGTTTTTCCAATCTTCTATAGCTTTAGAGTAATCTTTATTTTGATAAGCTATTTCAGCTAACCAGTATTGACACAAGGCAGAGATGTGTGGGTGCCCTGCAAGTTTTAATGCGCGATTAAAATAAATTTGAGCTGTAGATAAATTTTTATCATTAAAATATTTAATAGCAATATTGTATAATAATCGTTGATAAGTTTGCTCTATTTGTGGTGTTTTGACAGATAATTTTTCTATACTCTCAATAGCTTTTTCATAATTTTTTGTACTTGCATAAGCGTTTATTAAATAGTTAATCGCTTCATCTTTTCTTGGAGAATTCGGATAATTTTTAATATATAAATTAAATGCATTGATGGTTTCATTAAATGGATCGTATTCTAACTCATAGCAGAGTTTCGCATAATTAAATAAGGCATCTTCTGTAATTCTTGGAATACTATTCATTGTAGAGGCTCCATAGAATGCATTTTTTGCTTTGCTTTTATCTCCTATGTTCAAATAACAATCAGCTAAATGATACCACGCATTTTGGGCAATAGAATCTTCCTTTCCAACAGCTTTTTCTAGATATTTGATAGCATCAGAATATTTTTTTAATTGATAATAACTATATCCCAACATAAAGTTTCCGGAATTATTTAAGCTGCTTAATTGATTGACTTTTTCCAAAGATTCAGATGCTTTTGTATAGTTTTTTAAATTAAAATATGATTCACCAACCATTCTGTTTATTTCAGGTAACTTTTGATAAAACATAGAATCTTTAATCAGTTGTTCAGATTGATTAATTACATCTTGATATTTATTCTGTATAAAATATATATGTGTAATGTAATACGGTACGATATTAGAAAAAGTAGTATTATCTTTTAATTTCAAAAAACCCTCTAATGCTAACTCATATTTTTTTTGTTGATATGCAATGTGCGCGTAATAATATGCGGCATTTGCAAAGTAAGAATTGTCAATATCTTTTATTTCATAAAACGCTGCCGATGCTTTTTGAAGATTTCCTTTTTCTAGATAAGCATAGCCACTTTTGAAATAATATTCTGATAACGCGCTTTTAGAAAGCAACTCTTTCTCCGTTTTATTATAATATTCAAGCGCATTATTATACTTTTTATTTTTGAAATATAAGTTACCAAGCATAAATAAAACATCATTTATTTTATTGCTTTCAGGATAAATTTCTATAAATTTTTTTAGTAAAAACTCAGCATCTTTATTTTGTAGTTCTGTTGCACAAACAGCCTTGTAATAATTTGCATCAGATATAAGCAAATATTCTTTTTTATTAGTATTAATATAGTTGTCAAAAAGTTGATATGCATTGGAAAAGTCCTTCTGATTAAATAATTCTAACGCTTTTTTGAATAGAATATTCTCATCTGTATAATAGTTTGTTTTTTGAGCAAACGAAAGGTTAATATTAAGAATGAATAAGAATAGTATAAATTTAAAATACTTCATCACTAAAAAATTTCGGTAAAAATAAGGAGTACATTACATAATGTTTTGTGTCCTATTTGTTATTTATCCACATACTTGGGTTGATAAAAAGCATTGTAAGGGTAAAACAACTCGCCTACATATTTATTTATTTTGTCAGTTGAAATTTTTGATTTATGTCTGTACTGAAATATGAACAAGTAGATATCTACCACGATAAACAAATAATATTGAAAAATATTTCTTTTGAAATTAACTCAGGAGATTTTATTTATCTGTTGGGTAAAAGTGGAAGTGGTAAATCTAGTTTGATAAAGAGTATATATGCCGATATTCCTTTACAGAAAGGCAATGCAGAGGTGTGTGGTTATAAATTGCCGGATATTAAACGAAAAGATATTCCTTATTTACGAAGAAAAATAGGAATCGTTTTTCAAGACTTTCAACTACTTCCGGATAGAAATATTTATGAAAATATCCTCTTTGTGATGAAAGCAACCGGCTGGGATGATATAAAAAAAATTGACCAAAAGATTATTTCAGTATTAGAAAACGTTGGGTTAAAAGACAAACACAATAAGATGCCGCACGAACTATCAGGAGGGGAGCAACAGCGGGTATGCATTGCGCGTGCATTGGTTAATAACCCCCAGCTAATAATAGCCGACGAGCCAACAGGTAATTTGGATCCGCAGACTTCTTTAGAAATTGTACAATTGCTAAAAAATTTAACTGCCAATGGAACGGCAGTACTACTTGCAACACATGATATTTTAGTTTATCAAAAATTAAAAGATAAAACTTATGTTTGCGAAAATCAAACCATTACACAAGTAGCATGAAATATATAGAACCATATATTATAGAGTTTGCAAAAATAGGTGCAAGTGGAGTGGGTTATATTTCTGTTGCAGAAAATCTGAAAAGCATCCCATTTAAAGTTGAAAGAATTTTTTGGACTTATTTTACCCCCGAAGAACTGACTCGTGGACATCACGCACATTTCAAAACACAACAGGTTTTAATTGCCGCAGCAGGAAAAATAAATATTCATACAGAGATGCCAACCGGAGAAAAAAAAGTATTTGTATTAGAAAAGCCGCATCTTGGATTATTTTTGCCGCCACATGTTTGGCATTATATGGAATACTCTCATACGGCAGTCCAAATGGTTTTTTCCGATATGCCCTATGATGAAAAGGATTATATTAGAGATTACAACAAATATAAAGAGATTTATAAAGTTTAATTTTGAATAAAATTAATATATCTGTACTTTGTAAATAAATTCTAAACCTTAAGATATTTTATTATATTTTTGCAACTGAATATATTATATGGGAACATCTAAAGAATTAACCTTTGAGGATTTTAAGAAATTAGCAAAATCAAAAAAACTTTCATTGCCGGAAAAAATTGGCTTCCCAAAATCTTATCGGGAAGATTATTATACGGCTATTTTGAATGATATTTACTCTAAGTTACCCTTTAATAAAGAAAAAAATAAAATCATTCTAGATATTGGTTGTGGCTGTGATGTATTAGCATTTAAATTGATTGAACTATGCAAACAAAATAAACACACGATATTGCTTAATGATTCAAAAGAAATGCTGGATTATTTGCCAAATGAAAAACATACGGTAAAAATTCCCGGTAAATTCCCTTTATCCCATAAAAACTTGGAAAAGTATAAGGGTAAAATCGATTATATTTTATGTTATAGTGTTTTGTTTTATATTTTTGCTAATGACAATATTTATCAATTTATTCATGAGGCTATCGATTGTTTGAAGCCGGGAGGCATTATGCTGATTGGCGATATTCCTAATATAGATAAAAGAAACCGTTTTTTAGATTCAATAGAAGGTAAGAAATTCTTAAAAAATCAACCAAAATTAAAAGGCTCTACAGCACATGAAAATGCAAGTCAAAAGATGGATGATTCAATTCTTTTTTCTTTAATGATGCGCTTTAGAAAATTTGGATGCGAAACATATTTAATGCCTCAGAATAATAACCTGCCAATGGCAAATAGAAGAGAAGATATTTTGATTATAAAACGATAAAAATCATAACTATGAAAAAGAATAAAAAGCTGATTTTGTTTGGAGACAGTTCATTCGCAGAAATTGCTTATGAAATGTTTACACACGATTCAGAGTATGAAGTAGCAGCTTTTACGGTAACAAAAGAATATCTAAAAAAAGACATCTTGTTTGGCTTACCCATAGTGGCCTTTGAGGATATTGAAAAAAAATTTCCACCCTCTGAGTACGATATGCATGTTGCTTTAGTTTATAATACATTAAATAGAGCAAGAGAAAAATTTTATCACGCTGCAAAACATAAAGGATATAAACTTGCAAATTATATCAGTAGCAAGGCTTTTGTGTGGAGAAATGTAACAATGGGGGATAATATCTATATCTTTGAAGATAATACTATTCAACCCTTTGTAAAATTAGGCAGCAATATTGTATTGTGGAGTGGCAACCATATCGGGCACCATTCAGAATTGGGAAATCATCTTTTTATTTCTTCACATGTTGTAATTAGCGGACATTGTACAGTGGGAGATTATTGCTTTTTCGGTGTAAATAGTACCGTAGGAAACAATATTAATGTAGGTAAAGATTGCTTAATAGGTGCAGGGTGCTTAATTGTAAAAGATACGGGTAATGGCAAACTATTTAAAGGAACTCCATCTAAGGCCGATGAATTAAGTGTTTACGAGAAGTTTAAAATTGATACTCATCAATGAAATGGATAAAAAAGGGCAGAATATTTGAACCAAAAGGACAAGCGCCATGGATGAAAAAATATGGTATTCTTCCAACACCTATTTATTTGGAACAAGAAAATATTATCAGGATTTTTTTTGGCACATCATCAGAAGATAATGTTTGTAAAATAACTTATATCGATGTTAATGCCGACAACCCTTCAGATATTCAATACCTTCATTTACAGCCTGTCTTAAACGAAGGAGAACACGGCTTGTTCGATGAGCATGGTATAAATCCATCGCAAGTTGTTTATATAAATTCCGAACCATATTTATTTTACATTGGCTATCAAAGAACAATGAATGTTCCTTATTTATTGTTCTCGTCGTACGCTAAATTAAATAACGATTTAACCAAAGTACTATTTAGAAAAAAAACACCAATACTAGATAGAACAGATAATGAACCGTTTATTAGATCGGCAGTTACAATTGTTCAAGATAATGAACTGTATCATTTATGGTATGTGTCTGCCTATCAGTGGGAAATGATGAGTAATGAGTTGTTTCAAAATAAATTAATGCCCAATTATCACTTAAAGCACGCAACTACTACCGACTTTGTAAATTTTAATCTATCTGATAAACCGGTTATTTATCCTATTAATAATGAAGAATTTGGTTTTGGCAGACCTTGGTGTATTAAAGAGAATAAAATCTACAAAATGTGGTACTCTTTAAGAAGAAGAAATATTAGCTATCGTATTGGTTATGCAGAATCTAATGACGGCATTAATTGGACACGTAAAGATAATGAAATTGGCATTGATGTTTCTGAAACAGGATGGGATAGTGAAATGATTTGTTATCCTGCTACAATTAAAGTAAAAAATAAAACTTATCTGTTTTACAATGGTAACAATAATGGCGCAACCGGTTTTGGCTACGCCGAATTGTTAGAGGAGTAATTCTATCTCTTAAAATGGCAAATCATCATTAGATGACTGAACATCAGATTCTGTATTAACTTCTGTAGCTTTTGCTGTATTGGTAGTTGATGCAGTTGTATTAGATGATGTTTTTTGGAAATTACTTGCGCCTTCACCAACCTTTTCTATTCTCCATGCTTCTAAAGTTACAAAATATCTTACTTGTTGATCTTGTGGGCTTGTCCACTCTCTTCCTCTGATATTAAACAGCACTTTTACTTCGTCGTTTGCATTAAGTGTATCTAATAAAGAACATTTATCCTGAATAGTTTGAAACAATATATGTTGAGGATAAGGTGTGTGATAATCGGTAGTAACAACAAAATCTCTTTTTTTAAATTTTTCACTTACTACATTGGTGTCCATGATTTTTTTGATTTTTCCTATGATTTCCATAATGATAATTTTAATCTTTAATATAATGAATAGATAATAATGTTTTCCATGCGTCTTGAACTCTTTTGTTTTTTATTAGTTCTTTTGCTTGGGCACACAAAGTTCCGTATTTTTTTTCTAATGTCAAATTTTTTAATGATAATAAATTTGCATTGCTAAAATCTTTGACCTCATTTTCTGTTGGTACACCATTCGCTGTGGCTAGTGCAATTAAGTCAGAATCCTCTAAAATGGGGTTTTTTCTTGCATATTCAGGAATACAATCCATGCCCACTACTATCTCAGAGTCTAATTTTGGTATTTCAAAAATAGCATCTCCGTTTACTCTGCAATACCAATTGGCATTCATTCTTCCTATTAAATCAATTTTAAAGGGGTCTATCATTTTCTTTGCATCTAGAATATTATCGTCAATATGCATTAGCACAACCTCCGCAATAACCAAGTTGCCTGCCCCACCTTCTTTTCCTAATTCAATGATTTGCTTTACTTTACATTCCATTTGAACCGGAGCTTCTTTTACCCTCAGTGGCTTTACTATATCAGAAGGTAAGGATTCAAATCCTGCTTTTTCAAATTCATTAACTCCCTTGGGAAAAGGGCACCCCGCAATATTTACTTTATTTACCATGTTGTAATTTACAATATTTATCACACATTCCGGCACTTCTTTTAAGTTTTCTAAAGTATTTTTTGTAGCACCCGATCGACCACTATTTGCAGGAGAGAATATAACAATGGGAGGGTTGGCGCTAAAAACATTAAAAAAACTAAACGGGGCTAAGTTATATAATCCGGAATCGCTAATAGTACTGACTAATGCAATAGGACGTGGAGAAATAGCACCCAATAAGTATTGATGTAAATCTCTTGTACTTGTTGTTCCCTGGCTAACTTTCATTTTTTTGCACAAATATGATTTAAAAAATAAAATTGGTCTAATTATATTTAAATTCTACACATTTTACCACTTAATCCTATTTAATTCTATTCTTTTAGGTAAAAAGGACTAAAAATATAGTTTTTAGTCGTTATTGTAAGAGTTGATTTATCCACATAGGTGTTAGTAATTTGATATTTTTCTTATTTGATTAAGTATGCTGAATAATTAGATTTTACAGTATTTAGATAGAGATTTCGACAAAAAAATATTATTCACATTTCTTGTGGATAATGAAAAAATATCCACATTGTGTTGAAAAGTGGGGAAAAGTGGTAAAAAATAGGAATCTAGTGCTTACTTTCGCCCCATAAATATACGCAATGTTTACCCTTATTGGAGAATATGACTGTAAAGTAGATGCAAAAGGCAGGTTTTTGTTCCCCTCTGATTTAAAAAAACAGATGAACACATCTTTTGATAAGGGATTTGTAGTAAATAGAAATTTGCATCAAGAGTGCTTGGTATTATATCCAATGGATGAATGGAATGTAGTGAACGAAAATCTAAAAAAACTCAATAGACTAATTAAAGCCAATGATATTTTTATCAGAAAATTTATGGGCGGTGCCACTATTTGTGTTGCTGACAGTGCGGGTAGAATACTAATTCCCAAGCCGCTTTCAGAATATGCTCATGTAAAATCTGATATAAAAGTAATCGGCAGTAATAATATTATTGAAATATGGGATAAAGATCTTTATCATCAGTTTTTAAATCAAGAGATTGATATAGAGAAAATGGCCAATGATATTTTTGGACATAAAGAATAACCATATTGAAAATATATTATAAATAAGATATAATGGCAACACAGCACACATATCATACACCTGTTATGCTTCACGAATGTTTAGCGTATCTAAATATCCAAAAGAATGGTGTTTATGTTGATGCAACTTTTGGCGGAGGAGGGCACTCAAGGGCTATCCTTGAGCATCTTTCCGAAAAAGGGAAGTTGTTTGCATTTGACCAAGATAAAGAGGCAGAACGCAATCTTGTAAATGATGAAAGGCTGGTGTTTGTTAATTCTAACTTTCGTAATCTAAAACGGTTTTTACAATACTATCAGATTGTTGAAGTAGATGGAATATTGGCAGATTTAGGCGTGTCTCTGCATCAGTTCCAAGAAGGTGGGCGAGGCTTTTCTTACAGATACAATGCATTATTGGATATGAGAATGAATACTTCGCAGGAAGTTTCTGCAAAAGATATTGTAAATACTTATAGTGAAGAACAATTATCTAAGTTATTTTATGAATACAGCGATTTAAAAAACTCAAAGAGAATAGCTTATTTGATTGTAAAGTACAGAATGCAAAAACCTATTGAAACAACGTTTGACTTAATAGAAGCAATAAGCCCTGCATTACCAAAGGTAAACGATTATCCTATTTTGTCAAAAATTTTTCAGGCAATTAGAATGGAAGTAAATAAAGAAGTAGAGGTGTTAAAAGATTTTTTAAATCAATCCTATCAGATGCTTAAAAAGGGAGGAAGGTTGGTTGTACTAACATATCATTCAATAGAAGATAGAATGGTAAAGCAATTTATGAAAGGCACCGGTACAAACGAAGCAATAGAGCCGGACCCGATTTACGGAACACAATCTTTTCCATTTAAAATTTTAACTAAGAAGGCGTTGATTCCAACCACTGCTGAAATAGATAAAAACCCGCAAGCAAGAAGTGCAAAATTAAGAGCTGCAGAAAAACTTTTTTAATGCTAATGCCTAATGAAAAATACGATTAAAAAAGAAAATAAGATTAAAGAACAAAAAATTGACAAACCTGTTGAAGAAAAAAAACAGTCAAAAAGCAGTGGACTTTTAATGCGAATCCTTGCTGTGTTTTTTGCAGGTAGTTTTCTAAGTCATGAAAAAGTAATTAGACAATTTCCGTTTTTTATTTTTTTGGTTGTGATTGGTATTTTATATATTACTAATAGTAACCATGCAGACAGAACAATCAGAGATATTAACAGAATAAATAAAGACCTAAAAGAATTACGATCAGAATATATTATTACAAAAGCAGAATTAATGTTTTTAAGTAAACAAAGCGAATTAGCCAAAGTTGTTTCTCCAATGGGAATTAAAGAAGCAATGATGCCACCTTACATTATTAAAAAAGACTCTTTAATAGCAATATACTAAATGGATAAAAGAAATTTCAATATAAAAACTAACATCACGTTTATATTTTTTTTATTTATTGGTGGGTTAATTATTTTCAAAATATATAAAATTCAATATGCGGAAGGTGATTATTGGAGAAAGCTATCTAAAGAAATAACAACACAGTTTATTGAAGTACAAGCATCGCGTGGAAATATTTATGATCAAAATTATAGTTTGCTTGCAACATCATTGCCATACTATGATATCGGAATAGATATTAATGTGCCGGGATTAGATGATAAAATGTTTAATAAAAAGAAAGATTCACTCTGTTTAATGTTAAATAAAATATTTCCTGAAAAATCAAAAAAGGAGTATTTAAAATTATTGAATAAAGCAAGAAATAACGGTGATAGATATGTTTTAGTAAAGTACAAAGCATCATATCAGGAGTTACATGCATTAAAAAATTTTCCAATTTTAAGAAATGGTAAAAAGGGAGGATTAGTTGTGTTACAAACCAGTAAAAGAATACTGCCCTTTAAATATTTAGCTGCAAGAACGGTTGGTTTATCTAGAGATGGTGTTAAACCTGTTGGATTAGAGGGAGCGTATGATAGTATTTTAAAAGGAGTTTCCGGTAAAAGATTAATGCAAAAAATTGCCGGCGATGTATGGAGACCGGTGAACGATGAAGATGAGATTGAAGCAAAAAATGGTAAGGATATAGTTACCACAATAGATATTAATATACAAGATGTAGCAGAGCACGCTCTAATGAATGCACTTATTAAAAATCAGGCAACATACGGCAGTGTTATTTTAATGGAGGTTAAAACAGGAAAGATTAAAGCCATTGCTAATCTTACTAAAAAAGACTCTTTAATCTACGAAGAAAACCTTAATTATGCCATTGGTTATCCTTCAGAGCCGGGTTCTACATTTAAATTAGCATCTGTGCTAACTTTGTTTGAAGCTTACAATGTAGCTGTTAATGAAAAAATAAATGTTGGAAATGGTGAATGTTCATATTACAATAAAACCATGAAAGATGCACACGCTCCACACACTGATATTATTACACTTGAAGAAGCATTTAAAACTTCATCTAATGTTGGAATTAGTAAAATTGTTACCAAGTATTTTTCTAAAAATCCTGAAAAATTTATTGCAGAAATAGAAAAATTACATTTGCATTTGCCTTATGGCATTGATATACCGGGAGAAGGACAACCAATGGTAAAACATCCAAAAGATAAAGATTGGTATGGAACAACGCTACCATGGATGAGTATTGGTTACGAATCGTTATTAACCCCATTAGATATATTAATGTTATACAATACAGTTGCCAATAATGGCACTATCGTAAAACCGGCATTTATTGATCATTTTGAGTACAATGGTAAAGTATTAAAGAAATTTCAGCCGGAAATTATTGCACAAAATGTATTAAAGCCGGCAACTATTCAAAAGGCAAGATATTTAATGGAACAAGTAGTTGAAAGTGGTACGGCAAAATCTTTAAGTATCTCTCATTTTAAAGTAGCCGGAAAAACAGGTACAGCGCAAATAGCAAGAAAAGGGAAGTATTATACGTCTAATAATGATAAATTATACTTAGCATCTTTTGTCGGTTATTTCCCTGCTGATAACCCTTTGTATTCTTGCATTGTTACCATTAATTCTCCGAGCAAAGGTGTTTATTACGGAGGGGCAGTAGCAGGTCCTGTATTTAAAGAAATTGCAGAAAAAGTTTATGCAACCAATCTTCAAAATATGGAGCCATTAAATAATAAATCAAACCAACTGATTAATTTACCATTTATCTCCGGAAATTATTTTGGGAACATCAACTATGTTTCTCAGGCATTACATATTCCTGCGCCAAACCTACAAACTTCATCTGATAGTGATATCGTATCTTTTATTAATGCTGATAGTATTAATTATCACGTAGCTACAGACTATCAAGGGATGGTTCTGAAACACTTTGATAAAAATATTATGCCGGATTTAACCGGATTATCAATTAAGGAGATACTGCCTATTTTAGAAAACAAAGGATTAAAGGTTTTGATAAAAGGAACAGGATGGATAGCCAAGCAATCTATTCCTCCAAAATCAAAAATTCAAAAAGGGCAAAGATTATTACTCACTCTTCAAAATACATAATATATAAATGAAGCAACTGAAAGATATATTATATAAAGTTCCATTAGTAGAAGTTAAAGGCTCTACATTTGTTGATATTACAATGATTTCAAATAATTCATCTAAGGTTGAGGGGGGAGCATTGTTTGTTGCTATTAGAGGAGCGGGTACAGATGGACATTCATATATAGATGGCGCCATCAGTAAAGGAGCTATAGCAGTGTTGTGTGAAGAGTATCCTGAAACGATTAATCCGAATATTACTTATGTAAAAACCACGGATACTTCTTATGCATTGGGTATCGCTGCTTGTAATTTTTATGACAACCCATCACACAAACTTAATTTAATAGGCATAACCGGAACAAATGGAAAAACAACAACGGTAACATTATTGTATCAATTATTTTCTAAATTAGGTTATAGTTGTGGGCTTATTTCTACTATTGAAAATAAAATTAATGATAACATTATTCCATCAACTCACACGACGCCCGATGCTATTCAACTTAATGCATTGCTAAAAAAAATGTATGACGAAGGGTGTGCTTATGTATTTATGGAAGTAAGTTCTCATGCAGTTGTTCAAAACAGGATAGCAGGATTAAAATTTAAAGGCGCTATTTTTTCTAATCTTACACATGATCATTTGGACTATCATAAAACCTTTGAGAACTATAGAAATGCAAAAAAGAAATTTTTTGATGATTTAGAAAATGATGCATTTGCTTTAGTGAATAAAGATGATAAGAATGGTATGTTTATGGTACAAAATACGTCCGCATACATTTATACTTATGCTTTACAAAATCTTGCTGATATTCATTGTAAAATAATGGAAACGCATATTAATGGTACTTTAATACAAGTTGATGGCAAAGAGGTATGGATTAAGTTAATCGGAAAGTTTAATGTTAGCAACATGACGGTTGTATATTCCGTGGCAAAAATTTTAAATCAAGATATTAATAAAACATTACAGTTTTTAAGCGAATTGGAACCGGCAAGAGGAAGATTTCAAGTATATAACTATAACAATATTACCGGTATTGTTGATTATGCGCATACGCCTGATGCACTTGAAAATGTTTTAAAAACAATAAGAGAAATTAAACAAGATAATCAAAAAGTTATTACTGTAGTTGGTTGTGGTGGCAATAGAGATGCAACAAAACGCCCTATTATGGCAAATATCGCTACTGAGTTAAGTGACAAAGTAATTCTTACATCAGATAATCCACGTGATGAAGATCCAAAACTGATTCTTCAAGATATGGAAAAAGGAATTTTAATTACAAAGAAGAAAAAGTGCTTAACAATTACAGACAGAGAAGAAGCAATACAAACGGCAATAGCAAGCGCAGAGCAAGAAGATATTATTTTAATAGCAGGAAAAGGACATGAAACATATCAGGAAATTAAAGGTGTAAAATATCCTTTTAATGATTATGAAAAACTTCAACACTATCTAAAAAAATTAAAAACAGTATAATGTTATATTATTTATTTAAATATCTGCACGAATTCTATCATTTACCCGGTTCCGGTGTATTTAAATACATTACGTTCAGAGCAGCGGTTGCATTAATTCTTTCATTAGTAATAACATTAGTGTTTGGAAAAAAAATTATAGAGTTTATCAGAAAAAAACAAATTGGTGAAACAATTAGAGATTTAGGGCTTGCGGGCGAAAAACAAAAAGTAGGAACACCTACAATGGGCGGACTTATTATTATTGCCGGTATTGTAATACCAACATTGCTTCTGACAAAATTAGATAATATTTATATTATTACGATGTTGATAGCAACCATTGGGTTAGGAATACTCGGCTTCTTAGATGATTATATTAAGGTATTTAAAAAAGATAAAGAAGGATTAAAAGGAAAATTTAAAATTATTGGACAAGTAGGCGTTGGTTTGATAGTGGGCATTGTATTTTATTTTCATCCTGATGTTGTAATCAAAGAAAGACTATTATCCAATCAAAAAGATAGTTGGGCATACATTGACGATAAATTTCAAAAAAGCGAACAAAATATTAAGATTCCTCAGTATGCAGATAAATCGGTAAAAACCCTAAAAACAACCATTCCGTTTGTAAAACACAATGAACTTGATTACTCATCACTAATTGCGTGGTTGTGTACAGATTGTATTAAATATGGTTGGATAATATTTATTCCAATTGTTATTTTAATTGTAACCGCAGTTTCCAATGGTGCCAATATTACAGATGGCATAGATGGACTGGCAAGTGGTACAAGTGCTATTGTTGGTATTGTGCTTGGTGTTTTGGCATACGTGTCGGGTAATAAAATATTTTCAGATTATTTAAATATCATGTATATACCAAATACAGGTGAGCTTGTTGTTTTTATTTCTGCCTTTGTTGGTGCATGCATAGGATTTTTGTGGTACAATACTTATCCGGCGCAAGTATTTATGGGAGATACCGGAAGTTTAGCAATTGGCGGTATTATTGCTGTGTTTGCTATTGCTATTAAAAAAGAATTGTTGTTACCTATTTTATGTGGTGTTTTTTTAGTTGAAAACCTGTCGGTTATGTTGCAGGTTGCTTATTTTAAATTCCAGAAAAAGAAACGTGGAATAGAATATGCACGAGAACATAGATTATTCAAAATGGCACCATTGCATCATCATTATCAGAAATTAGGGTATCATGAATCAAAAATTGTTACTAGATTTTTAATTATTTCAATCTTTTTGGCAGCTTTAAGTATTATCACTTTGAAATTAAGATAATGAATAAAAGAATAGTCATACTCGGTGCAGGAGAATCAGGAGTTGGTTCTGCCATTCTTGCGAAGAAGCAGGGGTATGATGTTTTTGTGTCTGATATATCCGCAATTAAAGATAATTATAAAAACGAATTAACAGAATATCAAATTGTATTTGAAGAAAAGAAACATACAGAATCTTTAATACTTAATGCAGATGAGGTAATCATAAGTCCGGGTATTCCTTTGCATATTCCTATTGTGCTGAAATTAAAAGAAAAAAATATCGCGGTTATTTCAGAATTAGATTTTGCACAACGATTTACTAATGCAAAAATTATTGCAGTAACCGGCACAAATGGAAAATCTACTACTACATCTTGGATATACCATACATTTAAATTAGCAGGTTATAATGTTTGCTTAGCCGGTAATATTGGATTTAGTTTTGCAAAAGAAGTTGCTCTCCATAATTATGATTATTTTATATTAGAAGTAAGCTCTTTTCAATTAGACAGCAGCCATACATTTCATCCACATATTGCTATTCTTACAAATATTTCCAGAAATCATTTGAATAGATATGATAACTCAATGGAGCAATATATTTACTCAAAATTCAGAATTATTCAAAATTCAAAAAAAGAAGATTACTTTATATACAATATAGATGATGAGAATATTCAACAGTACCTATCAGGTATTAAAACAGAAGTAACTTTATTGCCATTTACTATTGAAAAAATAATTGATAACGATGGCGCATGGATAGAAAACAACCAAATCACCATAAAAATAAAACAACCAAAAACTAATCTTATGAATGTAGTAGAATTAGCACTAAAAGGAAGGCATAATATTTACAATGCCTTGGCAACTGCACTGCCATCAAAAATTGCAGAAATTAAAAATGAAGTAATTAGAGAAAGCTTCAAAACATTTGAAAACTTAGAACATCGTTTAGAGTATGTAAATACTATTAACAGTGTAGATTACATTAATGACTCTAAGGCAACAACCGTTCATGCTGCCTATTATGCTTTAAGCAGCCAAACAAAGCCTGTTATTTGGATATGCGGTGGGCAGGATAAAGGCAATGATTATACAGAATTGTATTCTGTTGTAAAAGAAAAAGTAAAAGCCATTGTTTGTCTTGGAAAAGATAATCAGAAGATTATTAAAGCATTTAAATCTATTGTTCCTATTATTGTGGATACATCGGCAATAGATGATGCTGTAAAATCGGCATCAAAATTAGCGAAGAAAGGAGAGGTGGTGTTGTTATCTCCTGCTTGTGCGAGTTTTGATTTATTTGACAGCTACGAGCAAAGAGGAGAAAAATTTAAAATTAGTTTGAGACAACTTTAATTTGTATGAAAGCATTGCGGGTGATAAAAGGAGATATTATTATTTGGACATGTATTATTATACTGTTAGGATTTTCATCTTTAGCAGTATATAGTTCCTCATCTGCACTTGCATATAAATTTAAAGGCGGTCACCCGGAATACTTTTTATTTAAGCATATTTTTTTAGCCATTATAGGATGCTTTATTATCTACTACATTCATAAGATTAAAAATTTAAAGCTGAGTACAATAGGGTTAATTGCTTACTACTTAAGTATTCCATTATTGTTATGGACACTTATTAGTGGTGTTCGTTCAGGTGAAGCAACCAGATGGATTGAAATACCGGGGTTGGGTATTACTTTTCAATCGTCAGATATTGCCAAAGCAGCACTGATTTTATTTATTTCAAGAAATATTGCAGTATATTCAGAAAAATATTTAGAGTTAAAACAAGTTGTTGTAAAATTAATTCTCCCTGCGGCAATAACTTGCGGGATTATTTTAGTTTCTAATTTTTCTACGGCATTTTTATTATTTATTACAGTACTATACTTAATGTACATTGGCAATATTCCATTAAAAAATCTTCTGAAAATTACCGGAATAATTATGGCTTTTGGAATTTTATTTGTTGTACTGATTTATTTTGTGCCGCAGATATTACCAAGAGGTAAAACATGGAAGGCGAGAATAGAGAATTTTTCAAGTAAAGATTCAAAAAGTAATTACCAAGTAGAACAAGCAAAAATTGCAATTGCTAATGGTATTTTTTTTGGAAAAGGTCCGGGTAATAGTATGCAAAGAGCATTTTTACCTCAAGCATCTTCAGATTTTATTTACGCTATTATTATTGAAGAGTATGGATTTATTGGATTGATTATACCCTTTCTTTATTTTATTATTTTTTTTAGAAGCATCAGAATTGCTCAAAAGTGTACAAAGCCCTTTCATGCACTTGTAGTGGCGGGATTATCTTTTAATCTAATGCTTCAAACAGTTATTAATATTGCAGTTGCCGTAAATTTATTACCTGTTACCGGTCAGCCATTACCTTTTATCAGTATGGGAGGAACATCAATATTATTTTCTTGTATTAATATTGGCATTATACTGAACATAAGCAGACAAGTCAATGAAGGGTCTCCGGAAAATGAACAGGCTTTATTAACCAATCAAACAGTAATAACTTGAATAAAAAAAATAAAATATTAATTAGCGGTGGTGGAACGGGAGGACATATTTATCCGGCTATTGCCATTGCAAAATCTATTTTAAAAGCAAACCCGGATGTTGAAATTTTATTTGTTGGCGCAAACGGAAAAATGGAGATGGAAAAAGTACCCGCTGCAGGATTTAAAATAAAAGGAGTAGATATTATCGGATTTCAAAGGAAGTTAACTATAAAAAATTTACTATTACCGTATTATATTTTTAAAAGCTTTATACAAGTCAGTAAGATAATTCATGAATATAAACCTGATGTTGTTATTGGTACCGGTGGATATGTTAGTTTTCCGTTATTAAAAATGGCACAGCTTAAAAAGATCCCTACAATTATTCAAGAACAAAATGCTTTTGCAGGATTAACAAATAAATTGATAGGGAAAAAAGCTAATTTAATTTGCGTTGCTTTTGATAATATGGAAAAATATTTTCCTAAAGATAAAATTATAATTACCGGAAACCCTGTAAGAACAGATTTAATTTCGTGTCAAGAGAAAAAAGCAGATGGTCTCAACTTCTTTAAGTTTGTAAATCAAAAGAAAACAATATCGGTTTTGGGTGGTAGTTTAGGCGCACGAACAATTAACGAAGCAATTTTTAATCATATAGATTTTTTCGAAAAAAACAATATACAGTTAATATGGCAAACAGGGAAGCCCTTCTATATTAAGGCACAGGAAAAGGTAAAAAATTATTCCAATATTTATTGCAGAGATTTTATTTATGAAATGGATTATGTTTATGCCGTTTCAGATTATATTATTTCACGCGCGGGTGCAAGTACAATAGCCGAGCTTGCCGTTACATTAAAACCTGCTATTTTAATTCCATCTCCAAATGTAACTAACGACCATCAAACTAAAAATGCATTAGCATTGGTAAATAAAAATGCAGCATTAATGATACAAGATAATTTAGCACAATCACAACTTATACCGACCATTCAAAATTTAATAGATGATAGTAAATTGGCAGAATCATTATCTACTAATATAAAATATTTTGCAAACACGGGTGCAGCTGATAGTATTGCCAAACACGCACTGAAATTAATTAAGCAATGAAAAATATTAATGATTATAAATTATATTACTTTATAGGCATTGGAGGCATTGGCATGAGTGCGCTTGCTAGGTACTTTAAGCTAAAGAATAAATTAGTTGTCGGTTACGATAAAACAAAAACAGAGCTAACACAACAGATGAATAATGAAGGAATAGAATGCTATTATGAAATAGATGTAAATCATCTTAAAACAAGAATATCAGGGTTCTCTAAAGAAGATATATTAGTGGTCTATACACCGGCTATTCCAAAAGAGCATGCTGAATTGCTTTTTTTTCAGAATAATAATTTTTTAATTAAAAAGAGAGCGGAGGTATTGGGAGATATTACAAAAAACTATAAGACCATTGCAGTAGCAGGAACACACGGAAAAACAACAACAACATCTTTAATTACACATATATTAAAACATTCAGATAGTAACTTGATTGCTTTTGTGGGCGGCGTGATGGCAAATTACAACACTAACTTTATCTATTCGGTTAAGCATACCAATAAAGAAACGTTTGTAGTAGTGGAGGCAGATGAGTATGATAAATCGTTCCTCAAATTAAATCCGTATATCTCTGTTATCACTAGTATTGATGCCGATCACTTAGATATTTATCATACACATCACAATTTAATCCAAACATACGTAGAATTTGCAAACAGAACAGATAGAGATGGATGGATATTTGTGAATAAAAATGTGGATAATAAATTTTCAGGCATCAAAAATAAAAGCACTTACTCTGTAAATTTGAGTGGCGATATAAACGCTGAAAATATTTTATTTAATCAAGGCAAAATGCAATTTACTTTACAGATACAAAATCAGACATTTAGTCCTGTAACATTGGGTATTCCGGGCATTCACAATATTAGCAACGCCTTAGCAGCCATTGGTGTATGTGATAAACTAAGCATTTCTAAAAATAATATTTTTGAAGCACTATCATCTTTTAAGGGTGTAAAAAGAAGATTTGAATATCATATTAATACCAATGATTTAGTATATATAGATGATTATGCACATCACCCTCAGGAAATAGAAGCATTTATATCATCTGTAAAATTAATGTATGCAGGCAAAAAAATTGTCGGAATATTTCAACCACATTTATATTCTAGAACGGCTGATTTTATGAATGAATTTGCTGCAGTATTATCTTTATTAGATGAGGTTATTTTATTAGACATATATCCCGCAAGAGAATTGCCTATACCGGGAATTACTTCATCAGCGCTACTTGATAAAATAAAAAATCCAAATAAAAAATTAGTAACTAAAGAAGGTCTCATAGATTATCTTAGGAATACTCATAAAGAAGTAGTATTAACAATTGGTGCGGGCGATATTGATATGCTGATTCCGGATATTAAAAATACTTTATTGAAAAAATGAGCATACAGTTAAACTATAAAAAGATATTAATTGTTTTAGGTAAAATAACCTTTTTACTATTTGCTTTTATTTCTATGGCATTTGTGAATAATGAACTTAAAAATAAAACTTCAGACAATATTGTGGTAAAAATCAGCAGCTCAAACGTAAGCTCAATTTTATCGGAAGAAGATGTTCTGGAATTCATCTCTCAAAATGAGATAAAAATTATAAACCAAAAATACACACTGCTCAACTTTAATGCTATAGAAAATAAAGTAAAAAGAATGAATGAAATAAAGTCTTGTCATGCATACGTTAAACCAAATGGCGATTTTATTTTTGAAATAACAGAGAGAAAACCAATAGCAAGAATTTATACAAACACCATAAACTGCTACATAGATGATGAGTATAAATTAATTCCCGCAAAATTTAAATATTCCTTTAATGTCCCCTTGTTTATTGGACACATCTATGAAGATGCTCGTTTATTCAGGGATTTTCCGATAAATAGAATTTTTATTTCTGATACATTGTCAAAAGTATCGGTTATGGATAATCTTTATCAAGTAGTTTCGTCTCTCTTAAAAGATACATTGATTAATAAAATGACCGACTACTTTTATATTTTACCAAATCAAGAAATAATAATGCACCCGGTAGTAGGGAAGTTTGAAATTTTAATTGGTACAACAGAAAATTTTCAACAGAAAATGAATAAACTAAAATTATTTATAGAAAATGGATTAAATAAGAATAATACATGGAATCAATACACACAAATTAATCTAAAATATCAAAATCTTGTTTATTGTACTAAAAAATAAATACTATGGAAGTTATAAATAATACAACAAATGCAAATCAGCCCAACGAAAATGACAGACCTGTAATTGTGGCTTTGGATATCGGCACAACAAAAGTAGCTACAATTGTTGCGGTAAAAAATGAATATAATAAAATAGAAATTAAAGGATACGCCAATATCCCGTCTCAAGGCGTGATGAGAGGAACTGTTTCTAATATTTTTCAAGCAACAGAATCTATTAAAAAATCAGTAGAAGAAGCCTCCAAAAAAACAAATGCTGAAATTGGAGAGGTGGTAGTAGGCGTGGCGAGTCAAAACGTAAAAAGCTTTCAGCAAACAACTACCAAAACAAGACATACAGATGATGAGATTACCGAGAAAGATATAGAAGAGATGATAAAAGATATCAAAACAATGTGTCATCGCCCGGACGATCAAATTATTGCCGTTATCCCACAAGAGTTTACAATAGATAATGAGCCGGGTATTCAAAACCCAATTGGTCACAACGGACGGCATATTAAAGGTAATTTTCATGTTATTTCTGTGAGCACAGCGGTTATTAAAAATATTAATAAATGTGTAGAAAACAATCAAATCAAAGTCCTTGAATTTTACTTAGAACCATTGGCAAGCGCAGCTGCTGTATTAACCGAAGAAGAAAAAGAAGCCGGTGTTGCATTAATAGACATTGGTGGAGGAACAACTGATATAGCAATTTATTATGATAATATCATTCGTTATACTGCGGTAATTCCGTTTGGAGGGAACAGCATTACACAAGATATAAAAGAAGTTTGTAAGCTTCCCGCAAAGGCTGCTGAAAAATTAAAAATAGAGAAGGGTAGTGCGGTTGCTATTGATAGTTTAAAAACAGAAATATTAAAAATTAATGGTTTTACAAACAGCCAACCGAAAACACTAAATTCCCACTTATTAGCAATGATTATTGAGGCGAGGGTACGCGAAATTTTAAGTGGTATTAATGATCATTTGGAAAAATCAGGTTATAAAGAAAAACTTTCTGCAGGAATCGTATTAACGGGCGGCGGTAGTTTATTAAAAAATATTCAAATAGCATTTCTGAAAGAGTTGGGTATGGAAGCAAGATTGGGTATTTCTCAACAACATATTGCTACAAATATTCAAGAGTTAAAAAGCCCAATTTATTCAACCGCTGTTGGGTTATTAATTCTTGGATTTAATCAATTTGATGGAGATTTATCTAAAATACCAAATCAAAAAGAAGAGTCAAATACACAAGAAAAGAGAACATCTCAACAACTATTACAAGAAAAAAGAGAAAATAAATTTATGAAAAAATTTGCCTCAGGCATCAAATCTCTATTTGATAGCCCGGGTAATTTAGAATAAAACAACCATTAATTTAAAATTAAAATTATGAGTCAATTTGAAATACCTCAAAATCTGAATCCAATGGAATCTATTATTAAAGTCATTGGTGTTGGCGGTGGTGGAAGCAATGCTGTAAAACATTTATACAATTTAAATGTAAAGAATGTAGATTTTATTGTATGCAACACAGATTTACAACATCTTAATTTAAGCCCCATTCCTAATAAAATACAATTAGGCAGAAGCTTGACAAAAGGGCTTGGGGCAGGATGTATTCCTGATAAAGGAAGAGAGGCTGCCATTGAGTCCAAAGAAGATATAAAAAGACTATTAGATCAAAATACAGAAATGCTATTTATTGCGGCAGGCCTTGGAGGAGGAACGGGTACAGGTGCTGCACCGGTAATTGCAGAAGTTGCAAGGGATAAGGATGTTCTAACAGTAGCCATTGTAACAATGCCATTTAAGTTTGAAGGTAAGAAAAAACTAGAGTATGCTGAAAAGGGGTTAGAAGAACTAAAGAAACATGTTGATAGCATTATTGTAATACCAAATGAAAAGCTAAAAGAAATATTCCCGGGACTTAAAATGAGTGAAGCATTTGCAAAAGCTGATGATGTGGTTTCTAATGCAGCTAAGAGTATAGCCGAAATTATTACTAACCACTTACATATTAATGTAGATTTTAACGATGTAAGGACAGTAATGAAAGATAGTGGTACAGCATTAATGGGGTCTGCTACGGCAAGAGGAGAAAATAGAGCAATGGAAGCATTGAAGAATGCTATTAATCACCCACTTTTAAGCGATAATAACATTACGGGAGCAAGGCACGTATTATTAAGTATTACCACAGGTACCGATGATATTACCACAGATGAATTTGAAGCAATTACAAACTATATTCATGAAGTATCAGGTGGTACTGCCGAAGTAATTCCGGGTTATGGACAAGATGAATCGCTTGGTGATAGCGTTGCAATTACCATTGTAGCTACAGGCTTTCAGAACCATTCTATTCCGGAATTTCAAACTAAAACAATTCAGGAAATTGACCTTACAAAATCTGATGACAACACTACTCCTTCTTCTATAGATGTAACATCGGAATCAGATACTAACTTATTTAATCAAACCGTAACAGAAGCGCCAACTGTTGGACATTATACCATAGAATCTCTCAGTACTTCTGAAATATCG
This sequence comes from Bacteroidia bacterium, assembly GCA_039811645.1. GTDB lineage: Bacteria > Bacteroidota > Bacteroidia > B-17B0 > Aurantibacillaceae > BPGX01. The sequence goes on along the minus strand of JBDHZB010000008.1, from coordinate 15,220 downwards.
GAAGACACAATACAAGAAAACATAGTAGTAAACGAGTCGATTCAAGAATCAGAAGAGCTATTGTCAGAAAAAGAAGTCGTGATGGAACATCAAAATACTGATAAAGATGATTTCAATAACAAAGATATAGCAGCAGAAACAGACCAACTTATTGAAGACATCTACAAAGAGCCGGTAGTAAAAATTATAGAAAAACCAACCAACATGCAGCCAATAGAGGAAAAGATGAATACAACATCACAAAGTATTCAGTCTTCTGTTGATGAAAATATCAATAAGTTAAAAGAGCTTAATGAAAGCAGAAGGAAAAGTATTATTCAGGATTTTTCTGACCCCGAAAAGCTAAGAAAAATGGAAGAAACACCGGCTATTCTTAGAAATCAAAAAGACTTTGAAGCAGAAGATAAATCTGAGAATACCTTAGGTACCGGTTATTCAAACTACACCATAGATGAAAATGGACAAATAAAACCAAATAGCCCGTATTTAAATGATCAGGTAGATTAATGTACATTAGAATTAATGAGCATAATCCGCAGAGCAAAGAAATTGATATTGCTGCCGATATTATAAAAGGCGGAGGAATTATAATATATCCTACAGATACGGTTTACGCTATTGGGTGCGATATATTTAATCAAAGAAGTATTGAGAAAATTGCTCAACTCAAAAAACTAAATCTTCAAAAATCATTGTTTACATTTGTTTGTTCGGATATTTCTGAAATGTCTGATTATGTATTACCCATTGCCAATCATGTTTTTAGGACTATTAAAAAAATTATTCCGGGACCGTATACTTTTATATTAAACGCCAATCAAAATGTTCCAAAAGTATTGAAACAATATCGTAAAACAGTGGGCATCCGCATACCAGATAATAATATTGTAAGAGACCTTGTGCGTCGGCTTGGCAGACCTATTTTAAGTACCAGTTTAATTAATACAAAAGACGACATCGTAGAATACTATTCAGACTCGCAAGAAATTTATAATGATTTTAAAAATAAAGTAGATTTAATTATAGATGGTGGATATGGAAACGTGCTGCCCTCTACCGTATTGGATTGTACTACAGATACAATTACTGTAATAAGAGAGGGGTTAGGAAGTATAGCTACTCTTTAAGATTATTTATTATAGAAAAACATAAAGAATATTTTTATCTATTATGTGAAAAACTATAATTTAGGATAACAAGATGAATAATAAATAATGTCTTACTTTTTATAGGAGATTATTTCATAAGATTAACAGATAGTTTTAACCCAAAACTACTTTGGATATTAGCAGGTAAGTATTTGTAACCACTTAATTTATCGCCTATCTTATCAGGCTCTCTATTTATTGGGAGTCCAAGTCTATACAAATAGCAAGCTATATCAAAATATTTTAATTTTAATCCAATTTCTCCGAAAATCATTCTCACCCGTTCGCCATCACTAATGATAATATTAGATGGCTGCGCTTTTACCATATAATAATTTGTTCCCGGAACAAATCCTCCAAAAAATATACCGTAATAAAATTTTTTATCTTTGTATTTATTGCCAAATCCAATTAAAAGGTAATTCATAATGCCGGTTGGTCCACCAACGTATAACTTTCCATCAAAACTTGGAAAATAGTATCTATATATTCCTCTTAAAGTCAAAAACTTTATTCTTGTATCCATAAAGAAATCTGTACATGACATAAAGTTTTGATATTCGCTTGTTATTCCTGTATTTTGTTTTTGCGCGCTGGTAAGATTATCTGACAGATATATAAATCTGAACAATGTACCCCCGGTACCTATTCCTAATTCAAATTGTAACAACCTATTACGATTAATAGAATCTGGTTTTAAGCTTAATTGCTCTATTGTATTATTAAAGCGATAGCTCATCCCTACCTTTAAACACTCTGAAAATAGTATGCAATTTCTTAACCCCAAGTCAAGATTAAGATACAGTTTATTAGATACCCTATATCCACAGCCTATGTAGTAATTATATATAGTATAGTAAGTTGCGTCATTGTGTGAAGCAAAGAACATATTTGAGATACCATACATTACTTTATAGAAGAATCTTTTATTAAAATTTGAGACATACCCAATATTAAACTCAAAACGAGGAATATTTTTTTGTATGCCGGTATAATATGATTGTATATTTATTATTTTTTCACTTTCTTTTTGACGATATAACATACCGCCGTTTAATTCTAATAATAACTTATTTCTAAAGAGTGCATTGCTTCCAACTTGCCACCCAATGGTATTAATTTTCTCATCAGGTGCTTGAAAATTCAGTGTATTTATGCCAATACCCCATAATACCTGCTTACCTTGTGTTGATGCTTTATCATTTTGAGCATTACCATACCCTACAAGCAACAATAATAAAATATAAATAAAATAATTTTTCATTTTACTCTTTCTTTTATTAATTCTCTGTTTACCAAGCCAAAGAGTTTGAGAGTAAACATACCAAAAAGAAATTCCTAATAATATCCACATCACTCTCATGGCTTTTTCTTCTTTTTATTATTTTTAAAACTCAATACCGTATTCAATAGAGAAAGATAGTTGTTGATACATCTGTGGATATATAGGTATATAAAAAAAACCTCTTTGCCATGGTGCTGATGTTATAGGACCTCCCATTCCCATAGTGTTATTATAGAGTCTATACTCATTAATTTTAGGTATCCGATAGTTAAATAAATTTGATACTTTTAAATTGAACACTAAGGTATGCCTCTTTAAAAAATTATACTTACCACTGATAAAGTACACTATCTGTTCATTTGGCACTTTATTATTTTCATTCTTATAGTACTTGATTGTTTCAAAAATATAACTTAAAGGTCCTAAAGGTGTTATTCCTATAAGCTCAGCCCCACCAAAATCAACATATCCTTCCGACGTACCGCTAGCATAATCAAAATCAATATAATTATTAAGTTTGTCTAGTCTGCGAATAGGTCCTCTTGCAGCGTATCCCACTGATTGAATTGTAAATAAAAATGAAAAATTTTTACTCCATGCTTTTTGATATTTTAATGAATATCCCATTTTAATGTATTCCCAATAAAACGTTCTTATTCCAAAATACTTCAGCATAGCTTTCTGTTGTACGTACCTATTATCAACATCACACCCGTCTATAATATTATATTTAAATGGCAATAGAGTGTTATTATATTTTTGTATGTTATATAAAGTGTCATGGCTATCTGTATTGTATGGAGCAGCAACATCATAAAATCTTACCCATACCCATTCGTACCCCATACTCACTCCCCACATCCAATTTTTATTTTTCTTAAACCTCTTGTAATAATTTACATTCATACCACTACTGCTAATATTATACAATTCTCCTTCATCTGTGATTTGATTGTAGAAGTAACCTTTATAGGGTACTCTGTAAACAGTTCCGCTACCCTCTACACTTATAATATTTTTGAATGCCGGAATATTAGGAGCACCTTCTACCAAGCTTGAATCTTGCGCATTTGCCAATATATTAAGCAATATAAATCCTACCAGTAAATACCTGTTAGTTTGTTTTTTTTTCATTGTATTCATCACTATAAATTTTAATATCTTTATTTTTTATTACTCTTTAGCATCAAATTTTTTTAGCTTTTCTTTCAATAACTCATTTTCTTTATATAATATATCCAAATATAAATATAAATGTTCAATTTTTTTTACCATTATTGCTATTGATAGAAAATTTCCATGGATCGTAAGGGGTTTGTGATTGAATAATATTAACCTGTATTAATACAACTAATATTATTATCTGCTCTCTCATTTTTGATTATTTTGAAGGTTTTTTAAATAAACTACAACTAATTCCTATATTAAATACAAGCCAACCATATGCTACCGAGCTTTTCCCTACACCAAACCATTCATTCCACATAGACATTCCTACATTCAAAGCAATAGGAGATTTATTTGATAGTTTATACTCTGATTCCAATTGTAATAATAATAATCCTAATTTCCCATATTCGTATTCAGGGTAACATGCTTGCCCTATAATTGCAGGATATGGGCATTTATCGTGTAATGGACGTGACGCTTTAGCCCTTAAAGGCATCCCCATCTTCAATCCATAATACCACCGTTTATGGTACTTTCTGCCTACACCCAACATCAACCACCAAAGTTCTCTTGTTCCAAAAGGATATGAATTGGGAATAACTTTATACAATAAGCCCATTTCTATATTTTTAAAATTTACATTATAATTAAAATTAAAATCTGTAACCACCATGCTGGGGAATGCTTTATGACTAGGTCCATATCCAAAGTAAGGATTCCATTGAAAATAATTAAAATTAGAGTTAGTAACTGAAAACACCCACTTATGCTGAATTTTAAGATAAGACACTGAATCTTTATTATTAGCTTTAAAAGAAACATAGAGTAACCCTATCAATAAATTAACTATTAAAAATTTTTTCATAAATAATTTTTTATTTTGCTCTTTTTCTCATCATTATTGCTATTGTTTCGCTTACTTTTATATTATCATTAATTTTTGTGTTTTGGTGTACGTATAAATCTTCTGTACTGCACAAAGCATTTGCACAAATAACACCAACCTTATTATTAATATGAAAACAGCCACAACACCATGTTTAGTAAAACTCCAAAAGGAGCTTATCTCCCTCCATTTTAATAAAAATCATGTTCATAATTAACAAGTTTTATAATTTTTACGCAATAAATTATATTCGGTTACAAGGCACTGTAAAAAAATATTTTGCTAAACTAACTTAATGCAAGTTGTTTATGTTAAAGCTAATTATAGATGGTGGATATGGGAATATATTGCCTTCTACCGTATTGGATTGTACTACGCAATTACTGTAATAAGAGAGGGATTAGGCAGTGTAGCCACCCTATAAGATTATACCTTTAGTTAAAAGGAAAATGCGTAGTTTTGTCGTAATTCTAATTCAATGGTTAGACTAATACAATATTTATTGATATTATTTATAGTATCTAATTTAAATGCACAGCAGAATAATATTATTAATTTTAATTCCAATAACGGACTACCCACAAATTGTATAAACTATATTACAAAAGACAGATATGGCTTTTATTGGATAGCAACACAAGAGGGACTTGCTAAATTTGACGGATATAAATTCACTGTATTTAAGCACCATCCAAAAGATTCTGCGTCTATACCATCTTCTAACATCAAATGCATTCAGGAATGGAACAATATTTTGATTTTAGGCTCAGATAAGGGGATTGGTTTTTATAATCAGGCTAAAGGAAAGTTTTATAGTAACCCCATTATTAATAAGGCAATTAATGAACAGCCCATCAATGCGTTGTTAGTTTTAAAAGACAGATTAATTATAGCCGCATACAATGGATTATTTGATTACTCTTTTAATAGCAACACAATACATCAATTTAATATACCGGAATTGCCGTATTTAGATGGATCAAAACTTTTTATTAATAATGAGAACCTTTTATTAACCGATAAAAGTAAGGGGTTATTTAAAATAAATGTAACAACCCATTCTGCTCAGTATATTCCTATTTTAGAAGGTAATATGAAAAATAAAGAGGTAATTACTGCAATCTGCCAATACGGATATAGTATTTATCTTGGTATTGAGGCCTACGGTATGGTGCGTATAGATGCAAAAACACTAGAACTGATAGATGAACCTGTGGTCGCTAAAAAAATCAATGATAAAAGCAGTACAAATTATATTGCTGTTACATCTATTCAATCTATTGCTACACTTGATAATAGCATATTTATTGGAACAACAAGAGGAGTTTTAAAATACAATCCCATTACAGCCAATTGTGAAAATTTTTCACTGCCAAGTATTTCAAAAGCAGAAAGCTCTAAGGTTTCCGCTGTTTTTAGTATAGATAATAACTTATGGATTGGTACGTTTGAAAACGGGGCTTTCTTCGCCCCATATTCAGTAAAAAAATTCAATAGTATTATTCCTATGGAGAACAATAAGTTATTTACTGAGATTTTTTTATTAAAAGAAAACGCAACAGGAAAAGTATGGATTGGTGGCAATCAAAAACTATTTTTATACAATCTTATAAATACAACCATTGAAAAAGATTATAGCCATTCTTTTCTATCAACTACTGTTCTTTCATTAGTAGAGGGGCATCAAAAAGATAAGGTATTTGTTGGGACGTGGGGCGGTGGGCTATATCAGTTAGATGTTGTAACTAATCAAACAAAAAAAATTAACATCCCCATATCGGATGCGCTATCTTTGTTGTTGGATAAAGATACATTGTGGATTGGAACCATTCAAAATGGTGTTTGGAAATATAATGTTAAGACTAATAAATATATTAAAGATAAGAGTTTTGGTAATTATACAATTCCCTGTATGATACAAGATCAAAACAATATTTTTGTTTGTACAGATGGTAATGGACTGGTGGAGGTGAGTGATAACAAAGTGCTGAATCACATGACGCTTGAAAATGGATTGCTTTCTAATAATACAGTGTATAAGATTATAGCAAATGAAAATACCATTTACTTGGCAACAGACAACGGACTAACCATATATAACAGAAAAGAAAAAAAATCTCACTTCTTCTTTGAAAACGATGGCTTAATCAGTAATATTATTTTAGCTGTTTACTTAGATAAAGATAATAACCTGTGGCTTAATACAACCAAGGGAATTACAAAAATGGCATTAAGAAATATTGATAATCCCGACCAAAAAATATTTTTTAATTACTCTATAGTAGATGGCTTGGCAAATTATGAATATATTCAAGGTGCAAATTGCCATCTAAAAAACGGATATCTATTGTTTGGCGGTATTAACGGTATTGACGCTTTTAATCCTATAAAAATTAAACCAAACTATGATTCTATTCCGATTTATGTTTCAGCATTTAAAAAAGGAGGTAAGGATATGCTCTTGGATTCTAATCTAATACTTAAAAAATATTATGAAGTGGATTGGAAGCAAAATTATATTCAGTTTGAAGTAACAGCCATTAATATTGCTTCTCCATACAATACACTTTACAGATATAAATTGGAAGGATATGATGATGAGTGGTCAGAACCTACTAATGTTCGATATGTGTCATATAACTCATTGCCGGGCGGAACCTACAAGCTGTTGATTAATGCTACCAATCACGATGGTATTTGGAATAAATCTCCACAATATATTTACATTAAAGTAATTCCTCCTATATGGAAAACCACATGGTTTTTAGTAACTATGTCTCTATTTTTATTTGGCGGTATTTTTGGTGTTAATCAATACAGAACACATCTTATAAAACAGCGCAATAAAGAATTAGAAAGTAAAGTATCGGAAAGAACAAAAGAACTTGCGGAAAAAAATAAAAACATATTAGATAGTATAGAATATGCTAAAAGAATTCAACAAGCCATTCTGCCTGATAATAAGTATGTGCAAGAAGCTATACCAAATGCTTTTATTTTATATAAACCAAAAGATATTGTAAGCGGTGATTTTTATTGGGTAACACAACGGAACGATCAAACAATAATTGCATGTGTAGATTGCACGGGGCACGGTGTACCGGGCGCTTTTATGAGTATGATTGGTAATAATTTACTTAATCAGATTGTTATAGAAAGTAATATTGTAGAGCCGCATCACATAATCAGCGAAATGAATTTTGGTGTACAAAAAGCACTTAAACAAGGGCACAGCGAAATTCAAACTAACGATGGAATGGACGCTTCGGTTATTACCTTGCACCCGAATAAAACAGTTACTTGGGCTGGAGCATACAGACCGCTTATTATTATTCGCGGGAACGGTGCATTAGAAAAAATTGACGGTAACAAGTATCCTATTGGGGGTACACAAATTAATGAAGATAGGATATACACGCCGCATGACATTAAAGTAAACAAAGGAGATATGCTGTATTTATTTTCTGATGGATACGCCGATCAGTTTGGCGGACCTAATGGCAAAAAGATAATGATGAGAAAATTTATTAGCATCTTACAAGATATTCATTTAAAACCATTAACTGAGCAGAAAGAATTTCTTGATAACTTTTTTGAAGTATGGAAAGGCAAACAAGAACAAATTGACGATATTTTGGTAATTGGCATGTCATTTTGAGGATATATCGCAAGCCCGTCATTAAAATACTTACTTTATATTAATTAGGACACAAAAGTGAAATTGCTGTTTATTTCTCAGTAGTTTTTTGAATAACTTTATGTATTAACAGCAGATATTTTTTCTCACTTTTGCCGCATATTTTTAGTTATGAAAGAAAGTATTGAGCAAATGGAAAAACTTTGCACACAAGTAAGAAGAGATATTGTCCGAATGGTTAATGCTGTTAAATCAGGACACCCCGGCGGTTCTTTGGGTTGTGTAGAGGTGTTGGTAGCACTTTATTTTGATATTATGAAACATAATCCCAATCCATTTGATATGGATGGAAAAAATCAGGATATATTCTTTTTAAGCAACGGGCATATTAGTCCGTTATTTTATAGTGTGCTTGCAAGAAGCGGTTATTTCCCCATATCAGAACTTAAAACTTTTAGAAAACTTAACTCTAGGTTACAAGGACACCCTGCTACACACGACCATTTACCGGGTGTTAGGATGGCATCAGGTTCTTTAGGGCAAGGTATGAGCGTGGCAATAGGCGCCGCACTTTCAAAAAAACTAAATAAAGAAAGCAATATTATTTTTAGCTTGCATGGCGATGGAGAATTACAAGAAGGACAAATATGGGAAGCTGCCATGTATGCTGCCGGTAAAAAAGTAGATAATTACATTGCCATTATTGATTATAACAATAGGCAAATAGATGGCGATGTGGAAGACGTTATGCCACTTGGTAATCTAAAAGCAAAATTTGAAGCCTTTGGATGGATGGTTGTTGAAAACGAACAAGGTAACAACCTCAAACAAGTAATAGATAAAATTAACCATTGTAAAACATTGCTGAATCAACAAAAACCCGTTGTGCTGATTAATAAATCAGAAATGGGATACGGGGTGGATTTTATGATGGGCACACATAAGTGGCATGGTAAAGCACCAAATGATGAACAAACCAAACAAGCATTATCACAACTTCCTGAAACTATCGGAGATTATTAAAATTAATGAGGAATAAAGTTTTTATACTCATTGTCTTTATATCAAGTATTGCACATTCTCAAACTGTAATCAATCGTATTCTATTTATATTCGATGACTCTTACAGCATGTATGCGTCATGGAATTCATCACCAAAAATTCAAGTGGCAAAAAAGGTAATGGGACTTTTAATGGACTCTATTAAAAATATCCCAAATCTTGAAGTAGCATTAAGATGCTATGGACATACTACATTTATTCAACCAACCAGAAACTGCAAAGATACAAAGCTGGAAGTTCCATTTGCCCCAGTTAATCAAAATGCGGAAAAAATAAAAAAACGAATACAGCAATTAGAACCACAGGGAACAACGCCAATTGCATACTCATTAGCAGAATGTGAAAAAGATTTTACACCACGTGCCAATTGCCGAAACATCGTCATTCTTATTACCGATGGTATAGAAGAATGTGACGGCAACCCTTGTGAAGTATCAGTTATGTTGCAAAAAAAAGGAATTTTTATCAGACCATTTGTTATTGGTATAGGCTTAGATATGAAATTTGCTGATGCCTTAGGTTGCATGGGTAAATTCGTTGATGTTTCTAATGAAGCAAATTTTTATGAAGTACTTAAAAATGTTTTAGTAGAAGCACTTAGCAGAACAACCATTCAGGTCAATTTATTGGATACTAATAAAAAACCATCTGAAACAGACGTTAATATGACTTTTTATGATGCAGTAAGCGGTCAGCCTTTATACAACTTTATTCACACTATCAATACACGCGGTAATCCTGACACATTGGTTATAGACCCCGACAAAACATATAATATAGAAGTACAGACCATTCCAAAAGTAAAAAAAGAGAATATTACAATAGAAAAAGGCAAACACAATACTATTAAAATTGATGCACCACAAGGATATTTAAAATTACAGATAGAAGGAAGCATTAATAATTATTTTCCAACTACACTGGTTAAAAAAGAAGGCGATAACGATATTATTAATGTTCAGGATTTTGGTAAAACAGAAAAGTATCTGACAGGAAAATACGATTTGGAAATACTTACGCTACCACGAATTTACCTGAAAAAAGTAGAAGTAAAGCAAAGTTCCACTAACACAATTAAAATACCTGCATCGGGTAATATTTTTATTTCAAAGCCGGCAAAGGGTTTTGGTAGTATTTATTTAGATGATGGTAAGCAACTAACATGGGTTTGTAATTTAGATTACTTGTCTAATATTGAAAATATTTACTTGCAGCCGGGGCACTACAAAATAGAATTTAGGTATGAGCATCAAAAGCAAATGATTAAAACCATTGAAAAATCATTTGAAATCAAAAGTCAGGAGTCTGTAAAGATTTTATTAAATTAATCTTTTTGATTTAGCCAACAATTTAAAAATAAAAAGGGCAAGCTTACCTCATCGCACCGCTACAACCATCGTACCCTTGCTTTGTTCCCAACCTGGGGGATTAGAAAGGAGCTGGTCGTGAGGGACTTGCCCGCCGCAAAGCTAAACAATACTTGTTGTTTTTGCAACAGAAAGTACACCTTCTATTAATTTTTCTGCTTTTAGCAAGCATTCCTCGTACTCTTTTTCTGCATCGGCATATATGGTAACAGCACTGCCTGCCCATATTTTTAATACTTTATGATGCTCGTTGTAAAATATACTTCTGATAAGTACCGCCAAATCAAAATTTTCTTTATTGCAATAACCGATGCATCCGCTGTAAAAATTTCGTTGCTCTGATTCTAGTTCTTCAGCAATTTGCATGGCACGTATTTTAGGAGCGCCCGTCATGCTTGCCATTGGAAATGTAGCATGTATAATATCTTTAAATGAAGTGTCAGGTTTTATTTTGCAGCTAATAGTACTTACCATTTGATGCACTGTTTCATACGATTTTATATCATAAAGTTTTTCAACAGTAACAGAGCCTTTTACGGCAATTTTTGATAAATCATTTCTTGCTACATCTACAATCATGGCATTCTCTGTTTTTTCTTTAAGAGAGTGTAACAATTCGTCTTTGCTTTGCTTATCATCTGTGCTATTGATATGGCGCTTGGCAGTTCCTTTAATTGGTTCTGTTGTCAGTTTATCGTTATTTTTAATTAAAAACCTTTCCGGAGAAAAACATAAAATGTAATTATCTTCATATTTCATTAAAGCCGTATATGGCGCTTTCATTTTTTCTGACAGATAATTAAACAGGTCTAAAATATCAACTTCCAAGTTCTCAAAAATAAAAGGAATACAATAATTAATCTCGTAAATATCTCCGTTTTTCAGATAATTCTGAATGGTTTGAAAATTTTTAATATACTGTTCCTTACTTACTTTTTGAAGAGAATTTGTTGATATGGAAATGTTTTGATGAAGTGGTTTGTGAAGTAATTTTAATGCAGCATCAATTTCTTTTTTAGAATGCAATGTGTTCTCAATAGGCAGAATAATCGGTGTTTCATTTTGATTTGTTTTAGTAAAACAATCTTGCTCAATAGTATTTTTATAATTATATGGAATTAGAATGGCTGCACTTTCTAGTGATTCAATATCTTCTATGCAGGTTGTGGTGTTTGAGAGAATATGTAGTTGTGTCTTGAACCCTTCATAAGGTATATGCGATAAGGTTAGTAAAAAGTTGCTGTTCATTGTAATTATGTTTTTTTTCTTTTGTATTTAAACCATCTTACAAGGAAAAATTCTTTTTTATTTGCTCTGAGTTTTTCTGATTTCTTTCTGTTTTTTTTCATTCTTTTATAAGTTGCTTTTGTTTGTATGCGTTTGTGATGTTGGCGTATCATTTTTTCTTCCATTCTTTTCAATTTTCTTTGCTCCCGTTGCTCTTTACGCTCTTCTTTCTCAATATATCTTTCTTTTTGTATTTCTGCTTTTGTCTTTTGTTTACTGCTTTTAAATGCTAATAAATACTGGTTTTGTGCAGAGAATACACCACATATAAAAACCAACAATATACACCATCTTATACGCTTCATTGTTCACAAAAATAATAATTTTAAATGAAAGTATTTTACATTCATATTCTGCCTTATCTTTGCATAAAAAAATGGACAGAGAATCCATACAATATAAAATAAAAATATTGTCTGATAAAATAAACGAGCATAATCATAACTATTATGTTTTAGACAGCCCTGTTATCAGTGATTTTGAATTTGATAAATTGCTGCAAGAGTTAATAGATTTAGAAAAACAATACCCTGATTTAGCCCTGCCGGATTCTCCTACGCAAAGAGTTGGAGGAACCGTTACTAAACATTTTGTAAGTATAAAGCATAGTGTACCTATGCTGTCGTTGGCAAATACTTATTCTATAGAAGAGTTAAATGATTTTGACAAGAGGGTGAAAGACATGCTTGGTGTTTCTGATGACAAAGACATTGAATATACCTGCGAGCTAAAAATAGACGGACTAAGTATAAGTTTGTTGTATGAAAAAGGGATTTTAAAGCAGGCAGTTACACGCGGAGATGGCATGCAGGGAGACGAAGTAACCAATAATGTTAGAACAATTCGGTCTATTCCGTTAAAGCTAAAACACAACGCTCCTGATGTATTGGAAGTACGTGGAGAAATTTTTATGCCCAAAAAAGTATTTGAAACACTAAATAAAGAAAGGGAGGAAACGGGAGACGAGCCTTTTGCTAATCCCAGAAATGCAGCCTCCGGAACAATGAAGCTGCAAGACTCTTCAGAAGTAGCCAAACGAAAATTAGACGGCTTTTTATATCAATTGGTTTCTGGAAGTACAAATATTGACACTCAATGGGATTCTTTGGAAAAACTGAAAGAATGGGGATTTAAGGTGAATGAAAAAAGTAAGTTGTGCTATGGAATGGAGGAAGTAAAAAAATACTTAACAACATGGGATAAAGAACGATGGAATTTAGATTATGAAACCGATGGCGTAGTTATTAAAGTAAATAAATATGCGTGGCAAAAAAATTTAGGCAGCACTGCTAAATCTCCACGCTGGGCAGTGGCGTATAAATTTAAAGCAGAACAGGCAACTACACAACTTAAAGCCGTGTCTTATCAAGTGGGCAGAACGGGAGTAATAACACCTGTCGCTAATTTAGAGCCTGTGTTTTTGGCGGGTACTACGGTAAAGCGCGCGTCTTTACATAATGCTGATATTATTGCTAAATTAGATTTGCACAACCACGATTATGTGATTATAGAAAAGGGCGGAGAAATTATTCCAAAAATAGTAGATGTAGATATTGCACAAAGAACACCTCATGCACAAAAAATAGAATTTATTACACATTGCCCCGAATGCAATACATTATTAAAAAGAAATGAAAATGAAGCGGCCTATTTCTGCCCGAATGAATTTGGTTGTCACCCACAGATTATTGGCAAAATTATTCATTTTGTTTCTCGCAAAGCAATGGATATTCAGAGCTTAGGAGATGAAACCATAGAGTTGTTATATCAAAATCATTTAATAAAAAACATAGCAGACTTATACAAGCTAAAAGCAGAGCAAATTATTCCTCTTGAAAGAATGGGAGAAAAATCAGCACAGAATATTATTGCAGGAATAGAGCAAAGCAAACATAAATCATTTGAACGGTTACTTTTTGGCTTGGGTATCAGGCATGTTGGTGAAACCATTGCAAAAAAAATTGCAAGAAAGACAGGAAGCATAGAAGCGCTGCTGTCTATGAATAAAGAACAATTAATGGAAATAGAAGATGTTGGTGAAACCATTGCAGAATCTATTATGAACTATTTTTCTAAAAATGAGAACATTCAGATTATAGAACAACTAAATAAGCATGGGTTAACCCTTTCACTAAAAGAAGATTTTAAAGTATCTGAAAAATTAAAAGGCTTAACGATTGTTGTAACAGGCACTTTATCTCAATTTACACGAGACAGTATTAAAGAAGTTATTGAAAAAAATGGAGGAAAAAGCACCTCATCTGTTAGTAAAAAAACATCGTTTGTATTAGCAGGAGAGGATCCTGGAAATGAAAAAATTAAAAAAGCAACAGATCTTAATATTAAAATAATAAACGAGGCTGAGTTTTTAAAATTGATAGAGTAATTGAAAGACATTACTTTTACCTTAATGCCACCCAAACCGATGATGTAACTGTAATAGGTGTAAGAGTTTGATAAGTTTTTATTGCAAAACAACCAATAAAAAAGTATTATTGTACAATAAAATGAAAAGAGTTTATTTATTAATAATATTTATTGCTTTACTTTCTTGCAAGCAGCAAACAATTGATAATGCAGAAACAACGAGTGCTATAAATGAAACAACAATTGCTCCTATCGTACTAACTCCTGGCAAAGACACCATAAAACCACCCGTTGTTATACAGCTTAGCCAAATGCCTGCTCCTAAAAAAGTACCTGCCGGTAAGCCAAGTATTACAAACTTACCTTTAAACTCTCCCCAAGGTATCCCCAACATTACTACCTACACTGCTGATGATGGCCTTGTTCTCGATGCTGTACTTTGCTCAGCTATGGATAAATATGGTAATCTATGGTTCGGGACTAATGGCGGAGGTGTAACGCGTTATGACGGGAAGAGTTTTACAAATTATACCATGGCTCAGGGCTTGGGAAATAATACTGTTTATAGTATTTTAGAAGATAAAGAGGGTAATCTGTGGTTTGGGACATATGGCGGAGGTGTGTCGCGTTATGATGGGAAGAGTTTTACGAATTATACCACAACTCAGGGCTTGGGAAATAACACTATTAGGAGTATTTTAGAAGACAAAGAGGGTAATCTGTGGTTTGGGACATATGGTGGAGGCGTATCGTGTTACGACGGCAAGAGTTTTATGAATTATACCACTGCTCAGGGCTTGGAAAATAACACTGTTTTTAGTATTTTAGAAGATGTAGAGGGTAACCTGTGGTTCGGAACTAATGGTGGAGGTGTATCGCGTTATGACGGGAAGAGTTTTACGAATTATACCACGGCTCAGGGCTTGGGAAATAATGTAGTTTGGAGTATTTTAGAAGACGGAGTGGGCAACCTGTGGTTCGGAACTGAGGGAGGAGGTGTAACGCGTTATG